>NZ_DATHDY010000127.1:0-34268 GCF_035318805.1 Baekduia sp.
CGTGACCGTGCCGACCTTGGGGTTCGGCATCTTGCCCTGCGGGCCCAGGATGCGGCCGAGACGGCCGACCACGGGCATCATGTCGGGCGTCGCGATGGCGACGTCGAAGTCGGTGAAGCCCTCTTCGATCTTCTTGGCGAGATCGTCGGCGCCGACGATGTCCGCGCCGGCCTCCTCGGCCTCACGGGCCTTGTCGCCCTTGGCGAAGACGGCGATCTTGACGTCCTTGCCGAGGCCGTTGGGCAGCGCGATGGTGCCGCGCAGCTGCTCGTCGGCGTGGCGGACGTTCAGGCCGGTGCGGATGTGGACCTCGACGGACTCGTCGAACTTCGCGCGCTTGAGGTCGCGGACCATCTTGATGGCCTCGGCGGGCAGGTACTCATGCTCGCGGTCGACCTTGGCCTTGACCTCGACGTAGTTCTTGCCGTGCTTGCCCATGTCAGACGACCTCCACACCCATGCTGCGGGCTGTGCCCTCGATGATCTTGCTGGCCTGATCCACGTCGTGCGCGTTCAGGTCCCCAAGCTTCTTCTCGGCGATCGCCCGGATCTGGTCCTTGGTGATCTTGCCGACCTTGTCGCGATGCGGCTCGCCGGAGCCCTTCTCCAGGCCGATGGCCTGCTTGATGAGCACCGCGGCGGGCGGCGTCTTGGTCACGAACGTGAACGAACGGTCCTCGTAGACCGTGATCACGACCGGGATGATCGTGCCGGAGTCCTGCTGGGTCTGGGCGTTGAACGCCTTGCAGAACTCCATGATGTTGATGCCGTGCTGACCGAGCGCAGGACCGACCGGCGGAGCGGGGCTCGCCTGTCCGCCGACGGCTTGCAGCTTGATCTGGGTGAGGACCTTCTTGGCCATACGGTTATGCCTTCTAGATCTTCTTGACCTGGTCGAAGCCCACCTCGACGGGCGTCTCTCGACCGAAAATGGATACCAGCACCTTCAGCTTCTGCGCGTCCTGGTTGATCTCCGAGATCTCGCCGGAGAAGTCGGACAACGGGCCCGAGATCACCTTGACGGATTCGCCGATCGAGAACTGCGCCTTCGTGGCGACCTTCTGCGCGACCTCGCGGTGCAGCAGGCGGTCGACCTCGGGCTGGGTGAGCGGAACGGGCTCGTTGGAGGCACCGACGAAGCCGGTGACGCCGGGCGTGCCCTTGACGAGCTGCCACGAATCCTCGTTGAGGTCCATGTTGACCAGCACGTACCCGGGCATGGTCCGCTTCTCCTGCGAGACCTTCTGCCCGTCCTTCATCTCCGAGACCGTCTCGGTCGGGACCACCACGGAGCGGATCGCGCGACGCTGCCCGAGGGAGCTCGCGCGGTGCTCGAGGTTGGACTTGACCTTGTTCTCGTGCCCGGAGTATGTGTTGACGACGTACCAGCGATACATGAAGTTTCCGTACTAGAGGATGACGTCGACGACTTTTTGGGCGACCCAGTCGGCGAGACCGAGGTAGGCGCCGGCGACGATGACGAAGCCCACGACGACGGCCGTGGCCTGCGCGACCTGACGGCGATCGGGCCACTGGACCCGCTGCAGCTCGGCCCAGCTGGCCTTGAGGAAGACGAAGAACCGCGGGCCGCCGCCACCGGACTTGGCCGGCTCGCGCCCGCCGCGGCGAGCGATCGCCCGGTCCTCCTCGTCGACGTCACCGTCGTCGTCGAGGTCGCCGACCGCTTCGGTCGCCGCACGCTCGAGCTCCGCGTCGGTGGTGGTGCCGTCCGGCGTGCCGTCGGCGCCGCTGACCAGACCGGCCTCGAACTCCTCGACCTCGCCCGAGGCGTGGTCGAGCTCGCCCGGGACGTTCTCCCGGTGCGGTTCGGTCGGCTCGGGGCCGGGGTTCTTTCGATCAGGGGCCATGAGGGGCGTGCCGCTCGGTGGGGACCTAGCGGGTCTCCCGGTGGCTGGTGTGGCACCGGCACCACTTGCAGAACTTCCGGAGGGTGATGCGATCCGGCGTGTTCCGCTTGCTCTTGTTCGTCTGGTAGTTGCGGCGCTTGCAGTCCTCGCATGCGAGGGTCACTGCGATGCGCACGTCTCCGCGGGCCATGGGCCGGCTCCCGTCGAGGATGTACTGAGGAAGTGGGTATCGACTGCTTGACCCGGGGCAAAGAAACGACTCGCCCCGGAGCGAGTCGACTTCGCAGGATAGCGCGGTTGCGCCTCCGACGGAGGCTCGTGGCTCAGGCTCGAGCCGATGCGGCAGGGTCGAGTCGCGTCCTCGAGCGCGATCGTGGGTAGCGTGACGCAATCGAGTGGCGCTAGCATGGCGTCGATGCTCGGTCGGACCTATGAGTCGCAGCGCTGCTCGGTCGCTCGCACCCTCGAGCTGGTGGGCGAGCGCTGGACGCTGCTGATCGTTCGCGACGCGTTCCTCGGCGTGCGGCGCTTCGGCGACTTCGCCGACCGCCTCGGCGTCGCGCGCAACGTGCTGCAGGACCGGCTGGAGCGCCTGGTCGAGGCCGGCGTGCTGACGAAGGTGCCCTACCAGGAGCGCCCGCTGCGCCACGAGTACCGGCTGACCGACATGGGGCGCGACCTGTGGCCGGCGATCGTCGCGCTGCTGCAGTTCGGCGACAAGCACCTCACCTCGGAGGCCGGGCCGCCGATGCTGCTGCTGCACCGCGGCTGCGGCGGCGAGCTGGACGATCGCCGCGTGTGCACCAAGTGCGGCGCGGCGCTGGAGCTGCGCGACGTCGAGACCGTCGCGGGCCCCGGCGGGGCGCGCATGCCCGCCGCCGCATGAACGAACGCGCCGCGCTCGTCCTCGAGCACGAGGCCGACACGCCGGCCGCGCTGCTGGCCGAGTGGGCCGACACGCGCGACGTGCCGATCGAGGTCGTGCGCGCCGGTGCTCCGATCCCGGATCCCGCGGACCGGCCCTTCCTGGTCTCGCTCGGCTCCGAGGCCTCGGCCTACGACGACGCGGTGCCGTGGCTGGCCGCCGAGCGCACCGCGCTGGACCGCGCGCTGGCGGTGGGCGTGCCCGTGCTCGGCATCTGCTTCGGCGCCCAGCACCTCGCGCGTGCGCTCGGCGGGACGGTGGCGCCGGCCGCCCGGCCGGAGGTCGGCTGGCTCGGCGTCGAGACGCTCGCGCCCGAGACCGTGCCGCCGGGCCCGTGGCTGCAGTGGCACCGCGATGCGTTCACGCTGCCGCCGGGCGCCGACCTGCTCGCGCGCTCGCCGGTCGGCCCGCAGGCGTTCCGCGCCGGCCCCCACCTCGGCGTGCAGTTCCATCCCGAGGTCACGCCGGCGATCGCCGCCGACTGGGCGCGCAGCTTCCCCGACTCGGTCAGGGGCGCGCAGACGACGGTCGCCGCGGTCCTGGCCGGAAGCGACGAGCACGCGGCCGGCGCACGGGTGCGGGCGTTCGCGCTGTTCGACGCGTTCCTCGCCACCGTGCGCGCCCCGATCCTCGGTTGACGCGGCGGGGCGCCGGGTACGTCGCCTCGCGGCGCGGACTTCGCCCCACGCCGTCTCCGCGGTCGGCGGCGTCCTAGGCGAAGCCTCGCCCAGGGGGCTCGTTTCGCTGCGGGTACTCGCCCAGGGGCTCGTACCCGCGGTCCAGTAGGGACCCACGCTCCTACGGCGCCGCCGGCTGCGCGGGCGCGGGCGCGGCCTCGAGGTCGCGCGCGACGTCGTGGTCGAAGACGTAGACGGTCAGGCGCCCGAACTGCCCGGCTGCGACCGGCTTGCCCGTGCCTCGCGGCAGCATGTCGAGCTGCGTGAAGCTCGCGGGCGGATGCTCCACGACGAACGACCGAGTGCCCGGCCGCTCCCGGTACCACGACGAGACGGTCATGATCGGAAAGCGGCACGACTCCATCGGGCAGCCGAAGCCGGCATAGACCGGGAACACCTGCAGCGCCGCGCGCGTGCCCCACGTGAGGACCTCGGCGTCCTGGTAGCCCGCGTAGCCGACGCTCGCGCCGTTGCGCTGGACGAACGCGTGCACGGCCGAGACCTCCGCCGCCGTCGGGCCGCCGCCGAACTCCTCGGGGCCCTCGACGACGTGGGTGCCCAGCACGACGACGCCGAACGCCAGCACGCCCGCGGCGACGTACGCGCGCGCCCGCCGTGAGCCGACTGCGAGGGCGGGCAGCAGCACCGCGACCGCGTAGAACGCCGGGACGAGGTAGCGCCCGGTCCCCGGGCCCTGCGGCAGGTCGCTGGCCAGGTACGAGGCGACCGACAAGCCGAGCGCCGCCCCCCAGAACACGATGAACGCGATCCGCTCGGGGCGCTCCCGGCGGGCGAGCCGGCGGTCACCGGCATAGGCGTGCAGGCGCGTGAACGTGAACCAGAGCCCGGCGACGAAGCCGGCCACGACCGCGCCGCCGGCGACCACGCCCAGCAGCGAGCTCACGGTCACCTTCTCGCCGAAGGTGTGCGCGCCGCCGAGGTAGGCCAGGCCGTCGAGGAGCAGCGAGAAGTTGTGCTGCAACCGGTCGGTGGTCGCGAACTGCACGCCGAAGGTCGGCGTCGGCGCGATCCCGTCGGCGCGCATGTGCGCGGCGAACAGCCGTCCGAGGACCGTCGCGGCGCCGCTGACGATCACGGTGAAGGCGGCCAGCCGCCGGTGCGTGGCGTCGCCGCTCAGCAGCCAGGTCGCGACGCCCGCCAGCGCGAACGGGGCGACGCCGGTCAGCAGGAGCAGCAGGTCGGGCGTGCCGGGCGCCACCAGCGCGACGAGCGCGAGCCCCGACAGCACCCAGGTCACCGCCGACCGCGGCGGGCGGCGGGCGAACGCCACGAGGACCGCGCCGAGGACGATCACCGAGAACAGCGAGAAGGCATGGGCGTTGATCCCGAACAGCGTCATCCGCAGGCCCTCGCTGGTGACGGCGAGGGTGGCGACGGCCGTCGCCGCGGCCCAGCGGCCCCAGGTCGTCCAGACGCTGCGGGCCAGCACGAGGAGCCCGGCGCCGGCCATGGCGAACGGCAGGGCCTGCCACAGGAGCCGATGGATGCCCCAGCCGGCGGTCGCGCGCAGGATCGTCAGCGACTCGTACTCCGGCGCGTTGGACAGCGTGACGACGCGGTCACCCGGCGCGCCCTCCAGCAGCGTCGCGAGGTGGGGCATCGACGCGATGTCGGGGTTGAGGAAGAGCGCCCGCACCAGCGCGGGGGCCTGGATCGCGAAGACCACCAGGGCGACGGCGGCCACCACGGCGGCCGCCAGGCCGGAGAGGCCGAGCCCACCGGCGTCGACCGCGGCAGGCGGCGACAGGCGCCGGCGGCGCGGGCGGCGCGCGCCGCGCGGGCGCTCGAGCGGGCGCTCGCCCTCGATGACGGGGATGTCGTGCGTGGGCATGGTGTCCTCGGCGCCCTCCGGCGGCGATGCTCCCAGGTCGCCGCCGCCCGATCCCGAGAAGGCGCTGACAGAGCGGCAAGGTGAGTGCTCGGGGTCCCTCAGCCGTCGTCGAAGAGCCCCTGCACCGGGCCCAGCAGCCGCCGTGAGCGCTTCGAGACGCCGGGCAGCGCGATCAGCCGGTGGCTGGGCGGCTGTCCGGCCTCGCGGCGGCGCAGCTGCTCCATCGCGGTCGGGCGCCAGCGGCGGTCGATCAGCTCGACCGGATCGGCGCCGGCGATCGCGGCGGCCGGGAGCTGGAGGTGCTCGGACCACAGCCGCTCGCGGGTCGCCCGGGCCAGGACCGCGTCGTCGGTGACGACGTTCATCTCGGTGTCGTTGAGCAGCGAGTGGCTGTTGAGGTTGGCCGAGCCGACCGTCATCCAGCGGTCGTCGACGATGCCGACCTTCGCGTGGACGTAGAGCGGGTCGTCGCGGCGGCCGCTGAGCGACCGGATGGTGGCCGCCAGCAGATGCGGGTTGCCGGCGGCATCGGCGTCGGCGAGCACCGCGAGCTGCCCGCGGGTGTCGTCCTGGCCGTTGTTGGCGTTGGCGGGCAGCAGGACCACGAGGCGGAACCCGGGCGACGGCGGGCGCTCGAGCTTGTCGACCAGCAGCGCGACGATCTCCGGCGACCACAGGAACTGGTTCTCGAAGTAGATGAAGCGCTGCGCCGAGCGGATCGCGCGGACGTAGGACTCCATGATGCGGAAGTCGCCCGTCGGCACCGCGTCGTACATGTCCTCCGCGACGGTGCGGACGACCTGCACGGTGCTCGTCCCGTCGCCCTCCAGCGGCGCGGGCCGGACCGCGGGCGGCAGCGTCTCGCCGGCCACCTCGCGCCAGCGCATGGCGAAGTGGCCGGCGACGTCGGCGACCGCCGGACCCTCCAGCCGGGTGCCGACGTCGTGCCAGCCGAGGCGGCGGCGGGCCTCGTGGTCAGACGTGTCGAACCGGTCGCCGGCCAGGTCGGTCAGGTCGATGCCGCCGACGAACGCGACCTCGTCGTCGACGACGATCGTCTTCTCGTGGTGGCAGTGGACCGGATGCTCGCGCGGGTCGCGCCGGCACTGGATCCTCGTCCCCCGCACGAGCGTGTCGACCCCGGCCTCGACCTCCTTGCGGGTCGGGTGAAACACCGGGACGGGCGCGCCCGCCCACACGATCACGCGGACGTCGATCCGCTCGGCCAGCTCGGCCAGCAGCGCGCCGATGACGGTCGGGTGCTCGCCGCGGACGAGCTCGAAGTGCGCGGCGAGGTGCCAGCCCGTGAGGTGGACGTGCGAGCGCGCGCCGCGCAGGGCCTCGGCGATGGCGGGCAGCGCCGTCGCACCGTCGACGAGCACCTCGAGGCGGCAGCCGTCACGCGGCGGCGGGTCGCCCGTGGCGAAGAGCGACGACGCGGGCGGCGGGTCCAGCACGCCGCGGTGGCCCAGGCGACGCAGGCGCCGGCGGTGCTTGATCTTGATGGTGGACTCGATCGCGGCGCCGAGCAGCGCGTCCGCGCGGGCGACGGGTGCGGGCGGCATGGTCGGTGGTGTTCCCCGCCGGCCGCGGTTCACTCATCGTGCCGACGCGGCGATGGTCAGCGCGCGCCGCAGCGAGCGCTCGCCCTCCAGGCGGAAGACGCGGCCGTCGCGCTCCCAGATCAGCGCCGGCCCGGAGCGGACGAGCGGCCCGGTCGCGTCGAGCCACTGGTAGGCGTGGGACGCGGCGAGGAAGAGCCCGGGTGCCCCCGCGACCCGCACGGAGCGAGCGTGGGCGTCGACCGCGATGACCTTGCTCAGGACGTCGCGGTCCAGGCGCCCGGCGGCCTGTGCGAAGAGCAGGCGATGGTCGTAGGCGAGCGTGACGATGCCGTCGCGGTAGAAGATGCGGTCCGGCGGGCCCAGGGCGGCCGGCACGCGGGGGGCGAAGCCGGCCGCGCCGGCGGCCCGGGCCAGCGTGGTCCGCTCGCCCAGGTGCGGGTCGCGCGCGGCCGGCGGCAGCGGCGCCGGGCGGCGCTCGACCGTGACGTGGCGCAGGCCGAGCGCGTCGAGGATCGCGTGGCGCGGGCCGGGGAGCGCGAGCGCGCCGGCGGGGACGACGAGCAGCGCGGCGACGAGGGCGACGACGAGGCGGCGCGGAGCGCGCCGGAGTGCCGCGCGGCGCCGGCGGGGAGCATGGGCGGCGGGCGCCTCGCGCGCAAGGCGCGCGGCCACCGCGGCGGCGAGATCCGGCGTCGGCGGCCAGGCGGCCTGCGCAGCGAGGGCGCGGAGCTCGTAGGGGAGGTCAGGCGCGGGCATCGGGCTCCTCGGAGTTGTCGTCGAACTCCTCGCGCAGGCGGCGCAGCGCGCGGGCGTGGCGGGACTTGACGGTCCCGACCCGGCAGCCGAGCACCGCCGCGCACTCCTGCTCGGAGAGGTCGAGCAGGTAGCGCAGCACGAGCACCTCGCGGTGATCGGGACTCAGCCGGTGCAGGGCGCCGGCCAGCACGGCGCGGCGCTCGCGGGCCAGCACGGCGACGTCGGCGCCCGCGCCCGCCTCCCATGCCCCCGGATGGGCGGCGGCCAGGGCGGCAAGGTGCTCGCGCCGGCCGGCCGACCGGCGGCGGTTGCGCGCCTCGTTGGCCACGATGCGCAGCAGCCACGGGCGGAACGGCGCGCCGTCGCGGAAGCGCGCGAGCGACATGTAGGTCTTCAGGAAGCCCTCCTGCGCGGCGTCCTGCGCCTCGGCTGCGTCGCCGCAGATGACGTAGGCCGTGCGGAACGCGAGCTGCTGATGGCGCGCGACCAGCAGGCCGTAGGCGTCCCGGTCGCCGTCGCGCGACCGGCTGACGAGATCGGCTTCGGAGGTCTCGGCGACCGTCACCCGATCGCGGGCCTCCCGGAGGCGCCGTGCCGGCGGCGCCACAGCGCGACGGCGGTCAGCGCGAGCGCCACCGCCGCGCCGGCCGCGGCGAGGAGCACGCCGGACGGCCCGCCGTCGTCGCCCAGGCCTGCCACCGCCGCGGCCGGCGCGGGTGCGACCCACGGGCGCGCCTCGGGGACCGGCGGCCCGCTGGTCTTGTGCGGCTTCAGCGCCTTGGCCGGCAGCGGCCGCACGTCGCGCGTGAGGCGCCTGAGCAGCGTCGCGGCGTCGGGGTACGGGCGCAGCCAACTGCCCTCCTCGTTGCGCCACAGGCCCCAGCGCGGCACGTAGATGAGGGTCGAGGTCCCGAACGTCTTCCCGCCGTCGCCCAGGTGCTCCTTGATCCGCACGAACGGCGCGCGGCCGGGATCGGCGACGAGCGCCCCGCCGTCCAGCAGCGGCGCCAGGGAGCCCGGGTCGCCGGAGTGCGAGGTGCAGCCGTCGGCGCCGCACACCGACACGCCGGTGAGGCCCTTGGCGCCCGCGGGCGCCGCGGTCAGCGCCGCGGCGGCGGCGACCAGGAGGAGGATCAGGACGGCGGGGACGTGGCGGGGGTGGCGCAGCGGCATGGTGGTGCTCGTTTCGGTCGCGATGCCACCTTTACACCGCCGGCCCGCCGCAGGTTCCCGCGCAGTGGCCTACCCGTGCAAGCCCTTCTCGCAGCGCTTGAGCTTGAAGGCGCCGTTCATGCGCGCGCGGGCGGCGTCCTTGCCCGGGCCGCCGTGGCCAGGCGCCCGGTGCGCGGGCGTTCGTGGCGCTCCGTTCGGACCGGTGGCTGGTGCGGCACGTGGTCGGGCATCACCGACGACAGCGAGTCGGGGTGGTGGCGCCGGCGCCTGGGGTCGTCCGCGGGCGTCGCGGGGGCGGGTCGTTCGGAGGTGAACGGCCGTGCTTCGACGGCCGATGGCGAACAGCCGTTGAACGTCAACGGGTAGTCGCCATCCGTCTCGCCGCCCCCGCGCAGCCGCCCTGCGCCCCTCCGCGCTACGCGATTTCGAGGACGAGCTTGCCGTGCACGTGGTGCCCGGAGAGCCGGTGCTGGGCCTCGGCGGCCTGCTCGAGGCCGAACGTCCCGGCCAGCACGACGCGCAGGCGCCCCTCGCCCACGAGCTTGGCGAGCTCCCCGAGCTCGGTGGCGCTCGGGCGCACGAACACGTAGCGGGCGTGCAGGTCGGAGCGGTCGCCAGCGGGAGCGGTGTCGATCAGCGAGGCGATGCGGCCGCCCTGGCGCAGCGATTCGCGCAGCTGGGTGAGCGTCTCGCCGCCGATGGCGTCAAGCGCCGCGTCGACGCCGCGCGGGTAGGTGGCGCGCACCTGGTCGGCGACCGAGTTGTCGTGGTAGTCGAAGACGTGGTCGGCGCCCAGGGCGCGCAGGGCGTCGTGGTGGCCGGGCGACGCGGTGCCGATGACCGTCGCGCCGAGCGCCTTGGCGATCTGCACCGCGAAGTGCCCGACCCCGCCGGCCGCGGCGCTGATCAGCACGACGTCGCCGTCGCGGACCTGCAGCGCCTCGGTCAGCGCCTGGTAGGCGGTGAGGCCGGCGAGCGGGATCGCGCCCGCCTCCAGCAGCGAGATCGTGCGCGGCACGCGGGCGACCACGCCGGCCGGGACCGTCACGCGCTGGGCGTAGGTGCCCTCGCACACCTCGGTCTTGCGGCAGTAGGCGTACACCTCGTCGCCGGGCTTGAGGTCGACCACCGCCGGGCCGACCGCCTCGACCACACCGGCGGCATCCCAGCCGGGGATCAGCGGGAAGTGGTGCGGGAAGAACGGCTCCAGGTGACCCTCGCGGATCCCGATGTCGACCGGGTTGACGCCCGCGGAGCGCACGCCGATCAGGACCGAGTCGGGACCGACCTTCGGATCGGGGCGCTCCGTGAGCTGGAGCCGGCCGGCGTCGCCGAAGGCGTCGATCGTGATGGCACGCATCCCGGAGGTGTGCCCGCGGTCGGGCCGCCGCCAACGTGGCTCAGCCGAGCCAGGCCTGCAGGAGCAGCGCGAAGCCGGCGAGCGCCGCGAGGGCGATCACGACGGCGTTGACGAGCAGGAGGCGGCGGGGGGCGTGGCCGGCGGATGCCGCGGGCGCGGGCGCGGCCGGGTGCGCGGGCGCGTCGGGGTCCTGCCAGCCGACCGCCGCGGCGAGCGTGCCGGCGATGAACGTGTTGAGTGGGACGCCGTCGTGCGCGGCCGCGCTCGCCAGGTCGGCGTGCAGCGAGCGCGGGAGGCGGAGCAGAAGGCGGCCACTGCGGCCGTCGGGGGTGGCGGCCGTGGACGTCGCGGCGCCCGGCTCGCGCTCGTCCGCGCCGGCCTCCGCCGCCGGATCCAGCGCGGCGCGCAGCCGCTGCAGCGCGGCGCGCAGCAGGCGCGACACGTGGGCCTGCGACAGCCCGAGCTCGCGCGCGATCTCCGACTGGCTGCGGTCCTCGCGGTAGCGCAGCTCGAGCAGGCGCCGCTCGCGGTCGTCCAGGATCTCCCAGCCGGCCTCCAGCAGCACGCGCGCCTCGGCCGCCTCGGTGTCGGCCTGCGCGGCCGGAGCGCGGCGTCCCGCCTCTGTGTCGTCGAGCGCGACCGGCCGCACCGCGTCGTGCGCGTGCAGCGCGCGGGCGACCTGCTGCTGGTCGACGCCGACCGCCATGGCGAGCTCGGCGTGCGTCGGCGGCCGGTGCAGCCGCGCCGTGAGCCCGGAGGCGGCGGCCCGCACGCGGACGGCGAGCTCGCGGTCGGTGCGCGGCACGTGCGGGCCGGCGCCGCCGTCGCGCAGGTGATGGCGGATCTCGCCCTCGATGGACGGGCGGGCCAGCGCGGCGAGGTCGACGTCGCGCGCCGGGTCGTAGCGATCGACGGCCTTGATGAGGCCGACGGTCCCGGCCTGCACGAGATCCTCCAGCGGCTCGCCGTGGCGGAGGTAGCGCCGCGCGATCGAACGCACGAGCGGGAGATGTGCCTCGATCGTCTCGGAGCGGGAGGTGGCCGCGGGGGCCATGCGCCGAAGCTACCCGGCGCTCACCGTCCGGGGCAAGCGACGCGCCCGCGACGAACGGCCAGGATGGCCCACGCATGCATGCGCGATACCGGCCACGCGGCCCATGCGCATGGATCGAATCGGGCGTTCGGTGGCACGGGACGGTGCGGATGTCCCATCTCTCGCGCCTGCTCCGCGGCACCCTCCCGGCCCTCGTGGCCGTGGCGCTCGTGGTTCCCGCTGCGCGCGCGGACGACACGTCCGCACCGCCGCTCACGGTGCCGGCGTCGGCGATCACCGCGGTGCCCGAGACGGGCGGCACGCCGGCCGGGACCGCGGCCGCGACGGCGGCCAACGGCGGGACGGCCGCGGCCGCGTCGCAGCAGTCGCCGACCAACGTGACGGTGCAGGTCATCGTCAACAGCCCGGGCGCGGTGGCCAACGCGAGCCAGGTCAACGCGGCGGTCGCGGTCGCCGTCGCGGCGCCGCCGCCGGTGCCATCGGCGCCGCACGTCCCGGAGGCCGCGATCGCGGCCGCGGCCGGCACCGCCACGCCGGCCACGCCGGCGCCCCCGACGGCCAGCGCCGCCGCGGGCGCGCCGCAGCCGTCCGGCTCCCCCACCGCGCCGGCCGTGCCGGCCGCGGCCGACCTCGCCCCGGTGCCTGCAGCGGCGAACGCGACCCCCGAGGTCGCGACTCCTCAGCCCGCCGTCGCGGGCGCCGGTGGCGAGGCCGCTCGTCGCACCCCGGCGGCGCGCCGCCACCGGCCGGTCGCGCCGGGCCCGCGCGCGCATCGCGCGCCGGCCCACCCGGCCACGCCCGCCGCCGCGCCGGCGCCGCGCTTCGCCCTCGTGGCGCCCGTGACGGCGACGACGTCGGGCGCCACCGCGGATCCGGCCGCGCACCGCCCCGGCGCGACGCGCGCCGCCGGGGCGCGCCGGGTCCGCTCCTCCCAGATCACCCCGACCCCCTCGCCGCTCGCGCCTGCCGTCCCCGGCGACTCGCCGGTCGCGGCGGCGGCCGCGGGCCTCGGCGGCGGACCGGGCGGCGGCACCATGCTTGCCCTCACCCTCGTCGCAGCGCTGCTGCTCACCGGTTCGGCGGGACCGTTCGAGCTCGTCGCGCTGCTGCGACGGCGCGCACCGTCCGGTGCCGGAGGTCGCCTCGAGCGACCGGGCTAGTTCCGACGTCGTGCTCCAACCCGCGCCATGGGCCGGATGTCCGCGGCGCGCTGAAGCCAACACCGACACGACAAGGAACGAACCAAATGCGCAAGACCATGATGGTGTGGTCGGCCTGCGCGGCAGCGGTGCTGCCCGCCCTGGCCGCCTCCACCGCCGTGGCCGACGGCGTCCCCAACCAGGACGTCGGTCAGGCCGCGATCAGCAGCCAGTCCGCCACCTCGGCGGCCACCTCCACGCAGCGCAACCCGACCAACCAGGCGATCAACGTCGCCATCCTCAGCCCGGGCGCGGCCTCCGGCGCGGTGTCGCAGAGCAACAGCTCCGCGGCGCAGTCGGCGGCCGGCAACGCCAACAGCACCGCCCAGGGCGCCGCGCAGTCCGGCGGCGCCGGTGGCGGCGGGGGCGTCCAGGCCATCGGCCAGGGCGCAGCGAGCGAGCAGACCGCCGATTCCACGGCGACCTCCACGCAGAGCAACCCGACCAACCAGGCGATCAACGTCGCCATCCTCAGCCCGGGTGCGAGCTCCGGCGCGGTGTCGCAGAGCAACGACTCGGCGGCCAATTCCGCGGCCGGCAACGCCAACGGCACCAAGCAGGACGCCGTGCAGTCCGGCGGCGGCTCGGGCGGTGGCGTGCAGGCCATCGGCCAGCAGGCCGACAACGAGCAGGAGGCCGACTCGACGGCGACGTCGACCCAGTCCGGGGCGACCAACCAGGCGATCGGCGTCGCGATCCTGAGCCCGGGTGCGAGCTCCGGCGCGGTGTCGCAGAGCAACAGCTCGGACGCCGACTCGACGGCGGGCAACGCCAACGAGACCAAGCAGGACGCCGACCAGTCCGGCGGCGACGGTCATCCGATGAAGCCGCAGCCCAAGGACGGCTGCGAGAGCTGCCATCCTTCGTACCCGACGGTGCAGGGCATCGGCCAGGCCGCCTACAACGACCAGTCGGCGACCTCGACGGCGACGTCGACGCAGGCCAACCCGACCAACACGGCCATCCAGGTGTCGATCCTGAGCCCGGGTGCCTACGGCGGACCGGTCTCGCAGAGCAACAGCTCGAAGGCCGACTCGATGGCCGGCAACAGGAACGAGACGACCCAGCACGCCGCGCAGCTCGGCGGCGGCCGGGGCGGCGTGCAGGCGATCGGGCAGCTGGCGACCAACGCGCAGTCCGCGCTGTCGTCGGCCACTTCGACGCAGTGGTGCCCGACCAACCTCGCGGTCGGCACCAAGGGCGGCGTGCGCCAGTCCAACGACTCGTCGGCCGACTCGGCGGCGGGCAACGACAACCGCACGAAGCAGGACGCCCTGCAGACGCTGGCCGGCTTCCGCTGGCCGGTCGTCGTCATGTAGCGACCGAGCGATGACGCGGTGCGATCGCCGGCGGCCGCCGCGGCCGGCGATCTCCCGCCGTTGACCTCTCGGGGCCGACCGGCGTACCGTTGCCGCAACTCACGGACAGGAGTGCACGGGGTGAGCATCAGCCAACGATGGGCAGGATGCATCGCCGGCCTCGCGATCGGTCTCACGACCGCGGGCCCGGCCGTCGCGCAGGCGCCCGACGCTCTGCGGCCGGATCCGAGCCCGGCCCAGGTACCCGCACCCGATCCGGCGCCGGCGAAGGCCACCGCCAGGGTCATGCCGCGGACGGCGTCGCCCGCGCCGCCCGCCGCCACCGCTCCCGCGCGACGGTCGCCGTCCGCCGGGGCCAGCACGACCGTGGCAGCCGCGCCGTCGCGGCGCGCGCGGCCGACTCCCGCGCGCACCGGCGCTCACCGGCGCGCCGCCGCACGCCCCACGTCTTCACCACCGCTGCTCCTCGCGCCGGTCCGCCGCGCGCTCGCCTTCCTCGCGCCCGTGGCCGTGCGCCCCCACCCGGCCGACGACCGGCAGCGCGTCATCCTCACCCTCGCCGGAGGCGCCCTCCTGGGTCTCGCCGCCGCCGGAGCGCTGACCCTGAGCCGCGTGCGCGAGAGGGCGCGGGCGTGAGGGGACGCGCCATGCTGGTCGCCTGCGCGCTGGGCTCGGCGCTCGCCGTCGCCCCGCCGTCCGTGGCCGCGCCGCCGACCATCACCTACACCTTGGGCGGCGCCGCGGGGGACGCCGGCTGGTTCCGCGGCCCGGTCGACCTCACGTGGATCCTCAGCGGGACGATCACGCGGTCGGACGGATGCAACCCCACCAAGCTGCCCGACGACACGCCCGGCGTCCAGCTGACGTGCTCGGCGGCCAACGTGGACGAGACCACGTCGGTGACCACCAAGGCCATCAAGATCGACCAGACCCCGCCGACCTCCGTCACGGCCGTGCCCGCGCGCCCGCCCAACACCCCGCCCTGGTACACGGCCCCGCTGCCGATCTCGTGGTCGGGCGCCGACGCCACGTCCGGCATCGCCGCCTGCACGACGCTCACCTACGCGGGGCCCGACGGGCCGTCCGCCGCGCCGGCCGGCACGTGCCGCGACGTCGCCGGGAACACCAGCGCCGCCGTGCCCCTCACGTTCGCCTACGACGCCACCGCGCCTGCCCTCTCCGACCTCGGCGTCACCCTCGCCGCCCGCGTCGCGACGCTCCGCTGGACCCCCGGCGCCGACGCCACGCAGGTCACGGTCGTCCGCCGGCCCGGCGACGGCGGCGAACCCGCGCGCACCGTCGCCGACGGCGCGCCGGGCGCCACGCGCGAGCTCGCCGACGGCCTCCTGGCGGCCGGCACGGCCTACACCTGGACGGTGAGCGTCCGCGACGTCGCCGGCAACGCGAGCTCGGCGACCGCCACCGCGACCGTGCCGACCGCCGCGCAGGCGCTGGCGACGACGACCGCGGCGAACGCCAAGGCCAACGCCGCGCGCCGCGCCCTGCGCTGGCGCGCCCGCCGCGGAGCCAAGTACTACAACCTGCAGCTCTTCCGCAACGGACGCAAGATCCTGAGCGCGTGGCCGACGAAGCCGCACTACACGCTGAAGACCACGTGGCGCTACCGCGGCCGTCGCCACCGCCTGGCCGCCGGGCTCTACCGCTGGTACGTCTGGCCCGGGTACGGCACCCGCGCCCAGCACCGCTACGGCAAGCTGCTGACGCGCGGCCAGGTGCGCCTGCGCTGAGCTACTTGCCGCCGGAGATGCGCGACGGCGGCCAGTAGGTCGCCACCGCCTTCCCGACGACCCACCCGTCGGGCACCGGTCCCCAGAAGCGGCTGTCGTCGGAGTTGCCGCGATTGTCGCCGAGCAGGTACACCGACCCGCGCGGGACCGTGATGGCGTTGGGGAAGTCGCAGCCGCCGGTGCCCGGATCGCAGGGCGCGGCGAACGGCTCGCTGGTCGGCTTGCCGTTGCGGATCACGTGGCCGTTCTGGAGCGCGACGCGGTCGCCGGCGACGCCGACCACGCGCTTGATGAACGACTGCGAGGAGCGCGTCGCGGTCGGCCGCGAGCACGGCGTCGGCGTGCCCTCGCCCTGGCCGGCGGCGCCGCAGTGCGGCGACGCCGCGTCGTCGGCCCCGTGCGGCGGGTGGAACACGACCACGTCGCCGACCTTCGGCTCGTCGCCGAGGATGCGGTGCGAGAAGCGGTCCACCAGGACCCGGTCGCCGACCTGCAGCGTCGGCTCCATCGACCCGCTCGGGATCTTGTAGGGCTTGACCGCGTAGGCCTGCAGCGTGATCGCGAGGCCGACCGCGACCGCCAGCAGGAACACCGTCTCGAACACCGTGGACCGGCGAGCCTGGCGCAGCGCGTTCATCCCCTCATCCTAGGAGGGGCTGATCAGCTCCCAGGGATCCGCGAACCCGCCAGGCGCCACATCCGCAGCGCCAGGTGCGCCCGCAACCGGTCGTCGCCGTCGGCCATCCGCACGCCGGTGAGCTCTTCGGCCCGCTCGAGCCGCCGGTAGAGCGTCGCGCGGTGGACGTGCAGGTCGCTTGCGGCCGCCGCGACGTCGCCGCCCGCGTCCAGCACCGCCTCCAGCGCGCGCGCCAGCTCGACGCCCGACCGGTGCGCCAGCAGCGCCGGCAGCGGCGCGGGCGCCGACGGCCGGCCCGCCGCGTCCCACAGGCGGGCGACCAGCGGCCAGCTGCCCAGCTCGTCGTACGCCGCGGCGGGCCCCAGCGCGGGCACGCGCTCCAGCGCCACCAGCGCATCGCCGGCGCCGCCCAGCGCCTCACGGGCGGCGGGCAGCTGGGCCAGCGGCGCCGACGCCGCGGCGAACGTGGCGCCCGCGTCGACCAGCGCCCGCGCCAGCGCGGCCGCGTCGTGGCCCGGCGTCAGGTGCGCGATCGCCGTCACCACCTCGCCCCGCGCGCGCCAGACGAGGTCGTCGGCGTGCCAGCGCCGCCGGGCGCGCTCGGCGACCTCGGCGGGATCGGTCGCGCCGCAGGTGCCGACGGCGACCGCGAACGTCGCGCCGCGCGCCCAGCCCTGGCGAGCCGCCAGGTCGCCGGCCGCCCGGGCGCGCAGCGCGGGGTCGGGATCGTCGAGCAGCTCGCCCAGCAGCGCGGCGATCCGCGCGTGCGCCTCGCCGCCGCCGGCGCGCAGCTGCCAGAGCGTCTCTGCGGCCTCGGCGGCCGCGGCCACCAGCGCGCGGCGCTCGGTCGCCTTCAGCGGCGCGGCGCCGGGGATGACCCAGAGGAACCCGAGCACCACACCGTCGTGGCGCACGGGCGCACACGTGCGCGGACCCATGCCGATCGCGGGGTTGGCCGGCGTGTCGACCAGCTCGCCGGCCTGCTCCAGGCCGAGGGTGTCCAGCCAGGCGACGACGTCGGGCGGCGCGCCCCGCGCGAGGATCGACGCCTGCCGCACGCGGTCCTCCTGGAGCTCGGTGTGGGCGCTGAACGCCAGCAGGCGCCAGCGGCGATCCTCGAGCGCGACGGGCCGTCGCACCGCCTCGGCCAGCTCGTCCACGAGGTCCTGGAGATCGACGGCCACGCACGCGACGATACGAGGTGCGACAGATGTCGCAGCGACCGCGCCGCAATCACGACTCCAGGACGCTGCCGCGGGCCCCGGCCGGGAAGAAGATCAGGGAATGCTCATGGACGCCGACACGACCCACGACCTCGAGCCTGCCGTCAAGACGATCGGCGCCCGGCTGGCGGACGCGATGCCCGGCGCCCGCCACACGCCCCGCGCCGCCGTCGAGCGCCGGGTGATGGGCGCGATGGTCGCCGATCCCGAGCTCCGCGCGGCGGTCTTCCGCTTCGTCGACGTCCGCCCCGCCTGCGCCGATCCGGCCGACCTCGCGCGCCACCTCGGCGAGCTGCTGGCCGAGGCGCAGGACTCGCCGCTGGCCCGCCGCGGGGCCGCGCTGGCCGGCGGCGCGCTGACCCGGCGCCCGCTCGCCCACGCCGCCGCGGCCGGCGTCCGGCAGATGGCCCAGCGCTTCATCATCGGCGCCGACGCCCGCGCCGCCCTGCCGGGCGTCGAGAAGCTCTGGCGGTCGGGCGCGGCGACCACCATCGACCTCCTCGGCGAGGCGACGGTGACCGAGGAGGAGGCCGACTCGTACGCCGCGCGCTGCGAGGCCGCCCTGCTCGTGCTGCACGAGGCGTCGCAGCGCTGGGATCGGCGTCCGCTGCTGGAGGCCGACGGCGCCGGGCCGATCCCGCGCGTCAACCTGTCGGTGAAGGTCTCGGCGCTCACGCCGCTGCTGCGCGCGCTCGCCCCGGAGCGCGGCATCGCCGGCGCCGAGCCGCGCCTGCGCCGGCTGCTGCGGGTCGCCCGCGACACCGGCGCGCACCTGCACGTCGACATGGAGTCCTTCGACACGCGCGAGGCGATCACCGAGCTGACGCTGCGCCTGCTGGGCGAGCCCGAGTTCGCCGATGGACCGTCGGCCGGCATCGTCCTGCAGGCCTACCTCACCGAGTCGCCCGAGCACCTCGACCGGCTGCTGGACTGGGCGCGCGAGCACCCGCGCGCCCATCCGCTGACCATCCGGCTCGTCAAGGGCGCCTACTGGGACCACGAGACCGTCGAGGCCGTGCAGCACGGCTGGCCGTCGCCGGTCTTCTCCGAGCGCCGCGCGTGCGACCGCAACTTCGAGGCGCTCAGCCGCCGGATCATCGACGCGCGGGGCATCCGCGCCGCGATCGCCTCGCACAACCTGCGGTCGATCGCGCACGCCGCGGCCTACGCCGACGCGCGCGGCCGCGACGTCGAGTTCCAGGTCCTGCGCGGCCTGGGCGACGACACGCTGGCCGCGCTGCTGGCGGCGGGGCGCCGCACGCGCTGCTACGCGCCGGTCGGCGACCTAGTCGCCGGCATGGCCTACCTCGTCCGCCGCCTGCTGGAGAACACCAGCAACGACTCCTTCCTGCGCGCCCAGGCCGAGGGCGTCGACCTCACCACCCTCCTGGAGGCTCCATGACCGCCGTCGCCGAGTTCGTCAACGAGCCGCTGCTCGAGCTGCGCCGCCCCGAGGTGCGAGCCGCCGCGCTGCAGGCGCTCGCCGCGCTCGACGCGCAGCTGCCGCTCGAGGTCCCGCTGCTGATCGGGCCCGAGCTGGTCCGCGGCGAGGCGTTCGCGTCGGTCGACCCGAGCCGTCCCGACCGCGTGGTCGCCTGGGCCCACGCGGCGAGCGCCGAGCACGTCGACGCCGCGGTGACGCGTGCGACCGAGGGCCAGCGCGAGTGGTCCTCGCGCACCGCCGAGGACCGCGCCGCCACGCTGCGCCGCGCCGCCGACCTGCTGCGCGGCCGCCGGCTGGAGCTCGCCGCGCTGGCCGTGCGCGAGTGCGGCAAGCCCTGGCCCGAGGCCGACGGCGACGTGTGCGAGGCCATCGACTTCCTGGAGTACTACGCGGCCGGCGCGCTGGAGCTGCACCGCGGCCGCTCGCTGATCCAGCTGCCCGGGGAGCGCAACACCATGCGCTACGTCCCGCGCGGCGTCACCGGCGTGATCGCGCCGTGGAACTTCCCGCTGGCGATCGCGGCGGGCATGACCAGCGCCGCGCTGGCGGTCGGCAACGCCGTCGTGCTCAAGCCCGCCGAGCAGGCGCCGGCCTGCGCCAAGGCCGTCGTCGACGCGCTGCACGCCGCCGGCGTGCCGCATGACGCGCTGAGCCTGCTGCCCGGCGGCGACGAGGCGGGCAAGGCGCTCGTCGCCGACCCGCGCATCCACACGATCGTCTTCACCGGCTCGTGCGCCGCGGGCCTGTCGATCCTCGAGCGCGCCGCCAAGGTGGACCCGGGCCAGTTCCACATCAAGAAGGTGGTCGCCGAGATGGGCGGCAAGAACGTGGTGATCGTCGACGCCGACGCCGACCTCGACGAGGTCGTGCCCGCGCTGCTGTCCAGCGCGTTCGGCTTCGCCGGGCAGAAGTGCTCGGCCGCGTCGCGCGTGCTGGTGCACCAGGCGGTGGCCGACGCGCTGACCGACCGGCTCGCGGGTGCGGTGCGCACGCTGCGGGTCGGGCCGGCGGAGGACTTCGCCACCGACGTTCCGGCCGTCATCGACGCCGCGGCCCAGATGCGCGTTCGCCGCTACGCCGCCCAGGGCGCCGCGTCCGCGACGCGCGTCGCGGCGGCCTCCGAGGCGCTGCCGCCCGGCGAGGGGTTCTACGTCGCGCCGACGCTCATCTGCGGACTGCCCGACGAGCACCCGGTGATCCAGGACGAGATCTTCGGCCCGGTGCTGGCGCTGCAGGCGGTGCCGGACATGGCGGCCGCGTGCGCGAGCGTCGAGGCGTCGCGCTTCGCGCTCACCGGCGGGCTGTTCTCGCGCTCGCCGAAGACCGTCGCGGAGGTCGCCGCGCGCACGCCGGTGGGCAACCTGTACGTCAACCGCGAGATCACCGGCGCGATGGTCGGCCGCCAGCCGTTCGGCGGCGGGCGCCTGTCGGGCACCGGCCCCAAGGCCGGCGGGCCGGACTACCTGCTGCAGTTCGTCGAGGCGCGCGCCGTCTGCGAGAACACCGTGCGCCACGGCCTCGTGGTCTGACCGCGACGCGTCACCACGTGCGCGGGGCGGCGGGGACCGCGCTAGGGGAACACTGGCCCAGAGGGCCAGGTTCCCTTGCGGGTCTTCGCCCAGGGGGCGAAACCCGCGGCGGGTTAGGGGCCTGCGTTCCTAGCGACGCGTGACCAGGCCGAAGACCGCGTAGTCGGCGCCCGGCGCGAACGGCCAGCGCCAGAGGTGCGTGTCGACGACCCGCGCGCCCGCCGCGCGCGTGGCACGCCAGGGGTCGCAGCCGTAGGGCAGCGAGCCGCGACGGGCCAGCGCGAGCGCCTGCGCCGGATCGTCGCGCCCGCGGGCCAGCAGCTCGTCGAGCGTGAACGGCTGCCCGTGGCCCTTCCACCAGCCCAGGATGTCGTGCAGGATCACGACGGTCCCGCCCGGCGCGGCCGCGTGGAGCCGGGCGACGACGCCGTCGGTGAGCCGCTGGCCGTCGCGCAGCAGCACCGCGTCGATCTCGCTCCCGGTCAGGTCGCCGCCGCGCAGCGCCGGATAGAGCAGCTGGGTGAGCACGAGGTCGCAGACGACGGCGTCGTAGGGGCCGTCGCCGACGGGCTCGGGCGGCACGCGGGGCGCCGGGTCGAGCGCGGGCGCCCGGGCGAGCGCGGCCGCGACTACGGCGTCCGCGGCGCCGCCGGTGACGTCCTGCTCGAGGCCCCGCAGCACGCCGCCGCCCGGTGCGTCCACGCGCCGGCACGCGCCGCGCAGCGCCGCGGGGTCGAGGTCGATCAGGTCCACCCGCCCCGCACGGCGGGCCAGCTGCGCCAGCGGCACGTCGTCGCCGTTGCCCGCGCCGGCCACGGCGACGGCCGCGCCCTCGGCGACCAGGCCGTCCAGCAGCGCCCACGCCGCGTCGCGCGCCGGGGCCCAGCGCCGGTGCCGCGCGTCGTCGCCCTTGGCGTTGTTGGCGGCGTTGGCCGCGAAGGCCGGGCGGCTGCGCTGCTGGTCCTGTCGGGCCATCCGCGGGCAGGGTACGTCCCCGCGATGGATGCCTGACACGCGCCGCCCGAGCCCTACTCGGTCTCGTCGAAGAAGTCCGGGTGCTGCTCGCGGATGTGCGGAAGGCTGGAGAGGACCATGCGCAGGTGGTGGCGCAGGGTCGCCTCGGCGTGGTCGGGATCGCGGTCGGCGACCGCGGCGACGACCTGGCGGTGCTCGGCGACCATCTCGCCGAGGTAGCCGGGCTCGGGGAGGCTGAGGCGGCGCACGCGGTCGAGGTGGCCGTTGGCGCGGCGGCTCAGCGTCCAGGCGATCTCGCGGCCCGACAGCTCGCAGAGCCGCCGGTGCAGCGCGTCGTCGAGGCGGTCGAACGCGTCGGCGTCGTTGGCCTCCTGGGCGCGATCCTGGGCGACGAGGTTGGCCTGCAGCTCGGCGAGGTCCTCGTCGCCGGCCCTGCTGGTCGCCAGGCGGATCGCCGCGCACTCCAGCGCCTCGCGCACGAACGCCGCGTCGGCGACGCCGTCGTCGCTGATGAGCGTGACGAACGTCCCGAGCTGCGGGACGATCGCGACCAGCCGCTCGTCGCGCAGACGCACGAGCGCCTCGCGCACCGGCGTGCGGCTCACGCCCAGGCGCTCGGCCAGCTCGTTCTCCGAGAGGCGGCGCCCCGGCTCGAGCTCGGCGCTCACGATCGACTCGCGCAGGGCGAGGTAGACCTGGTCCCGGGCCGATCCGCCGGCCGCCCGTTCGCCGAAGCCGATGCGCATGCCGACCAGTATGCGTCAGCCGCGCACCGGGCGGGCCGGCGACCGCGACGCCTGGAACGGAGCGCTCTTGGCGTAGACCGCCTGGGCTCGCCAGGTGCCGGGCTCGAGCGCGATGCGCAACGTGAAGCTCCGCTTCGCCGGCTTGGTGTACTTGTGCGCGACCTTCCAGCGCGAGCCGACGCGCTTGCTGTAGAGGACGGTGACCTTGCCGGTCAGCGCGACCGGCCGGGCCTGCGGCACGACGCGCACGGTGACCGGGGTGACGCCGTTGACCGGACGTCCGCGCCGGAGCGTCGTCGCGGTCTTCACGGGCGCCAGCGCCGACGGCTGCACCTTGACCACGTTCATGGTGGCGACGGTCTGGTTCTGGGCGTGGTCGATCGCGATCGCGGTGACCGTGTGCGGCCCGAGCGGCAGCTTCTTGGCCCCCTGCCAGTCGATCTCGCCCCGGACGCTGGACGCCGACCGGGCAACGAAGTTGCGGATCTTGACGCCGTCGCAGAACAGCGCGACGCGCCCGAGCCGCTGCTCGTCGACGCCCCGGACCGTGATCGGCAGGCTCGCGGTGAACTGCTGGCCCTCGCGCGGCGAGGTCACGGTCAGCCGTGGCGCGAGCAGATCCACGTGGCCGCCGCAGCGCCGCGGGGCGACCGGGCCCTTGGTCACCTGCTTGAAGGCCTTGGCGGCGGGCTTCTGGGCGCCATTGCTGCGGAGCAGGCCGTAGCGCGTGTTCGGCGTGTCGGCCGCCGATGTGTCGATGACCGTGAACCACGCGGCCATCTTCACGTAGGGGTCGGCGGCCAGGCAGCGGTACGCCTCGGCGAGGTAGCCGGCCTGCTTGGCCTCCGTGACGCCGCCGGCCTTCTGGCCCTTCCACAGGCCCTGGTCGCATTCCCGGCTGGAGGTCGACCAGCCGAGCTCGGTCATGTAAATGTCCTTGTCGCCGTCGCCGTGGGCCACCATCGTCTGGTGGACCTCGCGGTAGCCGGTGAAGGAGTACTGGCTGATGCGCCCGGTGAGGTCGCGGTAGTAGTGATCGGCCGAGACCAGGCTGCAGGCGACGTCGCTGTGGACGGCGACGCCGTCGAACGATCCCTGCCCGCCCGCCGCGTAGATCTGCTCGAGGAACTGGTGGTCGCTGCCGGTGAGCCCGCCGACGAGCACGGTGGCCGCCGGGTCCGCCGCCTTGACCGCGGGGTAGCCGGCCTGGAGCAGCGCCGTGTACGCAGCGGCGTCGGGCGCGCCCGTCCACCATCCCGGCGAGTCCTCCTCGTTCCACAGCTCGTAGGCGACGACGTTGCCCTTCAGCCCCGGGTAACTCGCCAGGTGGCCGAGGAAGCGGGCGTAGTCCGCGGGGTCGGCGGGCGGCGCGTGCGGGTCGGCGCTGCCGCTCGCCCACGACGGGGCGAGCACGACCGTGAACAGCGGCTTGAGCCCGTGGGAGCGCAGCGCGGCCGTGCTCGCCGCCAGCGCGTCGAGCACCTTGGTGTTGTACTGGCCGCGCGCCGGCTCCAGCTCGTTCCAGCTGACGAAGTTGCGCGCCCACTGGGCGCCGCTGCCGGCGACGTACGAGCCGCTCGGCTGCCGCTCGTCGAACGGCGCGGGCAGGTTCAGCCCGGGCTCGGCGGCGCCGGCCACCGGCACGGAGACGACCCCGAGCGCAAGGACGGCAAGGACGCAGCGGACGAGGGCAAGCGGGC
This sequence comes from Baekduia sp., assembly GCF_035318805.1. Classification (GTDB taxonomy): domain Bacteria; phylum Actinomycetota; class Thermoleophilia; order Solirubrobacterales; family Solirubrobacteraceae; genus Baekduia. The sequence continues at coordinate 23,751 of NZ_DATHDY010000127.1, forward strand.
GCATGCTGTCGGAGTGCACCATCGGCCGGCGCTCCAGTCGCCGGCGAGTGCCGAACGAGCGAATGGCGTCCGCGCTCAAGCCGGCGAGACGCCGGGACGCGGGGCACGGCGCCGGCGCGCGGGCGCCGTGCGCGGCGACGCCGGGTGCTCGTCGCCGGCGGCGGGCCTCGGCTCGTCCGCGTCGAGCGCCTGCTGCACCTCGACCAGGCGTCGGACGAGCTGGGCGCGCTGCTCCTGCAGCTCGCCGGCGTCGAGGAGCCGCGGCCCCCGCGAGCGCTTGGGCGGCGCCGCGCGCGGCGGCACCGGCGGCGCTGCCGGCAGCGCGGACTCGAGGTCGAGCACGACGCGCTCGAGCACCGCGATCTCGTCGCGCAGCGCGCGGCGGCGCCGCGCCTCGGCGTCGGGGGCGACGGCCGGCGGCCCGGTCACGTACAGCGCCGCCGCCAGCTCGCGCGGCCCGACGCTCGCGTCCCGCGCGGCGCGGACGACCTCCTCCAGCAGCTCGGCGTGGCGGGCGTGCGCGGCCACGCCGGCGGCGACGAACGTCCCGGCACCGTGCCGCGTCTCCAGCACGCCGTCCGCCTCGAGCTTGGCGACGGCCGCGCGGACGGTGTTGTGGTTGACGCGCAGGCCGGCAGCGACGTCGCGCAGCGCCGGCAGGCGCTCCCCCGGCCGCAGGCGGCCCGAGGCCACCGCCGCGCGCAGCGACCAGTGCAGCTGCACGCCGAGCGGGACGTCGGCGTCCGGGTCCAGCGCGATCCCCACCTCTGCGGCCCAGTCCCCCGGCATGGACGTCAGCGTACCGGTGGGCGCGGTCTACCGGGCCGCAGTTGCCTAGAGTGCCATCACACTGGTACTTTGCTGCGCCATGGCCGCTGCCCACCCGCTCGCGCGACGCCTCGCGCCCCTGCGAGGCGTGCTCGACGAAGCGGGCGACATGATGATCTTGACCGGCAAGACCATCGTGTCGGCCGTCCGCTCGCCGCACCCCTACGGCGGTGAGCTCGTCACCCAGTTCCTCTTCGCGCTGCGGCTCTGCTGGCTGCCGCTGAGCGTCACCGCCGTGACGATCTCCTACGCCGCGCCGGGCGTGCAGGGCGCGAACTTCCTGGAGATCCTCGGCGCGCTGGACCGCCTCGGCGGCATCTTCGTCGTGGCGGTGATCCGCGAGTTCTCGCCGCTGGTCTGCTCGATCATCGTCTCGGGCGTGGCCGGCACCGCGATCACCGCCGACCTCGGCGCGCGCAAGATCCGCGAGGAGCTCGACGCCCTGCAGGTCCTCGGCGTCGACCCCGTCAAGAACCTCGTCGTGCCGCGCTTCCTGGCGCTGATGATCGTCACCGCCCTGTTCGACGTCTTCGCCATCTTCTTCGGCGTGTGCGGCGGGCTGCTCGCGACCGTGGCCCATCACGCGTCCGCGGGCCCGTTCCTGGTGACGTTCTTCGACAACGCCTCGACCACCGAGATCTGGGCGTCGCTGGTCAAGTGCACGCTCTTCGGGGCGATCACCGCGATCGTCTGCTGCTACAAGGGCATGACGGCGTCCGGCGGCGCCGAGGGCGTGGGCCGGGCCGTCAACCAGGCGGTGGTGATGACCCTGCTCCTCGTGGCGTCGTTCAACTACATCTTCACGCAGACCGTGCTCGCGACGCACCCCGAGATGACGGTGCTGCGCTGACCGTCACGTCGAGCGCGCCAGGCCGCCGCCACCGCGCGGTTGGTCACGCCGCCGATCCCGTGCTCGCCGATGACCTCCAGCGTCGCCCGCAGGATGCGCTGGCGGACGCTCACGCGGCCGCGGGGTACGGCGGGCGCCGGTCGGCCCAGCGCTCGACGGCCTCCAGCTGCGCGGCGAGCGCGACGAGCTGCGGCTCGCTCTCGGCCGGGCCGAGCAGCTGCGCGCCGATCGGCAGGCCCGAGCCCGTCAGCCCGGCGGGGACGTTGACGCCCGGCCATCCGAGGACGTTCCACGGCCACGCGTACGGGCACGCGCCGACGATGACCTTGTCGGTTGCCCATCCGCCGAGGCCGTCGATCGCGCCGACGGGCAGCGGCGGCTGGGCGGTGGTCGGCGCGAGCACGACGTCGGCGCGGCGGAACACGCGGCCCACCTGCGCCTGGAGCGGGCGCTCCAGGGCGCGGGCCAGCGCGAGGAGCGGCCCCCCGACGAAGCGGCCGAGCTTCGCGTTGTGGCGCGTGCGCTCGTCGAGCAGCGCGGCGTCGGGCACGCGCGTGGCCCAGTCGGTGAGGCCGGCCATCGACCGCGGGATGAACGTCGCGCCGATCAGCCCGTAGGTCGGATCGGCGTCGACGATCTCGTGGCCGAGTCCTTCGAGGACGGAGGCGACGCGCTCGACGGCGGCGCGCACCTCGGGATCGAGCGTCGCCGGCGCCCCGCTGAAGGGGATCTTGAAGGAGAGCGCGATGCGCAGCCGGCCGGGATCGCGCTGCGCGGCGGCGGCGAACGGCGTCGCGGGCGCCGCCGGGGTGTGGCGGTCACCGGGGTGCGGGCCCGCGACCGCGTCGAGCAGCAGCGCGGCGTCCTGCACCGTGCGCGCGAGCGGGCCGCAGCAGGTCAGGCCGTTGAACGACTCGGGGTCGGGCCAGGTCGAGATGCGGCCGCGCTGCGGCTTGATCCCGACCAGGTGCGTCCACGCGGCGGGGATGCGGACCGAGCCGGCTCCGTCGGAGCCCATGGCGGCGGGGACGAGGCCGGCGGCGACCGCCGCCGCGGAGCCGCCCGACGAGCCGCCCGGCGTGTGGTCCAGCGACCACGGGTTGCGGGTGACGCCGAAGGCCTCGCCCTCGGTGATCGGCCACTGGCCGAGCTCGGGCGACGTGGTCTTGCCGACGATGACGGCGCCCGCCGCGCGCAGCCGCCGCGCGACCTCGCCGTCGGCCTCCTTGCCGGCGAAGGCGCCGGAGCAGCCGAAGGCGGTCGTCTCCCCCGTCAGGTCCATGTCGTCCTTGATGGCGACCGGCACGCCGAGCAGCGGCGCGCGCTCACCGGCGGCGCGGCGGCGGTCGGCCGCGCCCGCCTCGACCCGCGCGGCCTCTGTGCGGACGCAGCGAAACGCGTTGAGCTCGGGCTGGGCGGCCTCGATGCGGGCGAGCGCGGCGTCGACCAGCTCGACCGAGGACACCTCGCCGGAGGCGACCGCCTCGGCCTGGCGCAGGAGGCCGGCGAAGGCCAGGCCGGCGGACTCGGGGGGAGCGGGATGGGCGGTCATGGACGGGTCCGGACGGGGCGTTCGTTCGAACGACCAGCTTACGGTGGACCGCCAGGGGTGCCGTAGGCGGCCAGCGAGGCCGAGGCCCACGACGGCCAGCCGTCGCCGCCGGAGGTGGGTCCCCAGTCGCGGCAGCGACACAGTCTCCTAGCGGCGCGGGCGAGATCCCGTGCCGCCGGGCAGGTCCGGCCCGTCGCCGACCGCGTCCTCGCCGTCGGCCAGGCCGCGGGCGCGGTCGCGCGCTCGCACGTACGCGCGGAAGACCTCGTTGCGCGCGTCGCGCACCTGCTCGACCACGCGGGCGTTCACCGCGTCGCCGCAGGGCTCCTGCTCGTCGTCGTCGCGTCGCTGGACCACCACCCCGCAGATACCGCGGCGCGGCGCGCCGAAACCCCGGCGGTCCGATCGACGCCCAGGGCAGGCTCAGCGGTCGCCCAGCCGACGCTCAGCGGGCCGTCCCATGCTGCAGGACATCATGAACTCGCCAAAGCTCCGCAAGGTCGTCGTCATCGTCGGCACAACCGCCCTCTTCGGCGCCACCGCCGCCGGTTGCGGCTCCAGCTCCAGCGCCGCCACCAACCCGACCGCCGCCAGCGGCACGACCCAGCAGCAGCAGGCCGGCGGGCCCCGCGGCGGCGCTGGTCCGTCGGCCGCCGACATCAGCGCGATGGCGTCGAAGCTCGGCGTCACCCCGGACCAGCTGCAGAAGGCGATGCAGGCCGCGGGCGCGCCGGGCTCGACGACCGGCGGCACGCCCGGCGACCGGGCGGCGACGATCGCCAAGCAGCTCGGCGTGTCGACGTCCAAGGTCCAGGCGGCGCTGCAGTCCGTCATGCCGGCGCGCGGCGGCCGTCCGGGCAACGGCGCACCGCCGAGCGGCGCGGCTCCGCAGGCGGGCTCGTCCTCGTCGTCGGGCGCGGCGACCTCTTAGAACGTCTTTCAGAAAGAGCACGGTCATAGCGGGGCGCCTCGCGGCGCCGCAGTCCCCGGCCGCGGATCGCCGGGCCACCAGCACGACTCACCGCGGCCAGGACCTGCGGCATCCACGAATGCGCGCCGCTCAGCCGGCACGCTGATTCTGAAAGACGTTCTTAGTGGGTCACGCCGAGGAACCCCGTCAGTCGCTCGCCGTGACGCTCCCGCGACGTCGCGGCTCGCGCCCCCTGGGCTGCGAGGGGCGCGGGCGCTGCGGGGCCGGCGGGATCGCGCGCGACTGTGGCTCGCCCGCCCGCACCGTCAGCGTCTCGCGGTGGTGGGCGAGCTCCAGCTGCCGGCCCTCGGCGAGCGTGTAGGTCGCCGTGCCGTCGACCACCTCGACGTGCAGCCGCGCCCCGCGGACGTTGAGCCGGAACGCGAGCCGCTGCAGCGCCGGCGGCAGGCGCGGCGCGAACGTCAGCACGCCCCCGTGGTCGCGGAAGCCGCCGAAGCCGGCGACGAGCGCGAGCCAGCTGCCGGCCAGCGAGGCGATGTGCAGCCCGTCGCGCGTGTTGTGCTCCAGGTCCTGGAGGTCCATCAGCGCGGCCTCCCCGAGGTAGTCGTAGGCCAGCTCGAGGTGCCCGGTCTCGGCCGCGACGATCGCCTGCACGCAGGCCGACAGCGACGAGTCGCGCACGGTGAGCGCCTCGTAGTAGGCAAAGTCGCGCACCTTCTCGGCGTCGGTGAAGCGGTCGCCGCAGACGTACAGGGCCAGCACGAGGTCGGCCTGCTTGACCACCTGCTTGCGGTACAGGTCGAAGTAGGGGAAGTGCAGCAGCAGCGGGTACTGGTCGGGCTGGGTGTGCTCGAAGTCCCACACGGCGTGCTCGGTGAAGCCGCGGGCCTGCTGGTGGACGTCCAGGCGGGTGTCGTAGGGGACGAACGTCGCCGCCGCGGCATGCCGCCACGCGGCGACCTCCGCGTCGTCGACGTGCAGCTCTGCGGCCTCGTCGCCCCAGCGGTCGGCCGCGTCGGCGGCGCCGAGGAGGTTCAGCCGCGCCATCAGGTTGGTGTAGACGTTGTCGTCGGCCAGCGCGCTGTACTCGTCGGGCCCGGTGACGCCGGGGATCCGGAACGAGCCGCGCAGATCCTGATGGCCGAGCGAGTGCCACAGGCGCGCCGTCTCCACCAGCAGCGGCAGGCCGACGTCCCGCTCGAACGCAGGGTCGTCGGCGGCGTGTTGGTACCGCAGCACCGCGACCGCGATGTCGGCGTTGACGTGGAACGCCGCGGTGCCCGCGGGCCAGTAGCCCGAGCACTCGCGCCCCGCGATCGTCCGCCACGGGAACGCCGCGCCCGCCAGGCCCAGCTGATGGGCGCGCTCGCGCGCCTGCTCCAGCGTGGTGCGCCGCCAGCGCAGGGCGTAGGCCGCCGCGTGCGGCGCGGAGTAGGTGAGCAGCGGCAGGACGAAGGACTCGGTGTCCCAGAAGGCGTGCCCGTCGTAGCCCGAGCCGGTCAGGCCCTTGGCCGGGATCGCGCGGCCCTCGCCGCGCGCGCTGGCCTGGAGGACGTGGAACAGGCTGAAGCGCACCGCCTGCTGCAGCGCCTCGTCGCCCTCGACCTCGACGTCGGCGCGTTCCCAGAACGCGTCGAGGTAGGCGCGCTGCAGGTCCAGCAGCCCCTGCCAGCCGGTGTGGCGCGCCTCGGCGAGCGATCCGTGCGCCTGCGCGCGGACGGACGGCAGCGAGCGATGGTGCGACCACCCATAGGCCACGTACTTGAGGACGCGGAGCGTCTCGCCGGCCCCCACGTCGGCCGCGATCGTCACGCGGCCCATGTCGGCGCCGCACTCGGACCCGGTCTGGACGTCCGGGCCCGAGATCTCGTGGTCCATCGTCGCGCACATCCGGATCTGGCTGTGCGCCGTGCGGTGCACGAGCGAGACCCGCAGCCCGTCCACGTAGGACTCCTCACCGTGCAGCGGTGCGCGCAGCGCCGCCGCGGCGCGCGGGTCGTCGTCCGGGGCCACCACCTGACCGTCGTCGTTGGCCACCAACTCGGACTGCACGACCACGCGCGCGCTGATGCCCACCGGCTCGACCTCGTAGAGGATGGCGACCGCGCCGCGCTGGGCCAGCGAGACCAGCCGGGTGGAGCGGATCCGCACCTCGCGCCCCGACGGGCCCCGCCAGTGCACGCTCCGGCGCAGGACGCCGGCGCGGAAGTCCAGCTCGCGCTCGTGCTCGAGCAGATCGCCGTAGCGGACGTCGAAGAGCTCGTCGTCGACGAGCAGGCGCAGGAGCTTGCCGTCGGTGACGTTCAGCACGGTCTCCCCCGCCTCCGGGTTGCCGTAGGCGGTCTCGGCGTAGGGCAGGGGCCGCACCTCGTGGAAGCCGTTGAGGTAGGTACCGGCCAGGCCGCTCGGATCGCCCTCGTCGAGGTTCCCGCGCAGGCCGATGTGGCCGTTGCTGAGGGCGAAGACCGACTCGGACTGCGCGAGCGTGCCGAGGTTCAGCGCGGTCTCGCGGACCGACCACGGGTCGACGTCGTAGTTGGGGTGGTCGATCATGCCGCACCGTCCGTGTCGAGCAGCTCGGAGAGGTCCTCCACGACGACGTCGGCGCCGTGCTCGCGCAGCGCATCGGCCTGCCCGGCGCGGTCGACCCCGATGACGCGGCCGAACCGCCCGGCGTGCCCGGCCTGCACGCCGGCCAGCGCATCCTCGTAGACCGCGGCGCGCGCGGGCTCGACCCCGACGGCGCGGGCGCCGGCCAGGAACGTGTCGGGTGCGGGCTTGCCCTTCAGGCCCTGCTCCTGCGTCGTGTGCCCGTCGACGACGTGGTCGAAGAGGTCGAGGATGCCCGCGGCCTGCAGGACGTCGCGCGCGTTGGCGCTCGACGACACGACCGCGCACCGCAGGCCCGCGTCGCGCGCGGCGCGCACGTAGGCGACCGAGCCGTCGTAGACCTGGACGCCGTCGCGGTCGATGATCGCGAGCACGAGTTGGTTCTTGCGGTTGCCGAGCCCGTGGACGGTCGTCGCGTCGGGCGAGTCGTCGTCGGCGCCCTCGGGCAGCGTGATGCCGCGCGACGCCAGGAAGTTGCGCACGCCGTCGGCGCGCGGCAGGCCGTCGACGTGCTCGTCGTAGTCGGCGTGCTCGTCGAACGGCACGAACGGCTCGCCGGTCTCCTTCGCGCGCGCCTGCAGGAACTCGTCGAACATCTGCTTCCACGCCTTGGCGTGGACCTTCGCGGTCTGGGTGAGGACCCCGTCGAGGTCGAAGAGGCAGGCCTGGGTTCCGTCTGGCAGTCCGAGCACCTCGTCATCTCTACCCGGTCAGGGCGGCGGACGGCGCCCCATCGGGTGCCCGTTGTTCTGGAACCGTTCCATTCTTCGTCTGATTCCTGATACGTTGCCGGCATGGGTGTCGACCCCTATCCGGAGCTTCTCAGGGACGCCGGACTGCGTGTGACCGCCTCGCGCGTCGCCGTGCTCCGCGTCCTCACGGAGGCGACCGACCACCCGCGCGTCGACCAGGTCATCGACCGGGTGCGCGGCGCCGGCGTCGCGATCTCGACCCAGGCCGCCTACGACGTGTGCGAGGCGCTGCGGCGTGCGACGCTCGCCCAGCGGATCGAGATCGCCGGAGGTCCCGCGCGCTACGAGGCGCGTGTGGGCGACAACCACCATCACCTCGTGTGCCGCCGCTGCGGCACCGTCGTCGACGTGAACTGCGCCGTCGGCGCGGCTCCGTGCCTGACGCCGAGCGATCTCGCCGGCTTCACGATCGACGAGTCCGAGGTGACCCACTGGGGCCTGTGCCCCGCCTGCCAACCCGAACGACGAGAGGCCACCATATGAGCGACGAGCGCGACGACACCCTGACCACCCGACAGGGCCATCCGATCGCAGACAACCAGAACACGCGCACGATCGGCGATCGTGGTCCGGCGACGCTCGAGAACTACCAGTTCGTCGAGAAGCTGGCCCACTTCGATCGCGAGCGCGTCCCCGAGCGCGTCGTGCACGCCCGCGGCGCTACGGCCTTCGGCTACTTCGAGAGCTACGGCACCGTCGGCGGCGGGGAGCCCATCTCGACCTACACGCGCGCCAAGCTCTTCGAGCCGGCCGGCAAGCAGACCGAGGTCGCCGTCCGCTTCTCCACCGTCGCCGGTGGGCGCGACTCCTCCGAGGCCGTCCGCGACCCGCGCGGCTTCGCGGTGAAGTTCTACACCGACGACGGCAACTGGGATCTCGTCGGCAACAACCTCGGCGTCTTCTTCATCCGCGACGCCATCAAGTTCCCTGACTTCATCCACTCCCAGAAGCCGGATCCGGTCACGTTCGAGCGCCAGGTCGCCAATCGCGTGTTCGACTTCGCGTCGCAGACCCCCGAGTCGCTGCACATGTTCAACCTGGTCCTGAGCCCGCGCGGCGTCCCGGCGTCGTATCGCCACATGCAGGGCTTCGGCGTCAACACCTACAAGTGGGTCAACGCCGCCGGCGAGACCAAGCTCGTCAAGTACCACTGGCTGCCCAGGCAGGCCGTGCAGTCGTGGACCGAGGCCGACGCCGGCGTCCAGCAGGGCAAGGAGCTCGGCGTCCACACCAAGGACCTCTACGAGGCGATCGCCAAGGGCGACTTCCCCGAGTGGGAGCTGGCCGTCCAGATCATCGACGACCACGACCATCCCGAGCTGGACTTCGACCCGCTCGACGACACCAAGGTCTGGCCCGAGAACGAGTTCCCGGTCCGCAAGATCGGCAAGATGGTGCTCAACCGCGCGCCCGAGAACTTCTTCGCCGAGAGCGAGCAGATCGCCTTCGGCACCGGCGTCCTGGTCGACGGCCTGGACTTCTCCGACGACAAGATGCTGGTCGGCCGCACGTTCAGCTACAGCGACACGCAGCGCCACCGCGTCGGGCCGAACTACCTGCAGCTGCCCGTCAACCACCCCAAGAACGCGCAGGTCACGACCAACCAGCGCGACGGCGCGATGACCTACAGCGTGGACGGCGGCGCCGGCAACCCGTCGGTCAACTACGAGCCGTCGATCACCGGCGGCCCGCAGGAGGCCCCGAAGCCCGACCACACGGAGCAGGGCCCGGTCGTCGAGGGCCGCCTGACCCGCGCCAAGATCGCCCGCACCAACGACTACGTGCAGGCCGGCGAGCGCTACCTGCTCTCCGAGCAGTGGGAGAAGGACGAGCTGGTGTCCAACTGGATCGGCAACCTGTCGCAGTGCGACCGGCCGATCCAGGAGCGCATGCTCTGGCACCTGTTCATGGCCGAGGACGAGCTCGGCGCACGCGTCGGCGAGGGCCTCGGCATCACCGCCGACGACGTCCGCGGCCTGGCGCCGCTGGCGACGCAGACGCTGACCGAGGAGGAGCTGGACCGCGCGCGCAACCTGGGCGACAACGGCCCGCGCGACACCGGCGACCTCGTCATGACGCACTGCGTGCCCAACGAGCGCATCGCGCTCGCCGACGACGACGACCTCGTCGCCACCTCGTAGCACCCCGCGCCGCGCACGGCTGAGGAACACCGCGACGGCCCCGGCAGTGCCGGGGCCTTCGGCGTTGTTGGGGGCGGGCGGGGGCGGGTGGCCGGTGGCGTTCAGCTCGGGCGCTGGTCGTGCCGCGGCGCGTGGTTCGGGGGCGATGACGACGGAGGTTCGATCGGGTGCCGGCGCGGTCGGTCTGCCGCCCGCGCCGTGAGGCGATCATTCGGGCCTAAATCGCTCCCGCGCGAGGTCCGGGTCGATTCGTGATGGATATGTCCTCATGAATCGACCCGGACCCTCGGCGGCGGTGATCCGCGCCGCCGCGCGCGGGCCGGCCCGGGCCGTCGTCGTTCGCCCACGAACAGCAGACGCATGCTGGATCGACCCCGCATATGGGGGTCAATCGCGCACGGATCGCCCGCACCCCGACGCCGGCGGACGCCCGGCGGCGCTCGCGCCCCCACCCACCTCCCCGTCATCGCCGCCGCACCACGCGCCGCGGCACGACCCAACGCCCGAGCTGAGCGCCACGGCCGCCGCGCGCGGGCCGGCCCGGGCCGTCGTCGTTCGCCCACGAACAGCAGACGCATGCTGGATCGACCCCGCATATGGGGGGTCAATCGCGCACGGATCGCCCGCACCCCCGCGCCGGCGGACGCCCGGCGGCGCTCGCGCCCTCCACCCACCTCCCCGTCATCGCCGCCGCACCACGCGCCGCGGCACCACCGGCGCCCGAGCGGAACGCCACCAACGCCGGCGCCCACGAACCGACGCATGCTGGATCGACCCCGCATATGGGGGTCAATCGCGCACGGATCGCCCGCACCCCGACGCCGGCGGACGCCCGGCGGCGCTCGCGCCCCCAC
>NZ_DATHDY010000128.1:0-4522 GCF_035318805.1 Baekduia sp.
GCCCCGCGTTCGCGCCGCCCGACCGCTCACCCAGACGCACACGCTCGTCGACCAGCCGCTCGACACCCAGCCGCTGGGCCAGCAGCGCGCCGGAAGCATCACCCCGGCGTTGGCCACCACCCGCTCATCATCGAAGCTGACCGTCGATCGGTCCGACAGATCGTGCACCATGCAGGTGACCTCCTGACGCAGGCCGCCGTCGCCCGAATCGACAGCTTCTTGCCCGCTCAGGAGGTCATTTCACTTCCGCCGCCGGACAGACACCGCCGAAATAACGGTGGATCGAGGCTTAGAGCGGAGAGTTACTGGTGGAGCGCTGCCGCGAGGACGAGCCATGGTGGCTCTCCGTGTCGTCGTCATCCGCTGCGGAGGCCGAAGCGCGCGGATCGATGCCCACACGCAGCGCACCACGGAGACAGCGCATACCACCGACCACCCTGCGGAGCACGAAGGGACGCGCGCGAGGCGGAGCGGCGGTGACGAGCGTCACGGAGTGCCGCCCAGCCAACCCCGCCGGCACCACCCGCCTGTGACGCCCGTCCGCGCCCCCTAGATCTCCAGGCGCGCGTCCTCGAGGTCGAGATCGCGCTCGATCCGGCGCATGATGTCGTCGGTGATCGCGCCGCGGTTGCGCTGGCGGATGATCTCGGCGCGTTCGGCCTCGAGGATCTTGCGGCGCAGGCGCTGGTAGGCCTGGGATCCCTGCTCGATCTCGCCGTCGTCGTCGTCGCCGATGCGCGCCTCGAAGCGGCGGATGCGGAACTCGTAGGCCTGGCGCATCCGAGCCTGGGTCTCCTCGCGCACCCACTCCTCGTCGCGCAGCTCGTCCAGGCGGTCCAGCGCGGCCGTCGACGCGGCGATCCGGGCCCGCGCCTCCTGCTCGGCGACCGTCTCCTCGTCGTCGTAGACCCCGGCCCACTCGATGAGCCGGCCCAGCGTCAGCCCCTGCCCCACGACGGTGACGAGGATCACCGAGTACGCCAGGAAGATGATGAGGTCGCGCCCGGGGAAGGGGTCGCCGGCGTCGGTCGTCAGCGGGATCGCCAGCGCCGCCGCCAGCGACACCGAGCCGCGCATGCCCGACCAGCCCAGCAGCCCGGTGAGGCGCAGGTCCGGCGGTTCGTCGCCGCGCTTGCGCGGGAACCGCCGCACGAGCAGGCGCGCGACGATGTTGAAGGGATAGACCCAGAGCATCCGCGTGATGATCACGGTCAGCGCCGTGAGCGCCGCGTAGCCGACGAGCTGCATCGTGGAGTAGCCGTGGAGGCCGTCGATCACCGTCCGCAGCTGGAGGCCGACCAGCACGAACAGCACCGCGTTGAGCGCGAAGTTGAGGATCTCCCAGAAGCCGACGATCTGGATGCGCGTCGACGGGGTGACCAGCTCCGGCGAGCGCCACCCGAGATAGAGCCCGGCGGTGACGGCGGCCAGCACCGCCGAGACGCCGAGCGCCTCGGCCGGCAGGTAGGCGACGTACGGCGTCAGCAGCGACACCGCGATCTCGGTCGGCGCGTCGTCCAGGCGCCGGCGCACCTCGGCGACGCCGAAGCCGACGACCAGGCCGATGGCGATGCCGGCCGCCGCGCTGAGGACGAAGTTGCCCAGCGCAGCGGCCAGCGAGAACGAGCCCGACAGCACCGCGGCGACCGCGAACTTGTAGGCGATCAGCCCCGTCGAGTCGTTGATCAGGCTCTCGCCCTCGACGATCGTGATCAGCCGCCGCGGGGCGTGCGAGCGCACCGCGATCTCCGTCGCGGCGACCGGGTCGGTCGGCGAGACGACGGCGCCCAGCACGAAGGCCGCCGGCCAGGACAGGTCGTCGATGAACGCGTGGGCGACCACCGCGACGGTCACGGTCGTGGCGGTCACCAGCCCGATCGCCAGGAAGCTGATCGGCCCGGCGTTGGCGCGCAGGTCCTGGACCGAGGTGAAGAACGCGGCCGAGTACAGCAGCGGCGGCAGGAACGCGATGAGGATGACGTCGGGGTCGAGCTCGAAGTCGCCGAGCCCCGGCACGAAGGCCAGGCCCGTGCCGCCGACGGTCAGCAGGATCGGGTAGGGGATCTGCGTGCGCTCGGCGAGCAGCAGGAACGCGCCGGCGCCCATCAGGACCGCAAGCACCACCAGTTCGCCGTGCATCGTCTCGCAGAGTAGGCGGCCCGACTACGGGGCCGACAGCGTGGCGACCGCGAGCGCGGCGACGCCCTCGCCGCGGCCGACGAAGCCGAGGCCCTCGCCGGTCGACGCCTTCACGTTGACCGCGCCGGGGTCGATCCCGAGGCCGTCGGCCAGCGAGGCGCGGATCGCCGCGCGGTGCGGCGAGAGCTTGGGGCGCTCCATGATCACCGTCGTGTCGACGTGGCCGATCGCGTAGCCCGCGCCGGTCACGCGCGCCACGACGTCGCGCAGCAGCGCCATCGAGTCGGCGTCCTTGAACGCCGCGTCGGTGTCGGGGAAGTGCGCGCCGATGTCGTCCAGCCCGGCGGCGCCCAGCAGCGCGTCGATGACCGCGTGGGTCAGCACGTCGGCGTCGCTGTGGCCCAGGAGGCCGTGGGTGTGCTCGAGCTGCACGCCGCCGAGGATCAGCCGGCGCTCCGGGACGAGCCGATGCGAGTCCCAGCCGATGCCGGTGCGGACGCTCGTCATCAGCCCACGGGCTCCAGGCGCACGTTGCGGTGCTCGAAGACGGCGATCTCGGTGACGCCGACCTCGTCGAGCAGCTTCAGCGCCTGCTCGTACTCGAAGCCGAGCTGCTCGGGCGTGTGCGCGTCGCTGGACAGCGCGATCGGGTTGCCCGCGTCGACGACCATCTCCAGGAACGCGCGGTCGGGATAGATCTCGCCGACCGGCTTGCGCAGCCCGGCGGTCGAGACCTCGATCGCGATGCCCGACTCGGCGATCTGCTCCATCGCCAGGTCGTAGTAGAACCGCAGGTCCTTCTCGGGCCAGGGGCGCTCCTTGCCCCAGTGCTTGACGAGGTCGGGGTGGGCCAGGATGTCGAACATCCCGCTGGCGGCCAGCTCGCCGAGCCAGGTGAAGTACGTCTTCCACACGTGGTCGGCCGAGCGCGCGTGGTTCCAGACGTCGTAGCGGTCGTAGTCCAGCGCGCCCTCGGCGAGGAAGTGGATCGAGCCGACGACGTAGTCCCAGTCGCGCTGCTCCAGCAGCGCCCGCATCTTCTCCTCGCGACCGGGGATGAAGTCGGCCTCGATGCCGAGCTTGAGGTCGGTCTGGTCGCGCACGAAGTCGCAGTAGCGGTCGATGTCGTCGTGGGCGTTCTCCACCCACAGCGGGTGCTGCCAGACGTCGAGGGCCGCGGTGAAGCGGTAGATGTGCTCGGCGACGCCGAGCTCCTGGATGCCGCGCTCCTGCGCGGTATCGCGGTAGCGGCCGGCGTTGTCGGCGGTGAAGTACTGCTCGGCGGGCGTCTGGGGGTCGTCGGGACGGAGGTGCACGTGGTAATCGGTCAGCAAGGCGGGCTCGGGGAGAGGGATCGGCGACGGCCGGGCGGGGCCGGCTACCGCGCCTTCAGCAGGGACTCGGCGAGGCGCAGGTCGTCGGGGGTCGTGATCTTGAGGTTGTCCCGAGGGGACTCTACGAGGCGGACGGTCCCGCCCATGGCCTCGACGATCGACGCGTCGTCGGTCGCGGCGGCCAGCACGTCGTGGGGCTGGGCCAGCGCCCGCTCGAGCACCTCGCGGCGGAAGACCTGCGGGGTCTGGATCGCCCACAGGCGGTCGCGGTCCAGCGTGCGGGCGACGGTCGGCGGGCCGGCGGCGTCGGCCTGCTCCTTGACGGTGTCGGTCACGCGCGCGGAGGCGATGGCCGCGTCGGCCTCGGCGTCCAGGCCGGCCAGGCAGGCGCGGATGATCTCCGGCGTCACCAGCGGCCGGGCGGCGTCGTGGACGAGGACGGGATCCCCGGCCAGCGTGTGGTGCAGCGCGGCGCGGACGGAGTGCGAGCGCTCCTGCCCTCCCACCACGCCGCTGGTGCCCGCGGGCGCCTGCACGCCGGCGGGCAGCGCGACGACGATGTGCCCGATCTCGGGCACCGCCTTCAGCGCGTCGATGCTCCACTCGAGCATCGGACGGCCCCCACACATGACGAACGCCTTGGGTCCGGGGGACCCAAGGCGCTCACCACGCCCGGCGGCCACGACGAGCGCGACCGCGGACATCAGGAGCTACTTCGCGGCAGCCGCGAGGCGCTCGGCGGACGACGTCAGGAGGTCGTCGAGGTAGGCCTCGGCCTCGTCCTCGCTCTTCTCCAGCGCGTACATCAGCTCGGAGGCGAGGATCTTCTTGGCGCGCGTGAACATCTGCTTCTCACCCGTCGACAGGCCCTTGTCGTGCTCGCGGATCGCCAGGTTGCGGACGACCTCGGCCAGCTCGTAGATGTCGCCGGTCTTGATCTTGTCGCGGTTGTGCTTGAACCGGCGATTCCAGTTCTTCGGCATGTCCGACAGCTCGTCCTGAAGCACCGTGAGGACCTTCTTGACGCTCTCCTCGTCGATGACGCGGCG
>NZ_DATHDY010000129.1:0-9911 GCF_035318805.1 Baekduia sp.
GTGACCGCCTCGGGGCGCTCGAGCGTCGAGAGGTGCCCGCAGGCCGGCACCGTGACCAATCGGGCTCCCGCGATCCCCGCCACCAGCTCGGCGGCGCGCTCCGGCGGCGTGATCCGGTCGCTGTCGCCCACGAGCACGAGCGCCGGCACGTCGACGTCGGCCAGGCCGGGACGCGCGTCGGGCCGGTGGATGATCGCGGTCTGCTGGCGGATCGCCGCCTCGGCCCCCGTGGCGCGCAGCATGTCGAGCTGGAGCGCGCGCAGCCCCGGGTCGCCGGCGCGCGACGGATGCACCAGCCGCGGGAACACCTCGTCGACGACCTCGTCGAAGCGCTCCTCGCGCAGGAGCTCGATCGCCGCGCGCCGCAGCGCCGTCTGCTCCTCGGCATCCGGCGTGGCCGCGGTGTCCATGAGCGCGACGCGATCCACGCGCTGCGGCGCCTGGCGCAGGATCGACAGCGCGAGGTAGCCGCCCATCGAGAGCCCGGCGAGCGCGAAGCGCGGCGGGGCGTCGGCGAGGATGCGCTCGGCGAGCGCGTCGAGGTCGTCGTCGCGCGTGTGGTCGGCGACGGTCACCGGGCCGAACCGCCAGAGCTCGGGCAGCTGGTCGGCATACATCCGCGGGGTCAAGTAGAGGCCGCAGATCAGCAGGACGGGGAGCGGTGCCATCCGCCCGATGATGGCGTGCGGCCCGGCCGCCGTGCGGTCATCTACGGCGCCGCGAGGCGGGAGCCCATGCCCTCGCCGTGGCGCGTCATGAAGGCCAGCGGCGCGATCATCGCCCGCACGGCGATCGCCCGGACGCGACTGCGGCGCCCCGCCACGCGCGGACCAAGGGCCGCGGCCAGCGCGGTGAGTCCGGGCAGCGGGCGGATGAACAGCTGCATGTGCTCGATCAGCCCCTCGTCGTCGAGCCTGACGACCATCGCCTCGTCGATGCGCTGACGCCCGACGCGGGCCTCCAGTGTGAGCATCCGCGTCCGGTCGTCGCCGGCGTCGACGAGGTAGCGGACGTCGTCGATGACGGCGAAGACGTCCTCCAGCAGCGCGGCGAGCTGCGGGCGCCCGCGGAACTGGAAGCCGTCGGTGATCGGGGACGAGAGGGTGACGTCCGGCGCGAGGCGGGCGACCATCGCGGGGACGTCGCGCGCCTCGGCGGCGGCGCGGTAGGCGGCGAGCGGACTGTCGACGGAGATCATGGTCTGTGCGACGCTACGCACGAGCGACGCCGCGCTCTACGGCCATGGAGCACGAACCCACCACCGAACTTCATCACGAAGCTCTGAACGAGCTGGCGCGCCGGCTCCGCGCCGACCTGGCCGCGCTGGTCGACGAGACCGAGGGGCGGCTGCACCGCGAGCAGCCGGACCTCGTCGCTCGCGTCGACGCCGCGGTGATGCGCGAGGGCATCGCCGTCACGCACGAGCGCTTCATCGCGCTGCTCGACGGCGGCGCGCCCGACGAGCGCGATCGCCACATCGCGTTCGGCGCCGCGATGGCCGCCGCTGGGGTCAGCGTCGACGCGCTGCTGGCCGGCTACCGCGTCGGAGCGCAGGTCGGCTGGCGGCACACGGCGCGCTTCGCCGCCGAGCTCGACGTGCCGTCTGCGGCGGTGCTCGCGCTGGCGACCGCCTCGATGGCCTTCATGGACGAGCTGGCCGCCAACTCGCTGGAGGGCTTCGCGCACGAGGCCGCCGCGGTCGGCGGCGCGCGGGCCCGGGAGCGCCAGGCGCTGCTCGACGCGCTCGTGGCCGGCCGCGCCGACGACACCTCCGGGCTGGCGCGCGCAGCGCGCTGGCCGCTGCCCGAGAGCCTGCGGGTGGCGGTGCTGCTCGGCCGTTCGGTCGACCGGCTGGACGACCGCGTGCTGCTGCTCGGCCACGCCGACGGCACGCCGCTGGCGATCGCCCGCGAGGACGGCGACGGCGCGAGCGCCCTCCTCGACGCCGGCGTCGCACTCGCGGCCGGACCCGCGGTGCCGCCCGAGCAGGCGCCCCTCTCGCTGGCCCGGGCGCGGCGCGTCGCGGCGCTCACCGTCGCCGGCGTCCTGCCCGCCGACCGCGCGCTGGTCTGGGAGGACCATCTCGCCGACCTGATGCTCCACGCCGACGCCGCGGCGGGCGAGGTGCTCGTGGCCCGTCGGTTGGAGCCCCTCACCGGTCTGCCGCCGGCGCGCGAGCGGCTGCTGCGCGAGACGCTCGCCGCCTGGCTGGAGCATCCCGGCCGCCCGCGTGAGATCGCGCGCATGCTGCATCTCCACCACCAGACGGTCCGCTACCGCCTGGCCCGCCTGCGCGAGCGCTTCGGCGACGACCTCGACGATCCGGGCGCCCGCTTCGAGCTGGCCCTCGCGCTGCGCGTGGCCGGACCGCCGGCGCGCTGAGCCCCGCCCTCGTCGCTGTTGAGCCAGCGGAACCGGACGCGGCCGCCCTCGCGTAGGTCGATGTCGGCGTCGGCCGCAGCCCGGGGATATACACGGCTCCGAGGCCTGCCGATTCCCTGCACCGCGGTGTATCGCCGCCGATGCGGGTACGATCCGCAGTCGTCTACCCGACCCAACAAGGGATCTTCGATCGTGCGCATCCGCTTTGCCCTGGCCTTGATGGTCGCGGGCCTTCTCTGCGCTGCAGGCGTCGCCTCAGCTCAGGACACCAACACCACCGAGTCGCTCAGCGGCTACACCAACACCGTACCGACGACGACGCAGCCGCCGACAACGACGGCCGAGGCCGAGCCCGCGCCCGCGACCGAGGGCCAGGAATCGACCAGCGTGGCTCCGTCGGTCGCCGCGCAGCCCGCCGGCACGGCTCCCGACAGCCTCGCCTTCACCGGCGCTGAGCCGCTGCTGCTCATCGCGCTGGGCCTCGCGCTGGCCGGCGGCACCGCCACGTTCCTCGTGCGCGACCGCCGCCGCTCGCAGCAGTAGCCGTGACCGCCGGGCGCAGCGCGGCGGCGCCGGAGGGTTCGCCCTCCGAGCCCGCCGCCGCGCCGCCCGTGCCGGGTCCACCCCGCCGGCGGCGCGTGCGCCGGCTGGTCCTGCTCGCCGGCCTCACCGCCGGCGTCGCGCTGCTGGCCGACGGCCTGCTGACGATCTTCTGGCAGGAGCCGCTGACCGCGCTGCAGCAGTCCCGCAGCCAGTCGGCGCTGCGCAGCGAGCTCCCGCGCCTGCGCCAGGCCCTCGCCGCCGAGGTGCCGCAGGCCCCGAGCGAGACCGGCGCGCACCGCATGCGCCGCCAGGCGCTCAAGCTCCTGCACGCGCGGTCCGCCGGCGCGGCGCTCGGCACGCTGGACATCCCGCGCATCGGCCTGAAGGCCGTGGTCGTGGAGTCCACCGGCCACGATGCGCTGACCAAGGGTCCGGGCCACTACCGGGGAACCGTGCTGCCGGGCATCGACGGCACCGTCGGCCTCGCGGGACACCGGACGACCTACGGCGCGCCGTTTCGCCACGTCGACCAGCTGCAGACCGGCTCCTCGATCGTGATGAAGATGCCCTACGGGCAGTTCACCTACAAGGTGATCTCCAAGCGCATCACCTCGCCCGGCGACGCGTCGGCCCTGCGCTCGCACCCCGGCCAGCGCCGCCTCGTCCTCACCGCCTGCCACCCGCTCTACAGCGCCGCGGAGCGCATCGTCGTCAGCGCGCGGCTGGTGTCTGCGACCCCGGCGTAGCGCCGCCGCCCAGGCGCCGCTCGCACACCTCGACGGCCTCGGGCGAGGCGTCGACCAGCACGAACCGCCGGTCGAGCTCCCGCGCGACCGCGCCGAGCGTGCCCGAGCCCGCGAAGAAGTCCAGGCACCAGCCGCCGGGCCGCGACGACGCGGTCACCATGCGGCGCACGATCCCCGCCGGCTTCTGCGTCGGGTAGCCGGTGCGCTCGTGGCCGCTGGTCGGGACGATCGTGTGCCACCACACGTCCGTCGGCCGCTTGCCCCGCGCCCGCTGCTCGGGCGTGACCAGGCCGGGCGACATGTAGGGCTCGCGGTCGACCTCGGCGTCGTCGAACCAGTACCGGTCGGGATCCTTGACGTACACGAGGATCACGTCGTGCTTGGCCGGCCAGCGCCGGCGAGCCTTCGCGCCGTAGTCATAGGCCCAGATCAGCTCGTTGAGGAAGCACTCGCGCCCGAAGGTCTCGTCGAGGAGCACCTTGACGTAGTGGCTCTCGCGCGGGTCGAGGTGGACGTAGAGCGTGCCGTGGTCGGCCAGCAGCCGGCGCGCCTCCCGCAGCCGCGGCGCGAGGTAGGCCGGCAGGTCGTCGAAGCGGTCGGCGTAGGACATGCGGCCGACCTCCTCGGTGCGGTAGCGGCGGCCGGCGAACCCGGTGCGCTCGCCGTCGGGGTCGGCGACCGCGCGCAGCGTCGCGCGGACCTGGTCGTGTCCGGTGTTGAACGGCGGGTCGATGTACACCATGTCGAACGCGCCGTCGGGCAACCGCGGCAGGATCGCCAGGTTCTCGCCCCAGACGAGCAGGTCGTCGTCCAGGGCCAGGGAGCTCGTGATGTCTTGCACGACGCGCACGGGCGGCGAATCTGCCACGGTGACCGGACGATGCGAAGAAGGCGACCCGCGCCGCCGTCTGCGCGCCGGCGATGCTGAAGTCCACGCGGTCGCCGATCGCGCGGTCGGCCCTGCTCGCGGTCGTCGTCGTCCTCGCGGCGGCGGCCGCCGTGGCGCTGCTGGGCAACAGCGCCGACCAGCCAGGCCCGCGCCAGCTCGCGCCCGGCCGCGGCGCGACCGACACGACGCGCGACCCGCTGGCCTACGACGGCGGCGCCCGCCAGGACTTCGAGCGCCGCGCCGCCGCCGGCCTCAGCCACGTGCTCTACGCCAAGAGCCCGGGCGGGGCACCGGCGACCGCCGCGCGGGTCGCGCGCCTGCGGCCGCTGATCGAGGACGTGGCCCGGCGCGCCCACCAGGATCCCGACACGCTCGAGGCGATCGTCTTCCTGGAGAGCGCCGGCCGTCCCGACGTCGCGGCCTCCTCCGACCTGTCCTCGGCCGTCGGCCTCACCCAGATCCTGGCGCAGACCGCGACCGACCTGCTCGGGCTGAAGGTCGACGTCGCGGCGTCGGAGAAGCTGACGCGGCGGATCGCCCGCGGCGGGCCGGCCGGCCGGATCCGCGCGCTCGCGGCGCGGCGCCGGAAGGTGGACGAGCGCTTCGACCCGCGCAAGGCGCTGGAGGCGACCACCCGCTACCTCGAGTTCGCCCAGGGCCAGCTGGGCCGCGCCGATCTCGCGGTGGAGAGCTATCACATGGGCGTCGGCAACCTGCAGAACGCGCTCAAGGCCTATGGGAAGTCGGACATCCCCTACGCGCAGCTCTTCTTCGACTCCACGCCGCTGCGCCACGCGGCCGCCTGGCGGGTGCTCGCCGGTCTCGGCGACGACTCGGCGACCTACCTGTGGCGGATCGGCGCAGCCAAGGCCATCATGTCGCTCTACCGCGACGATCCGCAGAAGGTCGCCGCGCAGGCGGCACTGAACGACAGCCCGGCCGGCGAGGACGTCCTGCGCCCGCCGGACCGCACGCCGCGCTTCGCCGACGACGCTGCGCTGCAGACCTCGGAGCTCGTGGTCGTCGCCGGTCCGGCGCTGCGTCCGGCCCGCGCGCTGGCGGCCGCAGCACCGGCGCGGCGTGCGCTGCGTCCCGACGCGCTGAAGCTCCTGCGCTACCTGGCGCTCGGCGTCCGCGAGGTGGCGAAGACCGCGCCGATCGTCGTGACGTCGGCGTCGCGCAGCGTGTCGGCCGAGGAGCGCTCCAGCCAGGGCGTGTTCGGGGCCGAGGCGCCACCGTCGATGCACACCACCGGGTTCGCCTTCGACGTCAGCCGGCGCTACCGCGCCCCCGCCCAGGCCCAGGCGCTGCAGTTCTGGCTGGACCGCCTGACCGCGCTGGACCTCATCGCCTGGTCACGCGAGCCGACCGTCATCCACGTGACGGTCGGCCCGCGCGCGACGGATCTGCCGTAGGGCGGGCGCGGCGCTGGTGGCGCCCGGCGCGGGCGCGTGGGGCCTGCACGCGTCGGAGCGGGGCAGCGACGACGGAGTTCGAGGGGGCGCCGGCGGGGTCGGTCTGCCGCCGGCGCCCACGGGGGTGGGCCCGTCGACCGCGGCCACACCGCGCCAAACAGGCCCACCCCCTCCGAGGCAGCCGCCAGCCGCTACGAGCCGATCGCGCCCAGCAGGTCCTTGGCCACCTGCGCCACGTGGCTGCCGGTGATGCCGAGCTTCTCGAGCACCTCGGCGCCCGGCGCGCTCGCGCCGAAGCGGTCGATGCCGACCGCGCGGTCGACCCAGCGCTCCCAGCCCATCGTGATCGCGGCCTCGACCGAGACGCGCGGCATCGTCGGCGGCAGCACGTCGTCGCGGTAGCTGTCGTCCTGCTCGGCAAAGAGCTCCCAGGACGGCATCGACACGACGCGGGACGCGACGCCGGCCTGCGCCAGGAGCTTCTGGGCCTCGATCGCCGTGTGGACCTCGGCCCCGGTGCCGACCAGCGTCACGCGCGCCGGCTGGGAGGGATCCAGCTCCGGCGAGACCACGTACGCGCCGCGGCCGACGCCGTCGAAGTCGATGTCGAGGATCGGCAGGTCCTGCCGCGAGAGCGCCATGACCGCCGGGCCCTCGAGGTCCTCGATCATCACGCGCCACGCCTCGGCGGTCTCGTTGGCATCGGCGGGCCGGATCACCGTGAGGCCGGGGATCGCGCGCAGCGCCGCGAGGTGCTCGACGGGCTGGTGGGTCGGGCCGTCCTCGCCGAGGGCGACCGAGTCATGGGTGTAGACCCAGGCGGTCCGCAGGCCGGTGAGCGAGCCGAGGCGGATCGCGCCGCGCATGTAGTCGGCGAACTGCAGGAACGTCGAGCCGTAGGGGCGCACGATGCCGCCGTGCGCCGCCAGGCCGTTGACCGCGCCGCCCATGCCGTGCTCGCGCACGCCGAAGAAGATGTTGCGGCCGGCGTGCTCCTTGGTGAAGCGCTCGTCGTCGCCGCCGGGGAACTCGGTCTTGGTCGACTCCGACAGGTCGGCGGCGCCGCCGACGAGCGTCGGGACGAACGGCGCCATCGCCGCCATCGCCTTCTGGCCGGCCGAACGGGTCGCCAGCTTCTCCTTGCCGGGTGGGAGGGCCCAATCCATACTGCGCAGCGCGTCCTTGAGGCCCGGCAGCGGACGGCCGCCGTAGGAGCCGCCCTCCCACGCCAGGTCCCACTGCTGGGCGAGCTCCTCGTGGGCGCCCCGCCACTTCTCGAAGCGCTCCTGCCACTGCGCCTGCGCCGCGGCACCGCGCTCGGCGGCCTGGGCGAAGTCGGCGTAGACGGTGTCGGGAACCAGGAAGTGGGCGTCGGGGTCCCAGCCCATGGCCTCCTTCGTCGCGCGGACCTCGTCCTCGCCGAGCGGCGCCCCGTGCGCCTTGCTCGTGCCCTGCTTGTGGGGCGACGGGTAGCCGATGATCGACTTCACGCGGACGAGCGTCGGCTTGGTCTCGTGCCGCTTGCCCTCCTCGATGGCCGACTGCAGCGCGACGACGTCGTTGGCGTCGTGGACCTCCTCGACGTGCCAGCCGTAGGCCTCGAAGCGCTTCGTGACGTCCTCGGAGTCGAAGCTCAGCGACGTGGGGCCGTCGAGCGAGATCGAGTTGTCGTCGTACAGGTAGACCAGGCGGCCGAGCCCGTACTGGCCGGCCAGCGAGGCGGCCTCGGCGGCGATGCCCTCCATCAGGTCGCCGTCGGAGACGATGGCGTAGATGTAGTGGTCCATGACCTGCTTGCCGAAGTGCTGGCGCAGGAACTTCTCGGCGAAGGCCATGCCGACGCCGTTGGCGAAGCCCTGGCCGAGCGGGCCGGTGGTCACCTCGACGCCGGGGGTGACGTGCACGCGGTCGCGCTCCGGGTGGCCCGGGGTCAGCGAGCCCCACTGGCGGAACCGCTTGAGCTCGTCGAGCGGCAGGTCGTAGCCCGAGAGGTGCAGGACGCTGTAGAGCAGCATCGACCCGTGGCCCGCGCTGAGGATGAACCGGTCGCGGTCCGGCCAGCCGGGGTCCTTGGGGTTGTGGTTCATCACCTTGGCGTACAGGACGTACGCGGCAGGAGCCATGCCCATCGGCAGACCGGGGTGACCGCTGTTGGCCTTCTGGACGCCGTCCATCGACAGCGTCCGGATGGTGTCGACGCTGAGCCGGTCGACGGAGGTGGAGGGGGAGGCGGCTTCCATGCAGGACAACCTACCCACCAGCGAACGCCGTTTTGCCGCGCGTCGGGACGTGGACGCCCGGTGGGGTGCCGAAGGCCTACCGCGCGAGAGCGCGCGCCGAAGAACGTCCCGGGTGTTGGCGGGGCGGCACCTTGTCCGAGGCTCGCGGCAAGGCCCGGAGTATCCTGACTTGGACACCATGTTCGTGGCTTAGGAGAGATTCCGCTCGGAGGTTGCCGTGCCTGATTCCTGGCTGGGAGCGCGCGAGGACTCGCTGCGGCGGATCGCGGCGCTGGTGGCCGGCGGGGCGGCGTCGGCGGACGTTTTCGCCGCGATCGCGAGGGAGGTCGGGTACGTCGTCGGCGTGTCGCTGGTGGTGGTGTGCCGCTACGACCCAGACCGGACGACAGCGACCGTGATCGGAGACTGGAGCGAGTTTCCCCATCCGTTCCAGGCCGGTACCCGCTGGCCGCTGGACGGACCGACGCTCCTGTTCCAGGTTCTGCAGACCGGTCGTCCTGCGAGGATCGACGACTTCACCGGGATACCCGGCACGATCGCCGCCGCCGGCCGCAAGGCCGGGTTCGGTGCGGCCGCCGGCGCCCCGATCATCGTGGACGGCGAGATCTGGGGCGCGATGATGGTCAACGCCGGTCGTGGCCCGGTACCCGACCGCATGGAGGAGCGGCTCGTCGCGTTCACCGAGCTGCTCGCTACGGCGATCTCGAACACCGAGAGCCGGGCTGCCCTAGCCCGGCTGGCCGAGGAACAGGCGGCGTTGCGGCGCGTCGCGACGCTGGTGGCGCGGGGAGTGGCGGCGGAGGACGTGTTCGCGGCGGTCGCCGAGGAGGTCGGGCGGCTGCTTCCGGTCGAATACGCGGGCCTCAGCCGCTATGAGCCCGACGGTGCGCTGAGCATGGTCGCCCACTCGGGCAAGGCACTCGACCACATTCCCGTGAGCAGCCGGTGGGCCCTTGGGGGAAAGAACGTCGCCACGGCGGTCTTCGAGACCGGCCGCCCGGCTCGGATCGACAGCTATGCCGATCTCTCCGACCCGGGCGCCGTGACCGCCTTCCGGGAGGTGGGCGTCCGCTCAGCGGTCGGGACGCCGGTCGTCGTCGACGGCCGTCTTTGGGGTGTGATGATCGCCGGTACGACCGCCGAGCAGCCGCTACCGGCCGACACCGAGGCGCGCCTCGTCTCGTTCACGGAGCTGTTGGCGACGGCGATCGCGAATGCCGAGAGCCGTGCCGGGCTCGCCCGGCTGGCCGAGGAGCAGGCCGCGCTGCGGCGCGTCGCGACGCTGGTGGCGCGCGGGACGCGGCCGGAGGAGCTGTTCACGGCGGTCACCGAGGAGATCGGGCGGCTGCTTGCCGTAGACCTGGCGACGATGGACCGCTTCGAGCACGACGGCACGTTTGTCATCGTCGGCGCCTGGGGTGGTGGAGGTAAGCACGTTCCCGTGGGCAGCCGGTGGCCGCTTGGGGGTCGGAACCTCGGCTCGCGCGTGTTCGAGACGGGGCGTCCGGCGCGGATCGACAACCTTGCCGACGCCATCGGCCCGCTCCCTGAGGCCATCCGCGAGGCCGGCATCCGCGACGCCAGCGCGGCCACGCCCGCGCGCAATCCGCCCCGGGTCAGGACCGGTGGGAGGATGCCGTGGGCGAGCTCGCGCAGTTCAGCCGTCGCCTGCTGTGCGTTGTCGAGCGCCTCGGTC
>NZ_DATHDY010000130.1:0-4473 GCF_035318805.1 Baekduia sp.
GCTCGTCAAGGTCCCCGGCCTCGGCGTCGAGGTCAACGGCGCGCGGCGCTGGCTCGGCGCCGGCCCGCTGGTCTTCCAGCCGTCGGAGATCATGAAGCTGGCGCTCGTGCTCTACGCGGCCAAGCTGCTGGCCGAGCGCCCCGCCGTGCTGCGCCGCCCGCAGAGCCTCGGCCCGCTCGGGCTGGTCGCCGGCAGCGCGGTGCTGCTCATCGCCTCCCAGCCCGACCTCGGGACCGCGCTCGTCATCTCCTTCACCATGGCCGCGATGCTCGTCGCCGCGGGCATGCCGATCCGCTGGCTGGCGAGCGCGGCCGGCGCGGGCTCGCTGCTCGTCCTCATGTACGCCATGACGGCGCCGTACCGCCGCGACCGGCTGATGACGTTCCTCGACCCGTGGGCGCACGCCGGCAACGAGGGCTTCCAGTCGGTCCAGGGCCAGATCGCGATCGGCTCGGGCGGCCTGTTCGGCCGCGGACTCGGCGAGTCGCTGCAGAAGAACCTGTTCCTGCCCGAGGCGCACACCGACTTCATCCTGGCCATCGTCGGCGAGGAGCTCGGCGTCGTCGGGATCTGCGGGATCCTGTTCCTGTACGGCTTGGTCGCCTACGCCGGCCTGCGGGTCGCCAAGAACGCGCGCGGCACCTACGCGAAGCTGCTGGCCGCCGGCATCACGTCGCTCTTCCTCAGCCAGGCGATGCTGAACGTCTTCACGGTCCTCGGGCTGGCGCCGCTGACCGGCGTCCCGCTGCCGTTCATCTCCTACGGGTCGACCAACCTCATCGTCCTGCTCCTCGGCATGGGCGTGCTGCTCAACGTCGCCGGAGGGGGCAACGTCAAGCTGCGCGCGGTCCCGGATGTGTCAGGGTCCGGGCGCGATGGCTCCAACGATCGTGATCGCCGCCGGAGGGACAGCCGGGCACGTGGTGCCGGCGCTGGCGGTCGCCGACGCGCTGCGGGCTGAGGCCGGCGCGCGCGTCGTCTTCGTCGGCGGCGAACGCGCCGAGAAGACGCTCGTCCCCGAGGCCGGCTACGAGCTGCGCACCATCGCGGTGGAGGGCCTGAGCCGCACGAACCCGCTGAAGGCCGCGCGCGGCGGGCTGAAGGCCGCGACCGCGATGCGCACGGCCCAGAAGATCCTCCGCGACGTGCGGCCCGACGCCGTGATGGGCGGGGGCGGCTACGTCGCCGGCCCGGTGGGCGCCGCCGCGGCGGCCGGCCGGATCCCGCTCGTGCTGACCGAGGCCGACAGCCACCTCGGGCTGACCAACCGGCTGCTCGCGCGCTGGGCGCGCCGCGTGTGCCTGGCCTTCCCGCTGCCCGACCGCCAGGGCGAGAAGTACCGCGTGACGGGGCGCCCGGTGCCGCCGCCGGTCACCGACCGCGCTGCCGCGCGTGCGCGCTTCGGCCTGGCCGTGGACGAGACCTGCGTGCTGGCCTTCGGCGGCTCGCTGGGCGC
The DNA here is from genome assembly GCF_035318805.1 of Baekduia sp. Lineage (GTDB taxonomy): Bacteria > Actinomycetota > Thermoleophilia > Solirubrobacterales > Solirubrobacteraceae > Baekduia. Next base: position 1,457 of record NZ_DATHDY010000130.1, read on the forward strand.
GCGGTCGATCAACGAGGCGTCGGTCGACGCGTTCTCCGACGCGCCGTTCCGCGTGCTGCACGCCTGCGGGGTGCGCGACTACGACGCCCTGCGCGAGCGTCTCGGCGAGCCGCCGCCGGCCAACTACGACCTGCAGCCCTACATCACGCCGTTCGGCGACGCGCTCGCCGCGGCGGACCTGACGGTGGCGCGCGCGGGCGGCTCGATCTTCGAGGTCGCCGCGCACGGCCTGCCGGCGATCCTCGTGCCCTATCCGCACGCGTCCGCCGATCACCAGACCACGAACGCGCGGTGGATGGCCGACGCGGGCGCGGCGATCGTCGTGCCCGACGGCGAGCTGACCGCGCAGCGCCTCGACGAGGATGTCGGCGCGCTGCTGCGCGACACGGGCCGGCTGGCGGCGATGGCCGAGGCCTCGCGTGGGCTGGCACGGCCCGACGCGGCGCGGGAGATCGCGCGCGAGGTGCTGGAGGCGGCTGGCGCGTGAGCGACGCACGGCCGTGGGAGGGACGCCGGATCCACCTCGTCGGCATCGGCGGCGCGGGCATGAGCGGCTGGGCGCGGGTCGCGGTCCAGCTCGGCGCGACCGTCAGCGGCTCGGACCGCGCCGACTCGCCGGCGCTGGAGAAGCTGCGCGCGCTCGGGATCGTGGTGCACGTCGGCCACGACGCAGCGAACGTCCCGGCCGGCGCCGACGTCTTCGTCTCCACCGCGATCCCGGCCGACAACCCCGAGCGCGTCGCGCGCGCCCAGCCGCGGGCCGAGCTGCTGCGCGAGCTGACCGCGCTCAAGCGCGTCATCGCGATCGCCGGAGCGCACGGCAAGACGACCACGAGCTCCATGGCCGCCCATGCGCTGCTCGGCGCCGGGACGGCGCCCGGGTACCTCATCGGCGGCGCGCTGCGCTCGACCGGCGAGAACGCCGACTGGGGCGCCGGGGAGTGGCTGGTCGTCGAGGCCGACGAGTCCGACAAGTCGATGCTCGCGCTGAGCACCGACGTCGCCGTCGTCCTCAACGTCGAGCTCGACCACCACGCCACGTACGCGTCGCTCGCCCAGCTCGGCGCCGCCTTCGACGCGTTCCGCGCCGGCGCCACGCAGGCGGTGGTGGTCGCGCCGGAGCTGGCGCGCGATCCGGGCGACGTCGTCTTCGCGCCCGAGGAGCTCGTGCTGGAGCCGGGTGGCTCGCGCTTCACCTGGCGCGGGCACGAGGTGCACCTCACGGTCCCGGGCGCGCACAACGCGCGCAACGCGGCCGCCGCGCTGGAGGCCTGCCGGCTGGCCGGCGCCGACGAGGCCGCGCTCGTCGCCGCGCTGGCCACGTTCTCCGGCGCGGGCCGGCGCTTCGAGCGACTGGGGGAGACGGCCTCGGGCGCGCTCGTGGTCGACGACTACGCGCACCACCCGACCGAGGTCGCGGCCACCATCGCCGCCGCCCGCTCACTGCAGCCGCGCCGTCTCGTCGCCTGCTTCCAGCCGCACCTCTTCAGCCGCACGCAGGAGCTGCATCGCGAGTTCGGGGCCGCGCTGGCCGCCGCGGACGTCGCGGTCGTCCTCGACGTCTACCCGGCCCGCGAGCGGGCAGAGGACTTCCCGGGCGTGTCGGGCCGCCTGATCGCCGAGGCCGCCGCCGACGCGGCGGACGGTCGCACGGTCTTCTGGCTGCCCACGCTCGAGGACGCCGAACGCGTGCTGGCGCCCCGGCTGCGCGCGGGCGACGTCGTCCTCGTGCTGGGCGCCGGCGACGTGGACCGGTTGGGTCGCGCGCTGGTGGGCTGAGCGCACGGGCGATGACGGACGACAGCCCGGGTGGCGCGGCGGGGGCCGCGGGGCGCGGCGGGAGTCCGCGCCCACCGACGCCAGCCTCGGCACTGCCCGCCGCCCGGTCCCCCGCCTGACCGGCGTGCAGGTGTCCGTAGCCCTGCGGCGAACCCTGCTGCGGATGCATCGCGCCGCCGCCCTTCCGCGTACCCGCGCCGTCCCGCGCCTGCCGCGGACCGCCGTCTGGGTCCTCGCCGTCCTCGCCCTGCTGGTGGCGGGTGGGCTCTGGCTGCGCGACTCGCAGCTGGTCGCGGTCAACCAGGTGACCGTCACGGGCCTGACCAGCCCCGACAGCGAGCGCGTCGCCAACCTGCTGGAGAACGCCGCGCGTGACATGACCACGCTGCACGTGCGCCAGGATCAGCTCGACGCGGTCGTCGCGCCGTTCCCGGTGGTCAAGGCCGTCGAGGCCGAGCCCGACCTCCCGCACGGCATGCGGATCACCGTCGTGGAGAACACGGCGGTCGCGGTCGTCATGGCCGGCGGCAAGAAGACCCCGGTCGCCGGCAACGGCCTTCTGCTGCCCGACGCCGCCGCAGCCTCGCTGCCCATCGTGCCGCTGAAGGTTCCGGCGACCGGCGACCACGTCGTCGACCGTGCCGCGATGCAGGGCGTCGCCGCCCTCGCGGCCGCGCCCGCGGCGCTCCGTGAGCGCGTCCTGCACACCTCGGTGACCCGCCAGGGCGGCCTCACGCTCACGCTGCGCGACGGCCCCGAGCTGCGCTTCGGCGGTGCCGATCGGCTCGCCGCCAAGTGGGCCGCGGCCTCCGCGGTGCTCGCCGACACCTCCTCGGCCGGCGCCTCCTACCTTGACCTCCGCTACCCCGAGCGGCCCGCCGCCGGGGGCCTGGAGGACCCCGCCACGCAGAGCGATCCGGACGCCGTGAATGCGGCGGAACCGCCTGCGGCTACCACCCAGGTGACCCCCGCTCCGGGGATCGCTCCCTGACAACCTCGATCACAGCCTGAGCCTCGGTGACGGACCGAGTCTCAAGCGCGACTTCAGTCTTCCGCAAACTGCAAGCAAGATTGCGCCCTAGACTTCGCGTTGACACGCAAGAACGCCGATGCGTACCGTGCATTGGCCGAGACGGGCCTACCCCTGCCCAAAGTCTCGACGCTACCTAGAGGGTCGGACAGGAACTTCAAGCACATGGAAAGCGGCAGCTACCTCGCGGTCATCAAGGTCGTCGGCG
>NZ_DATHDY010000131.1:0-34947 GCF_035318805.1 Baekduia sp.
AGGTCCACGATCAGCTTGAGCTCGTGGAGGCACTCGAAGTAGGCCATCTGCGGGTCGTAGCCGGCCTCGACCAGCGTGTCGAAGCCCGCCTGCACCAGCGCGCTGGCGCCGCCGCAGAGCACGGCCTGCTCGCCGAAGAGATCGGTCTCGGTCTCCTCCTTGAAGGTCGTGTCGAACACGCCGCCGCGGGTGCAGCCGATGCCCTTGGCGTAGGCGAGCGCGAGGTCCTTGGCCGTGCCGGTGGCGTCCTGCTCGATCGCGACGAGGCCGGGCACGCCCGAGCCCTCCAGGTACTGACGGCGCACGAGGTGGCCGGGGCCCTTGGGGGCGACCAGGCCGACGTCGACGCCGGCGGGCGGATCGACCTCCTGGTAGAGGACCGAGAAGCCGTGGCCGAACAGCAACAGGTTGCCCTCGGCGATGCCGTCGCGGACGTCGGCCTCCCACACCTGGCGGTGCAGCTCGTCGGGGACGAGCAGCATCACGACGTCGCCGCGGCTGGCGGCGTCGGCGACCGGCAGCACCTCGAGGCCCGCGTCCTTGGCCTGCTGGACCGACGCGGAGTCCTCGCGCAGGCCTACGACGACGTCGACGCCCGAGTCCTTGAGGTTCTGCGCGTGGGCGTGCCCCTGCGAGCCGAAGCCGATGATGGCCACGGTCTTGCCGTCGAGGAGGGTGAGGTCTGCGTCGTCGTCGTAGTACATGGTTGGCAGAAGTCTATGGCGGAGAAGGCCATCGACGTCTCGTGGCCGTTACGCCTCGGCTACGACGCCGAGGGCGCGGCCGGGGATCGCGACGGAGCCGTCGGGCGTGACGTAGGGGGCCCAGCGGGCCTCGACCGCGTCGCGCAGGCGGTAGTGGTCGGCCGGCGAGAGGGCGTCCAGCAGCGGGCGCATCGAGGACGACATCTGGCGCTGGGTGTTCCACCACGCATCGACGCTCGGGGCCATGAAGGTCAGGTCGATCGGCTCGACGGCCGGATCGTCGAAGCCGGCGCTCTCCAGCAGCGCGCTCACCGCGCCGGGCGCGCTGAGCGCGAACGCCCCGGGGGCGCCCTCGGGCCTGGGCTCGACCAGGCCCAGCGCCTCGGCCTCCTGCGGCAGCGCCGCCAGCCACGGGTTGTGCTCGGGCAGGTCCCAGACGGCGAGGACGATGCGGCCGCCGGGGCGCAGCACGCGACGCGCGTCGCGCAGCGCGTGCTCGGGATCGACCGCGTGCATGTAGCCGAACCGCGACAGGATGCCGTCGACCGACGCGAGCTTCGCGTCGATCCACTCCAGGTCGATCGGCTTGAACTCGACGTTCTCGATGCCCAGCTGCTCGGCGCGGCGCCGGGCGATCTCGACCATCGCCTCCGCCCCGTCGCTGCTGATCAGCGTGCCGCCCGGGTGCAGGAGCTCGGCGGCCAGGAAGCCGACGTCGCCGCGGCCGGCGGCCAGCTCGAGGATCGTCTGGCCGGGCTGCGGCTGCAGCCGGTCGACCATCCAGTGCGCCACCGGCAGCGCGCCGGCGTGGAAGGCCTCGGCGCCGGTCTCCCACCCCGGCGCGATGCTCTCCCAGCGCTCGCGGCTGGCGGCTCGCTCTTGCTCGGGATCGATCACGTGACGTTGAACCTATCCGGCGGGCAGCCGGCGACGCAGGAGCTTGCCCGAGCCGGTCCGCGGCAGCGGCTCGCCGATCATGGTGTAGGCCTTGGGGACCTTGAAGCGCGCCAGGCGCGCCGCGCAGTGGGCGCGCAGCTCCGCGTCGGTCGGCGCGTCGGCGCCGGGGCGCAGCCGCACGAGCGCCACGACCGCCTCGCCCCACGTCGGGTCGGGCAGCCCGAGCACCGCGGCCTCCAGCACCGCCGGATGCGCCTCCAGCGCCGCCTCGACCTCGGCGGGCGCGACGTTCTCGCCGCCGGTCACGATCGTGTCGGCCTTACGGCCGACGATGTGCAGGCGGCCCTCGCCGTCGAAGGCGCCGAGGTCGCCGGTGCGGAGCTCCGGTCCGGCGTCCGGCGAGACGGTCGGGCCCGAGACGACGATCTCGCCGTCGCCGGCGAGCCGCACGCGCGTGCAGAACAGCGGGATGCCGTCGGTCGCCACCTGCGAGCAGGCCTCGGTGAGCCCGTAGGTCGGGGCGACGGGGACGCCCGCCGCCGCCGCACGCGCCAGCAGCGCCGGCGGCAGCGGGGCGCCGCCCAGCAGCGCCCAGCGCAGCGCGGGCGGACGCTCGAGGCCCGCGTCGAGCAGGCGCGCCAGGGTCGTGGGCACCAGCGAGACGATCGTCGGGCCGTCGGGTGCGCGGAGCGCCGCGAGCACGCGCTCGGTGTCGAAGCGCTCTTCCACGATCGCGGTCGTGCCGTAGATGGCGCTGCGCAGCAGGATCGACAGCCCGCCGACGTGGCTGAGCGGCAGCGCGCACAGCCAGCGCTCGCGCGGATCGACGCCGAGCGCGATCGCGCTGCCCAGCGCGCTCCACAGCCAGTTGCCGTAGGTGAGGCCGATGGCCTTCGGCGCGCCCGTGCTGCCCGAAGTGTGGACGACGATCGCCGGCGCGTCGAGGTCGTGCTCGTCGCGGACGTCGGCGCCGGCGACCGGGGTGCCCGGCAGCGCGCCGTCGAGCAGCACGTCGACCGCCGGCCGCTCGGCCGCGGTCAGGCGCAGGTCGATCGGGACGATGAGCGCGCCGGCCAGCAGCGCGCCGTGCAGCGCGACCACGAAGTCCTCGCCGGGCGGGAGCGCGAGGCCGACCCGCGCGCCGCGCGGCAGCGCGCCCGCGACGCGGCGCGCCCGCTCGTACAGCGCCCGGTATGCGAGCTGGCCGACGGCCGCGCGCTCGGGTCGCGCACGCGCCGCTCTCGCCAGCCAGGACTCGACCACCATCCCTCGGAAAGTAGCCTGCGGCCCATGGCAGTGACCTGGACCCCCGGCGACGGCGAGTACACCGACATCCGCTACGAGAAGTCCGACGCGGCCACGCCCGGCATCGCGAAGATCACGATCGACCGTCCGGAGGTGCGCAACGCGTTCCGTCCGCAGACGCTGGTCGAGGTCTCCGAGGCGCTCGAGCGCGCGCGGGAGGACGGCGACGTCGGGGTGATCATCTTCACCGGCGAGGGTCCGCACGCCTTCTGCTCCGGCGGCGACCAGAACGTCCGCGGCGACACCGGCTACATCGCCGAAGGCGCAACCGTCGGCCGCTTCCACGTCACCGATCTCCAGGTCCAGATGCGCCGGCTCCCCAAGCCGATCGTCGCGCAGGTCGCCGGCTACGCGATCGGCGGCGGCCACGTCCTGCACCTCTGCTGCGACCTGACGATCGCCGCCGACAACGCGCGCTTCGGCCAGACCGGTCCGCGCGTCGGCTCCTGGGACGGCGGCTTCGGCGCCTCGCTGCTGCGCGACCTCGTCGGCACCAAGCGCGCCAAGGAGATCTGGCTCCTCTGCCGCCAGTACGACGCCCAGCAGGCGTTGAACATGGGGTTGGTCAACGCCGTCGTGCCGCTGGAGCGGCTGGAGGACGAGACCGTGCAGTGGTGTCGCGAGATGCTCGAGCTCTCCCCCTTCGCCCTGCGCCTGACCAAGTCGAGCTTCCACGCCCACGAGGACGGCTACGCCGGCATCCAGCAGCTCGCGCACGACGCCAACCTGCTGTTCTACGGCAGCGACGAGGCCAAGGAAGGGCGCGAGGCCTACAAGGAGAAGCGCCGCCCGGACTTCTCGCAGTTCCCGCGGCGGGCGTAGAGCGACATGTCGAGCACCCCGACCCACGACCGCCCCTCGCCGCTGAAGATCTGGCTGCTGGCCTCGCGCCCGCGCACGCTTCCCGCCGGCGTCGCGCCGGTGCTCGTCGGCACGGCGCTGGCGATCCACGAGGGCACGTTCCGCGCCGGCGCGTTCATCGCGGCGCTGCTCGGCGCGGTGTTCATCCAGGTGGGCGCGAACCTCTCCAACGACTACTCCGACGCGCGGCGCGGCGCCGACACCGAGGACCGCCTCGGCCCGGTGCGGGTGACCGCCGGCGGCCTGGTCCCGCCCAAGCAGGTGCTCACCGCGACCTACGTGAGCTTCGCGCTCGCGGTGCTGTGCGGCGTCTACCTCATCATCATCGCGGGGTGGGTCATCCTCGCCATCGGCGCGGCGTCGATCCTGGCCGGCGTGCTCTACACGGGCGGCCCGCGGCCGTACGGCTACGAAGGCCTCGGCGACGTCTTCGTCTTCCTGTTCTTCGGGATCGTCGCGGTCACCGGGTCCTACTACGCCCAGGTCGAGCGCCTGGAGTGGGAGGCGTTCGCGCTGGCGGTGCCCGTCGGGCTGATCGCCGCAGCGATCCTCGCGGTCAACAACATCCGCGACGCGCCGACCGACGCCCGTGTCAGCAAGCGGACACTCGCGGTGCGCCTCGGCCGCAGCCGGGCGCGCGACTTCTACGCGGCCGAGATCTACGTCGCGTTCCTGATCCCGCCGGTCGTGTGGCTGGCCGGCGGCGACGTCGGCCCGTGGATGTTCCTGACCTGGCTGGCGCTGCCGCTCGCCGTCCCGCTCGTGCGGACCGTGCGCCAGCACGACGACGGTCCGACGCTCAACGCCGCGCTGGCCAGGACCGGGATGCTCCAGCTGGCCTTCTGCGCGCTGCTGTGCGCGGGGCTGCTGCTGAGCTGATAGGTCCGCCGAGACCTGATGAGTTGCGCCATTGGCGGCGTGACCCAAACGGTCTTTCTCCTTCGGCTCTTCGCTCAGACCGCGCGCATTCCGTCCGGGGTCGAGCGCCGCCGGCCCGGCGCCCGCGGAGAACGATCGCGCCCGCGCCTGCCGGGGCGCTCCGTACGGGCGCTGGTCGAGGTGCGGGGCGTGGTCCGTCGGCAGTGACGAGGAGGTTGGCGCCGGGTGCCGGCGCCGCCGGTCCTCCGCGGTCGCCGGGGGCGGGTCGTTCGGGCATGAACGACGACCCGTGCTGGTCTGACCCCGTATATGGGGGTCAGCACGACACGGATCCCATGCGGGTCGACGTTCCCTCGCATGTCAAGGGCGACTCGACCCGGACGTCTCGCGCCCGCCCGCGGGGCGCCGGCGGAGACCGACCGCGCCCGCGCCCCGTCGAGGCTATGCCACGAGTTTCACCGTCGGGCGCTCGCCGTCGGAGACCAGGGCCTCTTCGGCGCGCTGGAGCGCGAGCTGGAGGAAGGCCTTGGCCGCGGGCGGCTGGCGGCGGCCGGCGCGCCAGACCAGCGCGACCGGCCACGTGAGGAGCTCGGGCCCGACCGGCCGGAAGGTGATGGCGGGTCCGGGCTCGTCGGCGATCGAGCGCGGCAGCACCGCGACGCCGAGGCCCTTGGAGACCAGCGCCCGGACCGCGCCCATCTCGGTGCAGATGAAGGCGTTGCGAGGCGCGAGCCCGATCTTGGCCATCGCCTTCTCCAGGCGCAGGCGGAGCGCGGAGTTCTCGCGGTAGGTCACGAGCTCCTCGCCGGCGAGCTGCTCGAAGGTGATGTGGGCGCAGGCGGTCAGCGGGTGGTCGACGGGGAGCGCGACGACGAACTCCTCCTCCCAGATGAGGCTCGCGGCGAAGTCCTCGCCGATCGCGTCGGGATCGACCGCGGTGAAGGCCGCGTCGAGCTCGTCGGCGCGCAGCCGGTCCAGCAGCTCGTCCTGCGTGCGCTCGACCATGTGGATCGCGACGCCCGGGTGGCGCGTGTGGAAGTCGGCCAGGACGTCGGCGAGGTCGTAGAGGCCGGTCGGGTACATGCCGCCGATCTTCAGCTCGCCGCGCAGGAGGCCGCTCAGCTCCTCGAGCTCGTTGTGCAGGCCGTCGACCTCGGCCAGGACGCGGTGGGCGTAGTCGAGCACGAGCCGGCCCTCGCTCGTGAGCTCGACCGAGCGGCTGGACCGGATGAAGACCTGGATCCCGAGCTCGGTCTCGAGGCGGCGGATCTGCTGCGAGATCGCGGACTGCGCGAGGTGCAGCTCCTCCCCTGCCTTCGTGAAGGAGCCGTGGCGGGCCACGGCGGCGATGGTGCGCAGGTGACGAAGCTCCATGCCCTCGATCGTACGTCCAGGGTGTCCAGAAGTCGAAGTCACGTTCGCTGGGCCAACCATCACCCGAGCTGATGGATGGCCGTCCGGTCTGACAGGCTGCGCGGCGATGGACGTCGCCCTGGAGCAGGTCACCCACCGCCTGCGCACCCCGCTGCAGACCGCCTACGGCGCTGTGCACGAGCGCGGCACCTTCATCCTGACCATGACCGCGCGAGACGGCGTGACGGGCCGCGGCGAGGCTGCCCCGCTGGAGCCCTACGACGGCGTGCCGCTGGAGATCGTCGGCCAGGCGCTGGAGCGCTACGCCGCCGTGCTGAGCGACGGCGACGGCCGCACGGGGGCCGAGCTGCTGGACGCCTGTCGCGAGGTGGCCGACCTGCCGCAGGCGCTGGCCGCGGTGGACCTCGCGCTGTGGGACGCCGCCGGCCGCCGCGCCGGCCGGCCGATCGCGGCGATGCTGACCGACGAGCCCGTCGCCCAGGTCGCCGTCAACGCGACGATCGGCGCGACCGACCGCGCGGGCGCGGCCGAGGCCGCCGCCGAGGCCGTCGACGCGGGCTTCGAGTGCCTGAAGGTCAAGGTCGGCACCGGCGACGACGCGGGTCGCGTGGCGGCCGTGCGGCGCGCGGTCGGCGACCACGTCGCGATCCGGCTGGACGCCAACGGCGCCTGGGAGGTCGACGAGGCCGTCGAGGCGATCGAGGAGCTCGGGCGGCTCGACCTCGAGCTCGTCGAGGAGCCGGTCTCGGGGATCGCCGAGCTGCGGGAGGTGCGCGAGCGCGTGCCGGTGCGCATCGCGATGGACGAGACCGCGGCCGAGCACGGCGCGATCGCCTCGGGCGCCGCGGACGCGGTGTGCCTGAAGATCGCGCGCGCCGGCGGCATCTCGGCGCTGCTGGCGCAGGCCGCGCTCGTACGTGCCACGGGCGCCGAGGTCTACCTCGCCTCGACGATCGACGGTCCGCTCGGGATCGCCGCCGCGCTGCACTGCGCGGCGGCGCTGCGCGTCGAGCTGCCGTGCGGCCTCGCGACGCTCGACCTGCTGGCCGACGACGAGGGAACGCTGCCCGTGCACCACGGTCGGCTGCTCGTTCCGCGCGGCCCGGGCCTGGGGATCTAGCCGGCGCCCTTCGCGATCGCCGTGCGCCAGGTCAGGACCCGGGCGGTGCTCGCGTCCAGGGCCTTGCGCGGCAGCGCCCCGGAGCGCACGGCCTGCTCCAGCCCGGCGGCGGCGCGGGCGCCGGCCTCGTAGGTCTGGGCGAACAGCGGCAGGTCGACGCCCGCGCGCAGGGCGTAGAACGCCAGCTGCGAAGGCGTCCCGAAGGACGCGACGGCCGCGGCCTGGAGATCGTCGGTGACCGCCACGCCGCCGAACTTCAGACGGCCGCGCAGCTCGCCGGTGACCCAGCGCCGGGCGAAGGCCGCGGGCCGCGGATCGACGCGCGGGTAGATCGCGGTCGACAGCATCACCGCACGCGGCTTCAGCTTGGCGTACGGCGCCGCGTCGATCCTGCGCAGCGCCGACAGCGGCAGGTCGACGCGGGCGGCGCCGTCGTCGGTGTTGATGGTCGCCGCCCCGAAGCCCGGGTAGTGCTTGAGGACGGACTCGACCCCGCCGTCGCGCAGCCCCTCGGCGAACGCGCCGGCGCGCTGGGCGACCGTGGCCGCGTCGCGGCCGTAGGTCCGGCCCTCCCGCTCCAGCGCGGCGCCGGGGCGCGCGACGTCCGCGACGGGCGCGAAGTCGACGGTGACGCCCGCGGCGCGCAGCGTGCGCGCGGCGGCGGCGCCGTTGCGGCGCGCCGCGTCGGCGTTCCCGGTCTGGGCCGCGCTGGCCGCCGGCGCACCGGGGATGCGCCGCACCGTCCCGCCCTCCTGGTCGACCATGACCAGCAGCGGCGTGTCGACCGCGGCGGGTCGCTCGATCCGCTGCAGGCGCGTGACGGTGGCCCGCACCTGCGCGGTGCTGCGGACGTTGCGCGAGAAGAGGACAACCCCGGCGGCCTCGCCGCGGGCGATGCGCCGCTCGAGCGCCTCGGGCGGCCGGAGGCCGGAGTAGGCGAAGACGAAGTGCTGGCCGATCGACTGGCGGAGGGTCAGCGCGGGCGGCTCGCCGCCGCGGTCGCTCGTAGTCGCGCGGTCGCCGAAGATCCTCGGCTGGTCGGACGTATCGCCGCCGCCGCAGCCGCCGAGCCCCAGGGCCACGACGAGCGCCGCGGGCCCGAGCCGGGACCTCACGCTCCCGCGCCCTGGATCGCCGCCGCGACCTCGCGCGGGGCCTCGCGCGGCAGGCCGTGCCCCGCGCCGTCCACGACGACCACCTCGGCCTGGGGCAGCACCTCGCGGTAGCGCGCAGCCCAGGCCGCGAACTTCTCGTCGCGCCCGCCGACCACGACCGTGACCGGCATGGTCAGCGTTCGAAGCCGGTCCCACAGCGGCTCCATGTCGCCCGCGCCGATGCCGCGCAGCGCGTCGGCCAGCGCGACCGGATCGTTGCGCAGCAGGTCGGCGCGCCACCACCTCGCGGCCTCCGGCGGCGTCCCGGCGAACAGCGGCTGCGCCTGCCAGCGGTCGGCGTACTCCTCGATCGTCATCTGCTCGAGATCGCTCGCGAACGCCTCGTCCTCCGCGCGGCGCGCCGCACGGTCCTCCTCGGCCTCGATCCCGGCGCTGGTGGCCACCAGCACCAGCCGCGAGACGCGATCGGGCGCCGCCAGCGCCACGTGCTGGGCCACGCGACCGCCGAGCGAGTAGCCGCAGAGCACGAACTCGCGCGGCGCCGCGGCGAGCACGTCGGACACGCAGCCGTCGAACGAGATCGGCCGGACGCCCGCCTTCGTACCGTGCCCGCGGAGGTCCGGGACCAGCGGGTTGTAGCGTTCCCGATCCAGCTCGGGCAGGACAGGGTCCCAGGCACGGTGGGTCCCACCGAAGCCGTGGAGCAGTACCAGCGTCTCGGGCATCTCCCCTATCTATCCCATGAGCGAGACTCGCGACACCTACCTCCTGCTGCGCGCCTTCGTCGACGAGCTGGCCCGGTGCGGCGTCGCGGGGGCCTGCACGTCGCCCGGCTCGCGCTCAACGCCGCTGGTGCTGAGCCTCGCGCGCAACGGCGCGATCGCCACCACGTCGCACGTCGACGAGCGCTCCGCCGGCTTCTTCGCTGTCGGCCTCGCCAAGGCGACCGGGCGGCCCGCCGTGCTGGCCTGCACGTCGGGGACCGCGGCGGCCAACTACGCGCCGGCAGTGATCGAGGCGGCGCAGGCGCGCCTGCCGCTCATCGTCCTGACCGCCGATCGACCCCCCGAGCTCCGCGATCTCGGCGCCGGCCAGACCATCGACCAGATCAAGTTGTACGGGTCGGCGGCGAAGTGGTTCGTCGAGGTCGGCACGCACGCGGCGACGCCGCAGCGGCTGCGGTGGATGCGCCAGCTCGCGTGCCGAGCGGTGTGGACGGCGATGGACGGGCGCGCGGGTCCGGTGCACCTGAACGTCGCGATGCGCGAGCCGCTGGTGCTCGCCGAGGAGCTCGGCGACGAGCCCGGCGGCGGCGGGCGCCCGGGCGGCGCGCCGTGGACCGCTCGCACCGTCGTCGGGCAGGATCCAGCGCCACTGGTGGAGTGGCTGCGCGAGCAGCGCCACGGCGTGATCGTCGCCGGGCGCGAGGAGCCCGGGGCGCCGGCCGGCGAGGACCATCCCGCCGCCCGCCTGGCCGCCGCCCTCGCCTGGCCGCTGCTGGCCGACCCGCTCTCCGGCGCGCGCCACGGCGGCGCGGCCGTCGCCCACTACGACGCGCTGCTGCGCGACGCGGCGTGGGCCGCGAGCGTGCGGCCGGAGTGCGTGCTGCGCCTCGGCGACCTGCCGACGTCCAAGCCGCTGCGCCAGTGGCTGGCGGGGCTGCAGGACGTGGAGCAGATCGCGCTGCGGCCCGGCGGCGACTGGCACGACCCCGACGCCACCCTGGCGCGGGTGATCGACCTGGACTCGTCCGCTCTCGGGGCGATCGACGAGGTCTGGCACGCCGATGCCGCGTGGCTGGGCACGTGGCGCGACGCCGACGCCCGCGCCGCCCGCGCGCTGGCCGACACCCTCGGCGACGGCCTCAACGAGCCGCGCGTCGCGCGCGAGCTGGCCACCGCCGTGCCCGCAGGGGCCCGCGTGGTCGTCGCGGCGTCGATGCCGATCCGCGACGTCGAGACGTTCTGGCCGGTCGACGCGCGCGCCACCGCGATCGCCAACCGCGGCGCCAACGGCATCGACGGCACGATCTCGACCGCCTACGGCGTGGCGAGCGGCACGCCGGACGCGCCCGTCTACCTCCACATCGGCGACGTCGCGGTGGCCCACGACGTCGGCGGGCTGCTGGCCGGCAAGCGGCTCGGCGTGCCGCTGACGATCGTGGTGGTCGACAACGCGGGCGGCGGGATCTTCGACTTCCTGCCGGTCGCGACGCAGACCGATGCGTTCGAGGAGCACGTCCTCACGCCGACCGGCCTGGAGATGTCCCGCGTGGCCGCGCTGTACGACGCGGACTACCGCGAGATCGGCGACGTCGACGCGCTGCGCGCTGCGCTCGCGCAGGCTCCCTCGGGCACGACGATCCTGCACGTCCGGACCGACCGCGCGGAGAACGTTGCGCTGCACCGGCGCTGCTGGGCCGCGGTGGCCGAGGCGCTGCCGTTGCAATGATCGTGTCGCCGAGGTGACGTGGCGCGCCAGCCGGGGTAGGGTGCTCGCCGCATGGTGTGGATCGTCGCCCTCTCGGCAGGCTGGCTCGGCGCGTTCGTGCTGCTCGTCGCCCTGACGACGATGGCCGCACGCAGCGACCGCCCGACCGCCGAGCACCTCGCACGTCACCCCGGCTCGCGGCTCTGGCTGCCGCCGTCGCCCGACCGCGACGCCCTCTGAGCCGCGCCGCACGCGGTCCGGCCGGGGTCGTACCCTGCCGTCGGTGGCCGACGTCCTGCAGTTCTCGCTCCTCGGAGAGCCCGAGCCGGTCGCCGCGCCCGTGCGCGAGACGCCGTCACCGCGGCTGACCTCGAAGGGCATCGCCCCCGGCGACATCGTCGAGATCGACCGCAAGGGCCGGCGCTTCCACGCGCTCGTCGAGGCGATCGAGCAGCGCGAGACCGGGCGCTTCGACCTCGACGTCCGTCCGCTGGACGGCCGCTCGACCTGGCGCACCGCGACGGTGCGCGAGGTCGTCGGCGTGTGGCGGCGGGCGCGGGCGTAGCCGGGCGAGCACCTCCCGACCGCCCGCGTGGAACGCACAGACGCTCCGACCCCTACGACCTGCCCGGCGCTACCCCGCCAGGACCGGCAGCAGCGCCTGGAGCTTGATCTCGGTCTCGGCCAGCTCGGCCGCCGGGTCGGAGTCGCTCACGACGCCGACGCCCGCGTAGCAGCGTGCGACCGGACCGCGCAGCAGCGCGCAGCGCAGCGCGACGACGAACTCGCCGTCCTCGTCGAGGTCGGTCCAGCCCACCGGTCCGGCGTACCAGCCGCGGTCGAGGCCCTCCAGCGCGGGGATCAGCGGCGCGGCGACGGCCAGCGGCTCGCCGCCGACGGCCGGCGTCGGGTGCAGCAGCCCAGCGAGCTCGACCGCGCTGACCGCCCGAGAGAGCTGCGCGCGGATGGGCGTGCCCAAGTGCTGGATGTTGGCCATCTTGACGACCTCGGGCTCGTCGAGCGCGGTCACCCAGACGGCGTGCGGGCGCAGCGTGCGCGCGATGCGGCGGATGACGATCGCCTGCTCCTCGCGATCCTTGGCCGAGCGCAGCAGGCGCTCGCCGAGGTGGTCGTCGACCGCCGGGTCGGCGCTGCGGCGCGTCGATCCGGCCAGCGCCAGCGTCGCCGCGCGCTCCCCGTCGCGGCGGATCAGCAACTCGGGGCTGGCCGCGACGAAGGCGGCGTCGCCGCGGCCCGCGCAGACCAGGTGGCAGGACGGGAACGCCTCGCGGAGCACGCCGAGCACGGCGGCCGGGTCGTGGTCGACCGGCGCGTGCACCTGCACCTCGCGCGCGAGCACGATCTTCTGCAGCTCGCCGGCGCGGATGCGTTCCACGGCCCGGGCCACGGCCTGCTCGTAGTGCTCGGGCGGCATCGCGCTGTTGACGCGGTAGCGGCCCGCCGGATCGGGATCCAGCAGCGGCAGCGGCACGCCGCCGCGCAGCTCGGCCGCCCGGCGCTCCATGCGCGCCAGGAGGTCGTCCACGGTGTCGTCGGGCGTGGCCAGCGCGCACAGGGTGAGGCGCACGTCGGTGCCGCGACGCACGAGCGCGGCCTCGGGCACGTGCAGCGACGCGGCGGCGTAGCCGGCCCAGTGCGGGTCGGTGCCGCCGTCGGGCGCGAAGGCGAAGCCGCCGACGGCGACCGGGCCGCACCCGCGCGGGCCGTCCGGGGGATCGCAGGCGGCGTGCGAGGCGAGCGTCCGCCAGCGCGCGGCGACGACCTTGAAGCGGTCGGGTCCGCCGGCCTCGATCACCGTGGCGACCCCCAGCGCGGCCAGCGCGGCGCTGTCGCGATCGGGCTGCTCGAAGCAGAACCACGGCTCGCCGGGGCGCCGCGAGGCGGCGGCGACGGCGGTCGGGTCGGTCGCGGGATCGACCGTCACGGTGATCGCGGCAAGGGCCTCGCCATGGCGGCGGGCACGCCGCAGCGCGTCGCTCAGCCGGCGCTCGAGGCGGACCCGATCGGCGACGGCGAGCCCGAAGCCGCCGTGGGCGGTGAGGACCGAGGCCATGGCCCGGCAGTCTACGAACGAGGACGGGCGAACCGGGCCGGGCCTCGCCCAGAGGCTCGGCCGGGCCGGTTCGCCTTGCGCGAACCCGCCCAGAGGCTCGTTCGCGCGCCCTCGGCGACGTGTTCGGTGCTCAGGTCTCGCCCCGCCCACGCGAGATGGCGATCTCGCCCGTGCGCATCATCTCGACGAGGCCGAACGGGCGCAGCAGCGCCTCGAAGGACTCGATCTTGTCGGTCGTGCCCGTGATCTCGACGATGATCGACCGGCGGGTGACGTCGACGACGCGCCCGCGGAAGATCTCGGCCAGCGACAGGACCTCGGCGCGCTGCACGCCGTCCACGGCGACCTTGAAGAGCGCGAGCTCGCGCGTGACCGTGTCGGCCGGCTCGAGGTCGCGGATCTTCAGGACGTTGATCAGCTTGTGCAGCTGCTTGGTGACCTGGTCGATGGGATGCAGCGCCCCGTCGACCGTCAGCGTCACGCGCGACACGTTGTCGTCGTCGGTCGGCCCGACGGTGAGCGTGTCGATGTTGAAGCCGCGGCGGGCGAACAGGCCCGCGATGCGCGTCAGCACGCCCGGCTTGTTCTCCACGAGGATCGACAGGACGTGCTTGCGCCCCGTGCGCATCTGGCCCGAAGCCTCGAGCTCCTCGAGGTTCAGCAGCTCCTTGATTCCCGGATCGCCCATCGCTCAGCCCACCATCTCGCGCGCGGCGGCGCCCGGCGAGATCATCGGATACACGTTCTCCTCGCGCGTGACGCGGATGTCGACGACGACCGGACCCTCGGTCGCCAGCGCGGTGCGCAGGTCGTCGACCAGCGTCTCCTTGCTCGTCAGCCGCAGGCCGGTGGCCCCGTAGGCCTCGGCGAGCTTGACGAAGTCCGGGCTCTGGCCCATGTCGACGTGCGAGTAGCGGTTGTCCCAGAACAGCTCCTGCCACTGGCGGACCATGCCCAGGTAGCCGTTGTTGAGGATGAACACCTTGATCGGGATGCGGTTGGCCACGCACGTGGCCAGCTCCTGGCTGTTCATCTGCACCGAGCCGTCGCCGGTGATGCAGACGACCGTCTGGTCCGGGCACCCGACCTGGGCGCCCATCGCCGCCGGCAGGCCGAAGCCCATCGTCCCGAGGCCGCCGGAGTTGATCCAGCGGCGCGGCTTGGCGAAGTTGTAGTACTGCGCCGCCCACATCTGGTGCTGGCCGACGTCGGACGTGACGATCGCGTCGCCGCCGGTCGCCTCGTAGATCGCCTGGATCGCGCGCTGCGGCTTGATCTCCGAATCGCTGGACTCCGTGTAGCTGAGCGGATGGCGCTCCTGCCACTCGTGGATCCGCTGCCACCACTCGTCCAGCCGCGACGGGTCCGCGCCGAGGGCGCGGTACTCGTTGACCAGCTTGGCGAGGATGTTCTTCGCGTCGCCGACGATCGGGATGTGGGCCGGGACGTTCTTGGAGATCTCGGCCGGATCGATGTCGATGTGGATGAACTTGGCCCGGGGCGCGAACTCCGACAGCTTGCCGGTGATGCGGTCGTCGAACCGGGCGCCGATCGCGCAGATCAGGTCCGCTTCGTCCATCGCGTAGTTCGCCGCGCGCGTGCCGTGCATCCCGAGCATGCCCAGGAACTGGTCGTGCGGCGCGGGGAACCCGCCCAGTCCGTTGAGCGTGTTGGTGACCGGGAAGCGATCGCTCGTGGCGAACTCGGTCAGCTCGACCGACGCGTCGGACAGGATCACGCCGCCGCCGGCGTAGATGACCGGGCGCCGCGACGAGGCGAGCGCCTTCGCCGCCTGGCGGATCTGCTTGACGTTGCCCTCCGTCGTGGGCTGGTAGCCCGGGAGGTGGACCTCGGTCACCGGCTCGTACGGGATGTCGGCCTTCGACAGGTCCGTCGGGATGTCGACGACCACGGGGCCCGGCCGCCCGGTCCGTGCGACGTGGAACGCCTCGTGCAGCACGCGCGGGATCTCGAGCGGGTGCTGGATCATCCACGAGTGCTTGACCGCCGGCATCGTGATGCCGAGGATGTCGGCCTCCTGGAAGCCGTCGGTCCCGAGCAGCTCCGTACGGACCTGGCCGGTGATGAAGACCACCGGGACCGAGTCCATCATCGCGTCCATGATCGGCGTGACCAGGTTGGTCGCGCCCGGGCCGCTGGTGCCCAGCGCGACGCCGACCTTCCCGGTCGCCTTCGCGTAGCCCGTGGCGGCGTGGCCGCCACCGGCCTCGTGACGCACCAGGACGTGGCGGATGCCGGCGTCCACGAACGCGTCGTACGTCGGGAGGTTCGCGCCTCCGGGATACCCGAATACGACGTCCACACCTTCTGCCTTAAGGCACTCCATCACGGCATCGACCGCTCGCATGCGCTTGACCTCCTTTCGCAAAGGTCCGGGGAACTCATGACCAGAAACCACGACGAGCCGCCCAAGGGACGGCTCACGGGAGCGCCGAGTCTATCGCGGGATCGCGCTGCCTACGCAGGCGCGACCGGCGGCAGGATCTCGGACTCGTCAGGGAAGTCGAGCTCCGACCCACAGCGGATGCAGAGAGCGTCGTGGAGCATGCAGACGTGGCCGCAGACCGGGCACGCGCGGCGCGGCTCGTCGGTGTCGAAGCGGTAGAGCACCGCGGCGGCCAGCCCGACGATCGGGAAGACGCCCGAGATCAGCGCCCAGAGGAAGAACGAGCTGCCCTTGATGCGCCCGACGAGGCCCCCGGCGAGCGCGAAGGACAGGGCGATGACGATGTAGACCATCGCGGTGCGCTGCTCAGAGCACGCGCAGGGCCCAGACCACCGCGACGATGCACAGCACGATCACGACGATCGTCGCGACCCCGGCGATCAGGCCGATGACGAACTTGAGCAGGATCCAGGCGGCGATCGCCAGGACCACGAGCGCCAGGAGGCGCCTCAGCAGCGAGGGCTTGGCGGTGTCTTCCATGAGGTACAGCGTACTGCTGCACGGCCTCATGCTCCAGGCGTATCGGCGGCCGCGAGCGCCCCCTCGGAGCTCGCGGCCGCCGCACGCCGTCAGACGTCGCTCTCAGTCGTAGCTGCGACGCAGATGCTCGAAACGCTCGGCTCGGGCCGGGTGGGTTCCGATCGGATCGTTCACCCGCAGGCGGGCGAGGCGGTAGCGACGGATGGCCGGCGCGTCCTGGCCCGACCCCAGCCGCGAGCGCTCGCCGACGAGGATGATCCTCGAGAGCGATGAAGCGGTGGCAGTGATCATGGACAGCATGGTGCTCGACGGGCGTGGCGGCGACCAGTGCCATCCGGTCGGAAGTTGGCGACGGCCACCCCTACAGCCGGTCGAGCGCCGCCGCGGCGTCCACCGCGGATCGCAGCGGTCTTGGCAGCCGGCGGCGCACGCGCCAGCGCGCGCCCGAGAACGACAGGTTGGCCACCGTCGCGAACCCCTCCTCGTCGGCGCGCAGCGCCAGCAGGAGGTGCGCGATGCGGTCGGCGCTGGGCAGATCGGGGTCGTTGACGCGGACGCAGAAGGCGTGGACGCGCCGACCGCAGACCAGCAGCGCGCCGGCCTCCCCCACCAGCCAGATCCCGAGCCGTCCGCGCTCGGGCACGAGGCCGGTGCGCGCATGGACCGCGCGCGCGTCGTGCCCGACGAGGTCGCCGAGCAGGCCGAGCGCGGTCCGCTCGGCGGTGGCGCCCACGCGCGGCCGCTGGCGCACGACGTTGGCGCCGCGGGCCGCGTAGAGCTCGGGGATGATCCAGGCGTGAGCGAAGCTCGCCAGGCTGACGGCGACGGCCAGCGGCTGCACGAGGAACAGCACGACGCCCGCGGCGACGAACGGCACGACGTGCGCGACGGTCGTGAGCGTCCACAGGGCGCCGCGGCGGCGCAGGCGCTGCGCGTCGTTGCGCGGGCGCCAATGGACGGCCGCGGTCTCGGGGAGCGCCCCGGCCCCGGCCGCCATCAGCCTCCGGCGATCGGCAGCCGCAGGATCACCAGGTCGGCGTCGACCGGCAGCTCCTTGACCTGCTCGGCGTGGCCCTCGCCGGTGGAGACCATCGCGAAGTAGCCGCGGTCCAGCTCGGCGCGGAAGGCCTCGACGGCCGCCTCGACGGCTTCGGGGTCTGCCGCGCTCCATTCGGCGAGCGTGGTGTGGCCGGTCCGGTCCATGCGCACGAGACGTGACATCGCGTTTGCCTCCTGGGAGTTGCCGTCTGCCGATCGTACTCCCGCCCCTCGGCTCCGGTGCGCCAGGAGCCGGCGCGCCCTACAGACCGAGCTGTCCGCGGACCAGGCGGGTGATCTCGCCGCCGTCGGCGCGGCCCTTGGTCTCGCGCATCACGTGGCCGACGATGACGCCGATCGGCTTCATGTCGCCGCCGCGCAGCTTCTCGGCGACGTCGGGGTTGGCCGCCAGCGCGGCCTCGACGATCGGGGCCAGCTCGTCGCTGCCGCCGACGGCGCCGAGGCCCTCGGCGGCGACGATCGCCCGCGGGTCGCCGCCGTCGGCGACGAGCCGGTCGAGCACCTGACGCGCGCCGCCCTGCGTGACCTGCTTGGCGCCGACCATCCCGACGAGCTCGGCCAGCGCGGCCGGCGCGACCTTGGAGTCGCCGGGATCGGCGTCGGCGCCGAGACGCGAGACCAGCTCGTTGGCCACCCAGTTGGCGAGCGGCTGGGGCTCGGCGGCCGCGCCGTCGGCGCCCAGCGCCGCCTCGAAGAAGTCACCCAGCTCGGTGCGGAACGCGAGCAGATGCGCGCTGTCGGCGCTGAGGCCGAGCTCGCGCTCGAAGCGCTCGGCGCGCGCGAGCGGCAGCTCGGGCAGCGCCGCCCGAGCGCGGTCGAGCATCTCCTGCGTGATCGCGACCGGGGCGAGGTCGGGCTCGGGGAAGTAGCGGTAGTCGTGCGCCTCCTCCTTGGAGCGCAGCGACGTGATCGCCTCGGTCCGCGGATCGAAGTGCAGCGTCTCCTGCTCGATCTGGCCGCCGCCGCGCAGGATCTCCGTCTGCCGGGCGACCTCGGCGCGGATGCCGCGCTCGATGAACCGGAACGAGTTCATGTTCTTGAGCTCGGTCTTGGTCCCCAGCTCGGTCGTGCCCACGGGGCGGATGGAGATGTTGGCGTCGCAGCGCAGCGAGCCCTCCTCCATGTTGACGTCGCTGACGCCGAGCGCGCGCAGCGTCGCGCGCAGCATCCGCAGCCACTCCGCGGCGGCTGTGGCGTCGCGCAGGTCGGGCTCGGTGACGATCTCGGCCAGCGGCGTGCCGCCGCGGTTGAAGTCGACGATCGAGGCATCGGAGGCGTGCAGCCGTCCGGAGGCGCCGGCGTGCACGAGCTTCGCGGCGTCCTCCTCGAGGTGGACGCGGTGGATGCGCACGTCGCCGAGCTGCCCGCCGAGGCACAGCGGCTCGTCGTACTGGCTGATCTGATACCCCTTGGGCAGGTCGGGGTAGAAGTAGTTCTTGCGGTGGAAGATCGACCGCGGGGCCAGCTCGCAGCCCAGCGCCATGCCGATCATCAGCCCGTAGTGGATGGCCTCGGCGTTGGCGACCGGCAGGCTGCCGGGCAGGCCGAGGCAGACCGGGCAGGTGCGCGTGTTGGGCGGCTCGCCGAAGCTCAGGCCACAGCCGCAGAACATCTTGGTGTTGGTCGCCAGCTGGACGTGGATCTCCAGGCCGATGACCGTCTCGTACTCGGTCGCGGTGGTGGTGTCGGTCGCGGTCATCTGATCAACCAGCCCTTCCGGCCGTCGCGTCGAAGCCGATCGCCTGCTCCAGCGCGTGCGCCGCGTCGAGGATGCGGTTCTCGCTGAACGCCGGGCCGGCGAGCTGGAACCCGACGGGCAGATCCTCGCTCAACCCTGCGGGGATCGAGATCGCGGGGATGCCGGCCAGCGAGATCGGCACGGTGAAGTAGTCGTTGAGGTACATCGCGAGCGGGTCCGCGGTCTTGGACCCCAACGCGAACGGGACCGTCGGCGCCGTCGGCGTCACGACGAAGTCGACGTCCTGGAACGCGCCGGCGAAGTCCTGCGCGATCTTCGTGCGGACGCGCTGGGCGCGCCCGTAGTAGGCGTCGTAGTAGCCCGAGGACAGCGCGTAGGTGCCGAGCATGATGCGCCGCTTGACCTCGTCGCCGAAGTTGTCGTGGCGCGTCTTGGTGTACATGGTCAGCAGGTCGTCGGCGTCGGCGCGCTTGCCGTAGCGGACGCCGTCGAAGCGCGCGAGGTTGGACGACGCCTCGGCGGGCGCGATGACGTAGTAGGCGCTGAGCCCGTAGTCGGCGTGCGGCAGGGCGACGCGCTTGATGGTCGCGCCGAGTCCCTCGGCGACCTTCAGCGTCTCCTCGAAACGCGCCAGCACACCGGGCTCGACGCCCTCGCCGGTGAGGTCGTCGGGCACGCCGAGCGTGATGCCGTCCAGCCGCCGGGCGGTGGGCAGGACGATCTCCTCGGGATGATCGAGCGACGTCGAGTCCTGCGGATCGCGGCCGACCATGTGGCGGTACAGCAGCGCGGCGTCGGTGACGTCGCGTGTGAGCGGGCCGGCCTGGTCCAGCGACGACGCGAAGGCGATCATCCCGTAGCGGCTGACCGTGCCGTAGGTCGGCTTGAGGCCGACGATGCCGGTGAGCGCGGCGGGCTGGCGGATCGAGCCGCCGGTGTCGGTGCCCAGCGCCCACGGCGCGCTGCCCGAGGCGACGGCCGCGGCGCTGCCGCCCGACGAGCCGCCGGGGACGCGCGTGCGGTCCCACGGGTTCAGCACCGGCCCGTAGGCGGAGTTCTCGTTGGACGAGCCCATGGCGAACTCGTCCTGGTTGGTCTTGGCCAAGAGCGGCGCGCCGGCCTGCGCGAGGCGGGCCACGACCGAAGCGGTGTACGGCGGGCGGTAGCCCTCGAGGATCCGCGAGCCGGCCTGGCTCGGCACGCCCTCGGTGGCGAAGAGGTCCTTGACGGCGAGCGGGACGCCGGCCAGCGGCGTGGCCGCGACGCCGTCGGCGGCCGGAGCGGCGGCGGCGACCCACGTGTAGGCATTGAGGTCGTCCGCGGCGGCCTTGGCGCGGTAGGCCTCGAAGAGGTCGGTCGGGTCGAGATCGCCCTTGGCGACGGCGTCGGCGGCCTGCTTGGCGGTGAGCGCGGTGATGTCAGACATTTGGAAGGCTATGCCTGAGGGCTCGGGACGAGGAAGCCGTCGTCCTGGGTGGCGGGCGCGTTGGCCAGCGCGACCGCGCGCGGCAGCGACGGGCGCACGACGTCGGGGCGCAGCGCGTTGTCGACCTCGACGACGTGGCTGGTGGGCGCGACGTCGTCCAGATCCAGCTCCCCGATCTTCTCGATGTGTCCGAGGACGCCAGAGAGCTCGGTGGCCATGCGGGCGACCTCGTCCTCGGTGAGCTCGAGGCGGGCCAGCCTGGCGACGTGCAGAACCTGTTCGCGGTCGATCATGCGACCCGCGAGTTTAGGAGAGGCGAGGCGGAGGGCGTGGTGCCGGGCCTCAGGTGATCGGCTGGCCCCGCTCGTCGAGATGGTCGCGCCAGGAGCGCTGGGGGTCGTAGCCGAGCAGGCGGCGCGCCTTGGCGATCGAGATGCCGCCGGCGTCGGGGCGGTCCAGCGGGCGGACCGGCACCGCGTCGCCGTGGTGGCGGCGGACGAGCTCGGGGAGCGGCAGCTTCGAGGCGACGTCCGGCGAGGCGATGTAGAAGACCTCGTGGCCCGGGAGGTCGGAGGCCGCCGCGAGCAGCAGCGCGCCGGCGAGGTCCTCGACGTCGATGTAGGCCCAGAAGCCTGCGCTGGGCTCGTCGGGGTCGCGGATCTGCGGGCCGAGGTTGCGGGCGTAGTTCTCGGCGGTCTGGACCCACGACGGCCGGATGGTGATGGCCTTGATGTCGGACCGCGCGACCGCGGCGTCGCACAGCTGCTCGCCGAACGCCTTGGCCAGCGCGTAGGGGTCCTGCGGGCGGACGGGATGCTCCTCGTCGACCGGCACGTAGTCGGGCAGGAACGGACGCTCGGGGAAGAAGAAGCCCGGGACGGTCTCGCTGGAGACGTTCACGAACCGCGGCACGCCGAGGCGGACCGCGGCCTCCAACAGGTTGAACGTCCCCATCAGGTTGTTGTGGAACACGACGTGCGGCGGGTTGCCGGTCGGCTCCGGGATCGCGGCCACGTGGATGACGGCGTCGAACCGCGTGCGCGCGACGAGCGCGTACGCCGCGCCCGCGTCGGTCAGGTCGGCCTGCTGGTAGCGGGGCGCGCCCGGATCGGGGCGGTCGAAGCTCGGCCGCCCGAGATCGACGCCGGTGACCAGGTGGCCGGCGGCCTGCGCGGCGGCGACGGTGGCGCGGCCGACCTTGCCGTGGACGCCGGTGATGAGGAGCTTCATGGTGGACTAGCTCCCGGGAACCGAGCGGGCGGGCGGCGGCGTGTAGGCCCGGGCCTCGGGGGAGTCCTTGCGCTCGTCCTTGAGGCTGAGGAACGCGCCGACCGGGATGAGCAACATGAAGAACAGGCCGAGGTAGGCCGGAAGCTGGACGCCGATGCCGATCGGACCCTCGTCGCCGGAGAGCACGATCACCCGGAGGACGAGGATCAGGAAGACCGCCGCGCCGATCGCCCACGTCAGCACGGCCGTGCCGACCGGCCACGCCGGCGACGTGCGCTTGGCGGCCATGTAGGGCAGGCTGAGACCGCCGACGATCGCGACACCGAGCAGCACGTCCATGAGCCAGCCGAGCGTGCTCCACCCGCTCAGCGAGCCCGCGTAGACGACGTGGAGGTAGTTCAGGACGCCCGGGGTGTCCGGCGCCGAGCTCTTGACCGAGACGCTGAGCCAGTCGAAGAACAACAGCCCCAGCAACCCCAGGGCGCCGAACGCGGCCACCCACTCCCCCGTGCGGATCCGGCTCATGCGGCGCCGACCTCGCTCTCGGCGGCGGTCAGCTCAGCAGCGGTGAGCGTGTTGCGCAGCAGCATGGCGATCGTCATCGGGCCGACGCCGCCGGGCACCGGGGTGATCGCGCCGGCGACCTCCTTGACCGCCGCGAAGTCGACGTCGCCGTGCAGGCCGTCCTCGGCGCGGTTGATGCCGACGTCGATGACCGTGGCGCCGGGCTTGACCCAGTCGGCCTTGACCATGCGGTCGCGGCCGACGGCGGCGACGAGCACGTCGGCCTCGCGGCAGACCGCCGGCAGGTCGCGCGTGCGGGAGTGCGCGATGGTCACGGTGGCGTTGGCGCCCAGCAGCAGCTGCGCCATCGGCTTGCCGAAGAGGTTGGAGCGCCCGATGACCACGGCGCGCTTGCCCTGCAGGTCGACGCCGGCCTCCTGCAGCAGCACCATGACGCCCGCCGGCGTGCACGGGCGCAGGCCGGGCCGGCCCAGCGCGAGCAGGCCCGCGCTGATCGGCGTGAGGCCGTCGACGTCCTTGCGCGGATCGATCAGGCCGGTGAGATGGACGCCGTCCAGGTGGTCGGGGACGGGCAGTTGGCAGAGGATCCCGCTGACGTTCTCGTCGGCGTTGAGCTGGTCGATGAGCGCCTCGACCTCCTCGCTGGTGGCGTCGGCCGGCGGGCGATGGTCGTAGGCCTCGATGCCGACCTCGCGCGAGGCCTTCTGCTTGCCGCCGACGTAGATCGCGCTGGCCGGATCGTCGCCCACGAGGATGGTGGCCAACCCGGGGCGCCGGCCGGTGCGCTGGGTGAACGCCTCCACGTCGCGGGCCACCTCCGCCCGGACCTTCGCCGCGATCGCCTTGCCGTCGATGATCTCCGCGCTCACGGCCCGCACGCTACCCGCGCTTGGAGATGGGTGCGTACTCGGCCATCAGCTTGCGCTCGCTGCCGTCGCGCGCGAAGCGGATGACCACGACGCCGCCCGGCTCGACGCCGGTCACGACGCCCTCGCCGAACGCCGCGTGCAGCACGTCGTCGCCGAGGCGGAAGGACTTCTCGTCGGTCGCGGCCGCGGCGGCGTCGGCCCGCATCGAGGCCCACGAGGCCATCGCCCGCGGGCGGATGCTGCCGCGGTCGGCGCCCGCGCCGTTGGCGTAGCCGGTCAGCGCGCCCTGCCGGTCGACGAGGTCGGGCGGGATCTCGGCGAGGAACCGGCTCGGCAGCCCGTAGGCGCGCGAGCCGAAGACGTTGCGCTGGCGCGCGTGGGTCATCGTCAGCGACCGCATCGCGCGCGTCATGCCGACGTAGCACAGGCGCCGCTCCTCCTCGAGCGTCCCCTCGTCGATCGAGCGCGAGTGCGGGAACACGCCCTCCTCGCAGCCGATCATGTAGACGATGGGGTACTCGAGGCCCTTGGCGTTGTGCAGGGTCATGAGCGTCACCATCCCCGCGTCGTCCTTGCGGTCGTCGGTGTCTGACTGCAGCGCGGTCTGCTGGAGGAAGACGTCGAGGCGGTCCTGCTCGGGCGGTGCGGCGGCGTCGAACTCGCGCGCGACCGCGACGAGCTCGCCGAGGTTCTCGATCCGGCCCTGCGCCTCGATCGTGCGCTCGGCCTCCAGCGCGTCGAGGTAGCCCGTCTCCGACAGCACGGCCTCGAGCAGGTCGCCCATCGGCACGTCGTCGGCGACGCGCTCGCGCAGGTCGTTCATGGTGGACATGAAGCGCGTCAGCGAGCGGATGGCAGCGGTGGCCAGGCCGGGGACGCCGGCCGGGTCGTCGGCGGCCTCCCACACGGTGATGCCCGTGTTCTCGGCGTGTGCGAGCACGCGCGAGAGCGACGTCTGCCCGATGCCGCGCTTGGGCGAGTTGGCCACGCGCGTGAACGAGATGGCGTCGGCGGGGTTGGCCAGCAGCGTCAGGTAGGAGATCGCGTCCTTGACCTCCGCGCGCTCGTAGAACTTCGTGCCGCCGATGACCTGGTAGGGCACCTCGGCGCGCACGAGCGCGTCCTCCAGCACCCGCGACTGCGCGTTGGTCCGGTAGAAGCACGCGATCTCGGCCAGCGAGACCCCCTCGTCGACCAGCCGCTGCACCTCACCGAGCACGTACCGCGCCTCGGCGTGCTCGTCCTCCAGCTCGCGGACGACGACCGGATCCCCCTCACCCTGGTCGGTCCACAGCGTCTTGTGCATCTGCGCCCGGTTGTGGGCGATCAGCGCGTTCGACGCGCTGAGGATCGTCTGCGTCGAGCGGTAGTTCTGCTCGAGCTTGACGACGGTGGCGTCGGGAAAGTCGTCCTGGAAGTCCAGGATGTTGCGGATGTCAGCGCCTCTGAACGAATAAATACTCTGCGCATCATCGCCGACCACCGCCAGGTTCTTGTGGTCGCCGGCGATCAGCTGGAGCAGCCGGTACTGCGCGTGGTTGGTGTCCTGGTACTCGTCGACGAGCACGTGGCGGAACGTCGCGGCGTAGCGTGCCCGGACTTCCGGGAAGAGCTCCAGGACGTTGACCATGCGGAACAGCAGGTCGTCGAAGTCCATCGCGTTCATGCGCACGAGCTCGCGCTCGTAGAGCTTGTAGGCGTCGGCGACGGTCTGCTCGAAGTGGCCGCCGACCATCCGCGCGTAGTCGTCGGCGCTGCGCAGCTTGTTCTTGGCGTCGGAGATCTGGTGCGCGACCGAGCCGGGCGTGAAGCGCTTGGGGTCGACGTCGAGTTGGTCCAGGCAGCGCTTGACCAGGCGCCGGGAGTCCGACGCGTCGTAGATCGTGAACTGGCGCGTGTAGCCGAGGCGCGGGGCCTCGACGCGCAGCATCCGCGCGCACGCCGAGTGGAACGTCATGACCCACATCGCCCGCGTGGAGTGCCCGAGCAGCATCCCGACGCGGTCGCGCATCTCGGCGGCGGCCTTGTTGGTGAACGTGATCGCCAACAACTCGCCCGCCCGCGCGCGCTGCGTGTGGACCAGATAGGCAATGCGATGCGTGAGCACCCGCGTCTTGCCCGAGCCGGCGCCGGCGAGGATCAGCAGGGGGCCGTCGCCCGCGACGACCGCCGCGCGCTGGGGCTCGTTGAGGCCTTCGAGGAGGTCGGCGACGCGCTGGTCGGCAGGGGCTTCGGACGGCACCCCTCCATGGTAGGCAGGCCCGCGGCGGCCTCGGCGCGTCAACAAGTGCAGAGGTTCGGGGGCGTTGTGCGGGGCAATGTTCGACGCACCGCGCATTGGACCGACGCCATGCGGAAGGACTGCGGCTCGTGGGGTGCTCCTTCGACAGAGCGGCCGGGATCGGCCGCGCCGGCGGGCGTCCGCGACGCGTCCTGGCGTGCGTCCTCCTCCTCGCTGCGGCGGCCGGCGCATCGTCGTCGCCGGCGACGGCCGCCGAGCCCCCGTGCGCGCGCGCGAGCGCCGCGCCCGCGCACCTCTCGACCGGCGCGGCCGGCCACGCGCTGCAGTGCCTGGTCAACCAGCTGCGCCGCACGCACGGGCTCCGGCCGGTCCGCGCCGAGCGCCATCTGCACCGCGCCGCACGGAACCACGCCCGCGACATGGCGGCGCGCGACTTCTTCGCCCATGTCTCGCCGGGCGGCGCCACGATGCAGTCCCGGGTCCGGCACGCCGGGTACCTGCACGGGGCCCGCGAGTGGTGGCTCGGCGAGGCGCTGGTGTGGGGCCGCAACGACACGGGGCGGCCGTCGGCGATCCTGCGGACGCTGCTCTCCAGCCCTCCGCACCGCGCCATCCTGCTCGATCCGGGCTTCCGCGATCTGGGCGTCGGCGTCGCCCGCGGCGCGCCGCGCGGGGCCGGCTCCGGCGCGCTGACGGTCACGCTGGACTTCGGGCGCACGCGACGCTGAGCGCCCCACCCTCGTACGCTGCGGCGGCCATGGGGCTCACCGACGACGTCCGCGCCGCGTGCGCGCAGATCGCCGAGCACGCACGCTCGGTCCGCATCGACGCCGAGCGCCTGGCCGGCTACGGCGCCGGCGCCGACGGCGCGCCGGTCACCGACCCCGGCCTCGACCCGGTGCGCCACTACCTGGAGGGATCGCCGGCCGACGTCGCCCTCTACACGCTGGCGCTCGACACCATCAACTTCGGCTCGGGCTGGTTCCCGACGCTGAGCAAGCGCAGCGACCCGGCGGCGGGGCGCACCGTGTCGGGCTACTTCACGATCGCCTGGAACCTCGCCGACCACTTCCGCATCGAGGGCCCGTGGACCACGCAGCGGCTGCGCACGATGCGCACCGAGGACCTCGCGGCGATCCTCGGCCAGCCGGCCGACCACGAGCTGATGAGCCTCTACAGCCAGGCGCTGCGCGAGCTCGGCCGCTTCCTCGGGACCCGCTCGGTGCCGGAGGTGATCGCCGAGGCGCGCGGCTCGGCCGAGCGGCTGGCGACGATGCTCGCGTCGGGCATGGCGTTCTACGACGACCGCGGCTTCTACAAGCGCGCGCAGATCGCCGGCAACGACCTGGCCCTGGCCGGCGTCGCGCGCTTCCACGACCTCGACCGCCTGACGATCTTCGCCGACAACCTCGTCCCGCACGTGCTGCGCTGCGACGGCGTGCTGGTCTACGAGCCCGCCCTGGCGGCGCGGATCGACGCGGGCGAGCTGCTGCCCGCCGGCGGCGAGGAGCGCGAGATCCGCGCCTGTGCGCTGCACGCCTGCGAGCAGCTCGGCGCACGGCTGGACGTCGCGCCCCGCGTGCTCGACATGTGGTTGTGGAACCGCGGCCAGGCCCCTGCGCTGAAGGCGCGCCCGCGCCATCGCACGCGGACCGTCTACTACTGATGTGCTGATCCACACTAGCCACGAGGCCAGTGCGCGGCGGCCGAGCGCGATCTACCGTGGTGTTCCAGCGGACCGCACGGACCCGCCGGCGGGCGGCTCAGCCGCCGGCGGGATTGCGCCCGCGAACGGGGCGGAGCCGCCGGACCTCAGCAGGCGGCTCCTCCCCTTGCAGCGCGGCGATGCGCCTCTCGAGGTCGCCGAGGCGCCCCGACAGCTCGCGGATCGCGTCGGCGACCGGGTCGGGCAGGTGGATCCAGTCGGCGTCGGGGCCCTCGGGCCGCTTGCCGTCGACGCGCACGACGTGGCCCGGGTTGCCGACCACGGTGCTGTTGGGCGGCACGTCGGTGATGACCACCGAGTTGGCGCCGACCTTCGCGCCGTGGCCGACCTCGATCGGGCCCAGGAGCTTGGCGCCCGAGCCGACCGTGACGTTGTCGCCGACCGTCGGGTGGCGCTTGCCGGTCGCAAAGCCGGTGCCGCCGAGCGTGACGCCCTGGTAGAGCGTGACGTCGTCGCCGATGTCGGCGGTCTCGCCGATCACGACGCCCATGCCGTGGTCGATGAACAGCCCGTCGCCGATGTTGGCGGCCGGGTGGATCTCGACGCCGGTCGCCATGCGCGACAGGTAGGCGATCGCGCGCGGGAGGATCGGCACGCCCGAGTCGTGCAGCGCGTGGGCAACGCGATGCGCCAGCACCGCCTGCACGCCCGGCCAGGCGATCAGGACCTCGACCGACGACACGCCGCGGGCCGCCGGATCGCGCTCGTGCGCGGCGGCGATGTCGAGGCGCAGCTCGCGCGAGACGCGCCGCAGGGTGCCGAGGCCGGGCATCGCCCATTACCGTACTCCACGAGATGTCCCAGCTCCGCGCGCTGATCCTCCACGGCTGGCAAGGCTCCGGCCCCGACCACTGGCAGAGCTGGCTGGCCGGCCGCCTGCGCGACGCCGGCGCGCACGTCCAGTACCCCGACCTGCCCGAATGCGACGTCCCGTGCCCGGACCGCTGGGCCGCGGCGATGCACCGCGAGGTGCGCGCGCTGGCCAAGGGCGAGGGCGAGCGCGTCGTCATCGCGCACTCGCTGGGCTGCGTGCTCTGGCTGCGCGAGGCGGCCAACATCCGGCCCGAGCACCGCGTCGACCGCGTGGTGCTCGTCGCCCCGCCGTGCCCGGGCGCGCAGGTCGCCGAGCTCGCGGAGTTCTACCCGACGGGCGCCGACAAGGCGGCCATCGACGCGGCCGCGGGCCACACCCGCCTGGTCTGCTCCGACGACGACGCGTACTGCCCCAACCGCGGCGCCGCGCAGCACTGGGGCACGCCGTTGGGCCTGGTCGTCGACCTGCTGCCGGGCGCCGGGCACCTGAACGTCGAGGCCGGCTACGGGCCGTGGCCGGCGATGGAGGCCTGGGCGCTCGGCGCGGCCGAGTCCCTGGCGCCGCGCCCGGCGCCGCCCGTCAACGCGTAGGGGTGACCCGGACGCCTACTGCGGCGCGAAGAACGGCGCCGAGATGTAGCGCTCGCCCGAGTCGGGCAGGACCGTGACGATCCGCTTGCCCTGGTTCTCCGGGCGGCGACCGACCTCGAGCGCGCCCCACAGCGCCGCCCCGCCGGAGATGCCCGCCAGGATGCCCTCGCGCGCGGCGGCCAGGTGCGCCGTGGCGATGGCGTCGTCGTCGGTGACCGGGATCACCTCGTCGATGATCTCGCGGTCGAGGACCGCGGGCACGAAGCCGGCGCCGATGCCCTGGATGCGGTGCGGGCCGGGAGCGCGGCCGCTGAGGACCGCCGAGCCGGCGGGCTCGACCGCGACGACCTGCGCCCGCGGGTTGACCGACTTGATGGCCTCGCCGACGCCGGTGATCGTGCCGCCCGTGCCCACGCCCGAGACGAAGATGTCCACCCGGTCGTCCATGGCCTTCAGGATCTCCGGGCCCGTCCCGAGGCGGTGGGCCTCCGGGTTGGCGGGGTTGGAGAACTGGTCGGGCAGGAACGCGTCGTCGCCCGTGGCGGCGCGGCGCGCGGCCTGCACGGCCTCGTCCATCCCGCCGAGCGACTCGACGATCTCGACGCGCGCGCCGTAGAGCTTGAGCAGCGCCTCGCGCTCGCGCGACATCCCCTGCGGCAGGAAGATCACGAGCTCGTAGCCCTTGGCCGCCGAGACGAAGGCGAGCGCGATGCCGGTGTTGCCCGAGGTGGCCTCGACGATCGTGGTGCGGCCCGGCTCGATGCGGCCCTCGGCCTCGGCGGCCTCGATCATCGCGATGCCGATGCGGTCCTTGACCGAGCCACCGGGGTTGTAGGCCTCCAGCTTCCCGTAGAGCTCGACGCCCGCGGGCTCGAGCCGGCCGAGACGCACCATCGGGGTGTTGCCGATGTGATCCGAGATGTTGGTCGGGATTCGGGCCATTGCTGGCCCGCCAGCCTACTGGGCCGGGTTCGGCGTCTGGCCGGGCCGGGCGTCGCCGCCGGAGGCCATCGCCTGCTTCGCCGCCTGCCGGATCGGCTCGGCGGCGCCGGTCGCCCGCCGGGCCTTCGCCGCGCGTGCGCCGATGCGCGGGCCGCGGGCGGCCATGGCGTCGGCGTGCATCTCGCGCATCGTGCGCGCGTAGCGCCGGATCAACTCGAGTTGGGCGGGGCCGGGCTCGGTCATGGGCAAACGGTGGGGCCTCTGCACCCTATCGCGGTCACGTGCCAATTGGAACAAGTTGCTCGGGCCAACTCTGCCACAACGGCGTAGAAAGCCACTCTGAGCAGGGTGTTGCCGATGCGTCCGCGGCGCGGCTACTCGCCGCGTTCGAGGCGCCGCGCCTCGCGACGCTCCTGCTTGGCCGCCCGGCGCTCCTCGCGCGTGAGCCGCCGCCCGCGCTTGACGGCGCTCCCGCCCATCAGCGAGAAGAGCTTGACGTGCAGGACCGGTCCGCCCGGATCGGGGCGCTGCGGACCGAGCTTGATGTCGTTGCCGCCCATCAGCGAGAACTCCGAGACCTCGACGTTGAGGCCCTCGGGCACGTGGATCTCGGCGCCGCCCATGATCGCGATGACGCGCAGCTCGGTGCGCTCGGCGGCCAGCTCCACCTCGTTGAGGTCGAGGTCGCTGCCGCCCATGATGTTGAGGCTCGTGGCACGCGGCGCCAGGCGCCAGTGGCCACGGCGGTCGCTGCCGCTCAAGATGGACACGATCCAACGTGCGCCGCCCTCACCCGCGCGGACCGGGACGCGCGCCGCAGGGGCGCCGACGGGGCGGTCGCCGGCGTGGCCACCGACGACGACGTCGGCGACGAGCGCCTCGAGCTCCGCCCTGGTGCGCGCGGCGAACGCCTGGTTGAGCCGCTCGCCGAGCTCGTCGACGTCCAGCCGTCCTTCGCCGCCGGCGCGGCGCAGCAGCTCCGCGGCGCGCTCGCGATCGGCGTCCGAGGCGCGCAGCTCGGGTGTCTCGGCCATGGCCCCGACCCTACGCCAACGATCCGTGGGCGGCGACCGGGCGCCCCCGTCGGGCAAGATGCCCCGCGATGACCGACCTCCGCGCGCTGCTCGCGCGCCCGCACGCGCTGCGCATGCTGGTGACGGCGCTGATCGCCCGGCTGCCGGAGGCGATGATCCCGCTCGCGCTGCTCCTGCTCGTGCGCGACGAGCACGGCTCCTACGGCGCGGCGGGCGCGATGGCCGCGGCCTTCGCGCTCGGCGCGGCCGTCGGCGGTCCGGTCGCGGGACGGCTCATCGACCGGCTCGGCCAGCCCGCCGTCCTCGTCGCCGCGGCGGCGCTGCGCAGCGCCGCGCTGCTCGGGATCGTCCTCACCGCCGGCTCGTCGCTGCTGGTCGCCGGCGTGCTCGCGGTGGCCTGCGGGGCGCTGACCCCGCCCCTGGAGCCGGCGCTGCGCGCGCTGTGGCCCGACCTCGCCGCCGACGACGAGCACGCCCTGGCCGCCGCCTACGAGCTCGACGCCGGAGCGCAGGAGCTCATCTTCGTCGTCGGCCCGCTGCTCGTGGCCGTCGCCGTCGCGACCTGGAGCCCGGACGCCGCCCTGCACCTGACGTCGGCCATCGGCCTGCTCGGCGCGCTGGCCTTCGCCCTCGCTCCGCCGGCGCGCGCGTGGCACGCCGGGCAGCACGAGCCGGTGAGCTGGACGGCCGCGGTGCGCGCGCCGGAGGTCGGCGTCCTGCTGGCGATCGGCGTGCTGGCGGGCGCGGCCACCGGCATGGTCAACGTCACCACGGCCGCCTTCGCCGAGCACACGCTGGGCGACCGGGCGCTCGCCGGCTGGCTGCTGGCCGCGTGGGCCGTCGGCGCCCTGATCGGCGGGCTGAGCGCCGCCGCGTGGCGCTGGCGTTCGGCGCCCGAGCACCGGCTGACCCGGTTGCTGGTGGTCTTCGGCCTGGCGTTCGTCCCGGCCCTCCTGGCCCGCTCGACCGGCTCGATGGCCGTGGCCCTGGCGCTCTCGGGCGCGCTCCTGGCCCCGACGCTGGCCTGCGTCTTCGTCCTGACCGGCTCGCGTGCCCTGCCCGGGACGATCACCGAGACGTTCGCCTGGCTGACGTCGTCCTTCCTGGTGGGCAGCGCCGCGGGCTCGGCGCTGGGCGGCACGCTGACCGGCGTCGACAGCGCGGCGGCGAGCGTGCGCGGCTACGCGGTCGCGGCGCTGATCGTGTGGCTCGGCGCGCTGGTGTGGCGCCTGCGCCGGGTGCCGACCCGCCCCGCATTGCGCCATGCTGGCGGGACATGAGCGAAGCCGAACCCGCCGCGCAGCGTCCCGGCCCTCAGGGCTGGTGCGTCTGCGGACAGAAGGTCACGATCGCCGAAGCGCGCGAGATCACGCTCCCCAACGGCCGTCCGGGCTGGGAGGGGTACTGCCCGGAGTGCGGCTCGCCGATCTTCGCCATCCGCCGCAGCCCGCCGCCCGGCGGATGATCCGCAGTACCCTGAGGCCATGACGTCCCTTCGCGAAGGCGAACTCGTAACCGTCGCCGGCGAACGCTCGTCGCGCGACGGCATCGTCTTCCACGTGCCGAGCAACAGCAAGGTCATCGTGGCGGTCCCGGATCGCGAGCGCGGAGCGGTCCTGCGCACCGTCCACCCCCGCACGCTCACCGAGCGCACCGGCGAGGGCGACGACGACGCGGCCCTGCGCGCGCTCATCCGCCGCACGCCGGCGATGGGCGGCAGCGGTCCGCGCTCCTCCGGCGTCGCCGGTCGCCCCTCCGCGGGCCATGCGCGGTCGGCCGCGCCCCGCACCAGCGGCAAGTAGCCCAGCCGCGCCCGAAGCGTGTCGGCGGGGATCCGTGTCGACGTATGGGTCTCATAGACCCTTTGCTCGACACGGACGTCAACAGCACCAACAACTCCCGACACCCCGCGGCAGACCGGGCGCCGGCCGACGCCGCGGCACCCCGCCTGATCCACCGTCGCGGGCGATGTCGAGCGGCGGAGATCGGCTCCGACCACCTTCTGACACGGCGGCACCGATGAGTCCCGGCCCGCCGCGTCGTCCTTACCGCCACGACCCTTCCCCGCTCCGACCACGAGGTCCACACCACGATGACCATGCACGACCACCCACCCTTCGACGTCCCCGCCACCACCGATCCGTCCAGCGACCGGACGCGCTGGATCGCCCTGTACGTCCTCTGCGTCGGGGTCCTGATGATCGTCCTCGACGCCACCGTGGTGAACGTGGCCCTGCCCGCGATCCAGAGCGACCTCGGCTTCGCGCAGTCGAGCCTCGCCTGGGTCGTCAACGCCTATCTGATCGCCTTCGGCGGCCTGCTGCTGCTGGCCGGCCGGCTCGGCGACCTGGTCGGGCGCCGCAGCGTGTTCCTCGCCGGCCTGGCGATCTTCACGGTGGCCTCGCTGGCGTGCGGCCTGGCCCAGAGCCAGGAGATGCTCGTCGCCGCCCGCTTCGTCCAGGGCATCGGCGGCGCGCTGACCTCCGCCGTGGTGCTCGGCATGATCGTCACCATGTTCCCCGAGCCCCGGGAGCAGGCCAAGGCGATCGGCGTGTACGCGTTCGTCGCCTCGGCCGGCGGCGCGGTCGGCCTGCTCGTCGGCGGCGTGCTGACGCAGTCGATCAGCTGGCACTGGATCTTCTTCGTGAACCTCCCGATCGGCCTGGCGACCGCCGCGCTCGCGTGGCGCATGCTCGACAAGGACCAGGGCCTCGGCTTCGGCCGCGGCGCCGACATCCCCGGCGCGGTCCTCATCACGGCGTCGCTGATGCTGTTCGTCTACACGATCGTCAAGCCCGCGGCCGAGGACGGCTGGGGCTCGGCGCAGGCCCTCGGCCTGGGCGCCGTCGCGATCGCTCTGCTGGTCGCCTTCCTGGTGCGCCAGAAGACGGCCGCCAACCCGCTGATGCCGCTGCGCATCTTCAAGTCGCGCAACGTCAGCGGGGCGAACCTGATCCAGGCCCTCTCGGTCGTCGGGATGTTCGGCATGTTCTTCATGGGCGCGCTGTACTTCCAGCACGTCCTGCACTACGACGCGCTGGAGACCGGCCTGGCCTTCCTGCCGGTGACGATCCTCATGGGCGGCCTGTCGGTGCGCTACTCCGAGCGGCTGGTCACGCGGTTCGGCGCCCGGCCGACCCTGGTGCCCGGCCTGGGCCTGATCCTGCTCGCGCTGCTGCTCTTCGCCCGCGCGCCCGTGGACGGCACGTACGTCGTCGACGTCCTGCCGGTCATGGTCCTGCTCGGCGTCGGCGCCGGCCTCGCGTTCCCCGCGCTGATGAACCTCGCGATGTCCGGCGCGACCCCCAGCGACGCGGGCCTCGCCTCGGGCCTGGTCAACACGACCGCCCAGGTCGGCGGGGCGCTGGGCCTCGCGGTCCTCGCCACGCTGTCGACGACGCGCACCGAGCACCTGACCGCCGACGGCGAGTCCACCGCGTCGGCGTTGCTGGGCGGCTACCACCTCGCGTTCCTGATCGGCGCCGGCTTCACCGCGGCCGCCATCGTGGTCGCCCTCACGGTGCTCCAGGCGCCGGCCCGGGCCCAGGCCCGTGCGGCGGCCCAAGACCTCGGCGACGGTCCCGAGGACCGGCGGCTGCCGGCCGAGCCCTCCTACTCCGAGGTGGGATAGGCGGGCCGGTCCGGCTGGGGCACGTTGTGGTGGCGTGCCCCAGCCGCCGCCGCGGCTGGGAGACCGTGTCGCTATCGCGACTGGGGACCCACCTCCGGCGGCGACGGCTTGGCGTCGTGGGCCTCGGCCTTCGCTGGCCGCCTACGGCCCCCCTAGCGGGTCCGCGGGCCGTACCCGAACGGGCACAGCGGGTCGTAGTTGTCGTCACCGACGTTGATCGGCTCCTGGTCGATCGTCTTCGGCCACGTCACGGGCAGCTTGCCGGTGAACGGCTGCGGCCGAACAGGATGTTGCTGCCGGCGACGTAGATGTCGCCGCCGCCCTTGTCCTTGTCCTTGCCCCCGCGGCGGCCGTTCAGCGGCAGCGTCTTGTCATCGTTCTTGAGCAGGACCTGCGACTCGGCGACCGCGCGGCGTGCCACGGCGCGGTGCTGCGGCGAGCCGATCTGGCCGATGTCGGTTGCCGGGCGTGGTGATCGCGCACGGTCGGGACGTACTGGCGCACCGACGTGTTCCAGAAGTCCTGGCGGTTGGTGATCGCGATGCCCTGGTCGATCTTGTAGTCCCCCGAGCCGGTGCCGTACTGCGTGTCGCCGTCGCCCGAGCCGCCGCCCGACACCTCCCCTATGTGGTTGTGGACGGGCGCCCGATACCCACGCCCGGCGCGCCCATAACCACGGCAGGAGGTCCGCCAACCACCACCTTTTCGACGCATCGGGTGGCCTGCGGATCGGGCCGCTGCGGTGGTCAGGCTCCGTACCGCCCGTCGGGCCACTTCGCCTTCTCTTTCGTTCGTGTGCGAACTAGCGTCGCGTCGACGCGTGACCGCGACCTCGCTCCCCACACCCAGCGTCGTGCGCTCCGGAGAGTGCGCCTGCTGCCACCTCGCGTCGACGCGTGACCGCGACCGGCTCACGCACGCGTTCGTCGCCGACGGCCTGACCCGGCGCCACAAGGTCATGTGCCTGCGCGGGCACCGGCCCGGCGCGCGCGGCTTGGCCGACGGGCTCGAGGAGCCGTTCGGCGAGGCGCTGCGCGAAGGCCGGCTCGTCGTCGCGCCGGCCGACTCGGTCATGCTCGGCGATGGTGCGCTGGCCTTCGAGCGCGTGTTGTGCTGGGCGCGCGAGCAGCACACGCTCGCGCTGCGCGACGGCTGGGCGGGCATGAGCGCCGCCGCCGAGATGCCGGCGGCCGGCGACCTGCCCGCCGCCGCGCACCGCGGAGGACCGAGCGCCGAGCCGCGCGTCTCGAGCATGCGGCTGCTGTGCCACTCACCGCGGCCCCACCGCGCCAACAGGCCCACCCCACCCCGCGGCACCATCGACGCCCCGGGTGGGCCCGAACACCGCGACCCCACCGCGCCAAACAGGCCCACCCCACCCCGCGGCACCATCGACGCCCCGGGTGGGCCCGAACACCGCGACCCCACCGCGCCAAACAGGCCCACCCCCCCCC
>NZ_DATHDY010000132.1:0-19002 GCF_035318805.1 Baekduia sp.
CGTCGCCCGCGCGGCCGCCGACGGCGTAGAGCTGCTCGCGCTGTCAGACCACGACACGGTCGACGGCGTCGCCGAGGCGCTGGACGCCGCGGCCGCCACCGGCGGGGCGCTGCGCGTCGTCACCGCCGTCGAGCTCTCCACGATCGACGGTGACCACGAGGACCTCCACGTCCTCGGCTACGGCGTCGACCACACCGACCCATCCTTCCTCGCGACGCTCGAGCGCTTCCGCGCCGACCGCGCCGCGCGCGCCGACCGGATGGCCGACGCGCTGGAGGACGAGTGCGGGCTGGCCCTTCATCGGGCGCCGCTGGAGGCGCGCCGGGATGCCGGCCTGCCGATCGGCCGGCCGCACCTCGCCCGGGCCGCGTTCGACCACCCTGACAACGCGCAGCGCGTCGCCGACGAGGAGCTCGCCGACTTCGGCAAGCTCCTGGAGGCCTACCTGATCCCGGGCGCCCCGGCCTTCCGCCGGCGCACGACGCCGACCGTCGCCGAGGCGATCGCCGCCATCCACGCGGCCGGCGGCGTGGCGATCTGGGCCCACCCGTTCTGGGACGTCGACGCGCCCGGCGAGGTCGTCGGCGCCATCGACCGCTTCGTCGCCGACGGCCTCGACGGCGTCGAGGCCTTCTACGTCACCCACACGCGCGAGGAGACCTTGCTGGTGGCCGAGGCCTGCGCCGACCGCGGGCTGCTCACGACCGGCTCGGCCGACTTCCACGGCCCCGACCACCCGCGCTTCAACCGCTTCCGGGCGTTCGACCTGCACGGGCTGCGCCCGCGCCTCGGGGCCATCGGGCAGGCCTGAGGCGCGCCGCCAGGCTCAGGCGCGGAGCGTGCGCTCCAGCTTCGAGGCCAGGGCCTCGAGCGCCAGCTCCTCCGACGGGTTGAGGATGAACGTGGTGCGCGTCGTCTCCACCAGGCCGACGGCGTCGCGCAGCCGGCCGGGCGTCGCGTCGGACCCGTCGGCATCGTGGCCCAGCTGCTCGGTGCGATCGCTGTGGTGGACGAGCTCCGGCACGCCGTCCTTGACGCACGCGACGTCGCGCAGCCACAGCGCCGAGAGCTGCAGGCCATGGTCGATCGTCGCCGCGTACGCGCGGCGGTGGGCGCGCTTGCCGGCGGTCTCGCCGTCGCGCTTGAGGCGCCGGGCCTCGCGGTCGGGCAGCAGCTCGGCGTCGGCGGCGATCTGCGACGCCACGCCGCTGGCCGCCGCGTCGCCGCGGGCGCGCGCCTGGTCCAGGAGCGCGATGTGCGGGCGCTCGGCGAGCGTGCCGTGCAGCGCGGCGCGGGCGTAGCACTCGGCGGCGTCGCGCAGCGCCGGGCCCTCGGCGAGCGCCAGGGCCAGGGCGCGCTCGGCGTCGCCCAGCGCGAGGCGCGCGCAGGCGTCGGCGGTCAGCGGCGGCACGCCGTGCTTGGTCTGCAGCCGCTGCGAGAGCTCCTCGTGGGTGGCCGCCTCGAAGCGCACGAGCTGGCAGCGCGACGCGATCGTCGGGAGGATGTTGCCGGGCTTGTCGGTGAGCAGCACGAGGTGCGCGAACGGCGGCGGCTCCTCAAGCGTCTTGAGCATCTTGTTGGCGGCCTGGTCGTTCATCGTGTCGGCGCCCTCGACCACGAAGACGCGCCGGCGCGCCTCGAACGGCGTGCGGGTGATGGCGGCGACGACGGGCTCGTCGATGTCTGAGACGAGCATCTCGGCGGCGCCGCTGGGCTTGACCCAGGTGAAGTCGGGATGGACGCCCTCGACGACGCGACGCCGCGCGTTGACGGGATCGGACGCCCCCTCGGCCAGCAGCTCGGCGGCGAACGCGCGGGCGGCCTCCCGCTTGCCGGCGCCCGCTGGCCCGTGAAACAGGTAGGCGTGCGACGGCGCGCCCTCGGGCGGGACGGCCGCGCGTAGGACGGCGCGGGCGTGGGGATGGCGATCGACGACCTCGAGCATGCGCGCGCCAGGGTACTGTCACGCGCGCATGGCACCGCAGGGACGGCTCATCACGATCGAAGGGATCGACGGCGCGGGCAAGACGACGCTCGCCGAGGGCATCGCCGCCGCGTGGCCCGGGCTGACCGTCCTGCGCGAGCCAGGCGGCGTCGTCGTCTCCGAGCGCATCCGGGAGCTGGTGAAGGACCCGGCCGTGGAGGTCGACCCGCGCGCCGAGGCGCTGCTCTACGCCGCGGCCCGGGCGCAGCTGGTGCACGAGCGGCTGCTGCCGCTGCTGGAGGACGGTCGCGACGTGCTGCTGGACCGCTTCGTCGACTCGTCGCTGGCCTATCAGGGGGCCGGGCGCGGGCTCGGCGTGCCCGAGATCGCCGAGCTGAACCGGTTCGCGACGGGCGGCCTGGTCCCGGATCTCACGCTGCTGGTGCGCGTGGAGCCCGCGGTCGGCGCGCGCCGGGCCGCCGGCGACGACCGGCTCGAGCAGGCCGGTGAGGCGTTCTTCACGGCCGTCGCCGGCGCCTACGACGCGCTGGCCGCCGCCGCGCCCGACCGGATCGTCGTCCTGGACGGCGCCCGGGCGCCGGCGGACGTCCTCGCGTCGGCGCTGCACGCCATGAAGCTCCTGCAATAGCCGCACTCCCGGCTACGATCGGCGTCGCGACGCCGGGTTCTTCGCGCCTCCCATGACTCCGCGCTTCGAGGTTCAATCCTTCGAGCAGGTCCCCGCAGGTCCCGGCACCGTGCTGCTGCGGATCACGGGTCGCTGGGTCGGTCCGGCGCGCGAGCAGCTCCCGCGACCGCTCCTGCTGATCGACGACGGCCGGCGGACCCACCGGCTCTCGGCGCTGCCGGGGCCCGACGACGCGGCACCGCAGGTGGGGCCAGAAGGGCCGGAGTGGCGCGCGGCGTTCTCGGTTCCCGCCGAGATCGCGGGCGCGGCGCGGCTGGCGTTCGCCCTGGACGCCGGGCGCGGGGTGATCGTCGATCTGCCGCGCCCGACGGCGCTTGGCGGCGAGCCGCTGCCGGCGTGGATCCCGGACATCGAGGCCGCGCCCGTGGAGCCGTTCCCGGCGTCGGATCAGGGACGCGGGCGCGGGTTCCGGCGTCGCGGCGGGCGCGCCGAGGAGCGGGGCACGCCACCGGCGCCGGCTTCCCGCCCGACCTTCGACGCGACCGAGCTCGCGCGCGCGTCGGACGTCGCGGCGCTCCGCGCGCAGCTCGCCGACGAGCGCGCGGCGCGCGAGACCGCCGAGCGCCGGGCGGTCGAGGCGACGTCGATCGCGCGTCAGGCCGCCGCGGAGGCGTCCCGAGCCGCGGACGCGGCCGTCCGCGCCGAGGCCGCGCGCGC
The DNA here is from genome assembly GCF_035318805.1 of Baekduia sp. GTDB lineage: Bacteria > Actinomycetota > Thermoleophilia > Solirubrobacterales > Solirubrobacteraceae > Baekduia. Next base: position 3,291 of record NZ_DATHDY010000132.1, read on the forward strand.
CGGCGCGGTCGACGCGCTCACCGACGAGCGGATGCGCGCCAGCGAGCGCGCCGCCGCCGAGGAGGAGCGCGCCCGCGAGCATCAGGAGCGCGCGAAGCGGGCCGCCGAGCAGGCGCGCCGGGCGGTGGACGTCGCCCACGAGGCGCGGCGGGCGCTGGAGGAGCGCGAGGGCGAGCTCGCCGGCGCGCAGGAGCAGGCCGAGCGGGCGTCGCGGGCCGCCCGCGCCGCGGAGGCACGGCTGGCGGCCGTCGAGGAGGCGCGGCAGGTCGCCGAGCGACGGGCCGCGGAGCTGGTCGACCTGAGCGAGCGGGCCGAGACGCTCGACCGCGACCGCGAGCACGCGACGCTGACCGCGGGCGCCGCCCAGCGCCGCGCCGAGCAGGCCGAGCAGCGCATGGTCGCGTTGGAGCAGAAGCTCGCCGAGACGCAGACGCTCGCCCAGCGCGCGACCGCCGCGGCGCGGCGGGCCGACGACCTCACCACGCGCGTGCGCGAGGAGCGCGCCGCGCGGCGGGCGGCCGAGGAGGCGGTCGAGCGCGCGCGCCGCGAGACCGCCGACGAGTCCGCGCAGCGCACCGCGATCCTGTCGTCGGAGCTGCGCGAGGCGCGCAAGGCGATCGAGGCCGAGCACGCGACGTGCCGCGAGGCCGAGGCCCGGGCCCACGCCGCGGGCGCCGAGCTGGCCGAGCTGCGGGTCGCCGCCGCGCAGGCGGGAGAGCGGGCGACGCTGGCCGAGCGCGCGGCGTCGGGGCTAGCGGCGCTCGAGGCGCGGGTGGCCGAGGCCGAGGCGCGCGCGGCGTCGGCCGAGGAGCTCGACGCGCGCCTGCGGTCCACCGATGAGGAACGTGACGCGGCCGAGGCGGAGGCGCAGCGGCTGCGCGCACGGCTCGAGGAGATCGAGGCGGCTCACGAGGCCGTGGCCGCGGACCTGCGGGCCGCGCTGGGCGAGGCCGAGGTCACCGCGGACGGGGCGCAGCAGGCGCTGAAGGCCGACGCGGACGACCTCCGCGCATCGCTGGCCGACGCCGAGCAGCGCGCGGGCCGGGCGGCCGCCGAGGCGGCAGCGGTCCGGGACGAGCTCGCGGCGGCCCAGGCCGCGGGCGAGGAGGAGGCCGGCCGGCTGCGGTCGCGTGTCGCGGAGGTCGAGCGGGTCGCGGCCGAGGAGGCCGAAGCCCTGCGGGCGCGCGTGGAGTCCACAGCGGCTGAGGCCGAGGCGACGGCGCGGGCGCTGCGGGCGGAGCTGGTCGAGAAGGAGCGTGCGGCGTCGGCGGAGGTGCAGCGGCTGCGGGGACGGCTGACCTCGGCGGGCGAGGCCGCGACCGCGGAGGTCGACACGCTGCGGGCCGAGGTGGCCGGCGCGCAGGCGGCGGCCGAGGCCGAGCGCGACGCGTTCGCGGCACGGCTGGCCGAGGCGCAGTCCTCGGCGGCGAGCGAGATCGAGGCGCTGCGCGCCCGGCTGGAGGACGCCGATGCGGCGGCAGAGGCGCTGCGCGCCCGGCTGGAGCACGCCGAGGCCGCGACCTCGTCGGAGGTCGCCGCGCTGCGCGAGGAGCTCGCGTCTGCGCAGGCGGCCGTAATGGCGATCGAGGAGGAGCGCGAGGCTGGGATCGCCGCGGCGCGGGCGGACGCTCGCGAGCACGTCGCCGCGCTGCAATCCCACCTGGACGCCGCCGTCTCGCAGGCCGAAGAGGCCGGCGACCTGCGCGCGCGCCTGGCGGAGGTCGTGGAGGCGCGCGCCGCCGAGCGCGCGGAGCTCGAAGCGCGCGTCGCGGCGGCGGAGCGGTCGTCGGAGGCCGACGTCGGGGCGCTGCGGGCCGATCTCGCGGAGGCCGAGCGCCGCGGCAGCGCCGACGCCCGCGCGCTGCGGGCGCAGGTCGTCGAGGCCGAGACGCAGGCGGCCGAGCAGGTCGATGCCCTCCAGACACAGATCGACGAGCTCGCCGCCGCCCGCGACGCGCTGGCCGCCCGCCTCGGCGAGGCCGAGCCGCGGGCCGCCCGGCTCGAGCAGGCGCTGGCCGGCACCCGCGCGCAGTTCGAGCGCGAGCGCGCCCGCGCCGTCGCCGCCGAGCAGCAGGCGCGGGAGTCAGCCACCGACATCGACCGCCGCGCGGCGGCCGCGGCCCAGCGCGTCGCGGAGCTGCAGGCGGGCGCGGAGGACGCGCGCCGGCGCATGGCCGCGACCCTCGCCCGCGCCGAGGCCGCCGAGCAGCGCGCGACCGACGCCGAGCGGGCCGCCACCGAGCTGCGGCATGAGCTCGACGCCACCGCCACCGCCAGGGACGAGGCACGGGCGCGCGCCGCGGAGGCGATCGACCAAGCGGCGGCGAGCGAGGAACAGGTTGTAGGTCTTGAGGCGGCGCGCGCCGACGCGCGCGCGCAGGCCGAGCGCAGCGACGCTGCCGCCGGCGCGGCGCGGGCGCAGGTCGACGGGCTCGAGGCCGAGAACGAGGCGGCGCGCGCCCGCGCCGCGGAGGCCGCCGAGCGTGCCGAAGCGCTGGAGCGCGCCCTCGCCGAGGCCCGGGAGCAGAGCGCCGCCCGCATCGCCCAGCTCGAAGAGCAGCGGCAGGCCACGGCCGCCGAGGCCGAGCGCCACGCGGCCGCGCTGCAGCGGGCGCTGAGCGAGTCGCGCGAGCACGCCGCGCGCGTCGAGGCGGCGGCCGCCGCGGCCGAGGAGGCCCGCGCCCGGGCGGACGCGATGGCCGGCGCCCGCGACGCGGCCGTGTCGCGGATCGAGGAGCTCGAGGGTGAGCTGCACGCCGTGCGCGGCGCCGCGGCCGAGGCGGGCGACCGCGCGACCGAGCTCGACACGCGCCTCGACGACACCGCCGGTCGCCTCAGCGCGCTGGGTGAGCGCCTCGCCGACGCGACGTCCACGCGCGACCAGCTACGGACGGAGCTCGCCGCTGCGACCGCGCAGACCGACGAGGTCGCGCGGCTCGGGGCGCTGCACGATGCGCTGCAGGCCGAGCTCGTCGCCGCGCGCGAGGCGGGCCGGGACCGCGAGGCCGAGTTGCAGGCTGAGGTCGCCGAGCTGCGCGACGTCGCCCAGCGCCGGGAGGCCGCGCTGCTGGCCGAGCTCGACCAGGCGCGTGCCGCCGCCGACGCCGCGCCAGCGCTCGCCTCGCTGCACGAGGCGACGCCGGCCGATGCGCTCGCGCCGGTCCTCCACGACCCCGACGACCGCAGCCTGCTGGCGCCCGAAGTCCGCCGCGAGCGCCTGGTCGTCATGGCGCTCTTCCTCGTCGCGATCGCCACCGGCCTGGCGCTCTTCGCCGGCGGGTTCACCGATCTCCTTCGCTAGGGGTGCCCTAGGCGGCCAGCGAGGCCGAGGCCCACGACGGCCAGCCGTCGCCGCCGGAGGTGGGTCCCCAGTCGCGATAGCGACACAGTCTCCTAGCCCGTGAAATCAGGCGGTCCGGCCGCAGCTGGCCGCAGCGACCTTCTAGGCTCTTGCCCGGGATGCGTCGCCGCCTGATCACGGTCCTGCTGACCTGCGCCGCCACCGCGGTGGCCGCGCCCGTGCCCGCGGGCGCCCAGGATCCGGCATCGACGGCCGCACCGAGCGCCGCCGCCGGGGCCTCGACGGCCACCCCGGGCTCGTCCGCGCTGCCCGCGCCGGCCGCCAGCTCGGCCGCGCCGGCGACCACGCCGCCACCGGCGCCGACCTCGGCCTCCCCCGCGACGTCCGCGGTCCCCGGCGGGGCGTCCGCGCAGAGCGCAGGCCAGGCGAAGGACGACTCGTCGCTGCCGCTTCTCCTCCTGGCGCTCGTCGGCGCGCTGCTGCTGGCGGCGGCCGCCGTCTGGGCCTTCGCGCGATGGTGGGCGTGGGAGCCGCGCTGGTGGATCCGCTCGCGGCACGCGACCGCCGAGGCGGGCTGGCGCACGAGCGCCGCGTGGGCCGAGTTCCGCGACTGGCTGCGCCTCGGGCGCTAGTGGGTCCCTAACCCGCCGCGGGTTTCGCCCCCTGGGCGAAGACCCGCAAGGGAACCTGGCCCTCTGGGCCAGTGTTCCCCTAGCGCCTCTACTCGGCCAGCAGCCGGCGCGGCGCCTTCCGGCTCCACGCGGCGAACAGCAGCTCCTCGACCTGGTCGGCGTCCGCTGCAGGCAGCGCGACCTGCACGGCCGACAGGCGCTTGCCCCAGTAGACCTCCGTGCACGAGTCCCACCGCTCGACGGCCGTGAGGATCACGTCGTCGGCCGCCATGACGTTCAGCGCCGTGGGCGTCCAGAGCGTCGCGAAGATCTTCTCCCCCACCCGGAACGACGGCCTGCCGTGGTGGTCCTTCTCGACCGCCTCGGGCAGCTCGAGGGCGATCCGCCGGACCTCGTCGACGTCGAGCATGGAGCCACGCTAGCCGACGTTCTGCTCCTACACTGGAGGGGATCCCCGCAACGAGCGGGGCGAACGTCGCGCCGCACGTTGTTCCGACCGACCCATGCGCCACCCTCATCGACCCCACCAACAGGTTTTCGAGGACGCCGCGGGCCGGCGGCGAGGAGGAAGAAGCGCATGGAGACAGCACCACAGGCGGTAATGGGGACGGACGTCCAGGCAGGTCGAGCGCTGCGGATCGAGCGCTATTTCACGACGCCCGGCGTCCATCCGTTCGAGACCGTCCAGTGGGAGTCGAGGACCGCCGCCGTCGGCTCCTTCCGTCAGGACGACGTCGAGTTCCCGACGACCTGGTCGCAGAACGCGACCAACATCGTCTCGCAAAAGTACTTCCGCGGACAGATGGACTCGCCCGCGCGCGAGCGCTCGGTCAAGCAGATGATCAGCCGCGTCTCCGGCACGATCGCCGACTGGGGCCGCCAGCGTGGCTACTTCGCCACCGCCGAGGACGGCGACGCCTTCCAGGACGAGCTCACCTACATCCTGCTTCACCAGCTTGCGGCGTTCAACTCGCCGGTCTGGTTCAACGTCGGCTTCGAAGAGCAGCCGCAGTGCTCGGCCTGCTTCATCCTGTCGGTCGAAGACACGATGGACTCGATCCTCGACTGGAACACGCGCGAGGGCCGGATCTTCCGCGGCGGCTCCGGGTCGGGCATCAACCTCTCCAACATCCGTGGATCGATGGAGCCGCTGAGCAAGGGCGGCACGGCTTCTGGCCCCGTCTCCTTCATGCGCGGCGCCGACTCCTGGGCCGGCACGATCAAGTCCGGCGGCAAGACCCGCCGCGCGGCCAAGATGGTCGTCCTGGACGTCGACCACCCCGACATCGTCGAGTTCATCGAGTGCAAGGCCAAGGAGGAGGACAAGGCCGAGGCGCTGCGCAACGCGGGCTTCGACATGTCCATCGACGGCGACGGCTTCAAGTCGATCCAGTACCAGAACGCCAACAACTCGGTCCGCGTCACCGACGAGTTCATGAACGCCGTCGAGGCCGACGCCGAGTGGCGCACGATCGGCCGCCAGACCGGCAAGCCGATCGGCGAGCCGATGCAGGCGCGCGACCTGATGCGCAAGATCGGCGAGGCCGCCTGGCGCTGCGCCGACCCGGGCGTCCAGTACGACACGATCATCAACGAGTGGCACACGTGCCCGGCCTCGGGCCGCATCAACGCGTCCAACCCGTGCTCGGAGTACATGCACGTCGACGACTCGGCCTGCAACCTGGCCTCGCTGAACCTCATGAAGTTCCGCCGCGCCGACGGCACGCTGGACGTCGAGCGCTTCGAGCGCGCGACCGACGTCGTGTTCCTCGCGCAGGAGATCGTCGTCGGGCCCTCCAGCTACCCGACCGAGGAGATCGGCGTCAACGCCCGCGCCTTCCGCCAGCTCGGCCTGGGCTACGCCAACCTCGGCGCCTACCTGATGGCCAACGGCATGCCGTACGACTCGGACGCCGGCCGCGCGACGGCTGCTGCCATCACGGCGCTGATGACCGGTCGCGCCTACCTGCAGTCGGCGAAGGTCGCTGCAGCCATCGGCCCGTACGAGCGCTACGCCGAGAACCGCGCGGAGCACAACGCGGTCATGCGCATGCACCGCGACGCCACGGCGCACATCCCGGCCGGCACCGGCCGCGACGACACGCTGCTGGCCGCCGCCCGTCAGGTGTGGGACGAGGCGGTCGACGCCGGCGAGAAGTTCGGCTACCGCAACGCCCAGGCGACGGTGCTCGCGCCCACCGGCACGATCTCGTTCCTGATGGACTGCGACACCACGGGCGTCGAGCCCGACTTCTCCCTGGTCAAGCACAAGGAGCTCGTCGGCGGCGGCTCGATGATCATCGTCAACAAGACGGTGGGCCTCGCGCTGCAGACGCTCGGCTACACGCCCGAGCAGGTCGATCAGATCGTCGCGCACGTCGATCAGTACGGCACGATCGTCGAGGCGCCCGGCATCCTGGACGAGCACCTCGAGGTGTTCGACGTCGCCGTCGGCTCGCGGGCGATCAGCCACATGGGCCACATCAAGATGATGGGCGCCGTCCAGCCGTTCATCTCCGGCGCCATCTCCAAGACGGTCAACCTGCCGCAGACGGCGACGGTCGAGGACATCGTCGACGCCTACACGCAGGCCTGGCGCCTTGGCGTCAAGGCCCTGGCCATCTACCGTGACGGGTCGAAGACCGCGCAGGCGCTGCGCACCGACGCCCAGACCGAGGAGGCCCACGTGCCGTCGCTCGACTCCGAGGAGTTCGCGCAGGCCGTCAAGGACGAGGTCGCCAAGCAGCTCGACTCCATCGGGCCGCGCCGCAACAAGATGCCGCGTGAGCGCCAGTCGATCACGCACAAGTTCAACATCGGCGGCCACGAGGGCTACATCACGGCCGGCATGTACGAGGACGGCCAGGTTGGCGAGATCTTCATCACCGACGTCGGCAAGGAGGGCTCGACCCTTCGCGGCATGATGAACTCGTTCGCGACCGCGATCTCGATCGCGCTGCAGTACGGCGTGCCGCTCGAGACGCTCGTCTCGAAGTTCGCCTACATGCGCTTCGAGCCGGAAGGGATCACCCAGAACCCGGAGATCCCGTTCGCGAAGTCGATGCCCGACTACATCATGCGCTGGCTCGCGTCGCGCTTCCTGGACGCCGAGATCCAGGAGGAGCTCGGGATCCTGACCGCCGAGGTGCGGGCCAAGAAGGCAGCCGAGGAGGCCGTGACCTTCTCGTCCGACACCGCAGGCCCCGCGACGCCGCAGGCGACGCCGTCCCGCGGCGCCGGCAACGGCAACGGCGGCTCGAAGCCGCCGACGGCGAAGCTCACCGAGACGCCGCCGGTCCGTCCGGCGCGGCTCGTCGGCCTCGACCTCGGCCCAGCCTGCAACCAGTGCGGCGGCATGATGCAGCGGACCGGCTCCTGCTACACGTGCTCGTCCTGCGGCAACAACACCGGCTGCGGCTGAGCCGACGCTCCAACGCCAGTTGCGGCTCCGGCCCGCCGGCAGCTGTTCGAAGGGGCGCCCTCCGGGGCGCCCCTTCGTCGTTCTGCGACGTGACGAACGAAGGTCGTCGACGCCATGGCGAAGGAGGAACGACGCGTCACCCTCGCCTTGCGGCGGCGCTCCTAGACAGCGGCGAGACGGAGCCCGAGCCTCGCGATGTCGTCAGCTGCCCGCGCGGCGGCGGGCCGAGGCGCGCCGGACCGAGAGGCGGACGCGCAGGCCGTTGCGGCGCTTGGACGGCTCGTCGCCGTGGCGGGGCGGGCTCAGCGTCTCACCCTCGGCGAGCGAGCAGAGCGCGGGCTCGTAGCGAAACGCATGCCGGGAGGAGGAGGTGGCCATGTTCGACGTGCTCGGCTCGTCGCGTGCCAGATCCATCCGATGACCGCGGGATCGTCCCCGCCGGTCCGAGTACGGACCGAACGCCGACCGGCACGTCGCGTCGCGTGGCGTCACCTGCCTGACCGCTTCTGCCCGCGAAGGTTCCGACCCGGCACCGATGGGCATAGGGCTCGGCGGGAGTCGCCGCTGGGAGGGGCTGACTCGGAACTTCTGGAGGGGACAGGGCCATGGACATGGGTCAGAGGTCGACGCGACGCCGAAGCGCATGGGGGTGCGCTGCGGCCGCCGCGACGGCCCTGGCTCTGGCCCTCGGTGCGGCGCCGGCCGGAGCGGCCGCCGGCGGCCACGGGGGCTCCAGCGGCGACGGCGCTCCCGACCTGCAGCGCTACGCGGCCGGCACCTGGCGCTCGTTCGAGGCCATGACCGACCCGGCGTCCGGCCTCCCCGCCGACGTCCTGAACGCCGACGGCACCACGAGCGTCCAGACCTCGACCACCAACATCGGCGCCTACCTGTGGAGCGCGTACGTCGCGCAGCGGCTCGGGTTCCTCGACCGGCCCGAGATGGTCGCGCGCATGAGCAAGACCATCGCCTCGCTCGAGCACATGGAGCGCCACACCGCCAGCGGCCAGTTCTACAACTGGTACGACCACCACACCGGCGCAAAGCTCACCACGTGGCCGCCGACGGGCGCCCCGCTGACGCCGATCCTCTCCTCGGTCGACAACGCGTGGCTGGCCACCGGTCTGCGGATCGTCCGCGGCGGCGTCCCCGAGCTGGCCCGCCGCGCCGGCGCCCTGTACGACAGCATGAACTTCGGCTTCTACTACCGGCCCGGCGTCAACCGCGTGCTGTTTCACTACGTGCCCGACACCGGCGAGGCGGTCTGCTGCTACGACACGGTGGTCAGCGAGAGCCGGATCGTCGACTACCTCGGCATCGCCAAGGGCGAGATCCCCCAGCGTGCGTACTTCGGCCGCTGGCGCACCTTCCCCGACGCCCCGTGCGACCGGTACGGCTTCCAGGAGACCAAGCCGATCGGCGAGTGGAAGCGGTACTTCGGGGTGGACGTCTTCGAGGGGTCCTATCCCTACAACAACTCGCGCATCGTCCCGTCCTGGGGCGGCAGCATGTTCGAGGCCCTGATGCCGGCGCTGTTCCTGCCCGAGGAGCGCTGGGGACCTCGCAGCTGGGGCATCAACCACCCGCTCACCGTCCAGGCCCAGATCCACCACGGGCTGACCGAGGCCGGCTACGGCTACTGGGGCTTCTCGCCGTCCAACACGCCTGAGGGCGGCTACGCGGCCTACGGCGTCGACGGCATCGGCATGGATCCCAACGGCAACCCCTCCAACGAGGACCGCACGCTGATCGACCACGGCTTCGCCGGCTGCCCGGGCCGCGATCCGCAGCCCGACCCACCCCCGGCGGCCTACACCAACGGCGTCGTCACCCCCCACGCCGCGTTCCTCGGCCTGCGCTACGCACCGCGCGAGACCCGCGACGACCTCGCCCGACTCGCCCGCGACTTCCCCGGCCTCTACGGCCCCTACGGCTTCCGCGACAGCGTCAACGTCGACACCGGCCACCCGTCCGACGCCTACCTCTCCCTCGACCAGGGCATGATCATGGCGTCGCTCGGCAACGCGCTCGGCGGCGACGTCCTTCGCGACGCGTTCGCCGGCCAGGACCTTCAGCGCTCGGTCCGCCCCGTGCTGCAGGCCGAGGAGTTCGTCGCGTCGCCGCGGCCCTGACCCGCAGCACGACCGCCCCGCGCGGACGGCGCGGGACGGTCGAGACGCTCGTCGATGCGATCCCTTACCGCGCCAGGCTCATCGCGCGGTCGTAGACGCGCTGGTTGCCGGCCCAGTCGTGGACCGTCAGGTGGACGACGACCTTGCGGTGGTGGGCGGCGGCGGAGCGCAGCAGCGGGGTCGCGCCCTTGCGGGGGACGAGCTGGAGCGCACCGCGGCCGGCCTCGTACTTCGACAGCAGGCCGAACCCGACCACCTTGCCGCCGAGGCGCAGCGACGCGACCGTCTGCCCGCCCTCGCTGACCTTCAGCCCGAGGCCCGTGTAGTACGCGGTCCCGCGTGAGACGTGGCGATGCAGCGTCCGGCCGGAGAACGTCGCGGTGGGCTTCGTCGTGTCGTCGGGCACGGCGCCGACGGAGGCGATGGCGTCGAAGCGCTGCCCGGGATAGACGCCGTTCTGGCCGGAGATGCGCCCGGTCGCCGGGTCGAACCGCACCATCCGCGACTGCGGCGGCGCGGACTTCCGGCCGACGTGCAGGTCCGACACGGTGTAGGCCGCGCCGTCGGAGCCGACGGTCGTGCGCACCGGCTGCGCGATCGGGAACGGCGTCGCGGCCAGCGTGGACAGCGCGCCGCTCCCCGGCGCGGTCTCGCGCACGAACGCGCCCCGCGCCGTCGACACGCCGACCAGCCGGCCGTCGGTGCCGAAGTCCACGGCGGCCCCGGGATCGCCGCCGGCGTTCGGATCGCCGGGCGCGAAGCCGAGGGCGGGCGCGGTCGGCGCGGCGGCGCCCGTGGCCAGCGTGACGGTCTCGTCGCGCCCGCCGGCGATGATCCGCGCGGTCGCCCCGTCGGGCGCGACCGCGAACGACACCGCGGCGGCCGGGTCGATCGCCGACGTGACCGGCGCCGGGAACTTCATGGTGGCCTTGCCCGTCGCCGCGTCCAGCGTCGCGATGCTCCCACGCGACGTCAGCGCGAGCAGCTCACCGGCGGGCGCCCGGTCGAGGCCGACGATCTTCGCGCCGGAGGGCAGGCCCGACACGTCGACTCGGGACTCCAGGCCGGGGATCGAGTCGCTCTGGAACGTGGCGACCTGGCCGGCGCTGGTGACGCCGGTGAAGCCCTCTGCCGCATGGGCGGCCGAGGGAGCGATGAGCGCCGCGCCGAGCGCGGCGGGGACCAGGAGGGAGCGAGGGGAGGGCATGGACCCAGAACGAGGCCGGCGGCGGCAGGTCACGCGCGCCTGTCCGACGACGCGCCGGCCGCCCCTTGCGATATACCCGCTCGCCAATGCCCGCCGACGTCGAGCTCTATCAGCGCACCTACTCGACCCTGCTGCGGTCGCGGGGTGAGACCAAGCTGCGGATCCTCGAGTCGACGCATCGCGCCATCGAGTCCTCGCTGCATCCGCTCGCGGCCGCCGACGATCTCGACCTGGGCGCGTTCCTGTACGCCACCCAGCGGCTGCCGGCGAAGATCTACGCCGGCCGCGTCGTGATCATGGGCCAGGAGGAGGAGCAGTTCGCCGCCGCCGGCCTCGCGCTCGACGTGTGGCCCACCACCGAGGCGCCCGCGCGCCGGCGCCAGTGGCACGAGGGACCCGACGGCCAGTGGGGCGTGCTGCTCTCGTCCACCTCCGACGTCGACGACCTCGTCCCGACGCTGGTCGCCTACCAGATCGAGTGGAACAAGCTCCGGCGCAAGCTCAACGCGATCGGGTGGCCGCGACCGCAGGGCCTGCCGGGGGCCGCTGAGTGCTCGCGTGCGCTCGGCGGTTCGATCGACGACTGGGAGCGCCTGCAGGAGGCGTGGGGCACCGCGTTCGCGCGGCGCCTCGGCGAGGTCTCCGAGACGAACCTCTCGCTGCGCGTGCAGATGCTCGGCGGATCGCAGGTCAGCTACGCGCGCATGACGCGCCGCTGGTGGGCGCCGGTCGCCCAGCAGGTCGACGCCGACGGCCTCGGCGCCAGGGAGCTGTACTTCGTCTCCTCCAACACGCACTCCCTGGTCAACCTGCTCTCCGGCGACGCCCGCGCCCGCGAGGCGGCGCTCGTCGAATGGGTCGAGCGCGCGGGTCCGAAGGACCTGCGCGAGGAGCTCAACGCGTTCCGCGAGGAGCGCACGGCCGGCTCGTGGGACAACTTCCTGTACTTCCTGGCCCGCGAGCAGTTCAACCTGGACCCCGACGCGCAGCCGCGCCGCCGCCAGACCGAGAGCGCCAGCGGGATCGTGCACCTCAACTCGGAGTCGGGGCTCCGCGTCGCGGCGCAGGTGATGCCGCTCGCCAAGCTCGACCCTGCGCAGCTGGATCCCCGCCTCGGCGAGGTCGACGCCGAGGCCCTGCGCAACAGCGGCGCGGCGATCGTCAACATCGACTACCCGCTCGGCCTCGCGGCCTACAACATCCTGCGCGAGATCACCGAGGACCGCGACACGCTGCGCGGCGTCTACGTCCTCGGCAAGGCCGCCACGCTGAACGCCGACGTCGGCGACGTGATGATCTCCAACACGATCTTCGACGAGCACTCGGGCACGACCTACTGGCTCGACAACGCGTTCGGGTTCGACGACATCAGCCCGTACCTCCGCTTCGGCTCGGGGCTCGACAACCAGCGCGCGGTGACCGTCCGCTCGACGTTCCTGCAGAACCGCGACTACCTCGACCGCTACTACCGCGAGGCGTTCACGGTGGTCGAGATGGAGGCCGGTCCGTACTGCGACGCGGTCTACGAGATCGCCGAGCCCGACCGCTACCCAGCCGGCGAGCAGGTCAACTTCTCCAAGCTGCCGATCGACTTCGGGATCGTCCACTACGCCTCGGACACGCCGTTCACGCAGGCCCGCACGCTGGGCGCCCGCGGCATGAGCTACTACGGCATGGACTCCACCTACGCGACGTCGATCGCGATCCTGCGCCGCATCTTCACGCAGGTCGGCGCCCTCGGCTAGGGGTGCCGCAGGCGGCCAGCGAGGCCGAGGCCCACGACGGCCAGCCGTCGCCGCCGCCGTGATCGTGCCGATTCGGGGCGATCGGCGCAAGCGCTCAGGTGAGATGCATCACGTGCCGATCACCGGGGAACAACCTCGAATCGGGGCGGGCGTCCTGCAACCCCGCTAGCGTGAACGCCACGATGGTCAACGAAGAGATCCGCACGCTGCACGATGCCGACGGAAATCCCGTCTGCAACGTGTCGTTCGACCTCTCGGCCGCACAGCTGGCCGCGGCGGCCCGCGCCGTCGAGGCGGTCCGCATCGCTCGCCACCGCCATCAGGAGCTGAGCACCGACGACGTGCTGGCGCTTCGCGAGCTCACCGGGCTCTCCGACGAGCTGCACCGGCTCGCCGAGCCGGGCGCCAACGCGACGGTCGTCCTGCCGCTCGCCCGCTTCGTCGCGCTGCACGACGCGCTGGCCGAGTGGCTGCACGCGATGCGGGAGCAGGGCTGGATGCGCGAGGAGGACGAGGCGATCCATCCGCTCATCGGCGCCCTCGTCGACCCGATGGCCTCGCTGCGCGCCGACGCGCTGCATGCCGTCCTCGGCGCCGGCGCCGAAGCCCCCGGCGCCTGAAGCGCTCCCCGCGCCTAGGCACCCTTCCCGGGCAGCTTGACCCACCCCCGGCGGCGGGCGTACCGTCGCGGCGGGAGGTGCCTCGACATATCAGGAGGGGCCCATGGCCCGCAAGTACATCGACTGCCGCGAGATGCCCAGCGAGAGTGGGTGCGACCTCGCGATGTCCGGCAGCGAAGAGCACATCCTCAACGCGGCGGTGACCCACGCCGTCACGGCCCATGGCCACGAGGACACACCGGAGCTGCGCGAGCAGCTCCGCGGCGCGCTGCGCGACGAGGTGCCAAGCGCACTGGCGTGACCGACGCACCGACACCTGCGGACGGCCGGCGCTGAACCCGGCGCCGGCGTTCGCACAGAACGCGGTCGTCGATGGGCCGCTCAGCCCGTGTTCCGCAGCCCGAAGGCGATGCCGGTGACCGTGCCGAGCAGCGCCTGGCGGTCGAGCGACGGGTCCTCGCGGGTGCGGCGCAGCAGCTCGACCTGGAGGTGCGACAGCGGGTCGACCCACGGGTCGCGGTGGGCCAGGCGCTCCTGCAGCTGCGGCGCGCCGGCGAGCAGCCGGTCGTTGCCGGTGATCGCCAGCACGCCGCGGCGCACGCGGTCGTGCTCGGCCACGATCTGCGGCCAGAAGTGCTCGCGCAGGGCCGGGTCGACGAGCTCGAGGTACCGCTCGGCGACGCCGAGGTCGGTCTTGAAGAGCGCCATCTCCAGCGTGGAGATCAGCGTGGCGACGAACGGCCAGTCGGCGTGCATGGCGCGATGGAGCTCGAGGTCACCCTCGGCCAGCGCGGTGCCCGCGCCGTACCAGGACGGCAGCAGGATGCGGTTCTGCGTCCACGCGAACACCCACGGGATCGCGCGCAGCGATTCGATCGACCGGTCGGCCCCGCGTGACGGCGGTCGCGAGCCGATGTTCAGCTCCGCGAGCGCCTCGATCGGCGTCACCTGGAAGAAGAAGCGGGCGAAGTCGGGATCGTCGTAGACCAGGGCCCGGTAGGTCTCGCGGGAGCGGCGCGCGAGTCGGTCCAGCTCCTCGCGCCAGGCCTCCGGAGCCGGCGGCCGCGCGACGTTGGACGCCAGCAGCACCGCGCTCAGCGTCTGCTCGAGCGAGCGCTCGGCGAGCTCGGGGTGCCCGTAGCGCGCGCTGATCGTCTCGCCCTGCTCGGTGATCCGGATGCGGCCGTGCACCGAGCCCGTCGGCTGCGCGACGATTCCGCGGTACATCGGGCCGCCACCGCGCGACGTCGAGCCGCCGCGGCCGTGGAAAAGCTCGAGCTCGATGCCTTCGGCGGCCGCCTGGCGCGCAAGCGCGAGCTGGGCGCCGCGCAGCGCCCACTGGCTGGCCATGAAGGACCCGTCCTTGCCCGAGTCCGAGTACCCCAACATGATCACCTGGCGGTCGCCCTGGCTGCGCAGGAGGTCCCGGTAGGCCTCGCCGGCGTACAGCGCGGCCATGGTCTCGGGCGCACGCTCGAGGTCGGCGAGCGTCTCGAACAGGGGCACGAAGCGAAGGTCGAGGGCCTCGCGCTCGGCGCCCGCGGGCCCGCTTCTGCGTGCGGCGCGCTGGGCCAGCCACCGCGCGCCGAGCACGTGCGAGGGCTTCTCGGTCATCGACACGATCAGGCAGCGCACCACCTCGGGGCCGTAGGCCTGCGCGGCCAGGGCCGCGGCCTCCAGCGCGGCGACCAGCTCGCCGGCGGTGCCGTCCGGGCGGCGCTCCAGGCCGATGCGGCCGGCGGCGATCGCGTCGGCCAACAGCGCCTGGCGCTCCTCCTCGGGGGCGTTGGCGTAGCCGGGCAGCAGCGCCGAGACCGCCGCGTCGACGACGACGGCGTTCTGGCGCAGGTCCAGGCCCGCGAGGTGGAAGCCGAACGTGTCGACCTGGCGCAGCAGCCGGCGCAGCGCCCCGCGGGCGACGTGCGCCGAGCCGAGGCTGCCGGCGATCAGCTCGAGGTCGGCCCGCAGCTGGGCGGGGCGCTCGTAGCCGGGCTCCCCGCCGCGTCCCGACAGGGTGTTGTCGAGCCGATGCTCGATGAACCCCAACTTGGTCCGCAGCGGCTCCCAGTCGTGGTGCGCGCGGCGCAGCACGGGCGCGCTCGGCAGCTCCGCGGCGTCGGAGCGCAGCGAGTCCGACAGCGCCGGGGTGACGCTGAGGCGGCGCTCGGAGTGCGAGAAGCGGCCCGCGAGGTCCGCGACGCTGCGGCGCAGCAGCCGGATCGCCGCGAGGCGGTGCAGCTCGATCGTCGCGGTGACGGTGTCGGCGCCGACCTCCGGGTGGCCGTCCATGTCGCCGCCGGGCCAGCTCGCGTACTCCAGCACCGGCGCGTCCGGCAGCGGCCCGAGGCGGCGCTCGAGCTCGTCCAGGACCCGCGGCACGGTGTCGTAGAGCACCGACTCGAAGACGTACAACGTGCGCCGGACCTCGTCCTCGACGTGCGGCCGCGCGCGGCGGACCTCGTCGGTCTGCCACCAGATCGTCAGGACCTCGCGCAGCTCGTCGAGCAGCGCGCGCCGCCGCGAGCGGCCGGTGCGCGGGTCCTCGACGCGGTCCAGCAGCTCGGTGATCTCCCACTGATGGTCCAGGACCGAGCGGCGCGCGGCCTCGGTCGGGTGGGCGGTCAGGACGAGCTCGACGTGGAGGTCATCCAGCG
>NZ_DATHDY010000133.1:0-21695 GCF_035318805.1 Baekduia sp.
GGCAGCAGCGGCTCGACGTAGGTCGCGTCGGCGAACTCCGGGTCGGTCATGATCGTCGCCGGGTTCGAGTTGACCAGGACGATCTCGTAGCCCTCCTCGCGCAGGACCTTGCACGCCTGCACGCCGGAGTAGTCGAACTCGGCCGCCTGGCCGATGACGATCGGGCCGGAGCCGAGGATGAGGATCTTGTGGATGTCGTTGCGACGTGGCAAATCAGGCGCTCCGGACGGCGTCGAGGAAGCGGTCGAACTGGTAGAGCGCGTCGTTGGGGCCCGGGCCGGCCTCGGGGTGGTACTGGACCGTCGCGCTGTCGACCTCGAGCAGCTCGAGGCCCTCGACCGTGCGGTCGTAGAGGTTGACGTGCGTCAGGGCGGCCTCGCCGAAGTCGGTGCTCCACCGCACGGGCTCGTCGGCCTCGACGCGCCCGGTCCCGTCGGGCGCCATGACCGCGAAGCCGTGGTTCTGCGACGTGATCTCGATCTTGCCCGTCCGCAGGTCCTTGACGGGGTGGTTGCCGCCGCGGTGGCCGAAGGGCAGCTTGTAGGTCTGCAGGCCGACGGCCTGGCAGAGCAGCTGGTGGCCGAGGCAGATCCCCCAGACCGGGCGCTTGCCGATCAGGTCGCGGACCGTGTCGACGACGTAGCGCAGCGCGGCGGGGTCGCCGGGGCCGTTGGCGAGGAAGAACGCGTCGGCGTCGGTGGCCAGCAGCTCCTCGCTGGTGACCGTGCACGGGTGCAGCGTCACCTGCGCGCCGCGCGCGACGAGGTGGCGGACGATCGAGCCCTTGATGCCGGTGTCGATGGCGTGGATCCTGGTCGCGCCGCTCGCCTGCCCCACCGTGTGGGCCTGCTTGGGCGTGACGAGCCGCGCGAGGTCCTGGCCGACCATCGACGGCTCGGCGGCGACGAGGTCGCGCGCCGCGGCGACGGAGACCTCGCCGCCGAACACGCCGCCGCGCATCGCGCCGGCGTCGCGGATGTGGCGGACGAGCGCGCGGGTGTCGACGCCGCTGATCGCCGGGATGCCGCAGTCGGTCAGCCAGTCCAGCCAGCCGCGCTCGGCGCCGGGCGAGTCCTCGCGGTTGACCGCCTCGCGCATGATCGCGGCGCGGGCCCACACGCCGTCGGACTCCATCGCCGCCTGCGAGACGCCGTAGTTGCCGACGTGCGGGTAGGTGAAGGTGATGAGCTGGCCGGCGAAGGACGGGTCGGTGAAGGACTCCTGGTAACCCGACATGCCGGTGGTGAAGACGACCTCGCCGACGGCGTGGCCGGCGGCACCACACGCATCACCCTCGAAGACCGTGCCGTCCTCCAGGAGGACGTAGGCCGATGACTTGCTCACAGGATCACCTTCTGGACGGCTTTGAACTCGGGGGTGCCCGCGCGCTCGCACAGCTCGAGCAGCACGGCCTCGACGGTGGTCAGCACCGCCCCGGCACGGTCGAGGCGGTGCAGCCCGACCTCGCGGTCGTTGGCGTGCCGGGAGCCGACCGCGTCGGTGACGACCTGGACCGCGACGCCCTGGTCGAGGAGGTCCAGCGCGGTCTGCGCGACGCAGACGTGGGCCTCGATGCCGCAGATCAGGACCTGGTCGCGGCCGGCGAGGTCGAAGCCCTCGGCGCGCACCGCGCTGAAGACCGACTTCTCGACGCGCGCGGCGTCCTCGGGCAGCCCGACCTCGGGCGCCGTGCGCTGCAGGCCCTTGGGGTACTGCTCGGTCGCGACGACCGGAACGCCGAGGATCCCGGCGCCCTTGACCAGGCGGCCGCACTGGCGTGCGACGTCGGCGAACGTGTCGTAGGACCGGAAGCCGTCCTGGACGTCGACGACCACCAGCGCGGCACGGTCGCGCGCGATCAGCCGGCCGCTCACGAGACGACCTCGAAGTGCCGGGCCCGGAACGCAACGGTGCCGGCGGCGACGGTGAGCAGGACCTTGCCGCGCAGCGTCTGGCCGTCGAAGCAGCAGTTGGCCGAGCGCGATTCGTAGCCGCCGTCGCCGACGGTCCACGCGCGATCGAGGTCGACGAGCGTCAGGTTGGCCGGCTCGCCGGTGGCGATGCTCGGCGTGGGCAGGTCGAACAGCGCGGCGCCGTCGCTGAGGCGCGCGACCACGAGCGCCAGCGGCAGGTCGCCGCTCAGGACCAGGTTGGTGTAGATGGCCGCGAACGAGGTCTCCAGCCCGGTGGTGCCCATCGGCGCCTGCTCGAACGGGACCTCCTTCTCGTCACGCGCGTGCGGGGCGTGGTCGGTGGCGATGCAGTCGATCACGCCGGACTTCAGGCCCTCGATGAGCGCCTGGCGGTCGGCCTCCTCGCGCAGCGGCGGGTTCATCTTCATCCGCGTGTCGAGCGTGCGGACGGCCTCATGCGTGAGGCAGAGGTGGTGCGGCGAGGCCTCGCAGCTGATCCGCACGCCGCGCGCTTTGGCGTCGGCGACGGCCTGGACCGACTCGTGCGCGCTCAGGTGCTGGATGTGGATCCGGCCGCTCTCCCAGCCCGCGATCATCGCGTCGCGCGCGACCATCGTGGACTCGCTGATCGACGGGATCCCGGTGACGCCGAGCTGGGCGCTGACCTCGCCCTCGTGCATCGCGCCCTTGCCGCTCAGCGACGGGTCCTCCTCGTGCAGCGCGATGACGCCGCCGCACAGCCGCTGGTACTGCAGGGCCTTGCGCAGCATGCCGGCGCTCACGACCGGGCGGCCGTCGTCGGTGAAGCCCGCGGCGCCCTCCTCGCGCAGCTCGGCCATCTCGGTCAGCTCCGTGCCGTTGAGGCCACGCGTGATGGCGGGCATGAAGCCGACGGGGACGCGCGCGTCCGTGGCCGCCGTGTCGCGCAGCGAGCGCAGCAGCGGTGCGGAGTCGACCACCGGGTCGGTGTTCGGCATCGCCAGCACGGCGCAGAACCCGCCGGCCGCGGCGGCGCGCGTCCCGGTCTCGAGGTCCTCCTTGTGCTCCTGGCCCGGCACGCGCAGGTGCACGTGGGGGTCGACGAACGCCGGGAACACGTGGCGGCCGCCGGCCTCGAAGATCTCAGTGACCTCCGAAGCCAGCAGCGTGCCGGCCGGGCCGATCTCGGCGATCTCGCCGCCGCGGACGAGCACGTCGTAGCGGCCGTCGATCCCGCTGCGGGGGTCGAGCACGTGCGCCTCGCGGATGAGCAGGTCGGCCTGCGTCGCCGGCGCGTGGACGAGCAGTGGGGCGGCCATCAGGCGGGGACTCCTTGAAGGGGGTGCGTGGCGGTCGGCGACGTGGCCAGGACCTCGAAGAGGACGGCCATCCGGACGACGACGCCGGCGGCGACCTGCGCGGTGATCACGGCCTGGGGCGAATCGACGACCTCGGCGCTCAGCTCGACGCCACGGTTCACGGGGCCGGGGTGCATCAGCACCTGCCTGGGGCCCAGCCGGCGGCCGTTGATCTGGTACCAGTGGGCGTACTCGCGGATCGACGGCACCCAGCTCTCGTCCATGCGCTCGTTCTGCATCCGCAGCGCGTAGACGACGTCGGCCTCGGCCAGGCCGTCGAGCGTGTAGCGGACCTCGCAGCCGAGCGCCTCGATGCCGCGCGGGATGAGCGTCGGCGGGCCGGCCAGCGTGACCTTCGCGCCCATCTTCTGGAAGGCGAGGATGTTGGAGCGCGCGACGCGGCTGTGCAGCACGTCGCCGACGATCCAGATGTTCAGGCCGTCCACCCCGCCCAGGCGCTGGCGCAGCGTGTGGACGTCGAGCAGCGCCTGCGTCGGGTGCTCGTGCTTGCCGTCGCCGGCGTTGATGATGGCCGCCGGCGTCCAGCGCGAGACGAGCTCGGCGGCGCCCGCCCACGGCGTGCGGATCACGATGGCGTCGGGCTTGTGGGCGCCGAGGGTCAACACGGTGTCCTTGAGCGACTCGCCCTTCTCGACGCTCGAGCCGCTGGCGCTGAAGTTCACGACGTCGGCGCTGAGCCGCTTGGCCGCCAGCTCGAAGGACGAGCGGGTGCGCGTCGAGGCCTCGTAGAACAGGTTCAGGACGGTCCGGCCGCGGAGCGCGGGGACCTTCTTGATCTCGCGGTCGGCGACCTCGGCGAACGAGGCCGCGCGATCGCAGATGCGCTCGATCGAGGCACGATCGAGGTCCTCGATGGAGAGCAGATGCTTCATGGCAATGGCCTCGACAGTGCGGCCCGGTCCAGGTCCTCGACGGAGATGAGGTGTCTCACGCGGTGACCTCCGAGTGCGCGGCGATGCGGACCTCGTCGACCCCGTCGAGCTCCACGACGTGGACGTTGACGCGCTCGGCGCGCGAGGTCGGCAGGTTCTTCCCGACGTAGTCGGGGCGGATCGGCAGCTCGCGGTGGCCGCGATCGGCCAGCACGGCGAGCTGCACCTTGGCGGGGCGGCCGTAGGCGAACAGCGCCTCGATCGCGCTGCGCACCGTGCGCCCGGTGAAGAGCACGTCGTCGACGAGGACGACGGTCAGGCCGTCCAGCGGGAACGCGACGTGCGAGGCGTGGACGGTCGGCTGCTCCGCCCGGCGTCCGACGTCGTCGCGGTAGAACGCGATGTCGAGGTCGCCGATCGGCACCTCGCGCTCGAGCAGGTCGCCGAGCAGGGCGTGGATGCGGCGGGCGAGGATCGCGCCGCGGCGGTGGATCCCCACGATGGCGAGGGAGTTGGCCCCACCCGCTCCGTCGTTGCGCTCCACGATCTCGTGGGCGATGCGCACGAGGGTGCGACGCATGTCGTCCTCGTCGAGGACGACCTTCTCATGGTCCATCGATGCTGCCGCCTTCCTGGCCTCACGGGACCGGGTTAAAGGAGGTGGTCAGCCTTCAACGTAGCAGCGGAGCGCGGACGGAACCTCGCCGCCGCATGCCGACTGGCGTAGGGTCGGCCGGTGACCGATAGGCCTGCATCCGAGGACCGCAAGCTCAAGGCCCGGCATCGCGCCATGTGGGCCTCGGGGGACTTCCCGAGGATCGCCGCGGAGACCATCGGTGACGTCGGGCCGGCGCTCGTCACGGCCGCCGGCGTGCAGGCCGGCCAGCGCGTGCTCGACGTGGCCGCCGGCTCCGGCGCCGCCTCGATCCCCGCGGCGCTGACCGGCGCGTCGGTCGTCGCTTCGGACCTGACGCCGGAGCTCTTCGAGGCGGGGCGCGCGGCCGCGACGGCCGCGGGCGTCGAGCTGGAGTGGGTCGAGGCCGACGCGGAGGCGCTGCCGTTCGCCGGCGCGTCGTTCGACGTCGTGCTGTCGTCCTTCGGCGCGATGTTCGCCCCGCGCCACCAGGTCGTCGCCGACGAGCTGCTGCGCGTCCTGCGCCCCGGCGGCACGATCGCGATGACCAACTGGACGCCGCAGGGCACGCTCGGCCAGTTCTTCCAGATGATGGCGCCGTACATGCCACCGCCCGCTCCGGGGAGCCTCCCGCCGTCCGCGTGGGGCGCGCCCGAGCACGTGCGGGAGCTGCTCGGCGACAGGGTGACCGACCTGCGGCTCGAGGAGCGCGTCCAGCCGGTCGAGCGCTTCGCCGAGCCGAGCGACCTGGTGTCCTACTACCGCGAGAACTTCGGCCCGACGCTCGTCGCGTACGCGCGGACCGCCGACGACCCGGAGCGGCGCGCGGCGCTGGAGGCCGACTTCCTCGCGCACGCCGAGCGCACGAACCTCGGCGAGCCGGGTGGCCACGCCCGGTGGGCGTTTCAGTACCTGCTGGTGGTGGGCCGCCGAGCCTGAGCGCGGTGTCCCGTCTAGGGTGCCCGTGGTTCGCCGACGGCGTCGACGACACCGCCGTGGCGCGGCTGCGCGCGGCGGGCGCGATCGTGGTCGGGCGCACCAACGTGCCCGCGTTCGGCCACACGGCGTTCACCACCAACAAGGTCTTCGGGACCACGCTCAGCCCCTGGAACGCCGAGCGCTCGCCGGGCGGCTCGAGCGGCGGGTCGGCCGCGGCGCTGGCCGCGGGCATGGTGCCGCTGGCGACCACGAGCGACGGCGGCGGGTCGGTTGCGCGGGCCCGCGTCGCTGAGCGGGCTAGTGGGCTACAAGCCGACCAACGGCGCGATCGGGCGCAACGTGATCCCGCGCTGGATGGACTTCTCCACGGCGTGCCGTTCGGGATGCAGCTCGTGGCGCCGCGGCGCCGCGACGGCCTCGCCCTCGGCCTGACCGCGGCGATCGAACGCGAGCGCCCGTGGCCGCTGACGGCGCCGGGCTTCACGCCGTTCGCGCCGTAGGCGTCAGGCGCCGGGAGCGGGCGCGACGGACATCGGGCGGCTCGGGTCCCAGCGGTGCAGCTCGGGCGGGCCCTTCTCGGGGAAGGGCACGTCGATGAGGTCGAAGTCGCGCGGGACCTCGGTGTTGGGGAAGATCGCGCGGGCCTCGTCGCGGATCTCGCGACCCATGTAGCGCGTGGAGAGGTGCGTGAGCGCGAGCAGCTCGACGCCGGCCTCGAGCGCGAGCTCGGCGGCCTGCGCGGCGGTCGAGTGGCCGGTCTCCATCGCGCGCTCGCGCTCCTCGGAGGTGAACGTCGCCTCGTGGACGAGGACGTCGGCGCCGTCGGCGGTGACCCGGACCATGTCGCAGGGCCGGGTGTCCCCGGAGAAGACGATCCTGCGTCCACGACGAGGCTCCCCCACGACCTGCTCCGGCGTCACGCCGTTGACGGTCTCGCCCCGCTGGAGGCGACCGAAGTCCGGCCCGAACGGCACGCCGAGACGCTTCGCCGACTCGGCGTCGAACCGGCCGGGACGGTCGTCCTCGATCAGGGCGTACCCGTACGACTCGCCTCGGTGGCGCACGCGCATGGCTTGGATCTCGTAGCCGTCGAACTCGACGATGGCATCGGGTTCCAGGTCCACGACGGCAAGCCGGTACTTGAGACGGCCGAACACGGTGCGGCGCATGACCTCCATCAGCTCCTGCGTGCCCGGCGGCCCGTACACCGTCATCGGCGTCGTGCGATCGCGCAGCTCGAAGGACTTCAGCATGCCGGGCAGCCCGAGCCAGTGATCCAGATGCAGATGGGTCAGGAAGACCTCGGTGATCTCCGGCAGGCCGACGGAGCGCACGAGCTGGCGCTGCGTGCCCTCGCCGCAGTCGATCAGCACCTTGTCGGAGCCGAGGCGGACCAGCGTCGCGGGCAGGCCGCGGCGGGCGGTGGGCACGGATCCCGCGGTGCCGGCGAAGAAGATCGAGAGGTCCATCAGGGGCGCTTGCAGCGTATCGGCGTCGCTGGTGGGTCGCGCGGGAGCGTTCGCCCGGTGAAGCGTTCCCGCGTGGCCCACTAGGGTCCGGCCCATGCTCAAGGACTTCCGCCAGTTCCTGCTCCGGGGCGGCCTGATCGATCTCGCGATCGCGGTCGTCGTCGGCACGGCGTTCACCGCGGTCGTCGCCGCGCTGGTCAAGGACCTCGTCACGCCGCTCATCGCCGCCATCGGCGGCCAGCCCGACTTCGGCGCGCTCGACTTCACGATCAACGGCAGCCGCTTCGCCTACGGCGACTTCCTCAACGCGATGGTCAGCTTCGTGATCGTCGCCGCGGTCCTGTTCTTCTTCGTGGTCAAGCCGGTCAACGCGCTGCTGGACCGGATGCGCACCGAGCCACCGGTGCAGGAGCACACCCGCGAGTGCCCCGCGTGCCTGAGCCAGATCCCGCGGGCCGCGCGCCCGTGCGCGTTCTGCACCGAGGAGATCGGCGTGGCCGCCGAACCCGCGGTAGGCTCCATGGCACCCCAGCGCCCGTAGCTCAGTGGATAGAGCGCTCGCCTCCGGAGCGAGAGGTCGCAGGTTCGAATCCTGCCGGGCGCGCTGGACTTTCGGCCTCCTCCGGGAGGCCGTTTTCGTGGCTGGTGGCCAATGGTGCCCATTCGGCGCCGTCGACGTCCCGTTTCAGGACAGCAGAGTGCGGTGCGGAATGGACATCGTTGAGCGTGAAGACCGGCATGCCGGGGAACCGTGGGTGCGGGCATCGCAAGATGCCGTGTGTGCAGGCAAGTTCTACCCCAAGTCACGACTGCTACTTGAGATACACTCGTGATGCGATGACAGCAGTGATGACAGGGGGTGACGAGATCACGATGCGGCCCGCCGAAGAACAGGCGAACGGCCTTCTGCGCTCCTCGGCCTGGCACCGCGCCGACGACGGCCGCGGCTTCGTGATCCCCGTCGACCCGTTCCGCATCGCGGAGCGCCTTGGGACTCAGGTGCTCGGCGCCAGGCTTGAGCGCGAAGTCTCCGGGATGCTGGTAAAGGAGCCCGCGCAGGATCCTGTCATCTACGTCAATGCGACCGACAGCCTCGTCCGCCAGCGCTTCTCGTGCGCGCACGAACTCGGCCACTTCATCCTGCGAGCGACGAGCCGTTCGGACGACAGCTACGGTTACATCGACCGGCGTGGACACTCGGCCTCTCACGGCACCAACCCGGCGGAGATCTACGCGAACCAGTTCGCGGCGGAGTTGTTGATGCCGCAGGAGAACGTGCGGATGCTCGCGCCGAGCATGACGGACGCCGCCCTGGCGGTCGAGTTCAACGTGTCCGTCGGCGCCATGAAGTACCGCCTCGAGAACCTCGGCATCCGGCGTTGACGGCGGAGGCCGATGACGAGGGACTGCCGCTCACGGCTGGTCCCGAGCGCGCCGTCTCCGAGGACGAGGCGCGCGCCGCCGCCGACGCCGAGCAGGCCGACCCTGGTGCACTCGTCCGGATGGCCGAGGCGGCGCCGATCACGAACCGCTACACCAACATCGATCAGACGGCGATCGAGGTCACCGAGGACCGGGTGGAACTCGTCCTGCGCGACGCCGTTGTCGAGTTGCGCAAGGCGCGAGACTGGATGGGTCCGGCCGGTCTGTTTCTGGGCCTGCTGCTGAGCCTCGTCACCGCCGACTTCAACGCCGTTCTTGGCTTCAGCGCGGAGGCCGTGAAGGGCATGGACGTGCTCGCCACGTTCATCACCGGCGCGTGGACCGCACGGACGGGCTGGGTCGCGTACTCGCTGCGGTCGACCGACGACACGATCAAGCGGACGATCGAGCGCCTGAAGCACGGCCGGCCCTCGTAGGGCCGCAACGGGCGGCAGCGTCTTGCTGGCGCCCACACCGGCCGACGCGGTAGGTCACAGCCGCTGCACGTTCGCGGTGTCTCATCCGTACGAGGTGATGCCGCGGCTCGTCGAACCGCAGAAGATCGCGTCGTGGCCAGCGATGCGGTCGGGCAGGTCCTCTCATTCGGCGTGGGTGTCTCGCTGAGCCCGGTGCCGATCATCGGCGTAGTCCTGATGCTCGGGACGCCACGGGCGCGGGCCAACGGGCCGGCGTTCATCGCGGGCTGGGTGCTGGGGCTGGCCGCCGTCGGCACGATCGTGCTGCTCGCCGCAAGCGGGCGGACGCCAGCCAGGACAGCGCGCCCGCCGACTGGGTCAGCTGGCTCAGGCTCGCGCATCACCCGTATCGGGTGATGCTCCTTCACGCAGCCGCGCGAGACGCTCGAGCAGCCCGGCGCCGTGCCAATCGACCGACAGAGGTCAACATGAGCAGCACCGATACTTCGACCGAAGTCCCGGAGGTGGGGACCATCGACATGAAGCTCGAGGTCGTGACGTTGCCCGTCTCCGATGTCGATCGGGCAAAACGCTTCTACCACAGCCTCGGATGGCGGCTGGACGCCGACTTCGACTTCGGCGACGACGTCCGGGCGGTCCAGCTGACGCCCCCTCGCTCGCCGTGCTCGATCGCCTTCGGGAAGGGCATTACGACCTCCGAGCCTGGGTCCGCTCAGCGCATGGAGCTGGCCGTCTCCGACATCGACGCGGCGCGTGAGGACCTCATCAGCCGCGGCGTCGACGTCAGCGAGGTCTTCCACCGCGACGGGGCGCGCCTCGTTCCGGGCCCGGACCCGCAGCGTCGCTCCTACCTCTCCTATCTCTCGTTCAGCGATCCAGATGGCAACGGGTGGCTGCTCCAGGAGATCACGACGCGGCTTCCGGGCCGGGAATGGGACGACTGACGATGGACGTCGCTTCCCGAGCCCAGCTCCTGCACGAGACGGCCGAGCATCACGGCTCGTTGAGGCGGTCGCCCCATCGCACGACTGGTGGGACTGGTATGCGGCGTACATGGACGCTCGCGAGCGCGGGAGCACCCCCGAGGATGCCGCCGCGGCCGCCGGGCAGTACATGGCGGACGTCAAGCACGTCGCCGTATCACCCGCTTGAGCTCGCCATGAGCACCACCGACGCCAGCTCTTCCCGTGGTGCCCGGGGTTCCGGCGCGTGGACGCACGCGGGCGGCGACGCTGGATAGCGATGTCCTCCACGCAGCCCGTCCACAGCCCGCTCTCGGCGCTCGACCGCGCGTCCGTCTGGCTCAACTCCGCGCCGCTGACGGCGGACGCGCTGCGCGGGCGCGTCGTCCTCGTCGACTTCTGGACGTACTCGTGCGTCAACTGGTTGCGCACCCTCCCGTACGTCACGGCGTGGCATGAGCGGTACGGCGACCACGGGCTCGTCGTCGTCGGCGCGCACGCGCCCGAGTTCGGGTTCGAGCACGACCTCGACAACGTGCAACGCGCTGCGCGCGAGCTGGGCGTCGACCACCCGGTCGTCATCGACAACGACTTCGCGATCTGGCGGTCGTTCGAGAACAACTACTGGCCGGCCGTCTACCTCGTCGATCGCGACGGGCGAGTCCGCTTCCACCACTTCGGCGAGGGCGCCTACGAGGAGACCGAGCGAGCGATCCAGCGGCTGCTGAGCGTCGACGAGGAGACCGTCCGGGTCGACACCGGCGGGCTCGCCGAGGCCGCCGACCGGGACACGCTGAGGTCACCGGAGACCTACCTGGGCTACGCCCGCGGTGAACGCCGCAGCGACCGGAGCGCCGACGAGCTCGCGCTCAACCAGTGGGCGCTCGCCGGCAACTGGTCGCTGGGCGAGGAGGCCGCCGTGCTCGAAGCGGCCGGTGGTTCGATCACGTACCGCTTCCAGGCGCGCGACCTCAACCTCGTCCTCGCGCCGCCGGGCTCCGGTGCGCCGGTCCGCTTCGCCGTGAAGCTCGACGGTCGGCCGCCCGGCGACGGCCACGGCCTGGACGTCGACGAGTCGGGCGAGGGCGCCGTCGCGGAGCCGCGGATGTACCAGCTCGTCCGCCAGCGAGCGGTCGACGCTCAGCGCACCTTCGAGGTCACGTTCCTCGACCCGGGAGTGCGCGCCTACGTCCTCACCTTCGGCTAGGTTCGAATCCTGCCGGGCGCGCTGCACACCGGTGGACGTGGACGCCGCCGCCCCGCCCGCGTTGAGGTCCAAGGCGCTTGAGCAGCGGCGGATCGGGTGACACACTCGATCAAGATGTCCGCCGCCGACGATCCCCTCACCCGCCTCGCCCAGGAGCTCGAGCGCCTCTCCCAGGCGCACCTGAAGCTCGGTGAGGCCACCGCGCTGCTGATCCCGCAGGCGCAGCCGGAGGAGCGGCGCATCCTCGGGGAGGCCGCCGCGGCCTCCCGCGCCGCCGCCCGCACCGCCGCGGCGGCTAGCGCGCAGGCGATGAGCACCACTCTGCGCGACTGACGCGCGGTCTCAGCCGTCGCCGTGCTCGTGCACCGAGCCCGCGTCCGCCGTCGCGCGCCCCGGTGCCTGCCAGCGGTCGCTCGGCCCCGGCCCCGGATGCCCCTCGACGCGGATGCGCGCCGCCGCCTGCGTCGGCCGGTGCGGCGGCGGACCGTCGCCGACGATCCCCAACCCCTCCGCCATCGTGAAGAACGCCCGCGCGAACGGCGACTCCGCCGTGCGGGTACGGACGTCCTCCCAGTCGACCTGCTCGCGCACCGCGCGAGCGATCGCGAGGATCCCGCGGTAGTCGCACGCGTGCTCGTCGAAGGCGTGCAGCTTCATGACCATGACGTCGTCGAGATGGACGACGGGAAGGTCGAGCGCCGCGACCGCGACGATCTGCGCCCGCTCGAGCACCGCGCCGACGTCCGGGATCCCGCGCGGGCCGAAGATGAGGTCGACGAGCGTCTCGCTGCCGTCCTCGGCGCGGTCCCAGGCCTTCAGCAGCCAGCCCTCCGGCGGCCGCTCGGGCCGCATCCCGCGCTCGACCAGCGCTTCGAGCGCGCGCTCGGCGTCGCCGGGCCGCACGAGGAAGTCGAGGTCGTTGCGGCTCTGCGGCGCGCCGCGCGCCCAGCACGCCACGCTGCCGGCCAGCGCGAACGGCAGCCCCGCGTCGCGCAGGGCGGCGGCGGCGGTCTTCAGGCTGCTCTCGATCTCCTCGAACGTGGAGCGGGCTTCCCCCATGTCGCTCATCTACCCGCGCGGGCGTTCCGGGCATCGCACATCGGGTAGACGAGCGCTGTGAGCCTGACCAGCCCCAACGGCCATGCCGGTGGCCGCCCGGCCGCGCCGCCGCTGCGCATCGCCGCCGCCGGCGACATGCACTGCCAGCCCTCGCGGGCAGCGGAGGCCCGC
Organism: Baekduia sp.; assembly: GCF_035318805.1. Classification (GTDB taxonomy): domain Bacteria; phylum Actinomycetota; class Thermoleophilia; order Solirubrobacterales; family Solirubrobacteraceae; genus Baekduia. Next base: position 12,444 of record NZ_DATHDY010000133.1, read on the forward strand.
GCGGCGTTCGCCGGGCTCGACGGGCAGATCGACCTCCTGCTGCTCGCCGGCGACCTGACGACGCACGGCCAGCCCGAGCAGGCGCGGGTGCTCGCCGACGCCTGCCGCGACCTCGACGTCCCCATCTTCGGCGTCTGGGGCAACCACGACTGGCACGCCGACCAGATCGAGGAGATGCGGCCGATCCTCGTGGACGCCGGGATCACGATGCTCGAGCGCGACACGGCAACCGTCTGCATCGGGCCGACCGAGATCGGCATCGTCGGTCTCAAGGGGTTCGTCGGCGGCTTCCCCGGCTCGCACCTGCCGGACTTCGGCGAGCCGCTGCTGCGCCGGATCTACGCCGAGACGACCCGCGACGTCGAGGCGCTCGACGAGGGCCTGAAGGCCGTCGCCCACTGCCCGGTGCGGATCGTGTTGTTGCACTACTCGCCCTCGACCCAGACGCTGCGCGGCGAGCCCGAGACGATCTGGACGATGCTCGGCAACGACCGGCTCGCCGCGCCGATCGCCCAGCACGAGCCCGACATGGTGCTCCACGGCCACGCGCACGTCGGCGCGTTCGAGGGCCACATCGGCGATGTGCCGGTCTACAACGTCTCGGTCCCCGTGCTCGGCAAGGACTTCTGGATCTTCGAGCTCAGCGGGCTGGAGCGCGCGACGGCGCCGCTGCACTGACGGATGCCGCCCGCGGCCTTCGCGCCCGCGACGGCGCGGCTGCATTGACCATCGGGCGCGCGGCCGCTCGATCGCCGCGCGCACGGCGTCCGTATCTCTCTGCAACCCACCCCCGAGTTGCCAGGAGAACCACCATGCAGCGCAAGCTCCTCGTCGCCGGCGTCGCCGCCACCGCGCTCGCCGTGCCCGTCGCCACGTCGTCGCCGGCCGCCCCGCCGGCGCCGGCCACGGCTGCGCAGTCGGCGACGATCCCCGAGGTCGCGCAGTCGGCCGGGCAGTTCAAGACCCTGCTGAAGCTCGTGAAGTCCGCCGGCCTGGCCTCCACGTTGAGCCAGGGCAGCTACACGGTCTTCGCGCCCACCGACGCCGCGTTCGCCAAGGTCCCCAAGAAGACGCTCACCGCGCTGGGCAAGGACAAGGCCATGCTGAAGTCGGTCCTGCTCTACCACGTGCTCGACGGCCGCGTTCCGGCCAGCAGCGTGGTCAGGCTCACCTCCGCGAAGACGCTCAACGGCGCGCCGGTGAAGATCCGCGTCAGGGGCGGGAAGGTGTACCTCAACGGATCGACGCGCGTGACCCGCACCGACGTCCAGGCGTCCAACGGGATCATCCACGTCATCAACAAGGTGCTGATGCCGCCGAGCTGACCGACGGCTGCTCGCGCCTTCAGGCGCGGCACAGCGTCTGAAGGATCTCCAGCGCGCGCTCCGGGTCGCGCCGCATGATCGAGAACGCGGCCCGGGCGTGCTCGACGTCGTCGAGCGTCGCCTGGGCCCGTTCCACGCAATAGCGCCCGATCCACCGCACCGCGGCGCGCTCGTAGCGCTCGGGCTCGCGATCGCGCAGCAGGACGCACACGTGCAGCGCGTCGTCGAGCCGGATCGCCGGCAGTTCGGCCGCGGCCGCCCGGATGATCGTGAGGTTGCCCGTCGTGAGGGCCCGCTGAAAGCGGCTGTAGGCGGATCCGGCGTCTGACACGAACGCATGTTCGCACGTTGGCCGGCACCACGAGTGTTTCCTCCGCCCCGTCCGCGACCTCAGCCGAACGGCAGCTCCTGGACCAGCGTGAGCACCTCGGCGAACAGGTCGCCCTGGTCGACGACGCGCGCCAGCACGCCGTCCATGTCGACCATGAGGCGGTCGGGATCCTCGTCCTCCAGCGCCTCGCGGACCTCGTCCCAGGTCAGCGGCATCGACACCGTCGGCCGCTCCTTGGCCCGCGGCGAGTACACGCAGACCGTCGTCTTGTTGACGTCGTTCTGGCTCCAGTCGACCAGTACCTTGCCGGTGCGACGGGCCTTGGTCTGGCGCGACACGACGAGGTCGGGCGCCTCGGCCTCCAGCAGCTCGGCGACCGCCTTGGCGAAGCCCTTGGTCTGCTCGTAGGTGGTGGTGGTGGGCGTGTTGAGGGGGACGTAGACCTGCAGGCCCTTGGAGCCCGAGACCTTCGGGAACGAGCGCAGGCCCAAGTGCGTGAACATGCCCTCCAGCACGGTCGCCACGCGCAGGCACTCCAGCAGGCCCGCGGGCGGCCCCGGGTCGAGGTCGAACGCGATCATCGTCGGCCCCGTCAGGCCGCGGCCGTCCTCGCGCACGCGGTGCATCGGGGTGTGCAGCTCGAGGTCGGCGAGGTTGCCCAGCCACGCGAGCGTCGCGACGTCCTGGGCCAGCACGTAGTTGATGACCTTGCCCTTCTCCAGCGTGACCGGCGCCGTCTGGACCCATTCGGGCCGGTGCTTGGGCGCCTGCTTCTCGTAGAAGTACTTCTCGGTCGAGCCGTTGGGATAGCGCTTGAGCGTCAGCGGCCGATGGTCGAGGTGCGGCAGCAGCGCCGGCGCGATCTCGACCAGGTAGCGGATCAGGTCGCCCTTGGTGTGGCCCGAGGGCCACAGCGGCTTGTCGAGGTTGGTGAGCCGCAGCTCGCGGCCGCCGACCTCGGCGCGGACCACGGATGCGGACCCGCCCACCCGCTCCTCGCGGACCACCACGCCCGCGGGCTTGTCGTCGCGCAGCCCCTTGTAGGACGGCGCGCGCAGCACGCCGTCGCGCGTCCATTCCACGAACTCGACCTCGCACACCAGGCGCGGCTGCACCCACACGGCCTCGCGCGGGATCTTCACGCCGGGCGGCACGACGTCGAACGGCGAGGTCTTGCGCTCCAGCGGCGCCAGCAGCAACGCGAGGCGCTCGAGCTCGTCGTCGGTGAAGCCGGTGCCGACGCGGCCGGCGAAGCGCAGCCGGCCGGCGACGCCGTCCTCGGTCTCGTGCACGCCGACGAGCAGCGCGCCGACGCGCTCGCGCCGGCGCCCCTCCCCCGGCAGCCAGCCACCGATGACCAGCTCCTGGCGGTTGGTGTTCTTGATCTTGATCCAGTGCCCGGTGCGCCGTCCGGGCTCGTAGGGCGAGTCCAGGCGCTTGGCGACGATGCCCTCCAGCCCCTGCTCGCGCGTCGCCGCGAGCAGCTCGGCGCCGCCGCCGACGACGTGGTCGGGGACCTGCCACCGCTCACCGTCGGCGAGCACTTCCCGCAGCAGCGCGCGCCGCTCCGCGTAGGGCCGGTCCATGAGCGAGCGCCCGTCCAACCACACCAGGTCGAACGCGACGTAGGTGACCGGCGCCTCCTTGGCCAAGCGCTTGACCTGCCCTTCGCGCGTGAGATGCATGCGGCCCTGGAGCGCGCCGAACGACGGCCGGCCCGCGGCGTCGAACGCGACGACCTCGCCGTCGAGGATCGCGCGGTGCATGCTCAGCGCGCGGTTGAGGCGCGACAACTCGGGATAGCGCGGCGTGACGTCGTTGCCGTTGCGCGTGACGAGGCGCATCCTGCCCGGCTCGCTGAAGCACACCGCGCGCACGCCGTCCCACTTGATCTCGTAGGCCCACCCGTCGTCGATGGCCGGCAGCGTGCCGGCGCGCGCGAGCATCGGCACGAGCTGCTGGGGCATCGGCTCGTGGCCGAGGATCCACCCGCCCGCCTCGGCCGGCGGATCCATCCGGTGGATCATCCAGTCCTTGGGATCCGGCCCGGTGTGGAAGAGCGCGTAGCGTCCCTGGACACGCTCGCCATGGAGCTCGACCTCGACCTTCTCGGGCTCCCACTTGAGCACGTCGTAGGTGCCCTGGTCCCAGATGGTCATCGTCCCGGCGCCATAGTTGCCCTTGGGGATCTCACCGTGGAACTCGAGGTACTCGAGCGGGTGGTCCTCGGTGTGGACGGCCTTGCGGTTGTCCTTGGAGGCCCACGGCAGGCCGTTGGGAATCGCCCACGAGGCGAGCGCGCCGTCGTGCTCCAGGCGCAGGTCCCAGTGCAGGCGCGTCGCGCTGTGCTCCTGGATGACGAAGCGGTTGCCGCTGGCCGCGCCGCCGGCGTCGGGCGCGCCCGCGGGCTCCGGCGTGTCGCCGAAGTCGCGCTTGGCGTTGTAGTCCTCCAGTGGCGCGCGCTTGGCCATCGGGGGCCCTACTCGCCGGCGACCCGCAGCACCGTCGCGCGCAGCTCGTCGATCGGCGCGTCCTTCTCGACGTACGCCGCGGCGCCCGCGCGCCGGCCCTCGCCGTACTCGCGCGGGTGGCCGCTGAGGACCACGACCTGCACGCCCGGGGCCGCGCCGCGCAGCTCGCCGACCACGTCGCGGTCGACGTCCAGGAGATCGAGCAGGACGACGTCGGGGTGCGTCTGGCCGGCGACGGCGATCGCGCCGTCGACGTCTGGCGCCTCGCCGACGATCTCGATGTCTTCGTCGCCCTCCAGCTCCGCGCGCAGCAGCGCCCGGAAGGCGGAGGAGTCGTCGCAATGCAGCACGCGGACCATGCGAGCCGGACACTACTCCGCCGCCCACGGTTCTCCTGCACGGAAGGTCCGGATCTTCTCCGTTGTAGCTTTCCTCCAATGGCGAGCCCCGTCGACCTCCGCGTGCTCCTGCAGGAGCACGTCGACGAGCTGGCCGACGCCGTGCTCGAGCGCGTCCGCGCCGGCGAAGGCCCGCACGGGGCGCCCGACGCGGCGACGCTGCGCAACCTGCGCCTGGGCGCGCGCGCCGCGGTCGACTGCTTCCTCGCACGGCTGGCCGGCGAGCGCACCGCGGCCGAGGTCGACCTCTTCGTCGCCCACGGGCGCGCGCAGCAGGCCGCGGGGCGCACGCTGACCGAGCTGCTCTCGTTCTACCGGCTGGGCGGGCTGGCGATGTGGGAGCGCTCGACAGCGCTGCTGCCGCCCTCGACGCAGCTTCCGGCGCACGAGACGTTCGCGTTCGGCAGCGCGGTGCTGGAGCTCGTCGACGAGCTGTCGGTCGCCGCGGCGGAGGGGTTCACCGCCGGGGAGGCCGAGGCGCGCCGGCGCTCGCGCGCGCTGCGCGAGCGGCTGGTGTCGCTGCTGCTCAGCGACCGGCCGGCGGCGCCCGAGGCGCTGGCTTTGGCGGCACGCGCCGCCGGCTGGACGCTGCCGGCGCGCGTGCGGGTGGCGGTGGGCGCGCTGCCCGCCGACCCGCTGCCGACCGGCGCCGGGCCGGGGCCGGCGCGCGTGCTGGCGGCCACGGTGTCCGACGGGCGCGAGGCGCTCGTCGTCGCCGACGGCGAGGAGGCCGAGCAGTGGCTGGGCCGCGCCGCCACCGCGCTGGGGCTCGAGGCGCCGCTGGCCATCGGCCCGGCCGTCGCGCCGGCCGACTCCGCCCGCAGCGCCGCGCGGGCCATCGCGCTGCTGGACCACGTCGGCGCCGGCGCGGTGGGCGCCGCGGGCGACGTCGTGCGCTGCGACGACCACGAGATCGCGCTGCTGCTCGGCGCGGCGCCCGACCTGGCCCGCGAGGTCGCGGGCCGCCGGCTCGCGCCGCTGTCGGCGCTCGACGACGCCGCGCGCGAACGGATGGTCGCCACGCTGGCCGCGTGGCTGGCCGATCCCGGCCGCCCGCAGGCGATGGCCGACCGCCTCGGCCTGCACGTCCAGACGATCCGGTACCGCCTCAAGGCGCTCCGCGAGCTCCTCGGCGACGCCCTCGACGATCCCGACGAGCGCTTCGAGTTGTCACTGGCGTTGCGCGTGCAGTCGCCCGCGCCGCCGCCGGCGTCCTAGATCTGCGCGCCGCCCACCGGGTCCGCCGGGCGCCGCACGGTTCGACAACTGTCGAACTACTGCTACGGTGGTGGTTCGTCAGTCATCGAACGATGCGCCTCACGCCCTCGCCGCCACCGACGTCCTCCCTCTCATGACCGCTCTCCCCCGCGCTCCCTTCCTCCTCGCCCGGCGGCTGCCGCCGACCGCCGCGTTCTGGATGCTCACCGTCACGCTCGCGTTCCTGTTCTTCGCGTCGAGCGCGCCGTCGCCGCTGTACGTCGTCTATCAGTCGGCGTGGCACTTCTCGGCGCTGACGCTCACCAGCGTCTTCGCCGTCTACGTCCTCGCGCTGATGACCGCGCTCGTGCTCGCCGGCTCGCTGTCTGACCGCGTCGGTCGCCGCCCCGTGCTGGTCGCCGCGCTGCTCACGCAGGCGGCCGGCATGGTGCTCTTCGCCCTCGCCCACGACGTCACGCTGCTGTTCGCCGCGCGGATCGTCCAGGGCCTGGCGACCGGCGTCGCCACCGGGGCGATCAGCGCCGCGCTGATCGACCTGCAGCCGGGCCACCGCCCGACGCTGGGCTCGCTGCTGAGCAGCACCGCCCCACCGCTCGGCCTGGCCGCCGGCGCGCTCGGCTCCGGGCTGCTCGTGCAGTACGCGCCGGACCCGATGCGGCTCATCTACTGGTTGCTGGTCGCCGTCTTCGTCGTCGCGGTCGCCGGGGTCCTGGCGATGCCCGAGACCGTCGCCGCCCGCGGCGGCTGGGCGAGCATGCTGCGCCCGCGGATCGGCGTCCCGCAGGCGGCGCGCGGGACGTTCGTCGCCGTCGCGCCGGTGCTGCTGGCGACCTGGGCGCTGGGCGGGCTGTACCTCTCGCTCGGCCCGTCGCTGGCCGCGTCGCTGCTGCACAGCTCCAGCCACGTCACCGGTGGGCTGGTCATCGTCGCGCTGACGGCGACCGGCGCCTTCGCATCCCTGGCGGTGCGCGGCCACCGTCCCGAGCACACGATGATCGCCGGCGCGACGCTGCTGGCCGTCGGCGTCGGGCTCACGCTGATCGGGCTCAACCAGGGCTCGACGGCCCTGTTCTTCGCCGGCAGCGTCGTCGCCGGCGCCGGCTTCGGGCCCAGCTTCGCCGGGGCCTTCAAGACCGTCATCCAGCTCGCGCCCGCCGCCGAGCGCGCCGGCCTCATCGCCGCGGTCTACGTCCTGGCCTACCTCGGCTTCAGCCTCCCGGCGATCGCCGCCGGCGTCGCCGTCGCCCACCAGGGCCTGCTGCACACGACCAACGTGTACGGGATCGCCGTGATGGCGCTTGCGGCGTGGGCGACGGGCGTGTCGGTGGTGCGCCAGCGGCGTGGCGGGTTCGCGGCGGGAGCGGAGCGGGCCGCGGCGTAGGCGGCGCCGGCGCTGGCTGGCGCTCCGTGCGGGCGTCCGTCGTGCTGCGGCGCGCGGTCTGCGATCACTGACGAGTGCGTGAGCAGTGCCCGGGCGCTGGCCTGTCCTCCGCGAGGCGCCCATGGTGTCCGGGCGCGCGAGCGGCACCTGGACGTTGCATCTCAACGTCCAGGTGCCGTTCACCCGCCGCGGACGGAGACCGCTGGCGAGTAAGGGTCGCAGAACGACCCCCAGGTCGCCATCCATCGCGCCCGCGGAGGACGCGACGCGGCGGCGCCCCCGGGCACGCACTCGTCATCGCCCCCGAGCCACGCACGGAGTACGACGGCGGCCGCGCGGAGCGCCACCCAGCGCCCGCGCCCGGACCGACCCTCAGCCTCCCGCCACCGCCGGCAGGATCTGGACCTCGCCGCCGTCCTTGACGGGCGTCTGGAGGCCGTCGCCGAAGCGGACGTCCTCGCCGTCGACGTACACGTTGACGAAGCGGCGCAGGCCGCCGTCGCCGTCGGAGAGGCTGTCGCGCAGCTCGGGGTGCTCGGCGTACAGCGCCTCGAGGACCGCGCCGACGGTCTCGCCCTCGACGGGGACCGTCGACTGGCCGCCGGCCGCGGCGCGCAGCTGCGTCGGGAGCTTGATCGTCACCGGCATCAGGCGCGAGCGGGGTGGGTGGGCCGAATTACCTGGTCCTCGAACGCGGAGAACTTCGGCTCGATCGTGTGCGACTCGAACGTGCCGCGGACCGCGTCGAGGGTCTTCAGGCCCTCGCCGGTGATCACCAGCACGACGGTCTCGTCGGGATCGATGTCGCCGCGCGCGGCGAGCTTGGCCAGCGTCGCGGTCGTCACGCCGCCGGCGGTCTCGGTGAAGATGCCGGTCGTCTCGGCCAGCAGGCGGATGCCGGCCTTGATCTCGTCGTCGGTGACGCTGTCGATCGAGCCGCCGGTGCGGTTGGCCAGCTCGACGGCGTACGGGCCGTCGGCCGGGTTGCCGATGGCCAGCGACTTGGCGATCGTGTCGGGCTTGACCGGGCGGCACACGTCGGTGCCCTCGGCGAACGCGGTCGCGACCGGCGAGCAGCCGAGCGCCTGGGCGCCGTTCATCGTCGGGGTGTCGCCCTCGATGAGGCCGAGCTCACGCCACTCGTCGAAGCCCTTGGCGATCTTGGTGTACAACGATCCCGAGGCGATCGGCGAGACGATCCGGTCTGGCGTGCGGAACCCGAGCTGCTCGGCGATCTCGTAGGACAGGGTCTTGGAGCCCTCGGCGTAGTAGGGCCGCATGTTGACGTTCACGAACGCCCAGCTCTCCTGCTCGCCGCTGACCTCGGTGCAGAGGCGGTTGACCTCGTCGTAGTTGCCGTTGACCTTTACGAGGTTCGTGCCATAGACGCCGGTCGCGAGGATCTTCTGCTCCTCGAGGTCGGCGGGGATGAACACGTAGGACGGCATCCCGAGCGCGGCCGCCGCGGCGGCGACGGCGTTGGCGAGGTTGCCGGTCGAGGCGCAGGCCAGCGTGTCGAAGCCGAGCTCGCGGGCGCGGGCGGCGGCGACGGAGACCACGCGGTCCTTGAAGGAGTGCGTCGGGTTGTGCGCGTCGTTCTTGACCCACACGTCCTTGAGGCCGAGGCGCTCCGCGAGCCGGTCGGCGCGCACGAGCGGCGTGCAGCCGGCCGGCAGGCCGACGCGGGACAGGTTGCGCGCGCTCGGACCGGGCTGGCCATCGACCAGCGGCAGGAAGTCGACGTAGCGCCAGATGTTCTGCGGGCCCGACTGGATGCGACGGCGCAGCGACGCGACGTCGGTCTCCAGGGTGGAGTGGTCGTACTTGACCTCGAGCGGACCGAAGCAGCGGGTGCAGACGTACTGCGCGGTGAGCTCGTACTCGCTTGCGCACTCGCGGCAGGCCAGATGTGTGACAGCCATGTTGGTGAAACTCCTCGTTCTTCGCCGGGGATGCCTCGTGTGACGAAGAAGGGGCTCTCACGCCACACGTCTCCAGGAATTGGCACCTTCCCGCTTGCGCGGGGGTTGCCGGGGTTTCATCGGGCCAGTCCCTCCACCCCTCTGGACGTGTACAGCTATGTGGTCGGAACGATAGCAAGCGACCTTGAGCCTGCAACCCGGCGTAT
>NZ_DATHDY010000134.1:0-9174 GCF_035318805.1 Baekduia sp.
CCTGAGAGGAGCACGTCCGGCCGATCAAGCGCGAAGATCAGGAAGCCGTGTGCGGTCCAGGGGCCGATCCCCGGCACCTCGGTCAAGACCGCCTCGACCTCGTCGTCGGTCATGCCCGACAGCGCCTCGTCGCTGAGGCGACCGTCGACGAAGCGCTCGGCGAGCGCTCGGAGCGTCTGGCCCTTGCGCGCGGACATGCCGCTGTCGCGCAGGACCTGCGGATCCGCGGCGAGCAGCTCGGCCGATGACGGCAGATGTCCTCCAAAGTGCTCCTCGAGACGGGACAGGATCGTCCGCGTCGCGCTGACGGAGAGCTGCTGGCCGATGACCTGGAAGACGAGCATCCCGAAGGCGTCGAGCGCTGGAAGCTCGTCGATCCAGGCCCGCGGACGGAAACCCGGGTGGGCGTCGATCAGCCGCGCGAGCACCGGATCGGCGTTACGCAGGAAGTCCCGCACGGTTGGATCGGCGACTACGGCACCCCTGGACATCAGGGATGCACCTGCGAGCCGTAGCCCAGGTCGAGCCGGATCGACTCCATGACCCAGAACGTGGTGCTGGCGGTGAAGACGTCGGCCGCCGCGAGCACGCCGGTGTACTTCTCGACGACCGGCGCCGCGGCGGCGGCCGTCGTCGCGTCGAGCAGGCCGCGCACCGCGGCCCAGACGTTCTCGCCGTACTTGGCGAAGTAGGGCGTGGGGTCGACCGTGTCGATCGCCGTCCTGACGCTCGCGGCGATGTCCGCCATGTACTGCTGGTGCACGGTCACGTCCTCGCGGGTGCCGAGCCTGCCGAGGTGGCCGCCGACGAAGTGCTTCCACGGGTAGGAGAGGGCGGTGGCCGGTGCCTCGATGTAGCCGGGGATGTCCTCGGTGAGGTTGCTGAGGTACACCGGCGCCCACCCCGGGTTGACGATGTCCACGAGCATCAACGTGTCGTGGTCGGGCAGGTGGATGTAGATGTTGTCGGGCGAGTGATTGGAGCCGTGCCAGGCGAGCTCGATCCGCTCGCCGCCGATCTCGAGGGTGCGGCGGTCCTGGAAGGTCTCCTCGGGCGCGGGCCGCGCCGGGTCGTCGTCGCGCAGCAGGAGCTTGCGCGTCTCCTCGTGCCCGATGCGGGCGACGTCGCCGTCGAACAGCGAGGACGCGCCGGCGTGGTCGGCGTGGTGGTGCGAGTAGATGAGGTGGGTCACCTTGTTGCTCACGCCGTTGGCGGCGGCGATCTCGTCCACCGCCCGCTGGATGTTGTGCCCGATGGTGGGTGGCGCGTCGAGCAGGACGACGCCGTCAGCGGTCGTCAGGAAGGCCGATTGGTAGGTGCCGTCGGTGACCCAGTAGAGGTTGCGCTCGACGCGGCCGACGTAGTAGCCCTGTTCGTTGAGGGCGGGGCCGAGCGCCGAGCGCGGAACCGGCGCGTAGTCGGGGAGGTCCTCGGCCTCGGGACGCGTACTCGCGAATGCCTCGGTTGTCGTGTCGGGTGTGCTCATGGGCGCATCGTGCGTCCATGAGCCGCGCGCTCGCATCCCGGAATGCCTTAGTCCGTGACCCGAGTGTGCTGCTCAGGCATGCTTTGGCGCATGAGCGCAGAGGCGCCGGCGCTTCGCGTGCCGGGAGAGCACCTGGTGGGACGCCACCGCGAGCGCGAAGTGCTCGACCGGCTTCTGCGGGCCGCGCGCAACGGCAGCGGCGGCGTCCTCGTGCTGCACGGAGAGCCGGGCGTCGGCAAGACGGCCCTGCTGGAGTACGCGGTCGAGGCGAGCCCGGCGTTCCGCGTCGCCCGCACCATCGGCGTCGAGGGCGAGATGGAGCTGCCGTTCGCGGCGCTTCAGAACCTGTGCTCGCCCTTCCTCGAGCTCATGCAGCGCCTCCCGCAGCCCCAGCGCGACGCGCTCGCCGTCGCCTTCGGACTCAGCGCAGGCCCGTCGCCGAATCCCTTCCTCGTGGGGCTGGCGGTCCTTGGCCTGTTGTCGGAGACCGCCGAGGAGCAGCCGCTCCTCGGCGTCATCGATGACGCGCAGTGGCTCGATCGTGCATCGGCGCGCGCCCTCGCCTTCGTGGCTCGCCGCCTGTTGGCTGAGCGGATCGCACTGGTGTTCGCGGCGCGCACGCTCGGCGACACGACCGCGAGACTGCCGGAGCTCGACGTCACGCCGTTGGGGCATCGCGACGCGCGGGCGCTGTTGGAGTCCGCGCTGCCCGCCCCGCTGGACGACGGCGTGCTGGAGCGGATCGTCCTCGAGACGCGCGGCAATCCGCTCGCGCTCATCGAGCTGCCGCGCGGGTTGACGCCGGCGCAGCTCGCGGGTGGCTTCGGCCTGCCCGCCGCGGTGCCGTTGTCGGCCAGCATCGAAGAAAGCTTCACGCGTCGGCTGGCGAGGCTTCCGCATGACGCGCGGCGCCTGTTGCTCGTGGCCGCGACCGACCCGGTCGGCGATCCGGCGCTCGTCTGGAGGGCGGCGAAGCGGCTGGGGATTCCTGAGACGGCGGCGGAGACCGTCGAGGCGGAAGACCTGTTGACGCTCACTCCGCGCGTGGTGTTCCGTCACCCGCTCGTTCGCTCGGCCGTCTACGGGGCGGCCGGGGTGAGGGAGCGCCGCGAGATCCACCGCGCGCTGGCGGAGGCAACCGATCCCGAGACCGATCCCGATCGCCGCGCCTGGCACCGCGCGCAGGCCGAACCCGGACCCGATGAAGAGGTCGCCGCGGAGCTCGAGCGTTCCGCGGCTCGAGCGCAGGCCCGTGGTGGCTTCGCCGCTGCCGCGGCCTTTCTCGAACGCGCCGCGGCGATGACGCCCGATGCCGAGCACCGCACGCGGCGCGCCCTGGCCGCCGCGCGCACGAAGTTCCAGGCCGGCGCTGTAGACGACACGCTCCGACTGCTCGCCACGGCCGAGACGGGTGGCTTGAGCGAGCTCCAGCGCGCCCAGGTCGACCTGCTCCGCGCCGAGACGGTGTTCGTCGTCACCCGCGGCCGCGACGCGCCGCCGCTGCTCGTCGAAGCCGCCCGGCGGCTGAGCGGGCTCGATCCAATCCTCGCGCGCGAGACGTATCTCGAGGCGCTGTCGGCTGCGATGTTCGCAGGACGCCTTGCCGGACCGGGCGCAGGAGTGCTGGAGGTGGCGCAAGCCGCCAGAACGGCCCCCGCCCCACCGCACGCGCCGCGTGCGCCCGACGTGCTTCTCGACGGCCTGGCGACACTGTTCAGCCAGAGCTACGAGGCTGCGGTGCCGGTCCTGCGACAAGCGCACAGGGCATTCGATGCCGCCCGCATGTCCGCCGCCGAGCAGCTGCGTTGGAAATGGCTGGCAACCGTGTCCTCCGTGCACCTCTGGGACGACACGCGATGGGAGCTGCTCGCGGAGCGGCACGTCCAGCTCGCCCGGGAGACGGGCGCCCTGGGCGAACTCCCCTTCGCGCTCACCCAGCGCGTCTACGTCCACCTCTTCGCGGGCGAGCTGACGGCCGCGGCGTCGCTGGTGGACGAGATCCAGACAGCGACGGAAGCATCGGACAGTGTCGTCGCGCCGTACGGCGCCGTGGGACTCCTCGTCCTTCGAGGCCACCAGGCCGAGGCCAGCTATCTCGTCGAGCACAGCCGCGCGGACCTGACGCATCGCGGCGAAGGCGTCGGCCTCTCCATGCTCGATTGGGCCGAGGCGGTCCTCTCCAACGGCCTCGGCCGCTACGAGGACGCCCGGGCCGCCGCGCTTCGCGCCACCGCGCATCCGCACGCCCTCGCCGCCTCGAACTGGGGCATGGTCGAGCTCATCGAGGCCGCTGCCCGAGCCGGCACCCCCGACCTGGCCCACGATGCCCTCCGGCGTCTCGTCGACACGACCGCAGCGAGCGGCACGGATTGGGCGCTCGGGATCGCGGCCCGCTCGCGGGCGCTCCTCCTCGACGGCCAGGACGCCGAAGACCTCTACGTAGAGGCAACCGAGAGGCTCGCTCGATCACGTATGGCGGTCGACCTCGCCCGAGCCCACCTGCTGTACGGCGAGTGGTTGCGACGCGAGCGCCGGCGCGTGGACGCGCGCAAGGAGCTGCGGGTCGCCCACGACCTCTTCTCCGACTTCGGGACGGAGGGGTTCGCCGAGCGCGCGCGGGCCGAGTTGCAGGCGACCGGCGAGCATGCTCGCAAGAGAACCCCGGAGACGATCGACCAGCTGACCCCTCAGGAGCTGCAGATCTCACGCCTCGCGGCGCAGGGAAACACCAACCGCGAGATCGCCCATCAGCTGTTCATCAGCCCCAGCACGGTCGAGTACCACCTCCGCAAGGCGTTCCGCAAGCTCGATGTGAAGTCACGGACCCAGCTTGTGCGCCGGCTGCAGTAGGGCGTGTAGCCGACGAGTGCAGCGAACACCCCTGACCAGCGGGCGTCGCCGCGGTACTTGCGCTGGTCAATCGCGTTACCGCGTCGCTCGGCGTGCGGGTGGATGGCCTACTGCCGAGTTCGAGTGGTCGTGGTCACCATCGCCAGGAGCGGCTCCGCTCGGGCCCATGTCACCGACCGACTCGCGCGGATCCCGGTCGGACGCGACATGTCGCTCGATGATCGTCGGCGACACGGCGACGGTCATCAAACGGTGCGGTCCACCCGCCGAACGCGACCATCCGGTGCTGCAGCGTCTGGCATCTGAGCACGACGGCTGTCGTCGGTTGCCGCCGCCGCGCGATCAGCGCAGCCGCGCGCGGTGCAGTCCCCGGCGACCGTCCAGCTGATGGTCCCGCCGCGAAGGCGCAGGTCCTTTGGCACGGCGGAGGCGTGGGTGGCCAGGACCTTCGGACCGTCGCGGTCGAAGCGCTGGACGCGGTAGTGACCGTCGGCGAGCAGCGTGCCGACCACGGCGAACGAGCCGTTTGCCTTCAACACCATGCCCGTCGGGTTCACGCTCAGTGCCGAGGTGTGTTCGACGGTCGGCCCGGAGGGCGGGCACGCGACCGCGTCGGCCCACGCGAAGCTTGAGTAGGTGTCGCAGGCGGTGATCTCGCCGATGGTCGAGCAGCGGATCGTCGCGTTCGGTCATCCCGGATTGGGGCCGCGGCGGATCGCCACCCGGCTGGGCCGCCCCGAGTGGGGCGGCCTTCAGGTCTCGGCCAACGGCGTCTGCAAGACGCTGGTCCGCCCAGGCCTCCGACACTCCGCGCTCGGCGGCCAGCGCAGTCTTGACCGCCGCGGACGGAGCCTCGGCCACCCCGTGGCGTGCTGTAGGTCGGGGGACCTGCTGCCGATACGTCACAGATGGACATCAATGTGCTCATTCCCGCTATGGCAACGGGTGTCCTGGCTGCCCTCCTCGGGCAACGGATCGCTCGCGATCGCGCCCACGTTCGCGCCGGCAACAAGGCAGGGCGACTCACCACCCCGGGCCTGACCGCCGCGGTCTGCGTCGCGCTGGGAGCCGTCGGACTGGCGCTCACCGCCGTCATCGTTCTCGTGCAGCACAAGGCGGTGCCACCAGCCTCAGCGTTCTTCGTGGTCGTGCTGGCCGTCGGCATCTTCAACCACGCTCAGTCGCGCCGCAACACCGGCCAGACGGACGACGCACTGTAGCACCCTTTGCGCAACAGCCGCAAACAGTGGGCGTTTCGTTTACTCAGGGCTCGGAGCCCGTCCGTAGATCTAGGCCTTGGGCAACCCACAGGGCAACCCGGGCCCAGCGCGGCAACCTGCGGGGGCGGCCCTCAGAGGTGGGGGCGCCCTACGGCCGCGCCCAGCGCTCGGGGTGCTGGCGCTCATGACCGCCAGGTACATCCACGCGACCCGGTCGCCCTCGCAGCCCACGCGTGCGCGCTCGATGGCCTCGCGCAACTGCCGGTGCTCGGGGCACGGGCTCGCCATCCGGCGCTGGTAGGTCCTCGGCGAGATGCGCGCGACCTCGCAGGCGAGGCCCAGCGTGAGCCCCGGTAGACCTGCCTGAGTTGCTCCTTGAGCAAGTAGGCGCGCGGTTCCCGGGGCCGACGTCGAGGCTCGCCGGGCGGTGGGCAACGCGATGGCGCTGCTCATCGTCTCGGCCGCACGAGGCCTGAGCCGGTCGGCGCAAGCGGCGCGGCGCCGGGCCGAGGCCCGGCGCCGCGCGATGCCTAGCTCGTCGAGAACCGCTTGCTGCTGCTCGCCCTCGGCAGCTTGGGCTTGTTGTAGTTGTTGCTCGACGACATGATCTTGGTGTCGAAGGCCATGCGGACCGTCATGTCGGCAAACGCCTTCGACATGAACGTCAGGACCTTCGGGTCGTTGTTGGACAGGTTGTCGCACCAGCGGAACGGGTTGTCCACGCAGCCACCGTCGGTGCTCGGGAAGTTACCCTCGAAGTTGCCGGTGAACCCGCCGAACAGGTTGACCTCTTCCTGGCTCTTGCAGCAGTCCTGCCCGGTGAGCAGGCCGCTGGCCGGAATCCCGATCTGGTTGAAGCTGAACGCGTCTGTCCCGGTCGGCGACAGGAACTCGTGGTTCTTGCCGATCGAGTCGAAGTAGTTCGCCCCGAAGTCGCGGGCGACCAGCGAGGGCTTGTAGACCCTATTGGGGAAGATCGGCGACGAGGTGCGGTCGAACAGGTCCGGTGCCGCCGGATCGAGGACGCCGATCAGGTAGTTCGGCGTCGCCGTCACATCGGCGTCGAGGTCGTAGCCGATGTGGTTGGCCTGCGACGACGTGAGGTTGTTGACGTAGTAGGCGGAGCCCAGGAGGCCGAGCTCCTCACCGCCGAACCAGATGAACCGCAGCTTGTTGCGCGGCGTGACGTTCTTCATCTTCTCCGCGACGTCGAGGATCGTCGCCGAGCCCGAGGCGTTGTCGAGCATCCCGGCCCCATAGATCGCGTCGAGGTGCGCGTCGACCACCACGACGTGGTTCGGGTCGCCGCCCTTGGACTCCGCGATGACGTTGTAGTCGTCGGCGTTGGGGTTGACGAGCGCGGTGATGCTGAGGCTCATCGTCGGATTGCTGCCCGCGTTGTACTCGTTCAGCAGCGACTGGCCCGTGGCGAACGACGTGAACGCGACGGGGATCGTCGGGATGATCGGATTGCCCGCCGCGTCGACGAGGCTGCCGCTCAAGAGATCCGTGCGATCCGGGTTGCCCTCGTTGAAGACCACCGCGCCCGTCGCTCCGGCGGCCTGCGCGTTCTGTACCTTGACGCCGAAGTTGCAGCCGCCGCGCTGGATCAGCGCGATACGCCCCGGCGTGAAGCCGGAGAAGTCCGCACTGGTGCACCCGCTCGTCGAGCTCGGCGCATCGGTCGGCGGGATCACGATCCCGCCCGCAGGCTGAACCGGCGTGTTGAGCGCGGTGCCCGTGCTCTGGCCCGGGTTCCAGTCCACGCCGAGCACGAAGTCGTGCGCCGTCGGCGAGACCTCGCTGAAGGTCGGTGGTGCCTTGTAGGCGTAATAGGTGAACTTGTACGGTTGGATCGTGACGTTGTAGCCGGCGGCGCGCATCTTGTTGGCGACGTAGTCGGCCGACGCCTTGTAGCCCGGCTCGCCCGAGTTACGCGACGGGTGGCCGTCGGCCGGGCTGGGGTTGGCGTCGGCGATGCCCTGGAACGCCTTCATGTGGTTCCAAAGGTCGCCCTCCTGAATGCAGGGCACGAGCGTGTCCGGCGTGTCGTTGACCCGCGCGTCACACTGCTTCGACGTGATCGCCCCGGCGCTCGCGGGGGCCAGGAGCCCCGCGACGGCACACGCCGCAATCATCCCTGAACGCAGCATGCGCTTCCTGAATCCTTGCGGCATTCGACCATTCCTCACGATAGGCGCTGACCGGATTTCGCGCAGAGCCTCGCGGTCTTCGAGCCGCGTCGTGCGCGCTGCGTCGCGCGCATCCTATGCGCGTGGCAACGATGGAAGCAAGATTGCCGTCCTCGGACGACGCGAGCTACGGCTACCTACTTCGGACGAGCTGCGACCCCTCGCGCCGGCGGACTCCCCGGCGAGCGCGATCGCCGATGGGCCGCCTCACCGTCGAGCAGCCCTGCGTAGGCCGCGACCGCATCCTCAACCGCGGCCGCCGTGACGTCGTCGGGCACGGGGATCGCGGCCATCATCTCGTCGAAGATGGCCCGCTGCTGCGAGACGTCACCGCCGAGATCGAGCGGGCCGTCGCGCACGAGCTCGTCGAGGGCCTCGCGCTGCTCGCGGCTCACGCCTTGGGGCCGGGCAGCAGCAGCTCGGTGCGGTAGCGCGGCGCGAGCGCGACCGCCTTGGCGATGAACGCCGCGGTGCCCGCCTCGTCCAGCACCGGCGGTGCCTGCGTGCGATGGGCGACGGGGACGCCGAGCTCGCGGAAGAACTCCTCCTGACCGGCGGGCGAGCACAGGCACAGCAGGCGCGCCGGCCGGTCACCGGCATTACGAAAGACATGCGGCGCGTTCGCCGGCACGTTGACCGTCTCGCCAGCTCGCGCGACCGCAGTCTCACCGCGGAACGTCAGCTCGATCTCGCCGTCGAGGACCGTGAACATCTCCTCGAAGTCGTGGCGGTGCGGCGGCGGCCCGCCTCCCGGCGGGACGTGCATGTCGATCAGCGTGTAGCGCCCGGCCGTGTCCTGGCCCGATACGAGGATCGTGTACGTGTCACCGACGACGCCGAGATGGGGCAGTGAGTCATCCGTGTCCGGCTGGACGTGGGTGAGCGTGCGAGCCGGATCGTCCGGTGGGACGGGCGCCGGTGACTCGGGACCTGCGGACGCATGGTCGTTCATCGGCTGGCCTCCGCCTCCGCAGGTTAGGCGGGCGAAATCGGCCGCCTATGCGCTGCTACCCGAGCGTCGCGCGACTCAACCGGCCGGGTATCCAACTCATCGTCCACCGGCAACCAGGGGCGCCAGGCTGAACCGGCGCTACTCGATCGTGGCGAAGAACGCCATGATGTCGTCGGCCAGCACTTCGGGCTCCTCGAAGGCGGCGAAGTGCCCACCTCGCGGCATGCTGGTGTAGCGCTGCAGGGCGTAACGGCGCGCGACCCACTCGCGGGGCTCCTGCACGAGATCCGCGGGAAAGACCGCCAGCGCGGTCGGGACGATGACGGGCTCTGGCTTCGACGGGCGTGCGTAGTCGTCGCTGTAAGGCCGAAACGACGGCCCGATCGTGTTGGTCAGCCAGTACAGCGAGACCCAGGTCAAGATCTCGTCGTCCTCGAAGCGCCTCGCCAGGTCTCCCCCGCTGTCGCTCCACTC
>NZ_DATHDY010000135.1:0-10807 GCF_035318805.1 Baekduia sp.
GGCTATATGACAGGCACAGTGACCCGGACCTCGGGAGGTAGCCGGCGCGCGGCACGACCAACGGAGCGCGCCGGGCGCCAACGGCGCCCGCGCCGACCCGCTAGGCCGCTGCGCTCGGCCGCCGGTCCTCGGCGGTGATCGGCGAGGGGGTCTCGGTGCGGGTGGGGGAGCCGAAGTAGGCGCCTGAGCCGATCGCGCGATCGAAGCTCGACCAGGCGGCGCCCGGTGCCAGCTCCTTCTCGAGGCGGTCGAACGATCCGAGGCGGCCGCCGAGGTTGTCCATCATGTGGACGAGGGTCGCCTCGCGCGTGCAGGGCACGACCGGAGAGCCGTGGGCCAGCGCGCCGTGGTGGCTGAGGATGATGTGCAGGATCGACTGGGCCAGCCCCTCGGGGAAGCCGTCGAGGTCCTCGATCAGCCGGCGCACGCGGTAGTAGCCGAGCGGGATCTCGCCCTGGAGGCGGCCGTCGTCGGTCATGTCGATCGGCGCGTCGCAGGTGTAGGCCTCCAACTTGCCGATGTCGTGCAACAACGCGCCGGTGACCGCGAGGTCGCGGTCGATGCCCGGGAACATGCCGCTGATCGCGCTGACGGCCTGGGCGACCGTGAGGCAGTGCTCGAGCAGCCCGTGGAGGTAGGCCTGGTGGTAGTGCTTGGCCGCCGGCGCGATGCGGTACAGCGCCCACGTCTCGGAGTGCTCGCCGAAGAACTCGTCGAGCAGGCGACCCAAGTGCGGGTCCTGCACGGTCGACACGAGCTCGCGCAGATCCGACTCCATGTGGTCGACCTGCCGTGGCGGGCCCACCTGCAGGTCCGCGGCGTCGAAGGTGCCGTCGATCGCCGGCCCCAGGCGCCGGATCGCGATCTGCGCGCCCCAGCGCTGGTGCATCTCGTAGCGCCCGCTCACGTGGACCGGCGAGCCGGCGCGGCAGTGCTCCAGCGCCTGCGAGACGTCGTCCCAGATCATCGCCTGGACGCCGCCGGTGCGGTCGCCCAGGACCAACTTGAGGAACTCGCCGCCGTCGCGCCTCTGGCGCCGTTCGGCTTCCCGGACGAGGAGCACCTGGTCGAGGTCCAAGCCGTGTTCGAAGTCGCGAACGAGCACGGCGGCAAGGTGACACGGCGAGCGGACGGACCGGCCCTCCGCGCGTGTCCCGGCGCAGATCGTGCGCAGAGGCGTAACGTTGCACATTCAACGTTGATTGTGGAACAATCGACCGATGGCTCGCGTCCACGTCCTCCTGGCCGCCGTGTGCTTCGGCACGACGGGCACCGCGCAGGCCCTCGGCCCCGACGCCTCCTCGGTCACCGTCGGCGCGGTCCGCATCGCGGTCGGCGCGCTCCTCCTGCTCGCCGCCCAGCGCGCGGTCGCCCGCGAGGGCGCGGGACGCTGGGCTCGCGGTCCGCTGGCCGTCGGCGCGGTCGGCGTCGCGGCTTACCAGCTGTGCTTCTTCGCGGCCGTCAAGGACACCGGCGTAGCGATCGGCACGGTGGTCGCGCTCGGCTCGGCGCCCGCGCTGGCCGGCCTCGGCGGCTGGCTGCTGGACCGCCGCGCGCCCGGCGGCGCGTGGGCGGCGGCGACCGCGCTGGCCAGCGCCGGCGTGGCCCTGCTCGCGCTGGCCGGCGGCGGCTCGGAGGTCTCCGCGCCGGGCGTCGCGCTCGCGGTCGGCGCCGGCGCGTCCTACGCGGCGTTCACGCTCGCCTCCAAGCGCCTGCTCGACGCGGGGCACGGCGTCGAGCCCGTCATGGCCCGCACGTTCGGGCTCGGTGCGCTGCTGCTCGTCCCGGTCCTCGCGCTCGGCGACCTCTCGTGGGTCGCGACGCCCGGCGGCGCCGCCATGGCGCTGTGGCTCGGCGCCGTGCCGACCGCGATCGCCTACCTCCTGTTCGCCCGCGGCCTGCGCCACCTGCCGGCCAACGAGGTGGCGACCCTCACGCTCGGCGAGCCGGTCACCGCCGCCGTGCTCGGCGCGGTCGTCCTCAGCGAGCGCCCCGGCGCCGTGGCCGTCGGCGGCATCGGGCTGATCCTTGCCGGCCTCGCGGTGCTCGCCGTCCCGCGCCGGGCGTCGCGCCGGCTCGCGCCGGCAGCTGCTGAGATCCCCGTATGAGCCCGACCGCCGTCGACCGCATCGCCGGGATCCTGCGCGAGCAGATCCTCGACGCCCAGCTCGACGCGGGCACGCGGCTCGTCGAGGCCGACCTCTCCGACGCCCACGGCGCCGCCCGCCACACCGTGCGCGCGGCGCTGCGCACGCTGGCCGACGAGGGCCTGGTCGCCATCGCGCCGTACCGCGGCGCGCGCGTCGCCGGGCTCGACGGCGACGCCATCGCCGCGCTCTACGAGCTGCGCGCCGCGCTCGAGGTCGAGGCCGCTCACCTCGCGCTGGCCCGCCACGGCGACCGCCTCCCGCCCTCGGTCCACGAGGCCGCCGAGGTGCTCGCCCGGGCGTGCGGCCGGCCGCGGCCCCGGTGGTCGACGGTCTCGCGCGCCCATGCCGACCTGCACACGTCGATCGTGCGCGCCGCGCGGTCGCCGCGCATCGAGGCCGTGCACGACCGCCTGACCGCGCAGACGCGCCTGTTCCTCCTACAGGTCCGGCCGCACTACACGTTCGCGCGGCTGGGCGACGAGCACCTGCGGCTCGTCGTCGACCTCGAGGCCCAGGGCCCCGAGGTCCTGCGCAGCCACCTGCGCGTCGCCGCGGGCTCGGTGGTCGACGGCGTGCCGCGCGACGCCTGAGCGCGCCGCGCCGCGCGAGCGCGCCGGCCCCGGTTCGCGCTCCCGCCGGTCGGGGTAGTTGACTCGCCACGATGAGCGACGCCCCCGAGACCGCCCGCGGCGCCGACGGCGCCGACCCGATGCGGTGGTGGACGCTCGGCGCGGTCTGCGTCGCGACGTTCATGCTGCTGCTGGACATCACGATCGTCAACGTCGCGCTGCCCGAGATCCAGCGGGACCTCGGCGCGTCGTTCCAGGACCTCCAGTGGGTGGTGGACGCCTACGCGCTGACGCTGGCCGCCTTCATGCTCACCGCCGGCTCGCTGGCCGACCTCTTCGGCCGCCGCCGGGTGTTCGTCCTCGGGCTCGCGCTGTTCACGCTGGCCTCGCTGCTGTGCGGCCTGTCGACCTCTCCGACGATGCTGAACCTCTCGCGTGCGCTGCAGGGGATCGGCGGCGCCGGCATGTTCGCCACCTCGCTCGCGCTGCTGGCCTCCGCGTTCCAGGGCCGCGAGCGGGGCACGGCGCTGGGCATCTGGGGCGCAACGACCGGCGCGTCGGTCGCGATCGGGCCGCTGGTCGGCGGCGTGCTGGTCGAGCACGTCGGCTGGCAGTCGATCTTCTTCGTCAACCTGCCGATCGGCCTCGCGACGATCGTGGTGACGCTGCGCACCGTGCGGGAGACCAAGGACCCCAACGCGGCACGCGTCGACTGGGCC
This sequence comes from Baekduia sp., assembly GCF_035318805.1. Taxonomy (GTDB): domain Bacteria; phylum Actinomycetota; class Thermoleophilia; order Solirubrobacterales; family Solirubrobacteraceae; genus Baekduia. Next base: position 3,439 of record NZ_DATHDY010000135.1, read on the forward strand.
GGCCTGGTGACCTTCTCGGGGGCGCTGTTCGCGCTGGTCTTCGCCCTCGTGCGCGGCAACGCCGAGGGGTGGGGCAGCACCACCATCGTCGGCCTCCTCGTCGTCTCGGCCGTGCTGCTGGTGGCGTTCGTGGTCGTCGAGCGCCGCCAGCGGCGACCGATGTTCGACCTGACGCTGCTGAGCAAGCCCTCGTTCGTCGGCGCATCGCTCGTCGCCTTCTGCCTCTCGGCCTCGATGTTCTCGATGTTCCTGTACTTGACGTTGTACATGCAGAACGCCCTGGGCTTCTCCCCGCTGGAGGCCGGCCTGCGGTTCCTGCCGGTCACGTTGGTGTCCTTCGTCTGCGCGGCGCTGTCGGGCAACCTCACCGAGCGTGTGCCCGTCCGGTACCTCATGGGCGCCGGGCTCGGGCTCGTCGGGGTCGGCCTGCTGCTCATGAGCGGGCTGGACGCCCATTCCAAGTGGACCGCGCTGCTGCCCGGCTTCATCCTCGGCGGCGCGGGCATCGGCCTGACGAACCCCGCGATCGCCTCGGCCGCCGTGGGCGTCGTCGACCCGCGGCGCGCCGGCATGGCCTCGGGCATCAACAGCACATTCCGCCAGATCGGCATCGCGACGGGCATCGCCGCGCTCGGCGCGGTCTTCCAGTCGGCGGTCACGCAGAAGATCGCCGACGCGCTGCCGGGCGGTGGGGCCGGCGTGCGCCTCCCGCCCGCCGAGATCCTCGCGCAGGGCAACCCGCGCGTCCTCGGGCCCGCGCGCGAAGCGTTCCTCACCGGATGGACCGGCGCGCTCAACGAGATCCTCGTGATCGCCGCGATCGTCGCGCTCGTCGGCGCCGTGGCCGCGCTGGTCCTGGTGCGCAGCCGCGACTTCGTCGCCCACGGGGTGCCGGCCGAGACCGGCGCCGGACCCGCAGCCTGAGTGCGCGAGCCGTGCGACGCGAAACGGGACTTGCGGTGCCGTGATCGGCGCTCGCTACCCTCGTCCGCCATGTCGCCGCGCGCCTTCGCTCTGCCTGCCCTGATCGCTGCCGCCGTCGCGGCGGCGGTCCCCGCCTCGGCATCGGCCGCGGACCCGGCGAACGTCCCGGCCGGGGTCACCGCCGGCGGCATCGACCTCTCCGGCGCCACGCTCGACGAAGCCGTCATCCGCCTGCAGACGAGCATCGGTGGCCGCGTCAACGTCGACCTGGTGCTCGGCGCCGCGGGCAAGCCGTGGACGCTGAAGGCCGCCGACGCGAAGCTGACCTTCGACGCGCTGACGACCGCCAAGCGCGCCCTGCGCGCCAAGGTCCCCGGCGACGTGCCGCTCAAGCTGTCGCACTCCAAGATCGCCGTGCGTGACTGGGTCGCCGGGGTCGCCGCGAAGGTCGGCAAGGCGCCGCGCGACGCCACGGTCAAGATCACGCTGAGCCACATCTACCGCGAGCGCGCCGCGCACGGCCGCGCCCTGGACCAGACGGCCGTGGCCGAGCAGGTCGACGCCGCGCTGGACGACGGCGTCAACGCGCCGCGCCGCCTGCACACCGCGCTGAAGCAGACGTCGCCCAAGGTCAACGTCAACGACCTGCAGCGCATCTACGGCACGGTCGTCACGGTGGACAAGGCGCACTTCAAGCTGCGCCTCTTCAAGCGCCTCAAGTTCTCGAAGTCCTACGGGGTGGCCGTCGGGCAGCCGGCGTACCCGACGCCGTCGGGCCTGTTCCACATCGCCAACAAGCAGGTCGATCCGGTGTGGAGCGTGCCGAACAGCCCGTGGGCCGGCGAGCTCCAGGGCACCACGGTCGACGGTGGCTCGGCCGCCAACCCGCTGAAGGCCCGCTGGATGGGCATCATCAACGGCGTGGGCATCCACGGCACGGGTGAGGACTACTCCATCGGGTCGGCCGCGTCGCACGGCTGCATCCGGATGCACGTCGCCGACGTCAAGGACCTGTACCCGCGCGTGCCCGTCGGCACGGCGGTGCTGATCAAGTAGGAGCCGGCGCGGCGGTCAGGCGTTGGCCTGCGCGGGCGCCTCGACCGGCGCCTCCGCGGCGCGGTGGCGGGCGACCGCGTCGCGCGCGGCACGCAGCGCGACGCGCGGCGACGAGGTCTCGAGCTGCAGGCCGAGGGCGATCAGCCCGACGACCAGCCCGGAGAGCATCAGCAGCGCGCCGACGCCGAAGGTGAACGTCGTGATCGCCGCGATGTCGACGGCGTGGCCCGTGGTCTCGACGAAGCCGTAGCTCAGCATCGCCAGGCGCAGGCCGGCGCTCGCCGGCGCCAGCGGGATGATCCGCCCGCCGCCTTGGGCCGCCATGACCAGGACGACCGTCGAGACGGTCACCGGCAGGTGGAAGGCCTCCATGAACGCCGCGAGCGACCCGAGCCGGATCAGCCGGCCGAGCGCCTGCCAGCTGGCCACGCCGCGCAGGAACCGCCGCGGATCGTGGAGGATCACGACCCCTTGGCGCAGCCGCACGGTGAGGTCCGCGACGCGCCGGCGCAGCAGGCGATACAGCCCGTAGCCGATCGCGGCGAGCGCCAGCGCCCCGCCGGCGGCCGGCAGCGGGTACTCGATCAGCAGCGTGACGTCGACGTGCGGCATCTCGCCCGAGGCCGTCGGCACGGGCAGGAAGCCCCGGCTCAGGGCCCACACGACGAGCGCGAAGCCGAAGAAGGTCTCGAAGAGCGTCTCGGGCAGGAACGTCGCGGCGAGCGTCGGATAGCGCGCGCCGCCGATCTTGCGATGCAGCAGCCAGAGCTTGACGATGTCGCCGCCGCGCGCCGGTATCACGCCGTTCAGGCCGGCGCCCGCGAGGTACGCCGCCATCGTGTCGCGGCGGCGCAGCTCGGTCGCCTCCGGGTACGCGGCGCGCAGGATCGTGTGCCAGCCGAGCGTCCGCACGCACTGCGCGACGACGTAGAGCACGATGCCGACGACCACGAGCGTGGGATCCACGCTGGCGGCGCGATGGAGCAGCAGCTCAAGCGCGTGACTCGCGGTGCGGAAGACGTCGATCAGCATGGCTCGTTCCGGTTAACGACACCTGTACCACGGAAGTGCAGCGGCGCGCGCGCCTTCTGACCGCTCAGGAGGGGGGAAGGTGACCGTCGTCGGGCCAGCGGCCGTGCCGATCGAAGTACGCGCGAGCCCTGTCCTCGTCGTCGCGCGCGCGGTCGCCGGTGACGCCCATCCGGTGCAGCCAGTTGAGCAGCGCCACGCTCAATCCCGCCCCCCAGAGCGCCGCGGCGCCCTCGAATGACGTCTCGTCCCCGCCCCGGACGATGACCAGCACGACCCCGGCGACGAGGATCGCGACCGGAATCCAGACGCGGACGATGGTCATCACAGCTTCACGGTAGCCCTTGCCGGGCCTCGCTCAAGGTGGCGCGACGGCGCGTGGTCAGCACGAGGCCCGCGAGGATCGCGACGACCCCGGCGAGCTGGAGCACGCTCGGGCTCTCGCTGAAGATGATCACGCCGAGCAGGACCGAGCCGAGGGGCTGGATCGTCAGCAGCACCGCGGTCGTGGCGGCCGGCAGCCGCGGCAGCGACGACGAGATCAGCAGCCAGCCGAGCACCTGCGAGGTGAGCGCGAGCGTGACGAGCCAGCCGTGGCCCGGCCACGACGGCACCAGGTCGACGTCGCCGATGACGGCGCCGATCGCCACGGCGACGACCGCGCTCACGAGCGTGGCGTCGAACAGCGGGCCGGCCGGGCGACGCAGATCGCCGCCGCCGGCGCGCAGTGCGAGGATGAACCCGGCGTAGCTCAGGCCGGTCGCGATGCCGAAGATCACGCCCTGCGTCGGGTTGTCGCCGTAGGCGCCGGCCTCCAGCGCGCCCGAGATCAGCACGATCCCCGAGAGCATCAGCGGGAGCGTCGCGAGGACGCGCGCGCCCGGCTTCTCGCCGAGCAACGCCCAGGCCATGAGCGGCACGAAGGCGACCTGGAGGTTGCCCAGGACCGTGGCGAGGCCCGCGCCGACGTCGTCGATCGCGTGGTGCCAGCAGACGAGGTCGATGGCGAAGAGGACGCCGGCGATCGGCGCGAGCCCGCGGCCGCGGAGGGGGCGCGGGCCGTAGCGCCGGTCCTCGAGCCCGGCGAGGACGAAGAGCACGGGCACCGCATAGGCGCAGCGGAAGACCGCGGCCGTGGAGGGCGAGACGTCGGCGAGCCGGACGAGGATGGAGGAGAACGCGATCGTCAGCGCGCCGAGGCCCGCCATCGCGCGCGGGCGCGCGACGAGGGACTCGAGCGGGGTGGGCGGCGTCGCCGTGGTGGCCACGGCGCCGCACGGTACGCGTCAGGGCTTGCGCGAGGCCTTGTGGCTCGGCGAGGTGTTCTGGTCGGAACCGACGATGACGACCACGCTGGCCTGCGCGCCGGCGATCGCGCGGTCGGCGGCCGTGATCGGCCGCAGCGCGGTGTCGCCGGGGTTGATCGCCGCGGCGACGCGGCTCGCCTCGCCGATCCGCCCCGGCGCGTAGTGCACCACGGTCGCCGCGTGGTCCTGCCGCGCCGCGTTGGTCACGTTGCCGATCTTGAACTTGGCGTTCTGCAGGCGGTTGGCGACGCCGCGCGCGAGCCCCGGGACGGCCGTGCCGTTGAGGATCGCGACGGTGAAGGACCCGGGCGCGATCTGACCGGTCTGCGGATCGACCGTGACGGTCTGCGCGGTGGTCGCCGGCGCCGCCGGCCGCCCGGGGTCGTCACCGGTCCCGGCGCCGGTCAGCGCCGTCGCCAGCGCGGCGCCGCCGGCCAGCAGGGCGAGCAGGACGGTCGCGAGCACCGCGCCGTGGCGTGCCCGCGCCCGGCGCAGGCGCCGCGGGCGCTCGGCGGTCGCGGCGACGAGCTGGCGTTCGAGGTCGTCGAAGAAGTCGGTCATGACGGATCCCTTCCGGCGAGGCGGGCGCGCATGGCGGACAGGCCGCGCGAGACGCGCTTGCGGACGACGGCCTCCGACACCCCGGAGGCCGAGGCGACCTCGGCGTAGTCGTGGTCGAGCAGGACGCGCAGCACGACGGCGTCGCGCTGGTCGGGCGGCAGCGCGTCGAAGCCCTCGCGCAGCTCGACGCGGATCAGCTCGGCGCTGGCGGTGGCCTCGACCTGCTCGAGCGCCGCGTCGTCGAGGTCGAGGCGCGGCAGGCCCATGCGCCGGCGCGCCCGATCCTCGACCGCGCCGCGGCGCCGCAGCGCTCCGAGGCAGTTGCGGGCGATCCCGAAGAGCCACGCGACGGGTTCGCCGCGCTCGGGGTCGAAGCGATCCAGGCCGCCGAGGGCGGCGGCGAACGTCTCGGCCGTGAGGTCGGCCGCGTCGTGGGTCGCGTGGGTCCGGGCGAGGTGGAACGCGCTGATCTGCCGCACGTGGCGGCGGTAGAAGGCGCCGAACGCCTCGCCGTCGCCCGCGAGGGCGGCGGCCAGGAGCTCGGTGTCGGGGCGGGGGTCGCCGGCGGCGTCCATGGGGGTTCTTGGCGGATCGTGCCGATCCTGTGACCATCCCGGGGCAGTGGCGATCCGCGGCGCCATCTGGTACAACCAGAGCATGGAACTGGTTGGACCAGCAGCGAAGGCGACGCGCTCGGCCGAGATCCACCGCGTGCTGCGCAGGCGGATCCTCGACGGCACGTACGCCGCGGAGTCAGCGCTGCCCTCCGAGCGGCAGCTGAGCGAGGACCTCGGCGCGAGCCGCCACGCGGTCCGCGAGGCGCTCAAGCGGCTCCAGCAGGCCGGGCTGATCGCGATCAGCCAGGGCGGCGCGACGCGCGTGCGTGACTGGCGCCGCCACGGCGGCCTCGACCTCCTCCTCGCGCTCGGCGCCGACGGCGAGGCGCCGCCCGAGGAGCTCGGCCTGCTCCGCGCGATCTTCGAGATGCGCGCCTCGGTGGGCGCCGACGCCGCCCGCCTCTGCGCGCTGCGCGCCGACACCGCGACGCGCGCCGAGCTCGAGGCGCGCGCCGAGGCGCTCGCGGTCGCCGACGACCCTATGGCGCGCACCGCGATCTACGACGTGCTGTGGGACCGGATCATCGAGGGCTCGGGCAACCTCGCCTACCGCCTCGCGCTCAACACGCTGGTCGCCGGCCAGCGCGTGCTGGCCTTCGACGCGTCGGTCGTCGGCCCGGAGGTCGCCGACCACGAGGCGATCCGCGCCCTCTCGCGAGCGATCGCCGCCGCCGATCCCGACGCGGCCCACGCCCGGGCGCGCGACCTGCTCGAGCGCTCCGTGCCGCGGGACTAGGACGACACCATGGCCGAGGTCCTGTACTACGCGTTCCCCTACTTCATCCTGTTGCTGCTCGTCGAGTTCCTGTCGTTCCGGCACCTCGAGGCCGACGGCCTCGTCGGCTACGACCCGCGCGACACGCGCACCTCGCTGACGATGGGGATCGGCAACGTCATCATCAACGTGGGCTGGAAGTTCGCGGTCCTCGCGCTCTACGCCGTGCTCTACGAGCTCGCGCCATGGCACCTGCCGACCGGCGCGTGGTGGGTCTGGGTCGCGCTGTTCTTCGCCGACGACTTCTCCTACTACTGGTTCCATCGCGTCTCGCACGAGAGCCGCGTGTTCTGGGCCAGCCACGTCGTCCACCACTCCTCGACGCACTACAACCTCTCGACCGCGCTGCGCCAGACGTGGGTCCCGATGACCTACCTGCCGTTCTGGTTGCCGCTGCTGCTGCTCGGCTTCCCACCGTGGATGGTCCTGCTCGCGCAGGCGTGGTCGCTGATCTACCAGTTCGGCCTGCACACGGAGCGGGTCGGGCGGCTGCCGCGCCCGCTGGAGGCGGTCTTCAACACCCCGAGCCACCATCGCGTGCACCACGGCTCCAACGAGGTCTACCTCGACCGCAACTACGGCGGGATCCTGATCATCTGGGACCGGCTGTTCGGCTCCTTCGAGCCGGAGGGCGAGCGCGTCCGGTACGGCCTGACGACGAACATCGGCACCTTCCGGCCCCTGCGCGTCGCCTTCGGGGAGTACGCCTCCCTGTGGCACGACATCCGCGTCGCGCACGGCGCGCGCACCAAGCTGGCGCTCGTCTTCCGCGGCCCGGGCTGGCGCCCGGCGGGCGAGGACGAGGTGTCCGAGCCCGTGCGCGGCTAGCTCACGCCGGGCGGATCACCGTCGCGCGGAAGCGCTCCGGCAGGCGGCGGAGGTTCTGCAGGCGGTGGTCGGCGACGTCGATGATCTCCTCGCCCGCGAGCCGCGCCAGGCCGCGCAGGCGCGGATCCTCGATCACCACGCCGAGCGCGCGGCGCTCGCCGGCGAGCACGACGGCTTCGAGGTCGTCGCGGTGCGGCAGCAGGACCTTGGCGGCGAGGTCGGCGGCGGCGCTCTCGGCGTCGTGGCGGGGACGGCCGGCGACCGCGGAGTCG
>NZ_DATHDY010000136.1:0-157791 GCF_035318805.1 Baekduia sp.
CATCGTCCAGCAGTCGGACTCCCGCTACACGCTCGTGCAGCTGCGCGACCGCGTCGAGGCCCTGCTGCCCAAGAGCGAGCAGGTCGACGGCGAGCGCTACGACCACGGCCAGCGCGTCAAGGCCGTGATCAAGGAGGTCTCTCCCTCCACGAAGGGTCCCTCGATCATCGTCAGCCGCCGCGACGGCGAGCTGATCAAGAAGCTGTTCGAGCTCGAAGTCCCGGAGATCGCCGACGGGCTGGTGGAGATCGCCAACGTCGCCCGCGAACCCGGCTACCGCTCCAAGATCGCGGTCATCTCGCACGCCGACGGCGTCGACCCGGTCGGCGCCTGCGTCGGCCCCCGCGGCTCCCGCGTGCGCATGGTCGTCTCCGAGCTGCGCGGCGAGAAGATCGACATCATCCCCTACAACGACGAGCCCGCGCGGTTCGTCGCCAAGGCGCTGTCGCCCGCCCGCGTCCGCGAGGTGCTCGTCGACGACGAGTCCAAGCAGGCCACGGTCATCGTCCCCGACGACCAGCTGTCGCTGGCCATCGGCCGCGAGGGCCAGAACGCCCGCCTGGCCGCCCGCCTGACCGGCTGGCGCATCGACATCAAGTCCGAGACCGACTTCGCGGCCACGGCCACCGCCTCCGAGGAGTACGAGGGGGAGGAGACCGGCGGGCGCTGCCAGGCCGTCTCCGTGCGCGGCCGGCGCTGCCCGAACGAGGCCCTGCCGGGCTCGCCGTTCTGCGGCCTGCCCAAGCACCAGGCGCTGTCGCGCTTCACGACCGCCGCCGTCGCGATCCTTGAGCCGCTCAGCGACGAGGAGATCGCCGACCTGGCTGATCCGGACAAGACTTGGGACGACGTCGTCGACGTCGTCACCCGCGCCGAGGAGCTCTTCGGCGACCAGGAGGAGATCGTCGCCACCGAAGGCGACGACGACTTCGAGGAGGGTGAGGACGGCGCGCTCATCGGGTCCATCGAGGACGACGTCCTGCCGGTGGAGGGCGAGGAGCCCGTCCAGAACGGCGCGGAGCCGGTCGCCGATGCCGACCCCGCCCTCGAACCCGCGCCGGAGGCCTCCGAGCCCGACGGCGCCGTCGATGCCGAGCCTGACGGCGCGGTCGACGTGGAGTCTGAGGAGCCGGCGTCGTAAGCTCTGTTCCGCAACGGCGCTGCGTCGGCTGCGGGACGATCCGTCCCAAGGCCGAGCTGCTGCGCATCGTTGCGGCTGGGTCCCGGGTCGTCACCGACCCGGGGGCCCGTCTGCCGGGTCGCGGCGCATACGTGTGCGGCCCAGCGTGCGCTGAACAGGCTGTTCAGCGCCGCTCCGTGACCCGTGCGCTGAGGCGCAAGGTGGAGATCCCTCCCGACTTCGTAGAATCAGTGAGACTGCATGGCGAAAAAGCGAATCCATGAGATCGCCAAGGAGCGGGGCATGTCCAGCAAGGACCTGCTCGATCAGCTCCAGGCCGCCGGCCTCGACGTGAAGGCTGCTGCCTCCTCGGTCGAGGAGGCTGACGTGCTGCGCGCGATCAGCACCGGCTCCCAGGCTGCCGGAAACGGCGCCGCGACCTCGAACTCACCTTCAACGCCCGCCCCGAGCGAGGCGAAGCCCGCCGCACCCGCGGCGGCGGAGCCGCCCGCTGGGCGTGGCCAGTCCGCGCGGCCCCCGCAGGGCCGCGGCGCTCCCGTGCGTCCCCCGGAGGGACGCGGTCAGCCCGTGCGGCCGCCCGCCGGCCGCGGACAGCCCGTGCGCCCCGGCAGCGGCGGCGGCGGCCAGGGCCGTGGCGCCCCGGTGCGCCCGCAGCAGGGCGGCCAGGGCGGCGGCGGTGGCCGTGGCGCCCCCGCCGGTCGCGGTGGTCCCGTGCGCCCCGGCCAGGCCGCCGCGCGCGGCGGCCCGCCCCCCGGCAGCCGTCAGCCCGCGCAGCGCGAGCCCATCCGGCCCGTGCCGCGTCGTCCCGTGCTCGACGACCTCCCGGTCGATCCGCGCCGTCAGATGGGCCGTGGTGGCCCGGCTCCCGCCCGTGGCAGCCAGCGTCCCGGCGCACCGGCCCCCGAGCAGCCCGCCGCCCCCGAGCAGGTCACCGAGCCGCAGGTCCCGACGACGCCGGCGCCCGAGCAGGCCGCCGCTCCGGTGACCCCCGAGACGCAGGCTCCGGCGACGCCCGAGACGCAGGCTCCGGCGCCCGCCGCGGAGGCCCCGGCCACTGAGGCCCAGGCCGCCGACGTCCCGGCCACTGAGGCCGCCGCCCCCGCCGAGGCCCCGGCTCCCGCGACACCCGCGGCCGAGCAGCCCGCCGCCGCCGCACCCGACGCCGCCGCACCCGCGGCCGACGCCGGCGCTGCGCCGGCCCCCGAGGCCGCGGCCGCGGCCGCCGCACCGGCCGACGCCAAGCAGGGCGCCGCCGGCGCGAAGCCCGGCAAGGACGACAAGGCCTCCGGGCTCGTCCCGCACGTCGAGCCGCCCAAGCCCGGCACCGGCCCGCGGATCATCTCGGTCCCCGAGCCCCCCAAGCGCCCCAAGCGCGACGAAACGCAGTCCCAGCCTTCGGGCGCGGGCCGTCCCACGCGCGGCGGCATGCGCTCCGAGGGTGGCCCCGGCGTCGGCAAGCGCCGCGTCGTCATCGACTCCCAGGCCGCCCGTCGCGGCCCCGGCGCCGGTCCCGGCCCCGCGCCGCAGCGTCCGCCGCGTCGCCGCCGGCGCCGCCGCCGCACGCCGATGCCCGAGACGCCGGACATGTTGGCTGCCGATCAGCTGACGCGCACCGACACGGTCAAGATCAACTCCGGGTCCAGCGTCAAGGAAGTCGCCGAGTACCTCGGCGTCGGCGTTCCCGAGGTCATCAAGCAGCTCATGGGCATGGGCGTCCTCGCGACGCTCACCCGGACGCTGGCCGACGACCAGATCGAGGCCGTGGCCGAGGCCCTCGGCAAGAAGATGCAGATCGTCCACCTCGGCGACGAGGCCGACGAGGAGATCGAGTACGACGACGCCGATGCGGATCTCGTCGAGCGCCCGCCCGTCGTGACCATCATGGGTCACGTCGACCACGGCAAGACCTCGCTGCTGGACGCCGTCCGCAAGACCGAGGTCGCCGCGGGCGAGGCCGGTGGCATCACGCAGCACATCGGCGCCTACCAGGTCCACCACAACGGCAAGACCATCACCTTCCTGGACACCCCGGGCCACCAGGCGTTCACCGCCATGCGTGCCCGCGGCGCCCGGGTGACCGACATCGCCGTGATCGTGGTCGCCGCCGACGACGGCGCGCGCCCGCAGACCGACGAGGCCATCGACCACGCCCACGCGGCCGACGTGCCGATCGTGGTCGCCGTCAACAAGATCGACAAGGAGGGCGCGGACCCCACCCGGGTGCGCACCGAGCTCACGCAGCGCGGCCTCCAGCCGTCGGACTGGGGCGGCGAGACCGAGTACGTCGACGTCTCGGCCAAGACCGGCCAGAACCTCGAGGACCTCCTCGACACGATCCTGGTCGTCGCCGAGCTCGAGGAGCTCGAGGCCAACCCGAGCGCCGAGGCGTCGGGCGTGGTCATCGAGTCCAAGCTCGATCCGGGCCGTGGCCCGGTCGTGACGGTGCTGATCCAGCGCGGCACGCTGAAGATCGGCGACGCGCTCGTGGCGGGCCCGCAGCCGGGCCGCGTCCGCGCGATGATCGACTACCGTGGCCAGCGGGTGAAGGAAGCGGTCCCCGGCGACCCGGTCGAGATCCTCGGCTTCGACGGCGTCCCCGACGCCGGCGAGCAGGTCCGCGTGGTCGCCAACGACCGCGAGGCCCGTCGCCTGGCCCAGGAGCGCGAGACGCGCGAGAAGTCCGAGCAGATCGCCCGCCGGTCCGGCCGCAAGGTCTCCTTCGAGGACGTGTTCCGGCGCGCCCGCGAGGACGAGCTGGCCGAGCTCGCGCTGGTCGTCAAGGGCGACGTCGCCGGTTCGGTGGAGGCGCTCGAGGACGAGATCGCCCGCCTGCCGCAGGACGAGGTCCTGGTCAACGTCATCCACAGCGGCGTCGGCGGGATCAACGAGTCCGACGTCATGCTGGCCGCCGCGTCGGAGGCCGTGATCATCGGCTTCAACGTCCGGCCGGTGGGCGACGCAGGCTCCCTCGCCGACCGCATGGGCGTCGAGATCCGCAACTACTCGGTCATCTACTCGGTGCTCGACGAGCTGCGGGCGGCCATGCAGGGCCTCCTCACGCCCGACGAGGTCGAGGAGACCATCGGCACCGTCGAGGTCCGTCAGACGTTCCGCGCATCGAAGATCGGCACGATCGCCGGCTCCTACGTCACCGACGGCGTCGTGCGCCGTGGCGCGAAGGTGCGCCTCGTCCGCGACGGCACGGTGGTCACCGAGACGACGATCGACACGCTGCGCCGCTTCAACGAGGACGCCCGCGAGGTCGCCAGCGGCTACGAGTGCGGCATCGTGCTCCACAACGTCCAAGACGTCCGCGAGGGCGACATCCTCGAGGTCTTCGAGACGCGGCAGGTGGAGCGCGAGCTCCAGCCGCAGTGACTGGGGTCGCACCCACCCGCGCGGTGAGCGCCTCAGCGGACAATCCGCACGACATCTGTACAAATCGGCTCTTCGGGGCCCATCCGAGCACCGCGAAGGTCTAGGATGGGTTCCGGAGGAGCACGTATGCGTCGAGTGGACGAGGCCGTCCGCGAAGTCCTCGGCGCTGCCGTGACCCAAGATCTCAAGGACCCCCGGGTCGGATTCGTGACAGTCACCGAGGTGAGGACGAGCCCTGATCTGCGCCAGGCGCGGGTGTTCGTCAGCGTGTTCGGGACCGCCGAGGAGCAGGCGGCGACGCTGGAGGGGCTGAGCTCCGCGCATGGCATCCTCCAGGCGCGGATCGCTCGCGAGCTCCGCATGAAACGCACCCCGGCTCTCGAGTTCGCACTCGACGACACCGCGGAGAAGGCCGCCCGTCTGGAGGCCATCATCGAGGACGTCACGGAGGACGCTGACTGATGGATCGCAACGGGGCCACGGCCGCGCGGCAGCAGGTGCTCGACGAGATCCGCAAGTTGGAGCGGTTCGTGCTCGTGACCCATGAGCACCCCGACGGCGACGCCCTCGGCTCGCTGGTCGCTATGCACAGGATCCTCACGGCGCTGGGCAAGGACTCGGTCATGCTCATGGCGGCCGACGAGTTCCCGCTGCCCTACGAGTACCGCTTCTTCGACCTGCAGGGGCTCTCGACGGTGCCGCCGTCAGACCTCGTGCAGCGCACGATCATCTTCCTCGACTGCGGCAACATCGACCGCACGCCGCTGGCCGTGGTCAAGGGCGACGACGCCCACATCCTCAACATCGACCACCACCACGACAACACGCGCTTCGGCACGGTCGACCTCGTGGATCCGGCGGCCTCGTGCACGGCCGAGATCGTCTGGGACCTCATGCGCACGCTGGGCGTGGAGCCCGACCAGGATCTCGCCGAGGCGCTGTACGTGGGCCTCGTGACCGATACCGGCAAGTTCATGTACGAGAACACCGGGCCGCGGGCGCACGTCATGGCCGCCGAGCTGATCGACGCCGGCGTCGACACCCACGCGATCTACCGCCGCCTCTACGAGGACATGCCCTACGCCAAGCTCGCGCTGCTCGCCCGGGCGCTTGCGCGGGTCGAGCGCCACGACGGCGGCGCGTTGACGATCGCCCACCTGACCCGCGAGGACTTCGACGCCACCGGGGCCGAGGACAGCTACACCGAGGGCATCATCGACCACCTGCGGTCCGTCGAGGGCACGAAGGTGGCGGCGCTGGCCCGCGAGATCGGCATCGACGGCGACGTGCACCACAGCAAGGTCTCGCTGCGCTCGACCGACGGGGAGGTCGACGTGTCGGCCATCGCCCGCGCCGGCGGCGGGGGCGGGCACCGCCAGGCCGCCGGGTTCTCCACCGAGCTCGACGACGAGCAGCTCGTGGCCTTCCTGCGTGAGCAGATCGCCGCGCAGATGGCGCTGTCGTCGACGTAGGAGCCTTCGCCATGGAGGGTGTACTGCTCGTCGACAAGCCGGCCGGGCCGACGTCGCACGACGTCGTCGCCCGCGTGCGGCGCGCGCTGCCGCGCGGGGTCAAGGTCGGCCACACCGGCACGCTGGACCCGTTCGCCACGGGTCTGCTCATCGTGCTGCTGGGGCGGGCCACGCGCGTCCAGCGGTTCCTGATGGAGCTGCCCAAGTCCTACGAGACGGTCGCGCGGCTGGGGTGGACGTCGACCACCGGCGACCCCGAGGGCGAGCTGGTCCACACGGGCCGGACGCCGGCCGATCCGCCGGCGCTGCCGACCGGCCTGGTCCGCCAGCGCCCGCCGGCCTACAGCGCCATCAAGATCGGCGGCCGGCGCGCCTACGCGATCGCCCGCGCCGGCGAGGTCGTGGAGATCCCGGAGCGTGAGGTGCACGTGGAGCGCTTCGAGCAGCTCTGGCGCGAGGACGACCGCGCGGCGTTCGCCATCGACTGCTCCTCGGGCACCTATGTGCGCTCGCTGATCGCCGACCTCGACGACGCGTACTGCGTGGAGCTGCGCCGGACCGCGATCGGGCCGTTCCGGGTCGCTGATGCGGTGGCGCCGCCCGAGCGTGACGCCACGGGCCTCGCCGGCGAGCCGCTGTCGCTGGCGCGCGCGCTCGCCGATGTGCTGCCGTCGCACACGCTGGACGAGGCGCTCGCCGTGCGTGCCGGATACGGCCAGACCGTGCCGGTCGACGCGGCGCCCGCCGGCCACGTGCTGCTGCTCGACCCGGCGGGCGAGCCGGTGTGCGTCGCGGAGCTGGCGGACGGTCTCGCCAAGCCCCGCGTAGGCTTCCGGGCGTGAAGCTCACGTACCTGCCTGACGTGGTGCCGCGGCCCCGCCGGGTGGCCATCGGCACGTTCGACGGCGTCCACCTCGGCCACCGCGAGGTCATCGGCGGCGCCGACACGGTCGTCACCTTCGATCCGCACCCACAGGCGGTCGTCGCGCCCGGCACGCAGCCGCGGCTGCTGACGACCCTGGATCGCAAGGCCGAGCTGGTCGCGTCGCTCGGCGTGGAGGAGCTCGTCGTGATCCCGTTCGACGGCGCGTTCGCCGAGCGCAGCGCGCAGGACTTCGTCGACCACGTCCTCGTCGAGCGCGTGGCCGCAACGCACGTGAGCGTGGGGGAGAACTTCCGCTTCGGCCACAAGGCCCAGGGCGACGTCGCGCTGCTCGGCGCCGACGAGCGGTTCGAGACGCGGGTCGTGCCGCTGCTGGAGGTCGACGGCGAGGTCGTCAGCTCCAGCCACATCCGCGGCCTCGTCGCCGGGGGCGCCGTGCACTACGCCGACGAGCTGCTCGGCGCGCCGTTCGCGGTCGACGGCGCGGTCCAGCACGGCGACAAGCGCGGCCGCACCCTCGGCTTCCCGACGGCCAACCTCGTGCCGGCTCCCGGCTTCGTCGTGCCCGGCCATGGCGTCTACGCGTCCCGCGTGCACCTCGCCGACGGCACGCGGGTGCCGGCGGCCACCAACGTCGGCGTGCGGCCCCAGTTCGTGACCGGACGGGGCGAGCTGATCGAGGCGTTCCTCATCGACTGGGGCGGCGACCTCTACGGCCAGCGGATCCGGATCGAGTTCCTGCGCCGGCTGCGCGGAGAGCGCCGCTTCGACAGCGTCGAGGGGCTGATCGAGCAGATGGGACGCGACGTCGACGAGGCGCGAAGCCTCGCCGGTTAGCCCCTGCTAGCCTCTCACGCCGCACATGAGCACGCTGACCGCAGAACGCAAGCAGGAGATCGTCGCCAAGTTTGGGGAGACCGCCCAGGACACCGGAAGCACCCGTGTCCAGGTCGCTCTGCTCACCGCGCGCATCAACGATCTCACCGAACACCTTCGCGAGCACAAGAAGGATCACCACAGCCGTCGCGGGCTGCTCATGCTGGTCGGCCAGCGTCGTCGTCTCCTGAACTACCAGGCGAAGAACGACCTCGAGGGCTACCGCGCCCTCATCGCCGAGCTCGGCCTGCGTCGGTGACGATCATCGCTGCGGGGACCAAGGTCCCCGACTTCGTCCTGCACCGCGCGGACGGCAGCGAGTTCACCGAGAAGGACCTCCAGGGCACCACGACGGTCCTGGTCTTCTACCCGTTCGCCTTCAGCCCGGTCTGCACCGACCAGCTGCAGGTCTACGAGGAGGCCGTCGACGAGCTGCGCGAGCAGGGCGCGACGCTGTACGGCGTCTCGACCGACCCGACGTACGCGCAGACGGCCTTCCAGGAGAGGCTCGGCGTCTCGATCGAGCAGCTCTCCGACTTCGAGCCCAAGGGCGCGACCGCCCGCAAGCTCGGCGCCTACTTCGAGCCCGGGGGCATGACCAACCGCGCGCTGGTCATCGTCGGCCCCGACGGCACCGTCGCCTGGTCGCATCTCGCCGGATCACCCGGCGACCTGCCCGGCGTCAACCTGATCTTCGACGGCCTCGCGGCCGTCGCGGGTCGCGCCGCTTAGCGCGGGCGCAGCGACGGCGACGGCGGCGCGTCGATGGCGTTCCGCGCGGGCGCGGTCGTTCTGCGGCGCGTGGCCTGGGATCACCGACGAGAACGAGCGCTGGGGTGGGCGCCGGCGGGGTCGGTCGTCCGCGCGCGCCGGGGGCGGACGGGACCGATGTCGAGTTGACGTTGGCATCCAACGACAACTCGCCATCGGCCGTCGAGGGACGGATGGCAGGTCGGGGTCGCATACCGACCCCGGCGCGCCATCCCTGGGCGGGCGGGACCGAACCCCGCCCCACGAGGCCGGCGGACGACGGGTGCCTGCGTCACCCCGGCGCCCGCGCTGGGCCCCATGGTCGTTGTACGGTCCAGGCCTGATGGGCGATCTCACCAGCGCGGCGGTCGCGGGACCGCGGCCCGAGGACCATGTCCGGGGCGACGGCGAGCTGGTCGTCATGTACGCCGACTTCAGCTGCCCCCGCTGCGCGGTCGCCGCGCTCGAGCTCCGCGCCGGCGGGGCGCGCGTCGTCTTCCGCCACTTCGCGCTCAAGACCCGGCACCCGCGGGCCGTCGCGCTGGCCCACGCCGCCGAGGCCGCCGCCCTCCAGGGCGCGTTCTGGCCCTTCCACGACGCGCTCTTCGCCGACCAGGGCCATCTCGACGACCCGCACCTGTGGGAGCGCTGCGAGCGGCTCGGCCTGGACGTGGCGCGCTTCGACGCCGATCGCCGCCGGCCCGAGGTCGCGGCGCACGTCCAGCGGGACCTGCGCGAGGGAATGCGCGCGGGCGTGACCGCGACGCCTGCCCTGCTCCGTCCCTCGGTAGACTGAGGCGGAACTTTCGGATCGTGAGACAAGAGACACCCGGCCCGCCGAGTCCGACGCGCGGGCCCCAGGAGGATTGACATATGTCAAATGACGCTGTGACCACGGTCACCGTCGAGATCGCCGGCTCGGAGATCTCATTCGAGACGGGCAAGATGGCCAAGCAGGCCTCTGGCGCCGTCGTCGTCCGCCAGGGCGACACGATGGTGCTCAACACCGCCACCATCGGCAACCTTCGCGACATCGACTTCCTGCCGCTGAGCGTGGACGTCGAGGAGCGCATGTACGCCGCGGGCAAGATCCCCGGTTCGTTCTTCAAGCGCGAGGGTCGTTCCGGCGAGAAGGGCACCCTCACCGCCCGCATGATCGACCGGCCGATCCGCCCGCTCTTCCCCAAGGGTTGGCGCTACGAGACGCAGATCGTCGCGATCCCGCTCTCGATCGACCACGTCCACCCGTACGACATCCTGGCCATGAACGGCGCCTCCGCGGCCCTCATGCTCAGCCCGGTCCCGCTGCCCAACCCCGTGGGCGCGGTGCGCATCGGCAAGATCGACGGCAACTTCGTGGTCAACCCGCCCGAGGAGGACCTCCTCGACAACACCGACCTCGACCTGATCGTGGCCGGCACCGACGAGGCCATCCTGATGGTCGAGGCCGGCGCCAACGAGGTGTCCGAGGCCGAGATCCTCGACGCGCTCGACATCGCGCACGACGCGATCAAGAAGCTCGTCGCCGCTCAGTGGGAGCTGCGCGAGAAGGCCGGCAAGGAGAACCTCGTCGTCGAGGTCCCGGGCGTCGACCCGGGCCTGCTGAGCGAGATCGAGGCCAGCCACGGCGGCCAGCTGCGCGACGCGACGCAGGTCTTCGACAAGCTCGAGCGCCAGGCCGCGACCAAGGCCCTCGAGACCGCGGTCGTCGAGAAGTACTCCGGCGACCCCGAGGCCGACACCTACGGCGAGTACAGCACCAAGGCCCGGGCCGCGTTCGCCAAGCTCGAGAAGCAGATCATCCGCGAGCGGATCGCCAAGGAGAAGAAGCGTCCCGACGGGCGCGGCGAGCGCGAGATCCGGCCGATCTCGATCGAGACCTCGGTCGCTCCCCGCACGCACGGCTCCGCGCTCTTCACCCGCGGCCAGACCCAGGCCCTCAGCGTCGCCGCCCTCGGCACGCTGAAGGAGGAGATGCGGCTCGACACCCTCGGGCTCGAGACCAAGAAGTACTACTGGCACCACTACAACTTCCCGGCGTTCTCCGTCGGTGAGACCGGCTTCATGCGCGGCCCCAAGCGCCGTGACATCGGCCACGGCGCGCTCGCCGAGCGCGCGCTGGTGCCCGTCGTCCCGTCGATCGAGGACTTCCCCTACACGATCCGCGTGGTCTCCGACATCCTCGAGTCCAACGGCTCGTCGTCGATGGCGTCGGTCTGCGGATCCTCGCTGTGCCTGATGGACGCGGGCGTGCCGATCAAGGCGCCCGTCGCCGGCATCGCGATGGGGCTCATCAAGGAGGGCGACGACTACACCGTCCTCACCGACATCGCCGGCGTCGAGGACCACCTCGGCGACATGGACTTCAAGGTCGCCGGCACGTCGGAGGGCATCACCGCCCTGCAGATGGACATCAAGATCACGGGCGTCACGTTCGACATCCTGCGTGACGCGCTGGCGCAGGCCAAGGACGCCCGCCTGGACATCCTCGGCCAGATGCACGAGGCCCTGCCGGCCCCGCGCGAGCAGCTGTCGCAGTACGCGCCGCGCATCCTCACGGTGCAGATCGACCCGTCCAAGATCGGCCTGCTGATCGGCAAGGGCGGCGAGACGATCCGCGGCCTGTCGGAGGAGTTCGAGTCCCAGATCGACGTCAACGACGACGGTCAGGTCCTCGTGTACTCCGCCAACGGCGAGCTCGGCGAGAAGCTGGCCGAGCGGATCCGGTCCATGACCAAGGAGGTCGAGGTCGGCGACGCCTTCAAGGGCAAGGTCGTCAAGACCACGACGTTCGGCGCCTTCGTCGAGCTGGCCAAGGGCACCGACGGCCTGCTGCACATCAGCAACGTCGCGCCGGGCGAGCGCGTCGACACGGTCGAGCAGGTCCTCAACAAGGGCGACGAGATCGACGTCCGCGTGGTCGAGGTCGACCGCGAGCGTGGCCGCATCGGCCTGCGCCTCGCCGAGGACCCCGAGATCGCCGGCAAGTCGGTCGAGGAGCTCGCCACGGTCAACGCCGGCGGTGGCGGCAACGGCGGCGGCCCGCGGCGTGAGCGCGGCGGCGACCGCGGCCCGCGCGGCGGTGGGGGCGGCGGCGACCGCGGCCCCCGCGGCGACCGTGACGGCGGCGACCGCCCGCGCGGCTCCGGCCGCCCGCGGCACCGTTCCGACCGCGATCCCGACCGCGACTGACGGAGCCACGGCTCTGCGCGAAGACCATCGCCTGACCGAGTTGCCCTCGGGCGTGCGGATCGTCACGGAGTCCATGGACTCCGTGCGATCCGCGGCCCTGGGGTTCTGGATCGGCACGGGCTCGGGGTTCGAGGACGCCGACCGTGCGGGCCTGTCCCACCTGCTGGAGCACATGCTCTTCCGGGGGACGGACCGCTACGAGTCGGTGCAGATCGACCAGCTGTTCGACGGCATGGGCGCCGAGATCAACGCGGGCACCGGCAAGGAGACCACCTCGGTCTACAGCCGCGTGCTCGACGTGCATCTCGAGCAGGCCTTCGACGTCATGGCCGACATGGTGTGGCGTCCGCGCATCGCCGACGAGGACCTCGCCCAAGAGCGCGAGATCGTCCTCGAGGAGATCGCGATGTACGAGGACGACCCGCAGGACCGCGTCTTCGACGTGCTCGGCGAGGCCGTCTTCGGCGATCACCCGCTCGGACGGGCGATCATCGGGACGCGTGAGGTCGTGTCCGGCACGCCCGCCGCCGAGCTGACCGCCTTCCACGCCGGGCGCTACACCACCCAGAACGTGGTCGTCGCGGCCGCCGGGTCGGTCGACCACGACCGCATCGTCGAGCTCGTGCAGCAGACGATCGGCGATCCGGTGCGCACGGGCGCGCCGCCGGCGCCGCTGGCGCTCCCGACCGGCGCGGTGGCCCGCCGCCGGTTCTTCGCCAAGGAGACCGAGCAGTACCACGTGGCGCTCGGCGCCCCGGGCGTGGCCCGCGACGACGACCGTCGCTTCGTGCTGCGCGTGCTGGACGGCGTGCTCGGCGGGACCTCCTCGTCGCGCCTGTTCCAGGAGGTGCGCGAGAAGCGCGGCCTGGCCTACTCGGTCTACTCGTTCACGGGGTCCTACGCGGGCACCGGCCAGATCGGCCTGTACCTGGGCACCCGGCCCGACAACGTGCAGAAGGCGATGAAGGTCGTCGGCGAGGAGCTCGAGCGGCTGCTGGCCGACGGCATCACCGCCGAGGAGCTGCACCGCTCCAAGGAGAACGTGAAGGGCCGGGTCGTGCTGGCGCTCGAGTCCACGACGGCGCGGATGAACCGCCTCGGGTCCTCGGTGCTGGCCGACATGCCGGTGCTCACGGTCGACGACGTCGTCGAGCGCATCGACGCGGTCACGGCCGACGAGGTCGTGGCGCTGGCGCGGGAGCTGTACGCGCCGGAGAAGCTCAGCGCGGCCGGCATCGGCGGCGACGAGTCCGTGTTCCGCAACGCGCTCGTGCCGGTCAGCCCCGCGCTGGCCGACCTGGTGGCATGAGCGCGCCGCCTGCGGTGCTGCGCGTCGGCGTCGCCGGCGCGGCGGGGAAGGTCGGGCAGGCGATCTGCGTGGGGGTGGAGGAGGCGAGCGATCTCGTCCTCGCCGGTCGCGCGGATCCAGCGCTCGGCACCTCGCTGTCCGACATCCTCGGCGACTGCGACGTCGTCGTGGACTTCACGCGGCCCGACACGGCGCTGGACAACGCGATCGCGTGCGTCGAGGCCGGCGTGCACGTCGTCATCGGGACGACGGGCTTCGACCCCGCGCCGCTGCGCGAGATCCGGCCCCGCCCGCCCGGGAACGCGTTCCTCGCGCCGAACTTCGCGATCGGCGCGGTGCTGATGATGCGCTTCGCGGCCGAGGCCTCTCAGCACATGGCCAAGGCCGAGATCATCGAGCTGCACCACGACGCCAAGCTCGACGCGCCTTCGGGCACGGCCAAGCGCACGGCGGAGCTCATGGACGGCGACGTGCCGATCCACTCGGTGCGGCTGCCGGGGCTCGTGGCCCATCAGGAGGTCCTGCTCGGCGACGTCGGTCAGACGCTGACGATCCGCCACGACTCGACCGACCGGACAGGGTTCGTGCCCGGCGTGCTGCTGGCCGTGCGCCGCGTCGCCGACCAGGACGAGCCGCTGGTCGTGGGACTCGAGCAGCTCCTCTTCCCGGCGGCGTGATCCGCCCCGCCGGGCGCGCCGACGCGCGCGCCATCGCCGAGCTGGAGGTCCGGGCGTGGCGCTGGGCGTTCGTCGACGTCGTGCCCGACGGCGACATGCCGACGATCGAGGCGCGCGAGGCGCGGTGGACCGGCGGGGCGCTGGACGGCGCGTTCGTGGCCGAGGTCGAGGGGCGCATCGCGGGTGTGGTGCAGATCGGGCCCGAGCCGGCCGAGGTCGACGGCGCGGTCGGCCGGCTGCGCGGGCTCTACGTCGATCCCGCGGCCCAGGGCGCGGGGCTGGGCGCGGCGCTGCACGACCACGCGGTGCAGGCGCTGCGGGCGTCGGGGTTCGGCTCCGCCATCCTCGAGGTGTTCACGGCCAACGGCCACGCCCGGGGGTTCTACGAGCGGCGCGGATGGGAGCCCGCCGGCGAGGCGCAGGAGTGGGCCGGGGTCCCGAGCATTCGCTACCGCCTCAGCCTTGGCGGCATGACGATCCGCCTCGTCAAGGCCGGCGACGTGCACGCCATCGCCGCGCTGCAGGTCCGCGCTTGGCGCGCCGAGTACGCCGGGTTCGTGGACGAGGCCGACATGCCCACGATCGCCGACCGCACCGGGCTGTGGAACGGCGTGCGCCCCGGCGAGGCGTGGCTGGCCGAGCAGGACGGCTCGATCGCCGGCGTGGTCGGCGTGGCCGAGGGCGAGATCGGGATCCTCCACGTGGATCCCGCCTTCCGCGACAGCGAGGTGGGCAGCGCGCTGCTGGGACACGCGGAGGGCGTGCTGCGCGACCGCGGCCACACGATGGCGCTGCTCTGGACGTTCCGCGAGAACGCCGCGAGCCGCGCGCTCTACGAGCGCCACGGCTGGACCCTGGACGGCGCCGAGCAGGAGCGGTCGCCCGGGGTCTCCGAGGTCCGCTACCGGCGCGCCCTGTAGCGCGCGCCCCGCGCATGCTGGTCGCCGTCACCGATCACGCCGTGGAGCGCTTCCGCCAGCGCGTCGCCGGCACGCTGGACGCGCGGACCGAGATCATCGGGCGCGTCACCCGGGCGGTGCAGGCCGGACGCCTGACCGACGATCCGCCGCCGGGCGCGACCGCCGCCCGCGGCTCCGTCTACGTCCGTGACCTCGTCGATCGCTCGGTGGTCTTCGTCTGCCGGCGCGAGGGTGCGGAGCTGATCGTCGTGACCCTGTGGGAGCAGGAGGGCGGGGTGGCCCCGCCGCGCGTGCCACGGCGCTACACCGACGCGCTCAAGCGCGACGACGAACGACGCCGCGACGCCGAATAGGGGTGCCTGGACGACCTGGCATGGTCCGTGCATTGCGACGGGCAGGGGTGGGGAGTACGGTCGAAGGAGCGGAAGCTCTCACCCGAAGAGGAGCAGTGATGTACCGGACCAAGCTCCTCGTCGTGGCCAACCAGACGGTCGACTCCGACGAGCTGTACGACACCCTGCGCGCCCGCGCCGACCGAGGCCCGCTCGCGGTCACCCTGCTGGTGCCCCAGGACTCGCAGGCGGGCTCGGCCCACCGCGTCAACGC
The DNA here is from genome assembly GCF_035318805.1 of Baekduia sp. GTDB lineage: Bacteria > Actinomycetota > Thermoleophilia > Solirubrobacterales > Solirubrobacteraceae > Baekduia. The sequence goes on from NZ_DATHDY010000136.1 coordinate 15,205, forward strand.
GGCGCTGGAGCGCCTGCACGCGGCCGGGATCGAGGCGGAGGCCATGCTCGGCGACGTCGACCCGGCGTGCGCGGTCATCGAGATCTGGGATCCGCGGCGCTGGGACGAGGTCCTCGTCTCGACCCTGCCGACCGGCACTTCGCGCTGGCTGCGCATCGACCTGCCCCAGCGCATCGGCCGTGCGGTCGACGCCCCGGTGACCCACATCGTGTCCGAGCGCGCACCGGCGCGGACGGTCGCCTAGCTAGGTCCCCAGTCGCGACAGCGACACAGTCTCCTACGACACCAACTCGACGAGCCGCGTGTTGCGCCGGGAGGCGTCGACGCGACCCAGCGCCGTCGGCAGCGCGCCGCGCTCGGCCACCACGACGCAGGCCGTCTGGCTGCGGGTCACGGCGGTGTAGACGAGGTTGCGGGTCAGCATCGGGGCGTGGCCGCGGGCCAGCGCGATCACGATGGCGGGCGCCTGCGACCCCTGCATCTTGTGGACCGAGCAGGCGTAGGCCAGCCGCAGGGTCGCGGCCTCCTGCGTGTCGAGGGTCAGCCGGCGGCCGTCGTCGCCGACCAGCGTCAGCGTCCCGCGGCCGGGGTCGGCGGCCACGATCACGCCGATCTCGCCGTTGTAGAACGAGCGCTCGTGGTTGTTGCGCGTCTGCATGATGCGGTCGCCGAGCCGGAACGGCGTGCCCTTGACCGCCCGGCCGTCCGGGTTGAGCCGCTCTCGCAAGGTGGTGTTGAACGCGTCGATCCCCGCCGGCCCCTTGTGCATGGGGACGAGGACCTGGAGGTCGGCGACCGGATCCAGGTCGTAACGGGAGGGGAGGCGCCGGGCGGCCAGCGAGACCACCTCGTCGAAGACCTGCTGCGCGCTGTCGCGCTCGATCAGGAAGAAGTCGCGGACGTCGTCGGGGGCGGCCTGGGTCGGTGGCAGCTCGCCCCGGTCGATCGCATGTGCCGCCCGGATGATCAGCGACCGCGCGGCCTGGCGGAAGACCTCGGTCAGGCGCGTGGCCGGCAGCGCTCCGGAGGCGATCAGGTCCTCCAGCACCCGCCCGGGGCCGACCGGCGCCAGCTGGTCGACGTCGCCCACCAGCAGCACGTGCGTGCGCGGTCCGACGGCCTCCAGCAGCGCGGCGGCCAGCCGCACGTCGAGCATCGACGCCTCGTCGACGACGAGCAGGTCGACGCCGGTCAGCGGATCGTCGGCGTCGCGGGCGAAGCCCTCGCCCGGGACCCACTCGAGCAGGCGATGGATCGTCGTCGCCTCGGCGCCCGTGGCCTCCGACAGCCTCTTCGCCGCCTTGCCGGTCGGTGCGCACAGGCGCACGGTCCGCTTGGACTCGCGCAGCAGGTCGACCAGCGCGCGCATCGTCGCCGTCTTGCCGGTGCCCGGCAGACCGGTGAGGATCGACAACCGGTGCTTGGCCGCGGCGCACACCGCCGCCCACTGCGTCGGGGTCGGGGCGTGGTGGGTCGACGGGTCCGATTCCGGCGGGTCGGCCGGCACGTCGACGTCCAGCGTCGGCGGGGCCACCGCCAGATCGCGCACGCGCTCGGCCAGCCGCCGCTCGGTCCGGTCCATCCGGGGCTCCAGGATCCGGTCGCCGTCGACCACCAGCCCGGCGCCGTCCAGCGCGCCCGCCACGACCTCCAGCGGCAGCTCCAGCAGGCGCGCGGCCCGCGGCACCAGCTCACCGCGCGGCAGGAAGCAGTGGCCGTCCTGCTCGGCGGCGCGCAGCGTGTGCTCCAGCGCGGCATGAAGGCGCTCGGGCGCGTCGGCCGGGGTCCCCAGCGCCCGGGCGACCGCGTCGGCCGTCGCGAACGCGATCCCCTCGACCTTGGCCAACGCGTAGGGGTCCTCCTGCAGCAGCGCCATCGCGCCGCCGCCCAGCGCCTTGAGCACGCGCGCCGCCGCGGCGGCGGGCACGTGGTGCTCGGCCAGCAGCAGCCGCAGCGCGCGGCCGCCGGCCTGCTGCTCCCACGAGGCGACGGCCGCGCGCAGCCGCGCCGGCCCGATCCCCGGCACCTCGCGCAGGCGCGCGCCCGGGTCGCGGTCGACGCGCTCGAGCACCTCGGGGCCATGGCGCCCCAGCAGCCATTCGGCGCCGCGCGGACCCACGTGCTTGACCGAGCCCAGCAGCGCCAGCAGCCCCTCCTCGCTGGCCGGCGCGCCCACGCGCAGCTGCTCGACGTGCAGCTGGCGCCCGAAGCGCGGGTGCTCGCGCCAGGCGCCCTCGACCTCCACGGTGTCGCCCTCGTGCAGGTGCGCGATCGGTCCGGTGAGGACCACTTCGTCGCCCCCGTCGTCGACCGCGGCGAGCACCGCGAACGCGCCGTCGTCCGCGCGCCAGCGCACCGCGACGATCTCGGCGGCGAGGGAGCGAGGCGGATCCGGCACCCGACGAGGGTACGCTTCGTGGCCGACCGATCCCCACAGACGGAGTAGACGATGGGCTTCATGGACAAGGCCAAGAAGTTGGCCGAGCAGGCGCAGAGGGAAGCCAAGGACGGCACGCTCAAGGAGCGGGCCAAGGCGATGGCCGACCAGGCGCAGGCCAAGATCGACGAGGTCCAGTCGCAGTTCAACGAGCGCCAGCAGGGCGCCGACAAGCCCGTGCCGGCGCCGGGCACGCCGCCGGCGGAGACGCCCGCGCCGTCGCCCGAGGCCACCACCGCCGCGGCCGAGACCGTCGCCGACGCCGCCGAGACGCCGGCCGCGCCCGCTGCGGCACCGCCCAGCGGCGACGCCGCCGGCGTCGACCGCAGCCACGAGGCCGCGCCCAAGGTCACGGGCGGCGATCCGCTCGCGAGCTGATCCTGGGAGAATGCGTCCCGTGGCTGAGCTCGGCGGCATCCTCACGGCGATCGTCACGCCGTTCGACGACAACCTCGGGGTCGACGAACAGGCGTTCGTCGACCTCATGCACCACCTCGCCGCCCACGGCTCGGACGGGTTCGTCGTCTGCGGGACCACGGGCGAGGCCTCGACGCTGACCGACGAGGAGCACCTCCGCGTCGTCGAGCTGGCGATCGCCCAGCGCCCCGCGGGCGTCTCGATCACCGCCGGCGTCGGCTCCAACGACACGCGCCACGCGGTCGAGCTGACCGAGCGCGCCACCGCGCTGGGCGTCGACGCGGTCCTCAGCGTCACGCCGTACTACAACAGGCCGAACCGGCGCGGGATCGTGCGCCACTACGAGGAGATCGCGCGGGCCACCGACAAGCCGATCATCCTCTACAACGTCCCGTCACGCGTGGTCGTCGACGTTCCCAACGACCTTCTGGCCGAGCTCGCCCAACTCGACAACGTCGAGTACGTCAAGCAGGCCAACAACGACAACCTCGCACCCATCGACGGCCTCGGCATCTACGCCGGCAACGACGAGATCCTCCTGCGCACGCTCGAGATCGGCGGCTGCGGCGGCATCTGCGTCGCCAGCCACGTCGTCGGAGACGAGATGCGCCGCATGATCGACGAGCCCGGGCAGCGGGCCGCGATCGACGCGGCGCTGCGCGACGTCTACGCCGCGATGGGCGTCACCACGAATCCAATTCCCGTCAAGGCGGCGCTGGAGCTGATCGGCCATCCGGTCGGTGGCCTGCGCCTGCCGCTCGTCGAGGCCGACGAGGACGAGCGCGCACAGATCCGCGCCGTCCTCGAGCGCCACGGGCTGCTCGCCTCTGCCGGGGCTTCCTAGGAGAACATGGCCAACAGCAAGCTGCGCGTCCTTCCGCTGGGCGGACTGGGCGAGATCGGCAAGAACATGACCGTCGTCGAGTACGACGGATCGATCGTCGTCGTCGACACCGGACTGCGGTTCCCCACGTCGGAGCAGGTCGGCATCGACCTCGTGCTCCCCGACTTCGCGTACCTCCGTGAGCGGGCCGACGACATCGAGGGCATCGTCATCACCCACGGCCACGAGGACCACCTCGGCGCGCTGCCGTGGATCCTGCGCGAGCTCGGCACCGACATCCCGGTGTTCGGCGGTCCGCTGACGATGGCGATGGCGCGGTCGAAGCTCGACGAGCACCGCCTCAAGGAGACCGACCTCACCGACGTCACGCCGGGCGAGACGCTCGAGCTGGGCCCGTTCGACATCGAGCTGATCCATCTCACGCACTCGATCCCGGACATGATGGGCGTCGCCCTGACGACCGAGCTCGGGACGATGCTCATCACGGGCGACTACAAGTTCGACCAGACGCCGGTCGACGGCAAGCCGGCCGACGTCACCCGCCTGGCCGAGCTCGGCCGCGAGGGGCTGCTGCTGCTGTGCGGCGACTCGACCAACGCCGACCGGCCCGGGTTCTCCCCGAGCGAGTCGGTCGCCGGGCCCGGCCTCGAGGCGGTCTTCGGCCGCTGCAAGGGACGCATCGTCGTCACGTGCTTCGCGTCGAACATCCATCGCGTCCAGCAGGTGATCGACGCCGCCAAGCTCTACAACCGCAAGGTCGTGCTCGTCGGCCGCTCGATGCGCAAGAACATCAACATCGGGCGCATGCTCGGCCACATCGAGGTGCCCGACGGCATGCTCGTGCAGCCGCGCGAGGCCCGCGACTTCCCCGACGAGAAGCTCGTCGTCGTCTCGACCGGCAGCCAGGGCGAGCCGCTGAGCGCGCTGCGCCGGATGGCCTACAAGGACCATCCGCAGGTCGAGCTGCACCAGGGCGATACGGTGGTCTTCGCCGCGACGCCGATCCCCGGCAACGAGCGCGCGGTCAACGACACGATCGATCGGCTCTACCACATCGGCTGCGACGTGATCACGGCCAAGGAGGCGCCGATCCACGCCTCGGGCCACGGCTATCAGGAGGAGATCAAGCTGATGCTCAACCTGACCCAGCCGAAGTACGTGATGCCGTTCCACGGCGACCACAAGCGCATCCACCTGCACGCCGAGCTGGCCGAGGCCGTCGGCGTCAAGGCCGAGAACATCTTCAAGGGCGAGAACGGCCTGCCCCTGGAGATCGACGCCAAGGGCGCGCGGTTCGGCAAGCCCGAGCGCGCGGGCATGATCTACGTCGACGGCGTCGACATCGGCGATCCGACCGACGTCGCGCTGCGCGACCGCCGGATGCTCAGCGCCGACGGCATCTTCGTCGTCGTCGCGACGATCTCCGAGCAGGACGGCGCCTCGGTCGCCGACCCCGAGATCATCTTCCGCGGCGTGCCCTACTCCGAGGACGCCGAGGGGCTGCTGGGCGACATCCGCGAGACGGTCAACCACTCGCTGGAGCGCGCGGCCAAGGAGGAGATCCGCGAGATCGACCTCCTGCAGCAGACGCTGCACGACGACCTGGCGAAGTTCGTGTACGAGCGGCTGCGCCGGCGCCCGATGGTGCTCCCGGTCGTCGTCGAAGTCTGACGCAGCCCGAGGGGTGCCGTAGGCGGCCAGCGAGGCCGAGGCCCACGACGGCCAGCCGTCGCCGCCGGAGGTGGGTCCCCAGTCGCGACAGCGACACAGTCTCCTAGTGCGCCGTGGCGGTGGCCGGCTCGTCGGAGCCGGCGTCCGTCGTGGCCGGCAGCGCGGGCAGCGTCACCACGAAGCGCGCACCGCCCTCCGGCGGCGACTGGAGCACGACGTCGCCGCCGTGGGAGCGCGCCACCGCGCGGACGATGGACAGGCCCAGGCCCACCGAGCCGCCGCGGTCGCCCTCGGCCCGCACGAAGCGCCCGAAGGCCTCGTCGCGCAGGTCGGGCGCCACGCCCGGTCCGTCGTCCACGACGACGAGCCGCGCCCGCCCGCCGTCCTGGCTGACCGACGCTTGGACGTGCGTGCCCGGCGGCGTGTGCTGCACGGCGTTCTGGATCAGGTTGAGCGCGAGGCGGTGCAGCTCGTCGCGCGCGCCGTCGATCTGCACCGGCCGGGCGTCGACGCTCAGCACGTGCTCGGTGGCCATCGGCCCCAGCTCGGCGGCCGCCTCGACCAGGACGCGGCCGAGGTCGGTCGGCTGGTGCGGCACCTCGCGCTTGGCGTCGGCGCGCGCGAGCAGCAGCAGGTCGGCGACCAGGCGTCGCATCCGCTGGGTGGAGCGCAGCGCGGAGCGGGCGGCGTCGCCGCGCTCGCCTTCGAGCACCTCGGCCAGAAGCTCCAGGTTGGCCAGCACGCTCGTCAGCGGGGTGCGCAGCTCGTGGCTGGCGTCGGCGACGAACTGCCGCTGGCGCACGAGCATCGCCTCGCCCTCGGCGCGCGAGGACTCCAGCGCCTGGAGCATCTCGTCCAGCGTCCGGGCCAGCTCGGCAACCTCGTCCTCGGTGTCGGGAATCGGCACGCGCCTGTTGGGGTCCCGCGTGTTGGCAATGTCGCGCGCCGTCGACGTCAGGCGCGTGATCGGCGCCAGCGCACGGCGCGAGAGCGCCAGCGCCAGGGCGAGCGCGAGCCCCGACCCCAGCAGCACGCCGAACAGCAGGAACACGCGCACGCGATGGATCCGGTCCTCGACCGGGCCGACGAGCCGCGCGTACTGCACGTAGGCGTGCAGCGCGATGATCGAGTCCTTGTCCTGCACCTTCAGGACGGTCGGGCGGGTGTCGACGCGGTAGCCGCCGACCTGCCCGGTCTGCCCGGCCTTCAGCCCGAGCTGCTCGAAGTTCGGGGCGCCGGGCGTCTGGGCGATCACCACGCGGTTGGGAAGCACGACGCGGATGACGGCGCGGTTGGACGCGGCGTAGGTGGTGACCAGCGGCGCGGCGATCTGCGGACGGCCGTTGACGAACTGGAAGTCCAGGCGATCGCGGAGGTTGACGACCGCCGTGGTCATCTCCTTGCGGAAGTCGCTGCGGATGCCGGACGCCGTCAGCTGGCCGATGACCACCGCGAACGCGCACAGCACGACGAACGTCAAGCCCGCCGAGAGCAGCGCCAGACGCCAGCGGATCGAGAGCGTGCTGAGCAGCGCCCTCATGCGCGCAGGACGTACCCGGCGCCGCGGATCGTGTGCAGCAGGCGCGGCTCCCCGCCTCCCTCGAGCTTGCGGCGCAGGTTGGACACGAAGACCTCGATGGTGTTCGTGGTCGCGAACGGGTCGTAGCCCCAGACGTCCTCGAGCAGGCGCTGGCGCGGCACGACGATGCGCTCGTTGCGCATCAGGTACTCCAGGAGCTCGAACTCGCGCTGGGTCAGCTCGACCGTGCGGTCGCCGCGGCGCACCTCGTGGGTGTCGGGGTTCAGCGACAGATCGGCCACGACCAGCGACGCGGTCCCGCGCGGGGGACGGCGGCGCAGCAGCGCGCGCAGGCGGGCCAGCAGCTCCTGGCGCTCGAACGGCTTGACGAGGTAGTCGTCGGCACCGGCGTCGAGGCCCTCGACGCGGGACTCCAGCGCGTCGCGCGCGGTCAGCATGAGGATCGGCACGTCGTCGGAGGCGCGCAGGCGCCGCGCGACGTCCATGCCGTCGATCTTCGGCAGGCCGAGGTCCAGCAGCACGAGGTCGGGCACGAAGTCGGCGGCCGCGCCGAGCGCCGCCTCGCCATCTCCGGCGATGCGCGTCTCGTAGCCCTCCAGCCGCAGGGAGCGCTGGAGGACCTGTGCGATGTCGTCGTCGTCCTCGACGATGAGCACGCGTGCCTGCCGGTCATGACCGTCGATCACACTGGAAGGGTAGGGCCAACTCTCAAGCGCAGGTCAAGGGCAGGACGATTCGCCGGACGGGGATTCCCGGCCCAGACCACCCGTCCGGGGCAAGATCCGGGACCGCGTGCCGATTCAGAGGTGGTGGGGACCCCCACCCGCACCCGCTCGGCCCTCGCCCGCGACTGGCTTCCGGTCGGCGGCACGCTGCCCGATGCCGCCTTCGAGGCGCGCCATCGCGCGGTCGTCTGGCTCCTGTGGCTGCACGTGCTCGCGCTCCCGGCCTTCGCCGTCGCCCGCGGCTACGCGCTGCGCCACGGCCTGCTGGACGTGCTGCCGGTCGTCCTCTGCGCCGCCGGCGCGACCGCCCACCGCTTCGATCGCCGCGGGCGCGCGTCGCTCGGGGCGCTCGGGCTCGTGACCTGCTCGGCGGTCTTCACCCACCTGTGGGGCGGGGTCACCGAGGCCCACTTCCACTTCTTCGTCGTCGTCGCGCTGCTCTCGCTGTACGAGGACTGGGTCCCGTGGGGCCTGGCGTGCGGGTACGTCCTCGTCCACCACGGGATCATGGGCGTGCTGGACCCGAAGTCGGTCTACGGCACCCACGCCGACGCTGCGCAGCACCCGCTGCAGTGGGCGCTGATCCACGCGGGGTTCATCTCCGCCCTGGCCGGGGTCAACCTCGTCAGCTGGCGTTCCAACGAGGCCGCGCGCATCGAGGCCGGCGCCAGCGCGGATCGCTTCCGGCACGAGCTGCTCTGGCAGGCGCACCACGATCCGCTGACCGGCCTGCCCAACCGCCGCGCGTTCGTGCAGCGGATCGACGATGCCCTGGAGCGCTGCGCCGCCTCGCCGGCGGGGGCCGCCGCCCACGTGGCAGTCCTGTTCGTCGACGTCGACGACTTCAAGGTCGTCAACGACTCGCTCGGCCACGCCGCCGGCGACCGGCTGCTGGAGGCCGTCGCGCAGCGCCTGAGCTCGGCCGTGCGCCCGCAGGACGTGATCGCGCGCTTCGGCGGCGACGAGTTCAGCATCCTGCTGCCCGGCGTCACGGGCGAGCGCCAGGCGCTGAGGATCGTCGAGCGGCTGGCCGACGCCCTGCGGGCGCCGATCGACCTCGACGGCGAGGCGCGGTTCGTCACCGCCAGCGTCGGTGTCGCGCTCGCCGGCGATCGCGACCGTGACCGCGACCGCGAGGCGACACACGCCGCGTCGCTGCTGCAGGACGCCGACGCCGCGATGTACCGCGCCAAGGAGCTGGGCAAGGACCGCTGCGAGGTCTTCGACGACTCCATGCGCGCCCGCGCCGTCGAGCGCCTCGAGCTCGAGAGCGCGCTGCGCGAGGCGCCGGGCCGCGGCCAGCTCTACCTCGACTACCAGCCGCAGGTCGCGCTGCCGGGCGGCGCGGTCGTCGGCGTCGAGGCGCTGCTGCGCTGGCGCCATCCGCGCCTCGGGACCGTGCCTCCCGGCGTGTTCGTCCCGATCGCCGAGCGCACGGGGCAGATCGTCGAGATCGGCGCGTGGGTGCTGCACGAGGCCTGCGCGCAGGCGATGCGCTGGGAGAGCGACGCGCTGGAGATCGCCGTCAACGTCTCGGCGCGCCAGCTCGAGGACGGCGACTTCGCCGATGTCGTGCGCAGCGTGCTGGCCCGCACGGGCGTGCCGCCGCGGCGGCTGTGCCTGGAGGTCACCGAGACCGCGCTGCTGGCCGACGCCGACGGCGCGCGGGCGATGCTCGCCGAGCTGAAGGCCATCGGCGTCCGTGTGGCGGTCGACGACTTCGGGGTCGGGCACGCGTCGCTGCGCCATCTGCGCCAGCTGCTGCCGGTCGACACGCTGAAGATCGACAAGTCGTTCGTGGACGGCGTGGTCGACGACCCCGAGGACGCCGCGATCGTCGAGGCCGTGGTCCGGCTGGCGGCCGGCCTCGGCCTGGAGTGCGTGGCCGAAGGCGTCGAGCACGCCGCCCAGGCCGACGTGCTCGCCGACATCGGCTGCCACGCCGCGCAGGGCTTTCACTTCGCACGGCCGATGGCGCCGGACGCCGTCGCCGGACTGCTCGCCGCCGCGACGCTTTGACGTCGCGGCAGGGACGCCGCGGACGGCGTCGAAGCAGGTGGTCCGAGTTATGGCCACGACCCGCACCCCCGCCCCGCGCAAGCGCAAGCCTGCCCCCAAGTCCAAGACGACCGCCTCGTCGGCCGCGCGCAAGCGCAAGCCGGCCTCGCGCACCCGCGCGCGGCGATCGTCGGCGACCTGGGCGCCCCGCCTGCCCGTCATCGAGCAGCGGCACCTCGACCTCTTCGGCCTCGCGCTGGTGGCCTGCGGCGTCTTCCTCGCGTTCCCGCTGTATTTCGGCTGGGACGGGGGGCGGGCGGGCGATGCCGTCCTCGACGGGCTTGCGCTGTGCTTCGGCGCGCTGCGGTTCGTGGCGCCCCTGGGCGTCATCGCCGCCGGCGCGGTCATCGTGCTGCGCCCGGTGCTGCCCTCGGTGCGGCCGTTCAAGTCCGGCGGGCTGCTCCTCGTCCTCGCGCTCGCACTGATGTTCGCCGCGGGCACGCTGGGCGTCGGCCCCGAAGGCGTGCGCCACGGGTACTGGCACGACGAGTTCCTGCGCGACCGCGGCGGCTACCTCGGCGAGGCGCTGTTCTACACGTCGAGCACGCTGATCGGCACGATCGGCACCCACATCCTCGCCCTCTTCCTGCTGCTGGCCGGCGTGCTGCTGCTGACCGGCGCCTCGGTCGCCGGCGTGCTGAAGGCCACCGGCACCAGCGTCGCCGACACCACCCGCGTGCTGCGGACCGCGCCGGACGCGATGGGCCTGCGGCGGTCCGCCACGCCGGAGACCACCGCGGGGCGCCGTGCGGCGGCGGCCTCGGCCCCCAAGGGCGCGACCGTCGCGGGCGCTCGCCCGCGCGTGCGGGTCCCGGAGCCGGGCGACGACGAGGTGGTCGTCAAGGCCACGCACGTCGAGGCGCCGGCGCTCGACGGCGAGGAGCGCTACCCCGACATCTTCGGCGACGACGAGGCGCCCACGCCCGACGACCTCGCCGCGGAGCTCGACGAGCCCCGCATCAGGCGCAAGGGCGCGAAGGCCAAGCGCGCGAAGGTCGAGGAGCCGGACCTGCCCGACCTGGGCGGCGCCGTCGAGGAGGAGGAGGAGCCCGATCCGCTGGACGCGGCGGTGCAGGAGGCGGTGCTCTCCGAGGACCACGTCGACGATCCGGCCGACGACGGCAAGCCGCGCCAACTCGAGCTGCCCGCGGCGCGCGGGGAGGACGACGAGGAGGACATCGAGTACGTCGTCCCGGATCCGCGCGTGCTCCAGCGCTCCACCGGCGACCAGATCCGCCCCGACACCAGCGGCAACGCGAAGGTCGCCGCGTCGCTGGTCGAGGCGCTGAGCCACTTCAACGTCGAGGCACAGGTCGTCGGCACCGTCAGCGGCCCGCACATCACGCGCTACGAGCTGCGCCTGGCGCCCGGCGTGAAGATGAGCAAGGTCGCGCAGCTCAAGGACGACCTCGCCTACGCGCTGGCCGCGACCGAGATCCGCATCCTCGCCCCGATCCCCGGCAAGCAGGCCGTCGGCATCGAGGTCCCCAACCGCGACCGCCGCATCGTGCACCTCGGCGACGTCTTCCGCGCGCGGCCCGAGGGTCACTCGCCCCTCACGGTCTGGCTGGGCAAGGACGTCTCCGGCAAGGCGATCGGCGCCGACCTGGCCAAGATGCCGCACATCCTGGTGGCCGGCACGACCGGCGCCGGCAAGTCGGCGTGCATCAACGCGATGTTGTCGTCGATCCTGCTCAACGCCACGCCCGACGAGGCGCGGCTCGTGCTGGTCGACCCCAAGCAGGTCGAGCTCAACCACTACGAGGACGTCCCGCACCTCCTGACGCCGGTGATCACGTCGCCGCGCCTCGCCGCCAACGCCCTGCAGAACCTCGTCCGCGAGATGGAGTGGCGCTACGGGATCATGGCCATGAAGCGCACGCGCTCGCTCAACGAGCTCAACCGCGTGCGCGAGGAGGAGGGCGAGAAGCGCCTTCCCTACATCCTGTGCGTGATCGACGAGCTCGCCGACCTCATGATGGTCGCGCCGGGCGACGTCGAGGACTCGATCATCCGGATCGCGCAGAAGGCCCGCGCGGTCGGCATCCACCTCGTGCTCGCCACGCAGAGCCCGCGCGTGGACGTGATCACCGGGATGATCAAGGCCAACGTGCCGTCGCGGATCGCGTTCGCCGTGAGCTCGCAGATCGACTCGCGCGTCATCCTCGACCAGAACGGCGCCGAGTCGCTGCTGGGCATGGGCGACATGCTGTTCTCCCCGGTCGGCTCGTCCAAGCTGCAGCGCATCCAGGGCGCCTACATCGACGAGGCGCAGGTCGCCCAGATCACCGAGTTCTGGGCCCGCCAGGGCGAGCCGGAGCTGCGCGCCGACCTCCTCGAGGAGGTCGCGGCCGAGGCGTCCGACGGCGGCCGCGACGAGGCCGACGGCAAGGACCCCGACGAGGATCCGCTGCTGGCCGAGGCGATCCAGCTCGTCGTCGAGATGGGCACCGCGTCGACCTCGATGCTGCAGCGCCGGATGCGCCTGGGCTACACCCGCGCGGGGCGCATGATGGACATGCTCGAGCGCCGCAACGTCATCTCGGGCTACGAGGGCTCCAAGCCGCGCCAGGTGCTCATCACGGAGTCCGACGTGCCGCGCGTGCTGGCGGCTCTGGCGGAGCGCGGCGACGTCGCCCCGCAGGCCGACGTCGAGCTCCCGCCGCCGCTGCCCGGCGGCGAGGACGACGACGCCGCCGCAGCCGGCGACCGGCCTTCGTAGGCCGCTCCATAGACTGCGGGCCCACGCATGCCGGAGATCGGGGCCACACTTCGCGAGGCGCGCATGCGCGCCCGCATCGACATCTCGGATATCGAAGCCGAGACGAAGATCCGTGCCAAGTACCTCCGGGCGCTCGAGAACGAGGAGTGGGGGCTGCTGCCCGGCCCGGCGTACGTGCGCAGCTTCCTGCGGACCTACGCCGAGGCGCTCGACCTCGACGCCAAGCTGCTGCTGGAGGAGTACAAGCTCCGCCACGAGCGGCCGTCGGATCACGACCTCATGCCGATCGGCTCGCCGCGCCGGCGAGGCGGCGGCGGCCGCGGCGGTCCCGTGCGCCATCAGGAGCCGCGCGGCGTGCCGCGCGGGGTGGTGGTGGGCGTGGTCGTCGTGCTGCTGCTCGGCGCGCTGTACCTGCTGGGCCGGGGCGGCGGCAACAACGGCGGCTCGGCGTCCGTCGGCACGCAGACCAGCCGCACGACGACGACGCGCGTGCCGGCGAGCACGACGAAGACGTCGACCACGTCGTCGAAGAAGCAGTCCTCGTCGAAGGCCTCGTCCTCGTCGCGCCTGGTGCGGATGCAGGTGATCGCGACGGGCCCGGGCCCGGTGTCGGTCTGCCTCGTCGATGCCGCGGGCCAGGCGCGCATCCCGGGCGCCACGCTGCAGCAGAACAGCACGGCCGGTCCGTACCGCTCCAAGTCCTTCAGGTTGAAGCTCGGCAACGGCAACGTGCGACTGCGGATCAACGGCAAGATCCGCAGCGTGCCGAACGCGAGCCCGGTGGCGTTCACCATCACGCGCACGACCTTCAAGCGGGTCGACGCGACCACGGCGCCGGACTGCGCGGGATGAGCGTCCGGGCCGGCATCGTCGTTACGGGGACAGAGGTCCTGACCGGACGCGTGGCCGACCGCAACGGGCCGTTCCTGGCCGAGCGCCTGCGCGAGCTCGGGGTCGACCAGGCGCACACGATCGTCGTGGGCGACCGGCCGTCCGACGTGGCCGACGCGCTGCGCTGGCTCGCTGATGCGGGCGTGCGGCTGATCGTCACCAGCGGCGGCCTGGGGCCGACCGAGGACGACCTGACCGCCCAAGTGGTCGCAGACTTCCAGGGCCGCCCGATGGCGCTCGACGAGCCGCTGGAGGGCCGCATCTGGGCGATCCTCGAGGGGCTGCGCGTGCGCTGGCCCGATCTCGACGAGGAGGCGATCCGGCGCTCGAACCGCAAGCAGGCGCTGGTGCCCGACGGCGCCACGGTGCTGGAGCCGGTGGGCACGGCGCCGGGGTTGATCGTGCCGCCGGCGGCGGGACGATCCGGACCGGTCGTCGTCGTGCTTCCGGGGCCGCCGCGCGAGCTGCAGCCGATGTGGGCCACCGCGGTGGACACCGCGCCGTTTCGCGCCGCGGTGGCGGGCGCGACGGTCTACCGCCAGCACACGCTGCGCCTGTTCGGGATCCCGGAGTCCGAGATCGCCGAGACGCTCGTGCGCGCCCGCGATGCGGGGGTCGACCTGGATGCGCTGGAGATCACCACCTGCCTGCGCCGCGGCGAGGTGGAGGTCGTCACCCGGTTCGAGCCGCCGCAGCAGGCGATCTACGACGCCTTCGCGGCGGTGGTGCGCGACCGCCACGCCGGCACGCTGTTCTCCGACGACGGCTCGTCGGTCGACGAGCAGGTGGCGGCGCTGCTGCGCGGCGACGGCGCCCGCGCGGGCCGCACGATCGCCACGGCCGAGTCGTGCACGGGCGGGCTGCTCGCGGGGCGGCTGACCGACCTGCCGGGATCCTCGGACTACGTCCGCGGCGGGCTGGTCGTCTACTCCGACGAGGCCAAGGTGGCGCTGGCGGGCGTCGATCCCGCGCTGATCGAGCGCGTGGGCGCGGTGTCGGTCGAGGTCGCCGAGGCGCTGGCCGACGGCGCGATCGCCGCGCTGGACGCCGACGTCGGCGTCGGGATCACCGGGATCGCGGGCCCGGGCGGGGGCACGCCGGACAAGCCGGTGGGGACGGTGTGCTTCTCGGTCGCCGCGCGGGGCGGTGGCCGGCTGACGCGACGGGTCGTGCTGCCCGGCGGGCGCTTCGACGTGCGGGATCGCTCGACGACCGTGGCCATGCACCTGGTGCGCCGGCTGCTGCAGGGTGAGAGCGACGGGGACCGGGCCGAGCCCTGAGCGCGCGCCTCTTCGTCGCCCTGGAGATCGGCGAGGAGGACCGCCGGTCGCTGGTGGGGTGGGCCGAGGAGGTGGTGGGAACCGACCGCGGGATGCGCGTGGTGTCGCCCGACGCCGTGCACCTGACGATGGCGTTCCTGGGTCATCGGGCGATGGACGAGATCGAGCCGCTGTCGGAGCTGGTGTCCGGCTTGGACGGCGTCGCCGCGCCGGTCCCGCTGCGGACGGCGGGGGCGCTGTGGCTCTCACCGCGCAAGCCGCACGTGCTGACGGTGGCGGTGGCCGACGAGACCGGCGTGCTGCGGGCCCTGCACGAGCGGCTGTGGGAGGGTCTGGAGGATCTGGGCCACGTGCGGGAGCGGCGGACGTTCCGCCCGCACCTGACGGTCGCCCGCGTGCGCCACGGCTGGACGGCTCCGAATCACCGGCTGCCCGACTTCCCCGACCGGCCGCTGCAGCCGTCCGCGCTGGTGCTGCTGCGCTCGTGGCTGGGCGGTGGTCCGGCGCGGTACGAGCCGCTGGCCCGTGCGGAGTTCGCTGCCGAATCGTGACGCGGCGCGCGCGTGTCGTGACACGAACGTGCGTACGGTTCGGGCCGTCCCAGTTTCCGTCCGACGCGACCCGCACACTGGTTGCACTTCCGCGCAAGAGAGAGGCTTCACCCGCATGCCCGCTACCGACGAAAAGGCCATCAAGGCCCGCGACACCGCGCTGGCCGGCGCCCTGACGCAGATCGAGCGCCAGTTCGGCAAGGGCTCGGTCATGCGCATGGGCGACCCGGGCGCGCAGGTCAAGGTCAACGCCATCCCGACCGGGGCGCTGTCCCTGGACCTCGCCCTCGGCATCGGCGGCATGCCCCGCGGCCGCATCGTCGAGGTCTTCGGGCCGGAGTCCTCCGGCAAGACGACGCTCGTCTACCACGTGCTCGCCGAGGCCCAGAGGCTCGGCGGCGTCTGCGCGTTCATCGACGCCGAGCACGCCATGGACCCGCTGTACGCCCAGCAGATCGGCGTCAACATCGACAACCTGCTCGTATCGCAGCCCGACTACGGCGAGCAGGCGCTGGAGATCTGCGACATGTTGGTGCGCTCCGGCGCGGTCGACCTCGTGGCGATCGACTCCGTCGCGGCCCTGACGCCGCGCGCCGAGCTCGAGGGCCAGATGGGCGACCAGACCGTCGGCCTGCAGGCGCGGATGATGAGCCAGGCGATGCGCAAGCTCGCCGGCAACCTGAACCGCACCCAGACGCTCTGCCTCTTCACGAACCAGATCCGCGAGAAGGTCGGCGTCATGTTCGGCTCGCCCGAGACGCAGCCCGGTGGTCGCGCGCTGAAGTTCTACTCGTCGCAGCGCCTCGACATCCGGCGCATCGAGACGCTGAAGGACGGCACGGAGGCCGTGGGCAACCGCGTCCGCGTGAAGGTCGTCAAGAACAAGGTGGCGGCGCCGTTCCGCCAGGCCGAGTTCGACATCGAGTTCGGCAAGGGCATCTCGAGCTCGGGCTGCATCCTCGACCTCGGGATCGAGCACAACATCGTCACGAAGTCCGGCTCGTTCTTCTCCTACGGCGAGGATCGCCTGGGCCAGGGGCGCAACAACGCCAAGGGCTTCCTGGACGAGCACCAGGAGATCGCCAAGGAGATCGAGGCCAAGGTCTACGAGGCGCTCGACTTCAACCGCGACCTCGTTGCCGAGATCGACCGCGACGAGATCCCCGAGGGCGTCGATCCCGTGACCGGCGAGATCAAGGCCGAGCGCACGACTGCCGCGGCCGCCTAGGCGACGCAGGGAGGCCGGTCGTGACGACCGCCGAGCGGGCCCTCGATCCTCTGGGAGCCGTCCCGGAGATCCCCGCGGCCCGTGAGCACCGTCCCGCGGCGCCAGACGGATGATCACCGAGACGACTCCCGAAGCGCGCCTGCAGCACGCGCTGGATCTCAGCTACCGCTACCTCGGGTTCCGTGATCGCACGGTGCTCGAGGTGCGGCGGCACCTGGAGGCCAAGCGGGTCGAGCCGGACACGATCGAGCAGACGATCGCCGAGCTGCTGGAGCTGAGCTACCTCGACGACGCGCGGTTCGCCCGGCGCTTCGTCGAGGACCGGCGCACCCTGGACCACTGGGGCAACGAGCGCATCGAGCGCAAGCTGCTCTCGTCGGGAATCGCAGGCGACCTCGTCGAGGCCGCGCTGGCCGACCGCGACGACGGTGGGGAGCTCGAGGCGGCGCTGACCGTGCTGTCGCGCCGGTTCCGCGAGCCGCCCGAGACCGATCGCGACCGCGAGCGGGCGCTCGGGTTCCTGGTCCGCAAGGGCTACGAGCTCGAGGTCGCCTACGACGCGATCCGGGCTTACGGCCGCCGCTGAGGGCGCGCGTTTGCCGGGCGACTTCGGCATCGATCGGGTCGCGACCGCGCGGCTGGTGGGGCGCAGGCCCGAGGAGGGCGACGCTGACGCGTGGGTCCGGTGGTACACCGACCCGGCGGTGGACGAGGCGGCCTGGCCCGAGCATCTGCGGACGGCCGACGACGCCCGCGCGCAGGTCGAGGCGGCGATCCGCCACTGGGAGCGCTGGGGCTTCGGTCGCTGGACGGTGCTCGAGTCCGGTGTGCCCGTCGGCGACGCCGGCCTGTCGCACACGACCGTCGAGGGCCGGCCCGAGGTCGAGCTCGCATGGTTCTTCGCCTCCGAGGTCTGGAACCGCGGCTATGCGACCGAAATGGCCCGCGAGGCGGTCCGCGTCGCCTTCGAGGTCCTCGAGCTCGACGACGTCGTCGCGTTCACCACGCCGGCCAACGGTCCGTCACGCGCGGTGATGGAGAAGCTGGGCATGGAGTACGAGCGCGAGATCGTGCATGCCGGGCTGCCGCATGTGCTGTACCGGCTGGGGCGGTGAGGGGGGGGGCGCGGGGCGGGGCGGGGCTGGCGTGGCTGGCGCTCCGCTCGCGGCGGTGGCGTGGCGCGGGGCGTGGTCCGGGGGCGATGACGAGTGCGTGACCGGGAGGCGCCGGCGCCCCGTGTGCTCCGCCGGCGCCGGGGGTCGGGGTCGTTCGGGGGCGAATTGGCTGACGGCTGGCGGGTGGGGGTCGGCATACGACCCCAACTCGCCGTCCGTCTTGTGGCGGCGGGGCGGGGCGCGGCTGGCGTTCCGCTCGCGGCGCTGGCGGTGGCGCGGGGCGTGGTTCGGGGGCGATGACGAGTGCGTGACCGGGAGGCGCCGGCGCCCCGTGTCCTCCGCCGGCGCCGGGGGGTCGGGGTCGTTCGGGCGCGAATGGCTGACGGATGGCGCGTGGGGGTCGGCATACGACCCCTACTCGCCGTCCGTCTTGTGGCGGCGGCGCGTGGCGTGGCTGGGGCTCCGCTCGGGGCGCGGGTGGTGGTGCGGGGCGTGGTCCGGGGGCGATGAGGAGTGCGTGACCGGGAGGCGCCGGCGCCCCGTGTCCTCCGCCGGCGCCGGGGTCGGGGTCGTTCGGGCGCGAATGGCTGACGGATGGCGGGTGGGGGTCGGCATACGACCCCTACTCGCCGTCCGTCTTGTGGCGGCGGCGAAAGGCACCTGGACGTTGAGATACAACGGCTAGGTGCCGCTCGCCGGCCGACGATGGCGATTTGCCGTTGAGATGCAACGTCAACTCGCCATCCGTCCCGCGGACGCCCGCCCGGCTACCGCGGCGTCCGCGGAGGACACGCCAGCGTCCGGGCACCGCTTGCGCACTCGTCGGTGCTCCCAGACCCCGCGCCGCAGCACAACCAGCGCGCGAGCGGCGCGCCAGCCACGCCCGCACCGGCCCCGCGAGCGGCCCGCCACGCCCGCCGGCGCCCCGCGAGCGGCCCGCAACGCCCGCCGGCGCCCCGCGAGCGGCCCGCCACGCCCGCCCGAACGGATGGCGATTTGCCGTTGAGATGCAACGTCAACTCGCCATCCGTCCCGCGGACGCCCGCCCGGCTACCGCGGCGTCCGCGGAGGACACGCCAGCGTCCGGGCACCGCGTGCGCACTCGTCGGTGCTGCCAGACCCCGCGCCGCAGCACAACCAGCGCCCTGAGCGGCGCGCCAGCCACGCCCGCACCCCGCCCTCGAGCGGAGCGCCAGCCACGCCCGCACCGGCCCCGCGTCGCGCGCCCGCCCGGCCACGCCGGCGCCCCGCGAGCGGCCCGCCACACCCGCCCGCGCCCACCCCAATCCTGAGTCTCGACGCGCGCACCGCAACTCCTGCCCCGGGCGGTGTTCTGTAGCCCGACCTGATTGACCAGGCCGAGTCCCGTCGTCTCCGGACGGCGGGAGCGGGGGAACCACTCGGATCGGCGCTGCCGGTCCTGGGGCGAATCGCCGCCGTCCAGCGGCGTAGCGCACTGCGCGAGCCCGTCAGCTCACCTCGTAGGCCGCCCAAGCCGAGGAGCATCTTCGATGGACGCGTGCGCCCAGACCATCATGGACGGCCTGCTGCGGGGCCCGGACGACCGGTTTGCGATCTTCGCCGAGCCGCCTGGCATCCGCGATCTGGGGGCGATCGAACCATGGGAGCACTCGCTGGCGCGCTCGCGGCGCCGGCGGCAGGCGGCGGCCGCGCGGGTGATCGCGCTGCCGAAGGCCGCGACCGCGCGCATCTCCGCGGTGCTGATCGCCGCCGGCATCATCGGCCAGACGGCGCCACTCGTCGGGGCGGCCCAGGCCGCCCAGACCACGCAAGCCGGCGGGGACCTGCGCTCGGGCTCCCGCGGCGACGCCGTCGCGGCCGCGCAGCGCGCCCTCGGGCTGGCCGCCGACGGCGTCTTCGGCCCCGCGACGCGGGCCGCGGTCCGCTCGTTCCAGAAGGCGCACGGCCTCACCGTCGACGGGCGTATCGGACCCAAGACGTCCGCGGCACTGGGCCTGAGCGGCAGCGCCACGGCGAGCGCGAGCACGGCCGACCTCGGCGCGTCCGCCTCCGCGCCGGCGCCCTCGGCCTCCGTCACGCGCGCGGTCCAGCGCGCTCTCGGCCTCTCCGCCGACGGCGTGTTCGGTGCCAAGACCCGCGCGGCGGTCGTCGCCTATCAGCGCTCCCACGCCCTGACGGTCGACGGGATCGTCGGCCCTCAGACGCTCCAGGCGCTCGGCGTCTCCATGAGCACGTCCACCGGCGCGAGCACGAGCAGCGACTCCCCGACGTCCACCGCCTCCAAGACGTCCACCTCGGGCTCGGGCGTCCAGGCGGCCGTGGCGGCCGCGATGTCCAAGATCGGCTCGCCCTACGTCTCGGGCGCCACCGGGCCGAGCTCCTTCGACTGCTCGGGGCTCACCAGCTGGGCGATGAGCCAGGCCGGGATCTCGATCCCGCGCACGAGCTTCGCGCAGTACGGGATCGGCGCCGCGGTCGGCAAGGACTCGATCCAGGCGGGCGACCTCGTGTTCTTCAACACGGCGGGACCGGGCGCCTCGGACGTCGGCCTGGCCACCGGCCCGACCACGGCGGTCTCGGCGACCACCCACGGCGTGATGACCCACGCGATCTTCGACAGCTACTGGGGCTCGCACTTCGTCGGCGCGCGCCGGGTGGGCTAGGGGTGCCGTAGGCGGCCAGCGAGGCCGAGGCCCACCACGGCCGGCCGTCGCCGCCGGAGGTGGGTCCCCAGTCGCGATGGCGACACAGTCTCCTAGTGGCCCACCGATCAGGCTGATTGCACGCGCAACCCGTCCGGTACTACGATCCCGGCCAGCGAAGAACTGGCCCTCCACGGCGACCGAACCTGAGAAGTTCCAGCAGTTTCGTACCGCAGTGCCCGCCGTACCCGCGCACCACTGAGCGCGACCGGCACCCGCAGCACCCGAGACCCTCCGCCCACCTCGCCCGGGCGGCCCCGTCCCTCGCTCCCTGATCGCAGCACCGGAGACCAGGCGTCGCCTCCATCGGCGGCTGGGGAGAGGACACCCAAATGGAAACCCTGATCGGCGCGGGCCTCATCGGTGTGGCCATCGTGATCGCCGCCGTCGTGTACGGCAGGGGGCGGCCCGCCGTGGCGGCCATGCCCGGGGCCGTGGTCGTCGGCGCGACGGCGACCCCCGAGGAGACCGAGCTCCTGCGGCGCGCCGCGGAGCTGGAGCGCAGCGCCGAGCGCACGCACGCGCTCGAGGCCGCGCTGGACCGGCGCAGTGCGGACCTCGACCGTCGCGAGGCCGAGCTGGAGCGGCGCGATCAGCACCTGCGCGCGCACGCGACCGAGCTCGAGCGCCTGCGCGTCGAGCGCGAGGGCGCGCTCGAGCGGATCGCCGGCCTCAGCGCCGGGCAGGCCAAGCAGGCGCTGCTCAAGGACGTCGAGGACGAGGCGCGCCACGAGTCGGTGCGCGTCCTGCGGCAGGTCGAGGAGGAGACCAAGCGCGACGCCGAGCGGCGCGTGCGCTCGATCCTCAGCGTCGCCATGCAGCGCCTCGCCGGCTCGCACGCGGCCGAGACCACGGTGTCGGTCGTCCAACTGCCCAGTGACGACATGAAGGGCCGGATCATCGGCCGCGAGGGTCGCAACATCCGCGCGCTGGAGAACCTCACCGGCGTGGACTTCATCATCGACGACACGCCCAACGCGGTCGTGCTCAGCGCCTTCGACGGCGTGCGGCGCGAGATCGCGCGCATGACGCTCGAGAAGCTGCTGCAAGACGGCCGGATCCACCCGGCGCGCATCGAGGAGACCTTCTACCAGGCGAAGTCCGAGCTGGAGAGCCACATGATGGAGGCGGGCGAGGAGGCGGTCTTCGAGGCCGGCGTCCAGGGGCTGGACCCCGAGCTCGTGAAGGTCCTGGGCCGCCTCAAGTTCCGCACCAGCTACGGGCAGAACGTGCTCGCGCACTCGGTCGAGTGCGCGCACCTCGCCGCGCTCATGGCCTCCGAGCTGGGCGCGAGCACCAAGACCGCGCGCCGCGCCGCGCTGCTGCACGACATCGGCAAGGCGGTGTCGCACGAGATCGAGGGACCGCACGCTCTGGTCGGCGGCGACCTCGCCCGTCGCCACGGCGAATCCGAGGCCGTGGCCCACGCGATGGAGGCCCACCACAACGAGGTCGAGCCGCAGACCGTGGAGGCCGTGATCGTCCAGTCGGCCGACGCCCTCTCCGGCGCTCGGCCCGGCGCACGCGGCGAGTCGTTGGAGGCCTACGTCAAGCGCCTGCGCGACCTCGAGAAGCTGGCGACCCGCCACGACGGCGTCGACAAGGTGTACGCCATGCAGGCCGGCCGCGAGATCCGCGTGATCGTCGAGCCCGGGGCCATCACCGACGACAAGGCCGTCGCGCTCTCCCACACGATCGCCCGCGAGATCGAGCAGGAGCTCGAGTACCCAGGCCAGATCAAGGTGACGGTGATCCGCGAGTCCCGGGCGGTGGATTACGCCAAGTAGAGCTACCCTCTGGCGGCCGTGAGTAAGACCTTCCACGTCACCACCTTCGGGTGCCAGATGAACGAGCACGACTCCGAGCGCATGAAGGGCATGCTCGAGTCGCTCGGCTACACCGAGACCGCCGAGCAGCAGGACGCGGGCCTGATCCTGTTCAACACGTGCTCGATCCGGGAGAAGGCCGACAGCCGCTTCATCTCCTACCTGCAGCTGGCGGCGTCCTACAAGCGCCGCGATCCCGAGATCGTCATCGGGGTCGGCGGCTGCTGGGCGCAGTCGGTCAAGGAGGACGTCTTCCGCCGGTTCCCGTTCGTCGACGTCGCGTTCGGGCCTGGCCAGGTCCACAAGCTCGCGGAGTTCCTGACCAGCGAGTCGCTGACGGCGCAGGGGTTCTTCGAGTTCGAGGGCTTCACCGGGCACCTGCCCGAGAAGCGCGCCCGGAGCTTCCAGTCGTGGGTGCAGATCTCGGTCGGCTGCAACATGAAGTGCTCGTACTGCATCGTGCCCTCGACGCGGGGCCGCCAGGTCGACCGGCCGCTCGACGAGCTCGTCGCCGAGGTCCGGGCCCAGGTCGCCGAGGGCGTGCGCGAGGTCACCCTGCTCGGGCAGAACGTCAACGCCTACGGGCGTGAGATGAGGGCCGGGGCGGGCCGCGGGTCGTTCGCGCAGCTCCTGCACGAGCTCGACGCCATCGACGGCCTGGACCGCATCCGCTACACCAGCCCGCATCCGCAGGACATGAAGGAGGACGTCGTCCTCGCGCACGCCGAGCTGGACTCGGTCTGCCCGCATATGCACCTGCCGCTGCAGTCGGGCTCGTCACGGATCCTCAAGGCGATGCGGCGCACCTACAACCGCGAGCGGTTCCTGGACCGCGTCGCGCTGATCCGCGAGCACAACCCGGACATCGCGCTGACGACCGACGTCATCGTCGGCTTCCCGGGGGAGACTGAAGAGGACTTCGCGGAGACCCTGGAGGTCTGCGAGGCGGTCGGGTTCGACGGTGCGTTCACGTTCATCTACTCGCCGCGGCGCGAGACCGAGGCGGCCGAGCTCGTCGCCGACTTCGTCGGGCACGAGGTCAGCGTGGAGCGGATGGACCGCCTGGTCGAGGTCATCCAGCGCCGCGCCGGCGAGCAGGCCCGGCGGTTCGTCGGGCGGACGCTCGACGTGCTCGTCGAGGGCTCCTCGCGCACCGACGCCGCGCGCCTGCGCGGCCGCATCGGACACGGCAAGGTCGTGAACTTCTCCGGCCTGGCCGAACCCGGCGAGATCGTGCCGGTCGCGATCACGTCCGCGACCTCGCAGACGCTGGCCGGCGAGATGTCGCTGCTGGCCAGGGCGCTGACCTAGTCGGTCGCATCCATCCGCCCCGCGTGCGAACATACGTTCGTGCGCTGGGACAACCTCAAGATCGAAGCCGAAGAGGGCGCCCGCCTTCCCGGCTACCGCGACCCGGCGACCATCCGCCGGTTCGACGCCCCGGAAGCGCTCGACATGCGCTTCTACGAGATCCACGCGAAGTCGGCGCTGAACCGCGTGCCGGAGGCGTCGCGGATGCCGTTCCGATGGACGATCAACCCGTACAGGGGCTGCAGCCACGCTTGCGTGTACTGCGTCTCCGGGGACACGCGGGTGCTCATGGCCGACGGGCGCCACCGGGCGCTCGCGGATCTGCGCGTCGGCGACGAGATCTACGGGACCGAGCGCCAAGGGCACTACCGCCGCTACGTGCGCACGCACGTCCGGGCGCACTGGTCGAGCGTCAAGCCCGCCCACCGTGTGACGCTCGAGGACGGCACCGAGCTGATCGCGTCCGCCGACCACCGCTTCCTCACCAACCGCGGGTGGAAGCACGTGCTCGGCGCCGAGCAGGGAGCACAGCGCCGTCCGCATCTGACGACCGGCGTTGACCTCCTCGGCACGGGACGGTTCGCGGAGGCGCCCGAGGAGAACGAGGCGTACCGGCGCGGTTACTTGTGCGGCATGGTCCGTGGGGATGGCCACCTCGGCCGGTATTCGTACCAACGCCCCGGCCGGACTGTGGACGACCACCACCGCTTCCGCCTCGCGCTCATCGACCAGGAGGCGCTCGACCGCTCCAGCGCCTACCTCGCCGCGGCCGGCGTGCTCACCACCGAGCTCGCGTTCGCCACCGCGACGGCCACGCGCAGTCCGGTGCGCGCGATCCGGACGTCGGCACGGGCCCACGTCGAGGCGATCGAGGAGCTCACGCGGTGGCCCCTGTCGCCGGACGCGCAATGGCGCAAGGGCTTCCTGGCGGGCATCTTCGACGCGGAGGGCTCGTGCGGCTCGGAGGCGCTGCGGATCTCCAACGCGGACCCCACGATGCTGTCGTGGACCGAGAGCTGCTTGAGGTCGTTCGGGTTCGACTGCGTCGTCGAGCCGCCCAACGCCATCGGCGTGCGCTGCGGGCGGGTGCGGGGCGGCCTCGTCGAGAAGTTACGGTTCTTCCATCTCACTGGTCCGGCCATCAGCCGGAAGTGGGGTTTGGAAGGACGGGCGATCAAGACCAAGGCCAAGCTCGGCGTGCGGTCCATCGAGCCGCTTGGGACCACGATGCGGTTGTACGACATCACGACCGGCACCGGGGACTTCATCGCCAACGGGGTCGTGAGCCACAACTGCTTTGCCCGTCCAACGCATACATATCTGGACTTCGACGCCGGGCGCGACTTCGAGCGCGAGATCGTGGTCAAGGTCAACGTGCCGGAGGTGCTGCGGGCGGAGTTGCGGCGGCCTTCGTGGAAGGGCGAGCACATCGCGATGGGGACCAACACCGACCCCTATCAGTGGGTCGAGGGGCGCTACAAGCTCATGCCCGGGATCTGGGAGGCGTTGCGCGACTTCCGCAATCCGTGCTCGGTGCTGACCAAGTCGCCGCTGGTGCTGCGCGACCTGCCGTTGCTGAAGCAGATCGCCGAGGTGACCGAGGTCAGCGCGAACCTGAGCGTGCCGACGATCGACGAGAAGGCCTGGCGCGCGACCGAGCCGCACACGCCGAACCCGCGGGCGCGGCTGGAGGCGGTCGCGGAGCTCAACCGCAACGGGATCCCGACGGGGATCCTCGTGGCGCCGCTGATGCCGGGGATCAACGACGACCCCAAGCAGGTCGAGGAGATCATCCAGACGGCGATCGACGCCGGCGCGACCAGCATCGGCGGGATCGGGCTGCACCTGCGCGGCGAGGTCCGTGGGGTGTTCATGGAGTGGCTGAAGTCCTACCGGCCCGATCTGGTCGAGCACTACGAGGAGCTCTACGCGCGCGGCGCCTACCTGCCGCGGGACGAGTCCGACCGCATCCGCGGGCTGCTGCGGGCCGGCGGGGCGCCCCGCGCGCGGCCGTTCCGCCGCGACCCCGCCGACGACCGTCCGATGGAGCGGCTGATGCGCCGCCGTCCAGGCGCGCCGGCCGCCCCCCGGACACCGGAACCCGAGCAGGAAGCATTGTTCTAGCAGGCACGGTTTGCGGGCCGCCCGCCCGCGCCTGACGGCCGCCACCGGCTTGACGTACGGCCGTACGCCTGCGCTCGCCGGCGACCGTCAACCACGACCGGTCGGGCCGCAAACCGCACCTGCCCCTGGGCGGAACGTCTCTCGCCGGCTGCGCCATCGCGCCGGACGGCACGGCAACCGCCCCTCAGGCTGCCTCGGCCCGGCCGTGCCGCGAACCGTGGCTGCGCGTCGACCCCTCCGTCTAGCGCTTGTTGGCCTGGCCGGCTGCCAATTGCTCGCCCACCTTGTCGCCGCCCAGGCGCTTGGCGACCTTGGCGGAGATCGTGGGGGCGATGGAGGCGAAGGTCGTGCCGGCGCGCATGCCGATCGGGGCGACGTCGATCTCGCCCTTGTCGGTGGTGATCGCGCGGACGACCGCGGCCGCGACGTCCTCGGGCGTGCTCGTGCCGACGCCCTTGGGCAGCTTGGCGCCCGACTCGTGGAACATGCCCGCGTCGCGGATGAAGCCGGGGAAGACGACCGAGACGCCGACGCCGCGGGGGCCGAGGTCGCCGCGCAGCCCCTGCCCGAAGCCGCGCAGGCCGAACTTCGTCGCGCTGTAGATCGAGCTCGACGGCTGGCTGGACTTCCCCGCCAGCGACGAGATCAGCACGATGTGACCGCTCCCGCGCTCCACCATCCGCTCTCCGAGCACGCGCGACAGGATCATCGGCGCGCGCAGGTTGACCTCGAGGGCCCGATCGATCTGCTCGACGCTGAAGTCCAGGATGTCGCCCGAGGCGGGCAGGGCCGCGTTGGCGACCAGCACGTCGACCGCGCCGGCGTCCTCGAGCAGCCGGTCGACCTCTCCGCGGTCCGACAGATCGACCGGCATCGCCCGGCCGCCGATCTCGGCAGCGAGCGGCTCGAGGACGTCGGCACGCCGGCCGGTCAACAGCAGCGAGGCGCCCGCAGCGTGCAGCTGCCGGGCGATCGCGTGGCCGATGCCGCCGGTGGCGCCGGTGAGCAGGACGGACGAGCCGCGGAGTTCCATGCGCGCAAGCCTGACATGCTCCGCCACGTGCCGTCGACGGACCCAGGAACCGGCCAAGCAGTGCTCGCCCTCTTCGGGCCGACCGGCGTCGGCAAGACCGCCGTCGCGCTGGCGGTGGCCCAGCGCCTGCGCGACCGCGGCGAGCGCCCGGTCGCCGTGTCGGCCGACGCGCTGCAGGTCTACCGCGGGCTCGAGATCCTCACCGGCACCGCCACGCGCTCCGAGCAGGAGGGCCTCGAGCACCGGCTGGTCTCGTTCCTCCCCGTCGATGCCACGTTCAGCGTCGCCCAATACGCCCGGATGGCCCACGCCGAGATCGACACGCTGCTGCGCGAAGGGGCGACCCCGATCGTCGTCGGCGGGACCGGCCTCTACCTGCGCGCCGCGCTCGCCGAGCTCGAGCTGCGCCCGCCGCCGCCGCCCGGCGTCCGGGAGCGCCTGACGGCCGAAATCGCCGCCCGCGGGCCCGAGGCGCTGCACGCCGAGCTGCGCGAGCGCGCACCCGAGGCGGCCGCGACGATCGATCCGCACGACCGCCATCGCGTCGTCCGGGCGCTCGAGCTCGAGGTCCAGGGCGCGCTCCCGAGCCCGCCCGCCCCCGACGAGAACCGCCTCTGGACGCACGACACCCGCCACCCGACGCGGCTCATCGCGCTCACGATGGAGCGCGCCGCCCTGCACGCGCGGATCGACGCGCGCGTGGACGCGATGGTCGCTGCCGGCGTCCTCGCCGAGGTCCGCGCCGCCGACGCCGCCGGCGCCTCGCTGACCGCGCGAAAAGCGCTCGGCTTCGACCAGCTGCTCCGCGGCGACGTCGACGCGATGAAGACGCGCACCCGCCGCTACGCGCGCCGGCAGCTCACCTGGCTGCGCAAGCTGCCCGACGTCGAGCTGGTCGACATCACCGGCCGCGACCCGCGCGACGTCGCCACCGAGCTCGTCGGGTAACGTCGCGCGCCGATGAGGTTCCACAAGTGGCAGGCGCTGGGCAACGACTACATCATCGTCGAACGCGAGGCGCTGCCGTTCGCGCTCACGCCGCCCCGCGTCCAGCGGCTCTGCGAGATGCACCACGGCATCGGCTCCGACGGCATCCTGGAGCTGTCGCCGCCCGACGCGCCCGGCTTCGTCGCCCGCCTGCGGATCCTCAACCCCGACGGCTCCGAGGCCGAGCTGTCGGGCAACGGCGCCCGCGAGGCCGTGCTCTACCTGCGCCGCGCCGGCTGGACCGACCAGAGCCAGTTCTCGATCCAGACCGCCGCCGGCGAGATCCGCCCGACGATCCTCGACGAGCGGACGTGCACGCTGGACATGGGGCGCGCGCGGCTGCAGTCGGCCGATTACCCGTCCGGGGGCCCCGACGGACTCGGCACCCTGGAGGCCGGCGGCCGCACCTGGCACTTCCAGCACGTCCAGGTCGGCAACCCGCAGTGCGCGATCCACGTGGCCGACGCCGGCGAGCTCGAGGCGCTGGACCTCGCGGCGATCGGTCCCGCGCTCCAGCAGCATCGCGACTTCCCGAACCGCACCAACCTGTCGTTCTTCCGCGCGCTCGCGCCCGACCGCGTCCGCGCCCGGATCTTCGAGCGCGGCGTGGGGGAGACGAGCGCGTCGGGCACCGGCGCCTGCGGGGCCGCGATCGCCCACGTGCTGCACGGCGGCGACAGCCCGGTGACCGTCGAGCTCGACGGCGGCGAGCTGACCGTCGACGTCGACGAGAGCCTGCTGTTCACGCTCACCGGGTGGGCCGTGCCGGTCTACTCGGGCGAGCTGAGCCCCGAGCTGCTGGCCGATCTCCAAGCGCTCTAGGGTTCAGGTCACATGACCGAGCAGCAGCGCATCTCCGGCGGCGCCTGGGCGATCGGCCTGGCGACCGCGACCGTGGCCGAGGGCCGCGTCCTGGACACCCTGTACCTCTCGCCGACCCTCGGCCTCGACGGCGTGCCGGCCGGCGCGCCCGGTGGCACGCGTCCGTTGAAGTTCGCCGAGGCCACCGACCTCGGGGGCGGCGCGTTCGCCGGCGCCGCTCGCGCCGACGAGCTGCGCGGCGTCACGGTCGCCGCGGTCCTCACGGTCATCGAGGACCTGCAGGCGCCGCCCGCCGACGTCCACGACGCCTACCTGCGGCTGCACCTGCTCAGCAGCCGGCTCGTCGCGCCCAACACCATCAACCTGGACGGCATCTTCGGCGCGCTGCCCAACGTGGCGTGGACCAACCGCGGTCCGGTGGATCCCGCAGCGCTGGAGACCGTCCGCCTGCGCGCCCGCGTGCTGGACCGGCCGCTGAGCGTCACGTCGGTCGACAAGTTCCCGCAGATGACCGACTACGTCGTCCCGTCGGGCGTGCGCATCGCCGACGCCCGCCGCGTGCGGCTCGGCGCGCACCTCGCCGAGGGCACGACGGTCATGCACGAGGGCTTCGTGAACTTCAACGCCGGCACGCTCGGCGCCTCGATGGTCGAGGGCCGCATCAGCCAGGGCGTCGTCGTCGCAGACGGCAGCGACATCGGCGGCGGCGCCTCGATCATGGGGACCCTCTCGGGCGGCGGCAAGGACATCATCTCGATCGGCAAGGGCAGCCTGATCGGCGCCAACGGCGGCCTCGGGATCTCGCTCGGCGACGACTGCATCGTCGAGGCCGGCCTCTACGTCACCGCCGGCACAAGGGTCCTGACGCCCGAGGGCGAGACCATCAAGGCCAAGGAGCTCTCCGGCGCGAGCGGCCTCCTGTTTCGCCGCAACAGCGTCACCGGCGCCGTCGAGGTGCTGCCGCGCTCGGGCACCTCGTGGAGCGGCCTGAACGCCGCGCTGCACGCCAACTAGCAACGAGCCCAGCGCCCGGGTGCTGCGAGCGGCGTCGAGGGACGACGTAACCGGCGTTCCGCGAGCGGCGTCGAGGGACGACGCAACCGGCGTTCCGCGCTGGCGCCGTCGTGGCGCGGGACGTGGTCTGGGGTCAGTGACGAGAACGAGCGGAGCCGGCGGCGCGGGCGCGGCCGGTCGTCCGCGAAGGTGGGGCGCGCACGGATGGCGGGTGGGGGTCGCCCTGCGACCACAAACCGCCGTCGGTCGTCCAGAACGGCCGTTCATGCCCGAATGACCCACCCCACGACGCCGGCGGACGAGCCCGGAGCGCCGGCGCCACCACTTGGCTCGCTCTCGTCCGTGATCCGCACCGCGCGTCGCACCATCCAACCGCGCGAACGGAACGCCACGAACGCCAGCGCAGCGAACGCGCCGGCGGCGGTGGAGGTTGTGTGCGCGGGCCGCGCCTCGCCGCGCCGCCAACTACCGCAGGCGCTTGGCCGCCGCGGCGCAGGCCTCGGGCGTCGGGACGAGCGCGAAGCGGACGTGGCCGGCGCCGCCGGGCCCGAAGTAGGATCCGGGCGCGCAGACGATGCCGTGCTCGAGCAGGCGCACGGCGCAGGCTTCGTCGTCCTCGCCGTCGGGCGTCGTCATCCACAGGAAGAACGTCCCGTGCCCGCCGGCGCTGCGGAAGCCGGCGGCGTGGAGCGCGGGCAGCAGCAGGTCGCGCTTGCGCCGGTAGCGCGCCCGGACCTCCTCGACGTGCGACTCCTCGTTCCACGCCGCGATCGACGCGCGCTGGACGAACTCCTGCGGCGCGACGCCGACGTTCGGCCGGTAGCGCTTCAGCGCCGCGATCAGCGCCGGGTCGCCGGCGACGAACCCGGAGCGGTAGCCGGGCATCGACGAGCGCTTGGAGAGCGTGTTGAGCACCGCGACGTTCGTGCGGTCGGCCAGCTGCAGGCCCGAGACGGGCGCGTCGCCGTCGAACCACAGCTCGGAGTACGCCTCGTCGCAGGCCAGGACGAAGTCGTGCTCGCGCGCCAGCGCCGCGGCCTGCTCCAGCAGCGCCATCGGCGCGACCGCGCCCGTCGGGTTGTTGGGGAAGTTGAGCCAGAGGATCGCCAGCCGGGAGAGCACCGACGGCGCCAGCGCGTCCAGGTCGGGCAGGAACCCGCGTGCCGGATCGAGCGGCAGCTCGACCACCTCGCGCCCGGCGAAGCGCGCGCCGCGATCGGGCACGGGATACCCCGGCGTGGTCACCGCGACCGCCTCGCCGCCCACCACCTGCGCGAGGTGGAACACCGCCTCCTTGGAGCCGAGCGTCGGCACCACCTCGGTCGCCGGATCGAGCGCGACGCCGTAGCGCCGTCCCACCCAGCTCGCGATCGCCTCGCGCAGCGCCGGCAGCCCGTGGGCCTTCGGATAGGTCGAGACCGGGTCCAGCGCGCCGGCCAGCGCGGCGCGGATGAAGGCCGGCGTCTCCTCGCGGGGCTCGCCGGCGCCGAAGTCGATCAGGTCGATGCCGCGCGCCAGCGCGTCGCGCTTGGCCTCGTCCAGCCGCACGAACGGGTAGGTGCCCAGCGACTCCAGGACCGGGTTCAGGCGCACAGGAACCTCACCAGCGTGTTGTAGGAGTCGACCAGCGAGGCGACCGCCACGCGCTCGTCGCGGCGGTGGGCGTACTGCGGATCGCCGGGACCGAAGTTGACGGCGTCGACGCCGGCGGCCGCGAACTCGGCGACCGGCGTCCACGCCTGCTTGGGCGCGACCGACAGGCCGCCGGTCTCGATCAGCCGCGCGACGAGCGGGTTGCCGTCGGGCACCGCACCGGACGGCGCGTTTCCGTCGATCCGCACCTCCCCGAACGGCTCGCACAGCGCGCGCAGCCGCGCCTCGGCCTCGGCCGCGCTCGTGCCGGGCGCGTAGCGCATGTTGACCTCCACGACGCAGGCGTCGGGCACGACGTTGCGGGCGACGCCGCCGTGGATCGTCACCGCCGAGACGACCTCGCGGAACGTCAGGCCCGCGAACGCGTGGTCGACCGGCTCGACCTCCGCCAGGGCCGCGATCCCACGGCCGGCCCGGTGGATCGCGTTGTCGGCCAGCCATGGCCTGGCGCTGTGGCCCGCGACGCCGCGGAACGTCCACGTCGCGTTGATGTTCCCGACGCAGCCGGCGTGCAGGCCGTTGCCGGTCGGCTCCATGACGAGGACCAGATCGGCCTCGCGCAGCCCGGGCTCGCGCTGCAGCAGCGGCGTCAGCGCGCTGTCGCCGAACGGCAGCTCCTCGCGCCCGAAGAACACGAACCCGACGTCGACCGTGGCGTCCGGAGGGGCGAGGGCCAGCTCGATCATCACGCCCAGCGCGGCCTTCATATCGGCGGCGCCGAGGCCGTGCACCCAGTCGCCGTCGCGCGACCCCGGGAAGTTGCCCTGCGCGGGCACGGTGTCGAGGTGGCCGGCGAGGAGCACGAGCGACCGGTCGCCCCGGGCCGTCGCGCCCGCCACCACGCACGTGTCGCCAGCATCGCGGGCGCCGGCCGCCGGCGCCAGCACGTCGAGCACGTGGGCGGCCAGCGCCGCCTCGGACCCCGACTCCGACGGGACGTCGACGAGCTCCAGTACGCGGGCGGCGAGGCGTTCGGCGAGGCCGTCGTCGGGCATGGAGCGCCACGCTATCGCCCGCCCGCCCTCAGCGCTTCTCCACGACCACCGTCGTCGACTTGATCAGCGCCACGGCCTGGTCACCGGGCTTGATCCCGAGGTCGTCGGCGGCCTCACGGGACATCAGCGACACGATCCGGTACGGGCCGCACGCCATGTCGATCTGGGCCATCACGCCGTCGCGCCGCACCCCGAGCACGATGCCCTGAAGCCGGTTTCGCGCGCTGGAGCGTCCCTCGCGCGCGCGCTCGCGCAGGAGCGCCGCCAGCTCGTCGGCCCGCAGGTAGCGCTGCTGCCCGCGCCGCTCGAACTGGATCCGACCGTCACGCTCCCAGCGCCGCAGGGTGTCGACGCTGACCCCGAGGGCCGCCGCCGCCGCTCCGATGCGGATCCAGTCCTCTGGCCGTCCGGTCACTTCCGACACCAGCCCACCTCCTTGGCCCCCGACGCTACTCCGACCGTACCCAGGCAACCTGCATCATCTGTCCAGGGCAACCACCCACAACTGACTAGCCAGAGCGGTGGGCCAGGGTCCGACTTCCGGTGCGTCGCGGCACCTGGACAGGCCATGCCAAGCACCTAGACTCACGTAGCACATGGAACGCAGTCGCAATGGACGCACGACACCCACCCGCTCAGGAGCCACGCCGACCGAAGGACGCGCCAAGCAGCGCGCGTACCTGATCGCCGCGCTGGACGAGGGCGAGGACCTGTCGGAGCTGCGCGAGCTGCTGAGCACCGCGGGCGTCGCCGTCGTCGGCCAGGCCGTCCAGCACCGCGACAAGCCGCATCCCAACACCTACCTCGGCCCCGGCAAGCTGCTGGAGGTCAAGGACGCCGCGAAGGCGGCCGACGCCAACGTCGTCGTCGTCGACGACGAGCTGAGCCCCCGCCAGGAGCGCAACCTGGAGAAGGACCTCGGGATGTCGGTCGTCGACCGGACGGCGACGATCCTCGACATCTTCGCCGCGCACGCCAACACGGCCGAGGGCAAGCTGCAGGTCGAGCTGGCCCAGCTCGAGTACAACCTCGCGCGCATGCGCGGGCTGTGGACCCACCTCGAGCGCCTCGGCGGCGTGTCGAGCGGCGGCTTCGCCACCCGTGGACCGGGCGAGTCGCAGATCGAGACCGACCGCCGCCTGGCGCGCGATCGGATCGCCGCGCTGCGCCGCCGGCTCGAGCACGTCAAGGGCACGCGCGCCGTCCAGCGCGCCGAGCGCGAGCGCGCGCACCTGCCGCAGGTGGCGATCGCCGGCTACACGAACGCCGGCAAGTCCACGCTGCTCAACGCGATGACGGGCGCCGACGTCGGCGTCCGCGACCGCCTCTTCCACACGCTCGACCCGACGACGCGCCAGCTGCAGATCGACGGCCGGCCCTACCTGCTGACCGACACCGTCGGGTTCATCCGCAAGCTGCCCCACCAGCTGGTCGACGCCTTCGGCGCGACGCTGGAGGAGACGCGCCTCGCCGATCTGATCCTGCACGTCGTCGACGCCTCGGCCGACGAGGACGAGCTGTGGGAGATGCTGCGCTCGGTCGAGGAGACGCTCGAGGCGATCGGCGCCGGCGACCGGCCGCGGCTGCTCGTCCTCAACAAGGTCGACGCGCTCGACGAGGAGCGCCGGCAGGCCCTGTGGCTCCAGCATCCCGACGGCATCCAGGTCAGCGCCCTGTCGGGCGAGGGCCTGGAGCAGCTCAGCCGCGCGATCGAGGAGGCCTTCGTCCGCACCCTGGAGCCCGTCGAGCTCCTGCTGCCCTACTCCGAGGGCGGCCGGCTCGCCGAGCTGCACGACGTCGCCGGCGACCTCCAGCGCGAGGACACCGCCGACGGCGTCCACGTCTTCGCCCGCCTGCCCGCGGCCACCGCGGAGCGCTTCTCGCGCTTCGCGGTCGGCCGGTAGCCGCGCCGGGCCCTACTTGCTGGCCAGCACGTCGACCTGCTCGATCGACGGCGGCGCGCCGAAGAGCTCGGGGTGGTCGGCCAGGCCCTGGGCGACCGCGCCCGCGAGGTGGGCCTGACGGCCGTCCTCGCCGGCGAAGGCGTCGAAGATGCCGAACGTCGTGGGCCCGAACCGCAGCACGTACCAGACGATCGTGCCGGGCTCCTGGGCGACGAGCGCCTTCGCGCTGCGCAAGAACTCCGCAAGGGCCTCGCTCTGGCCGTCGGCCGCCTCCAGCCGCACGAACAGTCCCACGCTCACGTCTGCCATCGTCGCTCCTCGTCGATCGGGTGTTGATCCACGGCGATGCCCCGGATTGCGAGAGACGAACCGCCGGATGCCGCGTCAGCGTCCCGACGAGCCCCAGCCGTCGACGCCGCGATCGTCGGGCGACGGCGGCAGCTCGTCGACCACGGCCAGCGCCGGGGCCCAGAACGGCAGCAGGAGCAGTTGGGCGATCCGGTCGCCGGCCTCGGCACGAAACGGCTCGGCGCCCGTGTTCAGCAGCGTGACGGCCAGCTCGCCGCGGAAGTTCGGATCGATCAGCCCGAGCGCCGGCACGACGCCGTGCCGCGCCGCGAGGCCGGAGCGGGGGACGACCAGGCCGCAGAAGCCGGCCGGCAGCGCGATCGCCACGCCGGTGTCGACCTTCACGCGGCCGCCCGGCGCGAGCGCCACGGCGGCCAGGCAGCGCAGGTCGTAGCCCGCGTCGCCGGGACGCGAGCGCTCGGGCGCGCGGGCGCCTTCGCGCACGAGCTTGATCTCGAGCTGATCGAGGGCGACGGCGACCGGATCCATGGGCGCAGAAGCTAGCGTCTGAGCAGGACATCCCCCGTTGGGGGACACCTGCAGTGGGGATGCAAGAAGGGGTGTCAGCCGTACCTCCGGGGTCGCGCCGCAGGTCTACCTTCTCGGCTGTGTCGACCCGCCGGATCGTCCTCCTGGCCGCGCTCGGCCTGCTCGTGCTGAGCGGGGCCGCGTTCGCGCTGTCCGAGACGCTCCACCGCAGCGTCGACACGAGCTCGACGCTGACCGCCCACGTCCGCAAGATCGTCGTCCGGACCGACGTCGGTGACGTCGACGTCCGCGCCGGCCTCACCCGCGACGTGATGATCCGGCGCCACGACGCGTGGCTGCTGGACCGCCCGCAGATCAGCGAGCGCTACGCCGGCGGCGTGCTGACGATCGAGACGCACTGCGGCAGCCTGAAGAACGTGCTGCGCTGCCGCAGCGACCTGCGCATCGACGCGCCCCCGGAGGTCGACGTGACGGTCCGCGCCGACACCGGCGACGTCGACCTGCGCGGCCTCAGCGGCCGGGCCGACATCCAGACGACGTCGGGCGACATCCGCACCCATCGCCTCGAGCCCGTCACGGTCCGCGCCAGCGCCGACGGCGGCGACGTCTCGCTCGACCTCTTCGGCGAGCCCGCCCGGACGGAGGCCAGCAGCAACGGCGGCGACGTCCGCGTGACCGTCCCCTACGGCCCCTACCGCGTGGACGCCGACACCGCCGCCGGCAACGTGAAGGTCGAGGGCGTGATCCGCGACGACCTCGCCCCGCAGGCCATCGCCGCCCTGACCGACGCGGGCGACATCACGGTGCGCGCGCGGTAGCTCGCCCAGGGCTCGCTCGCGCGGCCCTGGGCAAGGCTCTCGACCGGCGTGCCTACTGCACGTAGCCCGCCTCGGAGAGGTACTCCCCGGCGACCTTCGCCGGGGTCTCCTTGTCGAGGTCCACGCGGGAGTTCAGCTCCTGCATGACCTCCAGCGACAGCCCACCGGTGACCGCGTCGACGGTCTTCTGGAAGTCCGCGCCGGCGGCATCGGCGACCGACGTCTTGGCCAGCAGCGACGCGTTGTAGGGCGGGAACAGCTGCTTGTCGTCCTTGAGGAGGACCAGGTTGTCGGCCTTGATCTGGCCGTCGGTGGTGAACACCTCGCCGACGTCGGTCTGCCCGTTCTTGATGACCTCGTGGCGCTTGGCCAGGTCGATCGAAAGGAACTTCTTGAACTTCAGGCCGTAGACGCTCTCGAGGCCCAGCAGGCAGTCCGTGCGCTGCTGGCACTCCGGCGGACCGGAGATCGTCAGGTCCTGGGACTTGCCCTTGAGCTGCGACAGCGTGGTGATGCCGCCGAGCTTCTTGGCCTCGGCCTGCGTCACGGCGAAGCCGTTGGAGTCCGTGAACGGGCTCGGCGCCTCAGCGGTGATGCCCTCCTTGGCCATGCAGGTCTTCGACTGGTCGTAGGCCGCGGCCGCGTCGTGCGGGACCGCCTTGTCCTTCACCTTGCAGAAGCTCGTCAGGATCGTGCCGGTGTACTCCGGGTAGGCGTCCACGCGGCCGGCCTTCAGCGCCTTGAGCGCGATCTGCTCGGAGCCGAGGTTCAGCTGCTTCTTGACCTTGTAGCCGGCGGCCTTCAGCGCCTGCGCGTAGATCTCGCCGAGGATGAACTGCTCGGTGAAGTTCTTCGAGCCGATCGTGATCGTCGGCTTGCTCGCGTTGTCGGGGTTGGCCTGGATGACCTTGGAGTCGGTGGTCGTGGCGGTTTCGGTGGCGGTCGCGGCGGCGGCGCCGGTGTCACCGCTCGTGTTGGTGTTGTTGTCGCTGCCGCAGGCGGCCAGGCCGAAGGCCAGGGCCAGCGCGAGCAGTGCGAGAACGCTGCGGGATCGCATGCGTCGGTTCCTCCTCGTAGGGGTGTTGGTCTTCTCTGATGACAGCTTGAGCCCGCGCGGCGTCACGGCCCCCTGCAGCGCTGCGAACAGCAGCTCTGCACCGATGGCCAGGACCGCGATCAGCAGCGCCGTGCCGAGGCGCCCCGCGTCGCCGTGCACGTTGGCGTTGATGATCGGCACGCCGAGGGTGTCGACCCCGACGTAGGGCCCGAGCGTCACGGTCGCCAGGACGTTGACGACCGAGGTGCGGATGCCGCCGAACACCAGCGGCAGGGCCAGGGGGAGCTCGACGCCGAGTGCCAGCCGGCGCTCCGTGAGCCCCATCCCGCGGGCGGCGTCGACCACGTCGCGGTCGACCTGGCGAACGCCCACGTACGTGTTGGTGAAGATCGGGGGGATGGCCAGCAGCACCATCGCGAAGACGAGGTTCGTGACGTTCAGCCCGATGTAGGTGCTGGCGAACACGAGCACGGCGAAGCTCGGGACCGCGCGCCCGACGTTGGCGGCGGTGCTGGCCAGGAGCTGGCCCCGGCCCTTGTGGCCGAGCCAGAGCGCGAGCGGAAGCGTGATCGCCACCGCGATGACGATCGCCTCGAACGTCACGCGCAGATGGGTCCACAGCAGCGGCAGCAGGTGGCTGCCGCCGACCTGGACGCCGCCGCCGACCGACTCGCGCGAGTGCAGCAGGTAGTCGAGCACGTCGATCATGCGACGGCCCTCGCCCGCTGCCAGGGCAGCAGCGCCCGCTGGGCGCCGAGCAGCCCGAGGTCCAGCACGAACGCCAGCAGGATGCAGATCGCCCCGGCGGTCAGGACGTTGGACTTGAACGCGATGTCGCTGAGGATCTGCTGGCCGAGGCCGCCGGCGCCCGCGTAGAAGGCGAGCGCCGCCAGGCCGACGGTGGAGGTCGTCGCCACGCGCAGGCCGGCGAAGATCTCGGGCAGCGCGAGCGGCAGCTCGACGCGCCAGAAGAGCTGGCGGTCGGTGAAGCCCATGCCGAGCGCGGCGTCGCGCGCCTCGGCGGGCACGTTGTCCAGGCCCGCGACGATGTTGCGAAACAAGATCAGCAGCGTATACACGGTGAGCGGGATCAACGCGGTGACGAACCCGAAGCCGGTGAGCGGGATCAGCAGCGCGAAGAGCGCCAGCGACGGGATGGTGTAGAGGATCCCGGTGACGCCGATGATCGGGCCGGTCAGCCAGCGGTGGCGGTGGGCGACGATCGCCAGCGCGAAGGCGATGACGAAGCCGATCAGCACCGCGGCCAGCGTCAGCTGCACGTGCCGCCACGTCGGCGAGGCGTAGTCGCCGAGATGATGGACGATCCAGTCGGGGCAGATCCCGTTGTTCTGGACGCAGCTCAGCTTCCCGCTCTCGCGGTTGTGGAGCTGGACCTGCCCGAGGATCTGCAGGGCGCCGGTCACGCGTCCTGCTCCTGTCCCTGGCGGCGCACGGCCAGCAGCCACTCCAGGCGCGCGACCATGCGGTCGACGCCGACGAACTCCTCGACGAACTCGTCGGCCGGCGAGCGCACGAGCTCCTCGGGCGTCGCGTACTGGGCGAGCACGCCGCCGGGCTTCATCACCGCGATGTGGTCGCCCAGCTTG
The DNA here is from genome assembly GCF_035318805.1 of Baekduia sp. Lineage (GTDB taxonomy): Bacteria > Actinomycetota > Thermoleophilia > Solirubrobacterales > Solirubrobacteraceae > Baekduia. The sequence continues at coordinate 53,356 of NZ_DATHDY010000136.1, forward strand.
AGCGCCTCGTCGATGTCGTGCGTGACGAAGATGACGGTCTTGCCGAGATCCTGCTGCAGCTTGCGGAACTCCTCCTGCAGGCGGCCGCGCGTGATCGGGTCGATGGCGCCGAACGGCTCGTCCATGAGCAGCAGCGGCGGGTCGGCCGCGAGCGCGCGGGCCACGCCGATCCGCTGGCGCTGGCCGCCAGACAGCTGCGCGGGGTAGCGCGTGCCCATCGAGGGCTCCAGGCCGACGAGCTCCAGCAGTTCGGCCGTGCGCGAGCGGATGCGGGCGGCGTCCCAGCCGAGGAGCTTGGGGACGGTCGCGATGTTGTCGGCGACCGTGAGGTGGGGGAACAGGCCGATCTGCTGGATGGCGTAGCCCATGGAGCGCCGCAGCTCGGCGGGCGGGCGGTCCATCACGCTGACGCCGTCGACGCGGACGTCGCCGGAGGTCAGGTCGGTCATGCGGTTGACCAGGCGCATCGCGGTCGTCTTGCCGCAGCCCGACGGGCCGATCAGGATGCAGACCTCGCCGGCGGGGACCTCGAACGTCAGCTCGCGGATCGCCGGCTCGGTGGCGCCGGGGTACCGCTTGGAGACGTGGTCGAACTCGACGGTGGCGGCAGACGGGGACGGGGACATCAGTTGTCCACCAATCTACTTGGAAACGGCTCGGCGTAGGCCAACGGCCCCTCGGGGTGGGCGGAGTTGGGAAGGGTCATGACACTCCGCAGCCGGCGGAACGCACGATCCTACCCCGATGCGCCGGCGGGCCATCGCAGAACGGCGCCTGCGAGACCTTCGGCGACCGTGTGGAGACGGGCGCCCGAGCGTGCCAAGCTCCGTCCATGAGCGAGCTTCCCCTCACCGGCGGCTGCCTCTGCGGCGGCGTGCGCTACGAGATCTCCGAGCCGCTGGTGTCGGCCGGCTACTGCCACTGCACGCGCTGCCAGCGCCGCGCCGGCGTCGGCGCCGGCGTCTCCGCGCGCGTGGTGCCCGGCAGCTTCCGGATCACCGCCGGCGAGGAGCTGCTACGCGCGTGGTACCCGCCGGACGGCGGCAACGCCAAGGTGTTCTGCACGGTCTGCGGCAGCGGCATCTTCGCCCACGATCCCGAGAACCCCGAGCTCATGGGCGTGCGCATCGGCACGATCGACGGCGATCCGGGGATCCGCCCCGGCTACCACCAGCACCTTGAGAACGCCGCCGTCTGGGAGCAGCTCTCCGACGACGGCCTGCCGCGCTTCGACGGCGTGGCATCCTCACCGCCGCGATGAGCCCGGGGAACACTGGCCCAGACGGCCAGGTTCCCTTGCGGGTGTTCGCCCAGGGGGCGAAACCCGCGGCGGGTTCGGGACCATGCTCCGAGCTAGACGCCGGCCGCGTGCCGGGCGCTCTGGTGCGCCGCGTCCTCCAGCGCGTCGTCCAGCGGCGCCAGCGCCGCCGGCTCGATCCGCAGGGCGGTCGCCAGCAGCCAGTCGGCGAACCAGGCGTTCTTGGGCAGCAGCGGACCGTGGAGGTACGTGCCGATGACCGTGCCGCGGCGGACGCCCTCGACGCCCGACCGACCGTCGTTGCCGTGGCCGCGGAGCACGCGCCCGAGAGGCTGCTCGCCGGTCGCCAGGAACGTGCGCCCGCCGTGGTTCTCGAAGCCGGCGAGCGTCCGCGGGCCGTCGAGGCCGGGCAGCTGCACCTCGATCGCGACGTTGCCGATCAGCCGCGAGCCGTCGATCGAGCGGACCGTGTGCAGGTCGACGAGGCCGATGCCCGGGACGCGCTCGGTGCCCAGCTCGTAGTGGTCGCCGAGCAGCTGGATGCCGCCGCAGATCCCCAGGACGATCGCGCCGCGGTCGGCGGCCGCGTGCAGCGCCTCGCGCTTGGTGTCGACGAGATCCTGCGCGCAGAGCTTCTGGTCGCGGTCCTGGCCGCCGCCGAGGTAGAAGAGGTCGTGGGCGTCGGGGTCGACCGGCTCGCCGAGGCCGGCCGCGGTCAGCTCGAAGCCGATCCCGCGCCAGGCGCACCGCCGCTCGAGCATCAGCATGTTGCCGCGGTCGGCGTAGATGTTCATCAGGTCGGGGTAGAGCGCGCAGACGCGCAACCGGTCAGCCACGCAGGACCACCACCGTCGAGCCGACGTAGACGTCGGTGGCCGGGATCCGCAGCGCCGACTCGGCGGTGAAGCCGAGCGCCTCGGCCTCCTCCGCGACCTCCGCCGCGCTGACGCGATCCAGCCGGATCACGTCGTGCGCCTCGCTGGTCACGGCGCCGCCGGCGTCCTCGACCTGGCGCAGCCGGTGGATCGCCGCGCGGTCGCCCTCGTCGACCACCGCCAGGGGCCGGCTGGCGTAGCGCACCCCGTCGAGCTCACAGGTGTCGGGCTCCGGCAGGCCGTCGCTCTCGGAGTCGAAGCTCTCCAGCGCGTCAGCGAGCGCCGCGGCGACCGCGCCGCGCGGCGCGAGGTGCGCGCGGGCGCTGCGCAGGAAGCCCGCGCGTCCTTCGGGCCCGCCGAGCAGCTGCAGCGTCTGCATGGGCACGATGATCAGCGAGAACCGGGCGTCGTCGCCTAGGGCGAAGGCGCGGGCGTCGGCCACGGCGGTCCGCACCGGCAGCCCCGCGGCGCGCTCGTCCAGGGCTGACAGCAGCGTCGCCTCGGCGTCGAGCGCCACCACGGACACGCCGCGCGCCGCGAGGTCCAGCGACACGCGCCCGGTCCCGGCGCCCACGTCGAGCACCGGGCCGCGACCGCCGTCCGTCTCGGACTCCGCGAGCCGGCGCCACAGCGGGAGGTCCTCCGCGTAGCCGCCGCACTCGACGTCGTGCCACAGCACGTCGAGGATCATCCGAAGCTGCTCCCGGCGACGCCGCGGGCCACCAGCTCGCGCCGCAGCTCCAGCATCGCGGTGTAGGTCGGGATCGCCACCAGCCGGCCGGGATCGTCGGGGACGGCCGCCAGCGCCCGGTCCAGCCCGGCCGCCAGCTCCGGCTCGACGACGAGCCGGTCCTCCGGCACCCCCGCGTACTTCAGCCGCAGCGCCATCTCCGGCGCGCGCGTGCCGCTGCAGGTCACGCGGCGCAGGCGCCCGGCCAGCGTCTCGAAGTCCGCGTCCCAGATCCAGCTGACGTCGCGCCCGTCGGCCGTGTGGTCGTTCAGGACCGCCAGCAGGTCGTGCTCGCCGTCCTCGAGCGCCAGCGTGCGGAGCACCTCGTTGGCGCCCGCGGGGTTCTTGACCAGCAGGAGCAGCATGTCGTGGCCGCCGACGGTCACGGTCTCCGCGCGCCCGAACGCCGCGGCGACCGACTCGAGGCCCGCCACGATGTCGTCGCGCCCGGCGCCCAGCGCCGTCGCCAGCGCCGCGGCGGCCAGGGCGTTGTACACGTTGTAGAGCCCGGGCAGCGGCAGCCGCACGTCGACCACACCCGACGGCAGCCGCATCGTCACGCGCGCGCCGCGCAGCCCGTCGAGCACCACGCGCTCGGCGGCGACCTGCGGCTCGGGGCGCGTCGCCCCGCACGAGTCGCAGTGGTAGTGGCCCAAGTGCCCCAAGAACACGTAGTCGTAGCGGTACGGGGCGCCGCAGCGGCGGCAGTGCTTGGAGTCCGCGGCGTGGGCCATGCCCGCCAGCGCCATCGCGGGATCCTCGACGCCGAAGAAGATCACGCCGTCGGTCCCGACGCGCTCGCGCCCGAGGTCGGCGACCAGCGGATCGTCGGCGTTGAGCACGAGCGTGGTGTCGGGCACGTCGGCGACGACGGACTGCCAGCGGTCGGCGATCGTCTCGAGCTCGCCGTAGCGGTCGAGCTGGTCGCGGAAGAGGTTGGCCAGCAGCAGCGCGCGCGGGTGCAGCTGGGGGACGAGGCGGTCCAGCCAGAACTCGTCGATCTCGAAGAGCCCGGTGTCACCGGCGATCGCCCCGCCGCGCCCGGCCGCCTCCAGCAGCGTGCCGGCGATCCCGCCCGCCATGTTGGCCCCGGCGCGGTTGTGCACGAGCGCGTGGCCGCCGCGCTCCAGGATCGAGGCGACCATCGCCGCGGTCGTCGTCTTGCCGTTGGTCGCCGAGATCACCGCGTTGCCGTTGGGCAGCCGCGCGGCGAGCGCGCCGACCGCGCCGGGCTCCAGGCGCAGCAGGAGCTTGCCGGGCAGCGACGTGCCGCCGCGGCCGGAGCGGCGCGACACCGCGCCGGCGGCGCGGGCCGCGGCCAGCTTCGGTCCGAGCAGCGTCATGACGCCGGCAGGAGTACCCGGACGGCGCCCGGAATCGCGCGGATCGTGACCGGCAGGTCCCCGATCGGGTCGCCGTCGGCGTAGACCGTGAACGGCCGGTCGGCCGCGATGCGGACCTCGGCCCCGCGCAGGACGCTCACCGAGTCCAGCCCGACGTGCGTGCCCTTGAACACCATCGGCAGGCACCGCACGAACTGGCGGCGCGACCGCGGGGCGATCATGACGACGTCCAGACGGCCGTCGTCGAGCTCGGCGTCGGGGGCGAGGAACATCCCTCCACCGTAGGCCTTCGCGTTCGCGGCGGCGACCGTCCAGCCGGCGAACGTGCGCCGGTCGCGGTCGACGACCACGTCGAACGTCGCGGGGCGCCACGTGGCCAGCGCGCGCAGCGCGCCGTAGGCGTAGACGAGCGGTCCCAGCCGCGACGGCGCGCCGTTGGCGATGCGGTTGGCCTCGGAGTCGAAGCCCAGCGAGGCGATGCCGACGAAGGTCCGGCCGGCGCCCGTCGTGCTGGTGACCTCGCCGACGTCGAGGGCGCGGACCTCGCCCTGCGCGAGCACCGTGCACGCCGCGACGGGGTCCCGTGGGATGCCGCAGCCGCGCGCGAAGTCGTTGCCGCGGCCGCCGGGCAGCACGCCGATGATCGCGCTCTCGTGGCCGCGCAGCGCGCCCGCGACGGCGCCGACCAGGCCGTCGCCCGAGAACGGGACCACGACCTCGCCGATCGCGGCGGCCTCGGTGGCCAGCGCGCAGGCGTGCAGCAGCGACTGGGTGCGCTCGGTCCGGAACGCGACGCCGAGGCGGCGCAGCTCGTACTCGACGGCGGGCAGCGCGCGCAGCGCACGGCCGCCGCCGGCCGAGGGGTTGACGAGCAGGGCGACGGGGCGCGGCATCGGCCGCCCATCCTGCCGCATCAGCCGCGCAGGACGAGGGCCGCCAGCGTCTGCGCGATCGCCACCGGAGCCGGGTCGGTCGCCGCGCGGGCCTCGGCCTCGCCGGTTGCGCCGCTGAGCACGATCGCGCCGTCCAGCCCGGCGGCGTGGGCGCCGGCCAGGTCGCTGTCGAGCCGGTCGCCGATCACCAGCGCCCGCGGATCGGCCGGGTCGGCGCCGAGGCGGTCCAGCGCGGTGAGGAACGGCTGGGCGGCGGGCTTGCCCGCGTTGACGGCCACCGCGCCGGTCGCGGCCTCGACCGCGGCGATGATCGGGCCCGTGCCGGGCCACAGGCCGTCGGGCATCGGGAACGTGGGGTCGCGCCCGGCGCTGATGAGCTCGCCGCCCGCGAGCACGGCCTGGACCGCGCCGCGCAGGTCGGCGTAGTCGAACTGGTCGTAGGCGGCGACCACGACGACGTCGGCCTCGGGGACGTCGACCCCGTTGACGATCGTCACGCCGGCGTCGGTGACGTGGCGGTGGATCACGGGAGCGCCGACGACGTAGGCCGTGCGCCAGCGCTCGGTCTCGGCCAGCACGTGCTGCACGGCGCCGCCGACCGTGACGACCTCCTCCAGCGCCGCCCGGAAGCCGAGGCCCCAGAGCTTGCGGACGTACTCCTCGCCGGAGTGGCGGGCGTCGTTGGTGACGAAGGCGATGTTCTTGCCCGCGGCGCGCAGCGCGGTGATGGCCTCGGCGGCCCCGGGCGTCGGCTCGTCGCCGACCCACACGCACCCGTCGAGGTCGAGCAGCACGTGGTCGTAGCGCGTCAGCAGCGGCGCCAGCCGGCGCTCAGCCACGAGCGGAGATCTCGTACACCTTGCGGTCGCCCTCGTCGGCGGCCAGGTGCATGCCCGCGCCGAGCAGGACGCGCTGGGAGGCGAGGTTGACCAGGTCGGTGTCGGCGTGCACGGTCCGGACCTCGGGCTGCTGCAGCGCCCATTCGAGGAAGGCGGTGAGCGCCTCGCGGGCGTAGCCGCGCTGGCGCGCGACGGGCACGATGCCGAAGCCGATGCTGACCTCGCCGAGGTCGTCGGGCGGGGCGTGGAACCCGATGTCTCCGATCACGAGGCCGTCCTCACGCAGGAGCACCTGGTAGTGGCAGAACGGGCCGCGGGGCACGTCGTGCTTGACGAGGTCGGCCTGCATGGCGACCGCGACGAGCGTGCCGTCCAGCGGATAGCCCTCGGCCCAGCGGTGGCCGCTGGCGGGGCGACCGTCGAGCAGGTCCTGCATGGCCGCGGGCGAGAGCGGCGCAAGACGCAGTCGAGGGGTGGTCAGCTCCACGACATCGACCCTAGCCGCTCGTCGCAAGGAGATCGTCAGAAGAGGCTGAGGTCGCCGGGACCCGCGCGCTCGGAGCGCGCCTCGGGCTCCGGCTCCGGGTCGGCCAGGCAGTCCGGTCCGTCGTATCGCGCGTCGCTGACGGCGAGGCCGACCGGGCGGCGGGCGGTCAGCGCGTCGGGCAGCGGCGCGAGCAGGTCGGTCAGCGCCGCGCGCGGGGTGCCATGGTCCAGCCACGCGTCCTCGGCGCCCTGGTCGGGCAGGATCACCGGCATCCGGTCGTGGATGTCGGCGAGCAGGTCGTTGGCGCCGGTCGTGACGATCGTGGCGGTGCGCAGCACCTCGTCGCCGGGGCCGTGCCAGACGGCCCACAGGCCGGCGAAGGCGAACGGCGCGCCGTCGGCGCGGGTGATGTGGAACGGCTGCTTGCGCGCCCGGTCGTCGCGCTTGCGCCACTCGTAGAAGCCGTCGGCGACGATCAGGCAGCGGCGGGTCTTCAGCGCGTCCCGGTAGGCGGGCTTCTCGGCGATGGTCTCCGACCGCGCGTTGATCAGCTTGAAGCCGGTCCTGGGATCCTTGGCCCAGTGCGGGACCAGGCCCCAGCGCAGGACGTCGCCGCGGGGCTCGCCCTCCTTGGAGGTCGTCACGGCGAGGATGTCGTCGCCGGGCGCGACGTTGAAGCGGCGGCGGATGTCGACCGACTCGCCCAGCCCGAAGCGCGCCCGCAGCTCGACCTGGGCGGGGGTGGCGAGCGAGTAGCGCCCGCACACGGCTACTTCCCTGGTCCGGCCGCCCGCGCGGCCTTGGCGCGGCCCTGGCGACGGCGCCCCAGGACGGCGAGCACGACCAGCGCGAGGATCACGATGACGATGCCGAGCCAGACCGCGGTCAGCAGGCTCAGGCCGCCGAAGGGCAGGCCGATGAGCAGGGCGATGCCGGTGCCGACGAGCACGAGCGCGACGATCAGCGCGAGGATGATGACGATGCCGCGCACACGCGCCAGGACGCCGGCGTTGCCGGGCGGCGCCACGAGCCCCATGAAGCGCAGCAGCATGAGCTGGCGGTTGGACGGCGGAGCCTGCCCGAGGCGCTCGACGGCGGCCTTGAGGTCGTCCGGGCGGCGCTCGGCGAGGGCCAGCGACGCGTCGGCCATGCGGCGCAGCGCCATGCGCTCCTGCGGGCGGGCGGACGCCAGCGCCTGGCGGAAGTGCTCGCGCGCGGCCTTGGCGTCGTAGCGCTCCGCCGCACGCGCGCCGAGGATGGCCTGCGCGGCCGCCTTGAACTTCTGCTCGCGCTCGAGCTCCTCGTCGGAGCGGGTCTCGAGCTGCTGCATCGCAGCAAGTCCACCTTGCTGCTGCATCCGGATCTGGCGCTGCTTGGGCGGCATGTCCTTCCCAGCCTATCGACAGCAGGCTTTTCCATTGCGCCCGCCGCACGTGGAAGGATGTCGCGCTCGATGCTTCGCCGGTTCAGGCTCCTCATCTGCCTCGCCGCCCTCGCGGCGCCCGTCGCCGCCCAGGCCCAGGACTCGCCGTTCGCGCCGCTGCCGCCGGCCCAGACGGCGCCGCCGGAGCCGACCACGACCTCCTCGTCGAGCACGACCGACGACGGCGGCCTGAAGGGCTGGCAGACCACGCTGATCGTGCTTGCCGGCGGGATCCTGCTGCTCGGCATCGCGTGGGCGATCGTCACCGACGCGCGCAGCGTCGCGCCGACCGGCGACGAGCCCGAGACCAAAGCCGAGGCCAAGGCCCGCCAGGAGGCCGACCTCAAGCGCCGCAAGGCGCGCAACCGCGCCGCGGCGAAACGCTCGCGGGCGTCGCGGAAGAAGAACCGTCCGTAGCTAGGAGCCCGGGTCCCTACTGGACCGCGGGTACGAGCCCCTGGGCGAGTACCTGCAGCGAAACGAGCCCCCTGGGCGAGGCTTCGCCTGTCAGCGCGTCGGGTCGTCGGAGGCCACGTAGCCCGTCCCCAGCGCCTGGCCCGTCGCCGCCAGGCACGCGCGGTCGAGGCGGACGAAGACGAGGGCGACGCCGGCCTCGCCCTGGGCCGGGGTGTTCCGGCACCAGGTGTAGGTGTAGGTGTCGAAGTTCAGCGCGGCGACGAAGGCGTGGCCCAGCTCGGCGACGTTCTCGCCGCCGATGCCCTCGACGTGCTTCTTGATCGCCACGCAGTCGTAGCGACCGATGTGCTTGGTCAGGACGCGGTCGTCGGGGATCGCGGTCTTGGACTTCAGGATCGGACCGCACTCCGTGCCGAGGATCGGCCCGTCGAGCTCGCCCGTCCGCTCGCGGCCGCGCGCGTCGGCGGTGATCCGGACCTCCACGGCACGCACCAGCGAGGCGCGCGCGGCGAGCCGCCGGGCGGCGCCGGCGCCGGCGGGCGGGCGCAGCGAGCGCGCCGCGCCATGGTGCGGCGCCTGGTAGCGGGCGATCCTGGCCCGCAGCGCGGCGACGCGCTGGGCGGTCTCGGCCTTCTGGCGCGCCTCGCGGTCCGTGCGATCGCCGAACGCGAGCACGGCGAACGCGGCCAGCGCCGCCGCGACAACCGCGCCCGCGGCCCCGCCGATGATCCGGCGCCGGCGCCGCACGTCCGGCGGCGTGGCGAAGTACGACCCGTTGCAATGCGGACAGCGCTCGAACCGCGTGCGACCCTCCTGCCCGCAGGTGGGGCAGATCCGGGGCGGCGGCTCCTCGGCGTCGGGCACGACCTAACCAGCGTAGACAGGTTGGGTGGTTGTGCGCAACCATGGCGTGCGTGGATCGCTTCGACCCCGGCCCCCAGCCCTCGGGCCGCACGCCCGCCCCGGGCCGCCTCGGGCTCGTGCAGGCGTTCACCAACTCGTTCTGGGACCTCGGCCGGGGCGGCGCCGACGAGTGGGCCGACGTCGCCGGCTTCCGCCGCTGGCTGCGGGCGCGCGGCTTCGCCGGCGAGGCCGCCGGAGCGGCCGACCGCGCTCGCGCCGTCGAGCTGCGCGAAGCCCTGCGCGCGCTGGCCCGCCGCCACCACGACGCGCCGCACGATCCGCCCGACGCCCCCGAGCTCGCGGTGCTCGACGCGCTCGGGCGGCGGGGCGCGCTGCACCTGCGCTTCGGCGGCGGCGACGCCCACCCGCGCCACGCGCCCGCGGGGGACGGGCCCGACGCGGCGCTGGCGCTCGTGCTCGGCGTGGTGGCCGAGGCGATGGCCGAGGGCAGCTGGAGCCGCCTGAAGGCCTGCCCGGGCCCGCACTGCGGATGGCTGTTCTACGACGGCTCGCGCAACCGCTCGCGCCAGTGGTGCTCCATGCAGCTCTGCGGCAACCGCGTCAAGGGGCGCGAGTTTCGCGCGCGGCGGCGTGGGGGCATGGCCGCACCCGATGCCCTCCGGCCGCGTACCTAAGGTTCGCGAACCTGGTCGCCGGGAGGGGGCGGGAAGCCGGCTCCGAACTCAAACTGCGTGGTCCGCCGGTCGACCACCGTCACACGACCTTCACGACAACGACGACCTGACCCTTCACCCTTATGCCTCGCGCCATGGCCACCCGCCCTCGCATGACGCAGCTGCTGCCGCCGCTGCCGAAGCTCCGGCACCTGCGCCGCGAGCGCCTGCGCCTCGGCGACGGCGCGCGGACGACGCTCTACGTCGCGCGCTACGACCTGCGCCGCACCGAGGTCCGCGTCGTCCGGCTGGCGCGCCCGCTGCCGCTGGAGGCCTACTGCCAGGCCAACGGGTTCGACGAGGCGCTGGTCGGCGGCTTCTACCAGCGGCCCGACCTGACGCCGCTGGGCGAGCTGCGCACGGGCGGCGTGGTGCGGCGCCACGTGCCGTTCGCCACGCCCTACGGCGACGTCCGCGCCTCGCTGAGCGTCAGCGGCGGCAAGTTGACGATCGGCCACCGCCACGACCTGCCCGCCGAGCCCGCCGGCGACCTGCTGCAGGCCGGCCCGCTCCTGGTGCGCGGCGGCGCGCTGGTGACCGGCGACCGCGAGGGCTTCTCGGCCGGCTCGCACCAGTTCGACTCAGACATCACCGACGGCCGCTACCCGCGGACCGCGATCGGCATCACGCGCCGCGGCGAGGCGCTGGCCGTCGCGTGCGACGGACGCGCCGACGACGAGGCCGGGCTGAGCATGGCCGAGCTGGCCGAGGCGATGGCCGCGCTGGGGGCGGTCCAGGCGATGAACCTCGACGGCGGCGGCTCGACCTCGCTGGTCTGTGGCGGGCGGCTGCGCAACGCGCCGCGCGAGGCGCACGGCATCGCGCTGCCCGGCGGGCGCACGGTCCCGACCGCCATCGTCTTCCGCAAGCGCTGAGCCCGCGCCCCTACCCTCCGGCGGCGATGAACGTCGCCGCAGAGCAGGTGCTCGCCTTCCGTCTCGCGGGCCAGGATCTCGCCACGCCCGCCGCGGACGCCAGCGCCGCGCTGCGCGGCTGGACGGTGCAGGACTCGCCACCGGGGACCGCGGTCGCGGCCGTGCTGGCCCGAACCGAGGACGGAGCGATCGACGCCGGCTGGCTGGACCGCGCGCTCTTCGAGGACCGCACGCTGGTCGCGCTCTACAACGCGCGCACCGCCACCGCCGTCCTGCCCGCCGGGGAGGCCGCCACGTACGCGACCGCCATGCTGCCCGGCGACGACGACGCCGGCCTGAAGGCGATCGCGGGACCGGCGCTGCCGGACATCTCGGAGGGCTTCGCGGAGCCGGTCGCGCTCGGCGTCGCCGCGATCTCCGACGCGCTCGATGGGGCCACGCTGAGCCGCGACGACCTGCACGAGGCGCTCCGGCAGCGGCTGCCCGGCGCGCTGCTGCCGTGGTGCAAGGGCTGCGAGACCCACCACGCGCGCCGCGGGCTGCTGGTCCTGGCCGGCCTCCACGGGCGGCTGTGCCTCGCGGGGCGCGTGGGCCGGCAGCCCGCGTTCGCCCGCACCGACCAGTGGACCGGCTGGGATGCTCCGGACCGCGCGACCGCCGGCATCGAGCTCGTGCGCCGCTACCTGACCGCCTACGGGCCCTCCACGCACCAACACTTCCAGCAGTGGTCGGGCCTCGGCACCGCGCACGCCAAGGCGCTCTGGACGAGCGCGGCCGGCGAGGTCAGCGAGGTCGCGGTCGGCGGCGCGCCCGCCTGGGCGCTCACGCGCGACCTCCCGCGGCTCCAGGACCCGCCGCCCGCCCCGGGGGTCCGCCTGCTCGCGCCCGGCGACCCTTTGCTCGTCGGCCGCGACCGCGAGGCGCTCGTGCCCGATCCCGCCCTGCGCAAGCAGCTGTTCGCGGTCCTCGCAGGACCCGGGCTCGTCCTGGTCGACGGGCGACCCGCGGCGCTGTGGCGCGCGCGCAAGCAGGGCAAGCGCCTCACGGTCGCCGTCGCGCCGCTCGGCCCGGCCGCCGACCGGCCCGACCCCAGGGCGCTGCAGGCCGCCGCCGAGCGCCTCGCGCCGCACCGCGGGGTCTCGTCGGTGACCGTCGAGACCTCCTGAATCCCGACTCCATACCCGGGTTTCGCCCGCCATCCGGTACAACAGTGGTGTGCGTGTGCTCTCCGGACTGATGTTCTTCCCTCGTGGTGGATCCGCGCATGTCGCCCGTGCACTGGCCCACGAGCTGCCCGCACACGGCTGGGACGTGACCCTCGTCGCCGGCTCGCGCGACGGCCACGGCGACGCCCGCGCCTTCTACGCGGGCCTCGACATCCACCCGGTCGACTTCGACGCCGGCGACGCGCCGATGCATCCGTCCTACGAGGACCGCCCGGGCGCGACCGACGGCGTCTTCGCCGCCATCGACGACGCGGGCTTCGAGCGCCACGTCGACGCCTGGGCCGACGCGCTGAGCGAGGCCGGCGCCGCCGAGCACGACGTCCTGCACCTCCATCACCTCACGCCGCTGCACGAAGCCGCGGCGCGCGTCGCGCCCGGCGTGCCGGTCATCACGCACCTGCACGGCACCGAGCTGCTCATGCTCGAGGAGATCGCCGACGGCGCGCCGTGGCCGCACGCCGACGCCTGGGTGCGGCGGATGCGCCGCTGGGCCCAGCGGTCCGAGCGCCTGCTCGTGCTGTCGCCCGGCCAGGTCGCCCGCGCCGAGGAGCTGCTCGGCGTGGATCCCGGCCGCTGCGTGCTGAGCCCCAACGGCTTCGATCCCGAGACCTTCGATCGCCTCGAGGTCGACCGCGGCACGCACTGGCGCCACCACCTCGTCCGCGAGCCGCGCGGCTGGCGCCCCGGCGGCGACGAGGGCAGCATCGGCTACAGCGCCCACGAGGTCGAGCCGCTCTCGCGCGGCCCGGTGCTCATCTGCGTGAGCCGCTTCACCGCCGTCAAGCGCCTCGGCCTCCTCGTGCGCGCCTGGGCCCGCGCCCAGGCCTCGGGGCGCCTGACGGCCGACGCGTCGCTCGTGCTGCTCGGCGGCTACCCGGGGGAGTGGGAGGGCGAGCATCCGTCCGACGCGGTCGCCGCCTCCTGCGCGCGCAACGTCTTCCTCGCCGGCTGGCACGGCCACGACGAGCTGCCGTCCTTCCTCTCGGCGTCGGACGCGCTGGTGCTCGCCTCGGTGCGCGAGCAGTTCGGCTCGGTGCTCGTCGAGGGCATGGCCTGCGGCCTGCCACCGATCGCCGTCGACCGCTTCGGGCCTGCCGACATCGTCGACGACGGCACGACGGGATGGCTCGTCGCGCCCGACGACGAGGCGCAGCTCGCCGACGCCATGGTCGAGTGCATCGGCGATCCGGTCGAGCGCCGCCGGCGCGGGCGGCGCGCGTGGCGCGACGCCCGCGACCGCTACTCGTGGCCGGCGCTGGCCGGCGATCTCGCCGAGGTGCTCGACGAGGTCGCCGACGTCGCCGGCGGTCGCCTGGCCGGCAGCCAGGCCTCGTGACGCCCGAGCGCTCCGAGTTGCGGCGCATCGCCGCGCTGTTCCGGCCATACCGCGCACGGCTCTTCTCCGTGCTCGCGCTCATCGCGCTGAGCGCCGGGCTGAGCATGGTGTCGCCGTTCCTGCTGCGCGAGGTCCTCGACCAGGCGATCCCCCAGCGCGACACGACGCAGCTGACGTGGCTGGTGGCCGGCATGATCGCGATCGCGATCGTCACCGGCGCGCTCGGGGTCGCGCAGACCTACCTGTCCAACATCGTCGGCCAGGAGGTCATGCACGACCTCCGCGCCGCGGTGTACCGCCACCTGCAGCGGATGTCGCTGGCGTTCTTCACGCGCACGCGCACCGGCGAGGTGCAGGCGCGGATCGCGTCCGACATCGGCGGCATCCAGAGCGTCGTGACGAGCACGGCGACGTCCATCGTCTCCAACGTCACGACGGTCCTGGCGACCGTCGCCGCGATGTTCGTGCTGGACTGGCGGCTGGCGGCGTTCTCGCTGGTCGTCCTGCCGTTCTTCGTGTGGATGACCCGGCGCGTCGGCGGCGAGCGCCGCAAGATCACCGCCCAGCGCCAGGGGCGCGTGGCCGACATGTCGTCCCTGGTCGAGGAGTCGCTGTCGGTCACCGGCATCCTGCTCGGCCGCACGATGGGCCGCGGCGACGAGCTCGTCGACCGCTTCACGGCGGAGTCGCGCGAGCTGGCGACGCTGGAGGTCCGCTCGCGCATGGCCGGGCGCTGGCGCATGGCGTCGGTGCAGATGAGCTTCGCGATCATGCCCGCGCTCGTCTACTGGTTCGCGGGGCAGACGTCGGCGATCAGCGTCGGCACCCTGGTGGCCTTCACGACCCTGCAGACGCGGCTGCTGTTCCCGATCGGCTCGCTGCTGTCGGTGTCGGTCGACCTGCAGAGCTCCATGGCGCTGTTTCACCGCATCTTCGAGTACCTCGACCTGCCGATCGACCTCGCGGAGCGCGCCGACCCGGTGCAGCTGCACGACATCCGCGGCGAGGTGCGCTTCGAGGACGTGACGTTCGGCTACGACGAGGACGTCGCGCCGACGCTCGACGGCATCGACCTCGACGTCCCGGCGGGCTCGTTCACGGCGATCGTGGGGGAGACGGGCAGCGGCAAGACGACGCTCGCCTACCTCGCGGCGCGGCTCTACGACGTGCGCGCGGGCCGCGTGACGATCGACGGCGTGGACGTGCGCGACGCGAGCTTCGCGTCGCTGGCCCGCACGGTCGGGCTCGTGTCGCAGGACACCTACCTCTTCCACGCGACCGTCCGCGAGAACCTGCGCTTCGCGCGCCCGACCGCGACCGACGAGGAGCTCGAGAACGCGGCGCGCGCCGCGCAGATCCACGACCTGATCGCGTCGCTGCCCGCGGGCTACGACACGGTCGTCGGCGAGCGCGGCTACCGGTTCTCCGGCGGCGAGAAGCAGCGCATCGCGATCGCGCGCGTCGTGCTGCGCAACCCGCCGATCCTCGTGCTCGACGAGGCCACCAGCGCGCTGGACACCGAGACCGAGCGCGCCGTGCAGGACGCGCTCGACCGCCTGGCCGAGGGCCGCACGACGATCGCGATCGCGCACCGCCTCTCGACGGTCCGCGATGCCGACCAGATCGTCGTGCTCGACGGCGGGCGGCTGGTGGAGCGCGGCACGCACGAGGAGCTGATCGAGCGGGGCGGGCGCTACGCGGCGCTGGCCGCCCAGGGCGAGGGAGCCCCGGCGTGAGCCGTCCGCGGCTCGTCGAGCTCGACGTGGCCGGCGTGGCGGAGGACTGGACGGCGCTGGGGTTCGCCGTCGACGGCGACGGGCGCTGTCGCGTGGGCCCGACCGACCTGCTGCTGCGTGGCGGAGCCGGCGGGATCGAGGGCTGGGCGCTGCATGGCGCGATCCCCGCCGACGACGGGATCGACGGCGTGCCGACCGCGGTCAAGCCGGCGCCCGACGCCGAGCGGTCCTCGCCCGCGCATCCCAACGGGACCGTCGCGATCGACCACGTCGTGGTCATGACGCCCGACACCGTGCGGACGTTCGAGGCCTTCGAGGCCGCGGGCTTCGAGCTGCGGGCGGTCCGCGACGCCGGCACGCCCGAGCAGCCGCTGCGCCAGGGGTTCCTGCTGACGGCCGAGGCGATCGTCGAGGTCGTCGGACCGCCGGAGCCGGACGACGACGGGCCGTCGCGGCTGTGGGGGATCACGTTCGTGGTGGCGGATCTCGACGCCACCTGCGCGCTGCTCGGGGCCGAACGCGTGAGCGGGCCGCGCGACGCGGTCCAGCCGGGGCGCCGGATCGCCTCGGTGCGCCGCGCGGCGGGACTCACCGTCCCCGTGGCGTTCATGACGCCGCGCGCCTGAGACCGGATCGACACTGACGCGCGGGCGTGGCGGACGTAGCGTCGTCCTCGACCGGCGTGAGCACGGATGAGCACGCCGGTCATCGACGGCACACCATCCCCGATCCCTCCAGGAGCAGACGAGCAACATGGGGTTCTTGAAGGACATCCGCAACCTCGAGGAGCAGGCCGGAGCGATGGTGCCGCCCGAGCATCGCGCCGTCGCCGGTGGTCGCATCGGCACCGCGACGATCCAGGCGGTCCGCGACGCCGGCACGACGGTCGACGACGACCCGATCGTCGAGCTCGACCTGTCGGTGTCGGTCGGCGGCGGGCCGGCCTACGCCGTGACGCACGAGCAGGCGATCTCGCGCAGCGCGATCGCGAGCTTCCAGCCCGGGGGCACCGTCCCGGTGCGCGTCGATCCGGCCGATCCGTCGTCGCTGACGATCGGCTGACCCCAGCTTGGCCACCGCTCTCCGCTGGACCGGAATGGTGGCCAACCGGTGGGCGTCCCCGGCCCCGCACGGCCGGGGACGTCCCGCCCCTTCTCAAACGATCGTCCAGAATCCAGCGCACCGCGTCATGCGAGGGCGCAGAAGCCCGATGGGCACCGGGAGTGCCGACCTACGCGCGCCGACTCCTGCTGTCCTGCGGCGCGCTCCTGGCGCTCGCGCTCCCCGCACCGGCGTTGGCCGCGTGCGCCGGTGAGGGCGGGCCGCCCGCCGATCCCGGCGCCGTGGCCGCGACGCTGTGCCTGCTCAACGAGCAGCGCGCGGCGCAGCACCTGCCGGCGCTCAGCAGCTCGTCGCCGCTGCGCGCCGCCGCCTCCGCCTACGCCCGCGAGATGGTGGGCCGCAGGTTCTTCGACCACGTCTCGCCCGACGGCTCGACGATGCTCCAGCGCATCAAGGCCGCAGGCTGGGTCGCCGCTTCGGGTTCCTGGACCGCCGGCGAGAACATCGCCTGGGGGTCGGGCGGCTCCGGCACGCCGGCGTCGATCGTCGACAGCTGGATGCACAGCGCGGGCCACCGCGCCAACATCCTCAACGGCGCCTTCGTCGAGATCGGCATCGGCATCGCACCGGGCGCGCCCCAGGCCGGCGTCCGCGGCGACGCGGCCACCTACGTCACCGACTTCGGCTCCCGCGGCTCGGCCACCGCAGCCGCAGCCAAGCCCAAGAAGCCCACCGCGCGCTGCGTGACGCGGGCCGGCGCGACCGCCGCCAAGCGCTGCGCGCGGCGGTAGGGGGGCGGGGCGGGGCGGGCGCCGGTGGCGTTCCGCTCGGGCGCTGTCGGAGTGCCGGCGCGTCGTGGGGGCAGTGACGGAGTGAACGCGCTTGCAGGGCGCAGGCGGGGTCGGTCGTCCGCGGGGCGCCCGGGTGGGCGGGCGTCCGCAGGACGGATGGCGACTTGACGTTGCATCTCAACGGCGATTCGCCATCGATCGGCCGAGTGGGAGACGAGCGGCACCTGGCCGTTGCATCTCAACGTCCAAGTGCCGTTCGCCGGTCGCCACCGAGACGGATGGCGGGTTGGGGTCGTGTGCCGACCCCTATCCGCCAACGGTCGCGCGCGGTGCATCATTCGCGCCCGAACGACCCCGACCCCGGCGCCCCGCGGAGAACACGACGCGCCCGCACCCCGTTCACGCACTCGTCATCGCCGCCGGACCACGCCCCGCACCACGACCAGCGCACGAACGGAGCGCGACAACGCCACGGACCACGACCCCGACCCCGGCGCCCCGCGGAGGACACGAGGCGCCGGCACTCCCGTTCACGCACCCGTCATCGCCGCCGGACCACGCCCCGCACGACGACCAGCGCACGAACGGAGCGCAACAACGCCACGGACCACGACCCCATCCCGGCGCCCCGGGGAGGACACCAGGCGCCCGCGCCCCCTACAGCCCCGCCGGATGCCGCACGGTGTAGCCCGCCGCCGAGCGGCTGTCGGGCTGCCAGCGCGAGCCGTTGCCCGAGCGCCCGGAGGTGTCGAAGCGCCGGCCGTCGATGACCATGAAGGCGTGGCCGGGGTTCGCGTAGACGGTCACGTGGCGGCCGGGCCCGGGCGAGCCGTAGTGCATCAACTCGCTCGAGTCCATCGGGCGGCTGAGCTTGCCCATCGCGTGCAGCACGTAGGAGACCGAGCCCGAGCAGTCATAGCCCGACGCCTTGAAGCTCCCGTGGCCACCGCCGTAGACGTAGGGCCGACGGGCGATGCGGTTGCCGGCGGCGACCGCGCGGCGCAGCAGGCGAACGGACGCCGAAACCGCGGTGGCGCCGCGCAGGTGCGCACGCTTGAGCACCGGGTGCGAGCCGCGAATGCCGAGCGCCTTCCAGGTGCCGGGTCCGACGATGCCGTCGGCGGTGAGTCCGTGGGCGCGCTGGAAGCGCTTGACGGCGCTCGACGTGCCCGGGCCGAAGACGCCGTCGGCGCCGACGCCGAGCTTGCGCTGCAGCAGGCGCACCGGGGCGCCGCGGGTGGCGACGCGGACGCTGCTGCTGCCCGCCGAGGCGCTGCTGTGTGCGCGGCGCGCACGGCGGATCATCGCCCACGTCCCGGCGCCGACGACGCCGTCGGCGGTCAGGTCGTGGCGGCGCTGGAAGCGCTTGACCGCGCGCAGCGTGCCCTTGCCGAACACGCCGTCGGCGGGGGAGATGCTCAGGTCGCGCTGCAGCGTCTTGACGCGCGCGCCGTGACTGCCGTGCTTGAGCGGCTTGGCGTCGGCGGCGGCCGGCAGGACGACGAGCGTCGCGGCGAGCAGCGCCAGGAGGAGGCGGAAGATGGGAACAGGCATGGTTGGCGCGCCTGCGGGGTGAGCTGTCGGGCTCGCGCTGCGGAGAGCAGCGCTACGACGTCATCCAGACGTCGATTCGCCCCGGCGGCCGGTTCGTGGCCGCAGTGGGTCCCCCGTCCGTTCGCAAGCGAACGATTCGGCGCGGCGTCGTTCTACCACCAAAAATCCCTGCAAGCTGCAACATCCGTTGCAGCTTGATGTGCTGCAACTACACGCCCACGCGGCCCAGCCGCCGGGTCGCAAGCCCGCCGAGCACCGCCAGCAGCCCGAACACGGCCAGCAGCGCCGGCCACGTGTCGCCCCACGTGACGCCGCCGGTGAAGCCCTGGCGCACGCCCTCCAGGACGAACGTGACGGGGTTGACCGTGGCGATCGCGCGCAGCCACCCGGCCAGCAGCTCCTTCGGCGCGTAGGCGGTGGTGAAGAGCACGGCGATGAAGCCGACCGCCTGCATGAGCGGGGCGGCCTGCTGCGTGCGGAACCGCAGGGCGACGAGCACCGAGTAGAACGCCACCGCCGTCGCCAGCCCCATGACCAGCACGACGTCGAGCGCCAGCGCGCCCACGCCGGGGAAGTCCGTGCCGAGCGCGAACGCGACCACGAGCAGGAACGTCGCCGGCAGCAGCGCCCGGAGCGCGGCGCTCGCCACGATGCCCAGCAGGATCGTGGTCCGCGGCGCGGGGCAGACCATCAGCCGGTCGAACCACCCGCGCTCGATGTCGCGCGCCAGGTTGACGCCCGTCGCCGCGCCGGTGAACGCCGCGCCCTGCAGGAGGCCGACGGGCACGACGAACGTGCGGAAGTCGGTCGCGTCGAAGCCGGGCAGGCGCGCCGCCTCGCCGAAGACGCCGCTCATCCCGATCAGGAAGATCGTCGGCGCCAGCACGCCCGGCAGCGCCGCGCCCGGGACGCGCGTGATCTCGTTGAGCGCCCGCACGACGAGCGCGCGGATCACCGACAGGCTCGCCCTCATGCGTCGCGCAGCCTTCCGCGCAGCGCCCACACGGCGAGGGCCACGAACACCGTGGTCAGCGCCGCCGCCGACGCCACGCCCTCCAGCGCCGAGCGCGCCGAGACCGAGGAGATGATCGGGTCGCGCATGCCCTCGGCGATGTAGCTCAGCGGGTTGTAGGTGGCGAACCAGTCGGCCGGCGCCTGCAGCAGCTCGCGCGGGAACCAGGCGCTGGAGACCAGCAGGATCACGAAGACCAGCGGGAAGATGCCCTGCACGGTCGAGGCGTTGCGGGCGCGCAGCGCGAGCACCACGCCCAGCGCGGCGAACCCCGTCCCGGCCAGCACGCCGATGACCAGCACCAGCAGCGCGCCCGGCACGCCCGCGCGGATCTGGGCGCCGAAGATCAGGCCGAGCACGAGGAACCAGACGACCTGGACCGCCGCGATCGCCGAGCCGGCGAGGATGCGCCCGAGCACGATCGACACGCGCGGGATGGGGGAGGCCACGAGCCGGTCGAAGAACCCGCCCTCGATCTCCAGCGCGGTGCCGATGCCCTGCATGACGCCCCCGAGCAGCAGCGACTGGACGATCGCGCCGGCCAGCTCGAAGTCCAGGAAGCTGTCGACGTCCGGGAAGCCCGGCAGGCCGGTCGTGCGCGTGAGCCCGCCGGTGTTCACCGCGAGGAACAGCGTCGGCATGATCACCAGCGGCGCGAGGAACTGCGGGCGGCGCACCGCGCCCATCAGGGTCCGGCGCGCGAGCGCCAGCGCCGGGGCGATCACGACGGCACGGCCGGCTCGACCGGCTCGCCGGCCGCGGCGCCCTCCAGGTGGTGCCCGGTCTGCTCGGCGAAGACGTCGTCCAGCGTCGGGCGCACGACCTCGATGCCCTCGACGACGCAGCCCGCGTCGTCCAGGGCGCGGACGACGGGCGCGATCGCGGCGGCGCCCTCGACGACGCGCAGCGAGAGGTGCGTGCCGCCGGCCCCGGCGCCGTGCGCCAGCAGCTCGCCGAGCGGCCCGATCGCGCTGCGGGCGGCCTCCACGTCGGGGCGCTCGCCCCCGAGCGTGATGTCCAGATGCGGGGCGCCGACCTGCGCTTTGAGCGCCGCGGGCGTCCCCTCGGCCACCAGCACGCCGCTGTCGATGATCCCGACGCGGTCGGCCAGCACGTCGGCCTCCTCCAGGTACTGCGTGGTCAGGAAGACCGTGGTGCCCTCGTCGCGCAGGCGGCGGACCTCGTCCCACAGCGTCATGCGCGACGTCGGGTCCAGGCCCGTCGTCGGCTCGTCGAGGAACAGGACCTCGGGCTCGTGGATCAGCGCCATCGCGAGGTCCAGCCGCCGGCGCATGCCGCCCGAATAGGTCCCGACGCGCCGCCCGGCGGCCTGCGCCAGCCCGACGCGCTCGATCAGCTGATCGGCGCGCCGCGCCACCGCCCGGCGCGGGATGCCGTGCAGCGTCGCCTGCAGCTCCATCAGCTCGCGGCCGGTCATCAGGAGGTCCAGCGCCGCCTCCTGGAGCGCGACGCCGATCCGCCGCCGGACCTCGGCCGGCTGCGTGGCGACGTCGAAGCCCGCGATCGTCGCGCGGCCGCCCGTTGGGCGCAGCAGCGTCACGAGCATCCGCACCGTCGTGGTCTTGCCCGCGCCGTTGGGGCCGAGGAACCCGTACACCTCGCCTGGCGCGACCGCGAGGTCGATCCCCTGGACGGCCTTCAAGCCGCCCTTGAACTCGCGCTGCAGGCCGATGGTCTCGATCGCTGGACGTGACACCGGGCGCATCCTACGAGCCCGTGCGGGTAACTCAGTGAGATGGAGCTCGACGACAGGCAGCGCGCCGCGGTGACCACCCTGCTCGACCTCGCCGAGGACGACGGCGTCCTCTGCCTGGCCGACATCGCGACGCTCGTCGCACGCCTGGAGCTCGACGACGAGGCCCAGGGCCAGATCGAGGACGAGGCCCGCACGCGCGGCCTGGAGCTCAGCGACGACTGCGGCCGCCTGCGCGTCCCGGCGACGCACTACCTCAACGGCGAGCTGGCCGGCGCCACGACCGACGCGCTGTCGCTCTTCCTGCGCGAGATCCGCAAGCACCCGCTGCTGAGCGCCGCCGAGGAGGTGGAGCTCGCCAAGCGGATCGAGAACGGCGACGAGGCGGCCAAGGAGCGGATGATCACCTCCAACCTGGCGCTCGTGGTCTCGATCGCCAAGCGCTACCCGACCGACGGCCTGACGCTCCTGGACCTGATCCAGGAAGGGATCTTCGGCCTCATCCGCGCCGCCGAGAAGTTCGACTGGCGCCGCGGCTTCAAGTTCTCCACCTACGCCACCTACTGGATCCGCCAGGCGATCCAGCGGGGGATGGAGAACAAGGAGCGCACGATCCGGATCCCCACCAACGTGCTGCAACGCGAGCGCCGCGCGCAGAAGGCCGAGAAGGAGCTGTCGGCCGAGCTGGGGCGGCCGCCGTCCGACGACGAGGTGGCCGTGCGCGCCGAGCTCGGCGTCGGCGAGGTCGAGGCGCTGCGCGACATGGCGCGGACCGTCACCAGCCTGGACCGGCCGGTGGGCGAGGGCGAGGGCACCGCGTTCGGCGACCTCCTCGCCTCCGCCGCCCCGCCGCCCGAGGAGCAGGTGGTCGTCAGCCTCCGCGAGAGCGCCGTGCGCCACGCGCTCGAGGGGCTCAGCGACACCGAGCGCCAGGTCGTGCAGATGCGCTACGGCCTCAACGGGGACACCAAGCCGGTCGGCATCCAGGAGATCGGCCGCCGTCTCGGACTGCGCCAGAACGAGGTGCGCACGCTCGAGCGCCGCGCGCTCGAGCGGCTGTCGATGGTGCGGGAGATCGAGGCGCTCAAGGACGCGGCCTGAGCCGCGCCGGCGTCCGGCGGCGGATTGCGCCGCCCGGACCACGTGGGTCCGAGCGGCTCCGCCCGGTCATAGGCCACCGCTGTTTTCTTACATCCCAGGACGAGTGTCTATGCCTGGGCGGCGTGACACTCCCAACCACCAGGACGGGCCGCCGATCCGAGGATCGGCGCGTTGCCTGGCTGGGTCCACCACAAGGGAAGGACCCCGGTCGAGTGGGCAGCCCGCCGGACGACAGAGGTTAGCTGTTCCGAGGGCTATCACTCGAGCGTCCAGTGCTGCTAGCCTTTGTGATGTACAGGCTGAGCGATCATGCTCAGCACCGCAGTGCCCGTGTGTCCGCAGTCGTTGCCAGAAGCATCCTCCGCGTCACGCAGTGCACAACACCCGGAGGATCGATTTACATGGCTACCGGAACCGTGAAGTGGTTCAGCGACGAGAAGGGCTTCGGCTTCATCACCCCCGACGACGGGGGCAAGGATCTCTTCGTGCATCACTCGGCGATCAACAGCGACGGCTTCCGTTCGCTGCCCGAGGGCGCGAAGGTCTCCTACGAGGCTGAGAGCGGGCCCAAGGGCCCCAACGCGGTCAACGTCCAGCAGCTGTAGCACCCAGCTCGCTGCTCGGCGCCTGATCGCGCCGAACGAAAGGATCACCAGATGATCCGCTTGATCTGCGGCAGCTGCCTGCGTCTTTGGGACGCGCAGTTGCACGGCCATCGCAGCACCTGTCCCCATTGCGGGGGCGCGCTGCGGTCGCACTAGGAACGCATCGGCCCGGGGCGCGCAAGTCACGCCCCGGGCAGTGTTCCCTCCACGTACGGCATGTCCTGGTCGTCCGGAGTGCCGGCGTAGGCCTCGTCCGGCGAGGTGGTCTCCTTCGTCACCCCGGCGCCGCGGCGCACCGCCAGCGGCTCGACGGGGTACACGCAGTCGGTCTCGGCGCCCGCCCGGCGCGCGCCGACCATGAGCATCGTGCACGGCTCGTCGCCCTCGTTGACGAACGTGTGCCGCGTCCACGCGGGGCAGTGCAGGAGGTCCCACTGGCGCAGGGTCCGCTCCTCGCCCTCGACGATGGCCAGGCACGCGCCCGCGACCACCAGGAAGTCCTCCTGGCCGTCCTCGCCGTGGTACATCGTGCTGCGCTCGCCCGGGTCGATCGTGTGCAGGTTGATGCCGTAGTCCTGGAACCGCACGCCCTCGGGCTCGAACTTCGTGCACCGGCCCCAGCCGGGCGCCCCGCGCCAGGTCTGCTCGGTGACGTTGGCGATGAACCAGGTCGGATCGTCGGTCATACGGCCACAGCCTAGGCGGGTGGCCTGACCGTACCGGCGTGAGCGCCGCCGTCCTGGGCGACGCCTAGGATGGTCCGCTCATGTCGCCTGCCGCCAGTACCTTCCGCCGCCGTCGCTCCGCGCCCGTTCCCGAGATCCCGATCGTCGCGCGCCCGGGGGAGGCGCTGGTCTGGACCGACGGCGCCTGCCAGGGCAACCCCGGCCCCGGCGGCTGGGCCGCGATCGTCGTCGTGGAGGGCTCCGAGAACGTCGAGCTGTCCGGCGGCGAACCGCACACCACCAACAACCGCATGGAGTACATGGCGGCGCTGGAGGGCCTGCGCTCGTTGCCGGCTGACAGCGTGGCGTGCATCGTCACCGACTCGCGGCTGATGCTCGACTCCATGACCAAGTGGATCCACGGATGGAAGAAGAAGGGGTGGAAGACCGCCTCGGGCGACCCGGTCAAGAACCAGGACCTCGTGACGGCGCTGGAGACCGAGATCGCCCGCCACGCCGACGTGCGCTGGCACTGGGTCAAGGGCCACGAGACCGGCGCCGAGCACGCGCACAAGGTGCTCAACGACCGCGCCGATCGCCTCGCGGTCGCCGCGGCCAAGGTCGCGGCCGGCGGCTGACGCGCACCGCCCGGCGGCGGCGCCATGACCTCCGAGGTCATGGCGTGCGTCACCCCCGGCGCCTACGGTGGAGGGCATGAGCGCCGCCGCCGTCCTGTCCCGTCCCGCGCCCGAGGGCGTCGGCCCGCTGCTGCGGCGCTGGCGCGACCAGCGGCGCCTGAGCCAGATGGAGCTCGCCCTCGATGCCGCCGTCTCGACGCGCCACCTGAGCTTCGTCGAGACCGGGCGCTCCAAGCCCAGCCGCGACATGGTGGTCAAGCTCGCCGAGCACCTCGACGTGCCGCTGCGCGAGCGCAACGAGCTGCTGCTGGCCGCCGGCTACGCGCCCGCCTACCCGGAGTCCGGCCTCGACGACGAGCAGATGGGCCAGGCGCGCGAGGTCGTGCAGCGGCTGCTGGCCGCCCACGAGCCCTACCCGGCCGTGGCGATCGACCGCCAGTGGGAGCTGCTGGACGGCAACGCGGGCCTGCCGCTCATGACCGCCGGGGTGGCCGCGCACCTGCTCGAGCCGCCGATCAACGCGCTGCGGCTGAGCCTGCATCCCGAGGGCATGGCGCCGCGGATCGCCAACCTCGCCGAGTGGCGCGCGCACCTGCTCGGCCGGCTGCGGCGCGCGGTCGCCGCGACGCACGACGCGCAGCTCGTGTCGCTGCTGAGCGAGTTGTCGTCCTACCCGGGAGACGATCCGGGCGCGGGCGTCGAGGTGCCGGGCCCGGGCAAGATCGTCGTGCCGCTGCGGCTGCGCCACGAGGCCGGCGAGCTGGCGTTCATGAGCACGGTCACGACGTTCGGCACGCCGCTCGACATCACGCTGTCCGAGCTGTCGATCGAGGCGTTCTTCCCCGCCGACGCCCGGACGGCGGCGGTGCTCCGGACGCTCGTGGGTTAACTGTCGAAGCCCAGGCCGAGGCGGTCGAGCAGCCGCAGCCACGGGCCGCGACGGCCCTCGTGGCGATCGGCGGCGGCGAGCCCGCGCTGCGTGAGGGCGACGACCGCCGAGCGCAGCGGCTCGGGCGGGAACGGCACCGGCTTGCGGCGCACGTAGCGCAGGCGGGTCGCCTCGGTCTCGCGGCCGTCGAGCAGGTCCAGCCCGACGCGGGCGCCGAAGCGCGTGGCCGCGACGCCGAGGCCGGTGTAGCCCGTGGCGTAGGCCACGCGACCGCCGTGGGCGGTGCCGAAGAACACCGAGAAGCGGCTGCACGTGTCGATGGCGCCGCCCCAGCGGTGCGTGAAGCGCACGCCCTCCAGCTGCGGGAACGTCGCGAAGAAGTGCTGGGACAATGCAGCGAACGTCGGGTCGTGGTCGTCGTACTGCGGGCCGACGGGGCCGCCGCGGCGGTAGACCGCGTCGTAGCCGCCCCAGAGGATCCGGTCGTCGGCGGTCAGGCGGTAGTAGTGGAACTGGTTGCCGCCGTCGCCGATGCCCTGGCGATTGCGCCAGCCGACCGAGGCCTTCTGCTCTGCGCTGAGCGGCTCGGTGACCAACACGTAGTCGTAGACCGGGACGACGAAGTGGCGCAGGCGGGCCAGCAGCGGCGGGTAGGCGCTCGTGGCCAGCAGCGTGCGGCGGGCGCGGACGGTGCCGCCGGGCGTGCGGACGTCCATGGCGTCGCCCGCGCGCTCCAGGCCCAGCGCGGGCGTGCGCTCGTGGAGGCGGACGCCGGCGACGAGCGCGGAGTCCCGCAGGCCCGCCACCAGCCGGCCGGGGTGCAGGACGCCGGCGCCCGTGCGGTCCCAGACGCCGCCGAGGAAGAGGGGGGAGTCGACCTCGGCGCGCATCGCCACGGCATCGAGCACCTCGACGTCGTGCCCGAAGGCCCGGGCCAGCTCGGCGTCCTGCTGCGCGGCCTCGACCTCGTGGGGCTCCAGCAGCGCCAGCAGCTCGCCGGTCTCCTCGAGCTGTGCGTCGATGCCGTGGCGGGCGAGGTCGTCCTTGATGCCCGCGAAGTTCTCCAGCGCCAGGCGCTCGAGCGCCGGCATCTCGGCCGGGAAGCGCGCGAGGCCGTTGCCGAGGCCGTGCGTCAGGGACGCGACGGCGAAGCCGCCGTTGCGTCCGCTGGCGCCCGCGCCGATGCGGTCGGCCTCCAGCAGGACGACGTCTCGCGACGGGTCGTCGGCCTTGGCGTGCAGCGCGGCCCAGAGGCCGGTGAAGCCGCCGCCGACGATGCAGAGGTCGGCGGTCGTGGAGCCCGACAACGGCGGGTCGCCGGCGCGCTCGGGCAGGTCATCGAGCCAGAACGACGTCGTCGCCGCGCCCGCGTAGGCGGCGCGATGCGCGGCGGTCGGCGGGTCGGTGGGCCAGGGGCGCGGCATGCGCGCCGGACCGTACCGTTACGTGCGGGTGGGGGCGAGGCGCCCGACGGTGGCGCGGACGACCGCGTCGAGCAGCGCGCCGGAGCCGTCGGCCAGGCGGTTCAGCAGGGCCCGCACGGCGGGGAGGTACAGCACGAGCGCCGAGAGCCCGCCGATGGCGGCGCCCCCGAGCACGTCGGTCGGGTAGTGGATGGCCATCGCCACCCGTGTGAACGCCAGCAGCGTGGCGAGCACGAGGACGACCGTGCCCCACGTCCGGAAGCGCAGCACGAGCGCGACGCCGATCGCGAACGCAGCGGTCGTGTGGTCGCTCGGGAAGCCCGCGTCGGCGGCGTGGTGGGCGAACAGGTGGACCGCGTGCGGGTGCGACACGAACGGCCGCGGCCGGTCGACCAGGCGCGAGACGACCTGCGCGACCGCGAGGCCGACCGCGGCGCTGAGCCCCGCGGCGACGACGGCGCGGCGTGTCGCGCGGCGGGCCGGCCCCGCGATCAGGACGAAGGCCAGCACGAGCATGGCCAGGAACAGCAGCTCGGAGGCGTTGGCGTAGGCCACGAGCGGATCCTCGACGGCATCGTGCCCGGCGAAGAAGTCGTTGAGACGCTGCAACAGAGAGAGGTCCATCGGGCGCCCGCCAGCGTCGCGCAGACCTCCTGAACATCGCCTGAACATGGTGTTCACAACGGCATGGCGCGGATCCCGCGTGGGGGGATAGCCCGAGCATGCGGACGGGGGCGTCCGGCGCGCCGGACGGCGCCGCGCCCCAGCGACGCGCGGCCTCCGCGCGACGACGCTTGGGCCATGACCTCCTCTCCTTCCTCTGACTCCTCGCAGCCGGTGCGTGGCGACGGGGCGCTGGCCGGCGCGGTGCGCCGCGCCGCAGGCGCCTCGGCCCGCCGGCCGCGCACGATGATCGCCCTCTGGCTGGTGCTCGTCATCGGCTGCTTCGTCGCCGGGGGACTCGCCGGCACCAAGGAGCTGACCGGCGCGCAGGCCGGCGTCGGCGAGTCCGCCCGCGCCGATGCGCGCATCGACGCCGCCGGCCTGCGCGATGCTGCGACCGAGAACGTGCTCGTCCGCTCCGGCGACGCCGCCACGACCGCCCGCGCGGCCGCCGCGCTGCAGCAGCGCCTGCGCGCGGTGCGCGAGGTGGAGTCCGTCCGCGGCCCGCGTGACGCTCCTGCGCTCTCGACCGCCGGCGGGCGCACCGTGCTCGTGCAGGCGACCCTGCGCGGCGATCCCGACGACGCGGCCGACCACGTCGCCGGCGTGCAGCGCGCCGTCGCCGCCACCCAGGCTTCGCAGCACGGGGTCCGGCTCCAGCAGTCCGGGCCCGGATCGATCGACGACGCGATCAACACGATGGTCGGCGACGACCTGCACCGCGCCGAGCTCATCTCGCTCCCGCTCACCCTGATCATCCTCGTCCTGGCCTTCGGCGCCCTGGTGGCCGCGTCGGTGCCGCTGCTGCTCGGAGTCACCTCGGTCGCCGCGGCGATGGGCGCGCTGGGCGTCGTCTCGCAGGTCGCGCCGATCGATCAGACGACGGGCTCGCTCGTCGTGCTGATCGGCCTGGCGGTGGGCGTCGACTACTCGTTGTTCTACATCCGCCGCGAGCGCGAGGAACGCGCCGCCGGCCGCGGGCCGCACGCCGCGCTGGAGGCCGCCGCCGCGACGGTCGGCCGCGCCATCCTGGTCTCCGGGCTGACGGTCATCGTGGCGCTCTCGGGCCTGCTGGTGACCGGGCTGTCGGTGTTCAAGGCCAGCGCGCTGGCGACGATGCTCGTCGTCACGATCTCGGTCATCGGCTCGCTCACCGTGCTGCCGGCCGTGCTGGCGCTCCTGGGCGACCGCATCAACAAGGGACGCGTGCCGTTCCTCGGGCGCCGCGGCGCCACGCCGGTCGGGGCCCGCCCGCGCGGCGCCTGGGCCGCGCTGGCGCGGCTGGTGACGCGCCGGCCGCTCGCCTCGCTCGTCGCCGCCGCGTGCCTGCTCGGCGCGCTGGCGGTCCCGGCGTTCCAGATGAACACGGCCAACGGCGGCAACTCGGGCCTGCCGCGCGACCTGCCGATCGCCCAGGCCAACGCCGCGATCGAGCGCGCGTTCCCCGGCGCGCCCGACAGCGCGCAGCTGGTCGTCAGCGGCCGCCGGCTCGACACCCCGACCGCGCGCACGAGGCTCGAGGCGCTCGGCCGGCGCGCGCTGCGCACCACCGGCGGCCGCGGCCGGATCACGATCGATGTGGCGCGCGACGGGCGCACCGCGCTGGTCGGCGTGCCGATGCCCGACCACGGCGCGGGGAAGTCGGGCGGCGTGGTCCACGCGCTGCGCGCCGAGGTGCTGCCGACCGCGGCACGGGTCGGGCCCGGCGCCCAGGCGCTGCTGACCGGCTCGGCGGCGGGCGAGACGGACTTCACCGACCGCCTGGCGCAGCGCACGCCGTGGGTCATCGCGTTCGTCCTCGGCCTGGCGATGGTGCTCCTGCTCGCCGCGTTCCGGTCGCTCCCGCTGGCGCTCGCCGTCATGGGCCTGAACCTGCTGTCGATCGGCGCGACGTACGGGATCCTCGTCAGCGTCTTCCAGAGCACGTGGGCCGAGGGCGTCCTGGACTTCACGTCCACCGGCGCGGTCGTCAGCTGGCTGCCGCTGTTCGCGTTCGTGATCCTGTTCGGGTTGTCGATGGACTACACGGTGCTGGTGCTCGAGCGCGTCCGTGAGGCGCGGCGCTCGGGCCTGCCCGCGCGCGAGGCCGCGGCGGCCGGCGTCGGCGCCACCGCGGGGACGATCACCAGCGCGGCCGTGGTCATGGTGGCCGTCTTCGCGGTCTTCGCGACGCTGCGGCTCCTGGACATGAAGCAGCTCGGCGTCGGCCTGGCCGCCGCCGTGCTGCTGGACGCGACGCTCGTGCGCGGCGTCGCGCTGCCGGCCGCGATCGCCGTGCTGGGCGACCGGGGCTGGAAGGTCCCGCGCCGTCGCGCTCGCGACCGCACGCAGTGGGATCATGGCCGTCCCGCGGTCGCCACCGTGGAAGCCCACCATGGACGCTAGCCCGGCGCAGGCCGACACCCCGACGGAGCCGACGGCGGCCACGCCGCCCGAGGCTCCCACGCCCGCCGAGCCGTTCGACGCGCTCCCGCTGCACGTGGCGCTGTCGGCGCTGGCGGGCCTCGCGGTGACGATCGTCTGGGGCGCGTCGGGCGGCGGGTTCTACTGGCCGATGTGGGTGTGGCTCGGCGTGTCGATCCCGATCGCCGTCCACGTCCTGATCCGCTTCGGGCTCAGCCGGCCGACCAGCGCCGGGCATGCGCTGGCGATCCACGCCGCGAGCAGCGGCGCGCTCGGCGTGCTGCTGCTCCTGCTCTGGGCGATGACCGACAGCCCGACGTTCTGGCCGGTCTGGCCGCTGCTGGCGCTCGGGTCCTCCGTCGCGGTGCATGCGCTGATCACCTACGCCGACCGGCTGCCGGGCCGCCGGCGCGAGGCGCAGCTTGCCGAGCGGGTGGGCGAGCTGACCCGCACGCGGCGGGGCGCGCTCGACGTCCAGGCCGCCGAGCTGCGGCGCATCGAGCGCGACCTGCACGACGGCGCGCAGGCGCGGCTGGTGGCGCTCAGCCTGCTGCTCGGACGGACCGAGGAGCGGCTGGCCGACCGGCCCGAGGAGGCCGAGCTCGTGCGCCGCGCGCGCGGCGAGGCGAGCGCCGCGATCGGGGAGCTGCGCGACCTGGCGCGCGGGATCGCGCCGCCGGTGCTGGCCGACCGCGGCCTGGCCGCGGCGGTCGAGGCCCTGGGGCGCCGCGCGGCGACGCCGGTGACCGTCCACGCCTCGGAGCTGGACCACCGCCCGCTGCCGGTCGTTGAGACCGCGGCGTACTTCGTCGTGGCCGAGGCGCTGACCAACGTGGCCAAGCACGCGGGCGCGCCCGCTCACGTCCACCTCGTGGAGGAGGATGGACGCCTCGTGATCGAGATCGTCGACGAGGGCCCCGGCGGGGCGGACGCCAACGGCGGCGGGCTGACTGGCCTGCGCCATCGCGTCGAGGCGCTCGACGGCGAGCTGACCGTCACCAGCGTCGCAGGGCAGGGCACCACGGTCCGGGCGGAGCTGCCGTGCGGGCCGTGATCGTCGAGGACCTCGCCCTGCTGCGCGAGGGGATCGTGGCGCTGCTGCGCGAGCACGACGTCGACGTCGTCGCCCAGGCCGAGGACGGCGAGGGGCTGCTGCGCATCGTCGCCGGGCACAAGCCCGACCTCGCGGTGGTCGACGTGCGGCTGCCGCCGACGTTCACCGACGAGGGGCTGCGGGCCGCGATCGAGGCCCGCCGGCGCCAGCCGGGCCTCAACGTGCTGATCCTGTCGCAGTACGTCGAGCCGGTGTACACCGCGGAGCTGCTGGAGTCCGGCGAGGGCGGCATCGGCTACCTGCTCAAGGAACGGGTGGGGGAGGTCCGCGCGTTCATGGACGCCGTGGAGCGCGTGGCCGCCGGCGGCACCGCGCTGGACCGCGAGGTCGTCTCCGAGCTGGTCCGCGGCCGCGACCGGGGCGCCGGCGGCGACCGGCTCGCCGCGCTGACGCCGCGCGAGCGCGAGGTCCTCGAGCTGATGGCCGAGGGCCGCACGAACGCCGCGATCGCCCGTCACCTCGTGGTGACGCCCGGCGCCGTGGAGAAGCACGTCACCAACATCTTCGGCAAGCTCGACCTGTTCGCCACCGACGACGACCATCGCCGGGTGCTGGCCGTGCTGACGTTCCTGCGGGCGGCGTGAAGGGGGCCTGCGACGTCACGGGCGCAGCATGCCGTACGTGCCCAACCGGCCGGGCTGTCATCCTCTCTCGACATGAGCAACCTCTCTCGCCGCCCGGGCTCCGGCATCTCCCGCAGCGCGCGCGAGCGCCGCGCGTTCCAGCTCCTCGTGGTGGGCGGTGGCGCGGCCGCCGTCGCCGTCGTCACGTTCGTCCTGGCCGTCGCCGGCGTGATCGGCTGGGGCATCTTCCTGCTCGCGCTGATCGTCGCCGGCGTGTCGGGCCTGCTGTTTCGCCGCACCGTCGGGCAGTAGCCGTTCGGCAGCTCCGCGGCGGGCTCGAGGGTGCTGCCAGCGGCGACCGGTCGCTCAGGAGGCGCCGGACCCGGTGGCGAGCGCCTCTCGCTCAGCGTCGCTCAGCGCACGTGCGCTCCGCGCCCGGGCGTCCCAGGCGACGAGCACCGACCGGCCGGCCGCGGCGACCGTCCCGTCGGGCAGCGTGATCTCCTGGCCGACGGTGATGCTCGTGGTGCCGACGCGCTCGACGAACGTCCGCACGTCGACGTGCCCGTGGGCGTGGCGCACCTCGCGGCGGTAGTCGAGCTCGACGCGCGCCAGCACGAACGGGAAGCGGCCGACGGCGCCGAGCGAGCTCAGCAGCGCCCCGCGGCCCTCCTCCAGCAGCTCGTGGTAGACGGCCTGGTTGACGTGGCCGAGCATGTCCATGTCGCGCCAGCGCAGCGCGATCCGGACGATGGTCTCAGCGCCGTGTTCGGTCGTGGGCACCGGCCCCACCCTAGTTCCGGGAGCGCATGCGCGATCATCGCCCCATGTCCAAGGCCCTGCTGCTCATCGACATCCAGCGCGACTACTTCCCCGGCGGCGCCCATCCGCTGGTCGGACCCGAGCCTGCCGCCGAGGCGGCACGGCGTCTGCTGGCGGACTACCGCGACCGCGGCGAGCCCGTCATCCACCTCCAGCACATCTCCGAAGGCCCCGACGCGACGTTCATGCGACCCGGGACCGACGGGGTGGAGATCCACCCGCTCGTCGCGCCGGCCGGCGACGAGCCGGTCATCCAGAAGCAGGCACCCAACGGGTTCGTCGGGACCAGCCTGGAACGCGAGCTGCGCGGCCACGGCATCGACGAGATCGTGGTCGCCGGGATGATGAGCAGCATGTGCGTGGACGCGACCGTCCGCGCGGCGGTCGACCTCGGCTTCACCGCGACCGTCGTCCACGACGGCTGCGCCGCCCCGGATCTCCGCTTCGGTGACGAGACGATCCCGGGCGCCACGGTCCACGCCTCCTTCATGGCGGCCCTGGACGGCATGTACGCCGACGTCGTGAGCGCCGACGAGGCGCTCGGTGACTAGGAGGCCCCTGACGCCATGCCGACCACCATCGCGGACGTCGTCGTCGCCACCCTGAAGGACTCGGGGGTCCAGCGGGTGTACGGGTTGCCCGGCGACTCGCTCAACGGCTTCACCGACGCGCTGCGGCGCGACGGCGGGCTCGCCTGGCAGCTCGTCCGCCACGAGGAGGCCGCGGCGTTCGCCGCCGCCGGCGAGGCGGCCGTCACGGGCGAGCTGGCCGTGTGCGCGGCCAGCTGCGGCCCGGGCAACCTGCATCTCATCAACGGCCTGTTCGACGCGCACCGCAGCCGAGTGCCGGTGCTGGCGATCGCGGCGCACATCCCACGCGAGGAGATCGGCGGCGGCTACTTCCAGGAGACGCATCCGCAGGAGCTCTTCCGCGAATGCAGCGTGTACTGCGAGATGATCAGCGTCGCCGAGCAATTGCCGCGGATGCTCGAGATCGCCATGCGCTGCGCGATCGAGCGCCAGGGCGTCGCGGTCGTCGTCGTCCCGGGCGAGATCTTCCTGGAGCGCGCCGCCGAGCCGGCCGCCCGGCCTCGCGCGATCCGCGCGACGTCCTCGGTCGTCCGGCCCGCCGACGGCGACCTCGCCGCGGCCGCGGCGGTGCTCAACCGCGCCGAGCGCGTGACGATCCTCGCCGGTGCCGGCTGCGCGGGAGCGCACGACGAGGTCGTGGCGCTCGCCGGCGCGCTGCAGGCGCCGATCGTCCACGCGTTGCGCGGCAAGGAGCACCTGGCGCACGACAACCCGTTCGACGTCGGGATGACCGGGCTGCTCGGCTTCACCTCGGGCTACCGCGCGATGGAGCACTGCGACGCGCTGCTGATGCTCGGCACCGACTTCCCGTACCGCGCGTTCTACCCCGACGACGTGCCGGTCGTGCAGGTGGACCTCCGCGGTGAGCAGATCGGCCGGCGCACGGCCGTCGACGTCGCGCTCGTCGGGACCGTCAAGGACACGATCGACGCGCTGGCGCCGCGGCTGCGCACCGAGCGCGACCCAGCGCACCTGGAGCGCATGCTCGCCCACCACCAGCGCGCGCGAGCGCGGCTCGACGCCCTGGCCGGCGAGGACCCCGAGCGCAGCCCGCTGCACCCGCAGCTCGTAGCGGCGACGATCGACCGGCTCGCCACCGGCGACGCCGTGTTCGTCGCCGACGTCGGCACCCCCGTGGTGTGGGCGAGCCGCTACCTGACGTTCAACGGCCGCCGGCGCCTGCTCGGCTCGTTCGTCCACGGGACGATGGCCAACGCGCTGCCGCAGGCGATCGGCGTGCAGGCGTCGCAGCCCGGGCGCCAGGTGGTCTCGCTGTCGGGCGACGGCGGCCTCACGATGCTGCTCGGCGAGCTCGTCACGCTGCGCCAGCAGGAGCTGCCCGTCAAGGTGGTGGTCTTCAACAACGGTGCGCTGTCGTTCGTCGAGCTGGAGATGAAGGCCGCCGGCATCGTCAACTTCGGCACGGAGCTCGACAACCCCAACTTGGCCGACGTCGCCCGCTCGGTCGGCCTCCACGGTGCCCGCGTCGAGCGCGGCGCCGAGCTCGAGCCGGCCCTGCGCGCCGCCTTCGCCCACGCCGGCCCGGCCCTGGTCGAGGTCCTGACCGACCGCCACGAGCTGTCCATGCCGCCCAAGGTCACCCTCGATCAGGTCAAGGGCTTCTCGCTCTGGGCGACCCGCACGATCCTCTCCGGACGCGGCGACGAGATCCTCGACGTCGCCCGGACCAACCTGCGGGAGCTGGGGAGGGAGTGACGCGGGGGCGGGGGCCCGAACGCGCGCCTTATGTGAGCCGGGCTCGCCGTAAGGCGGGCTGGGGGCTGCGGTCCGGGCGGGTCGGGCGGCGGCGCCGGGTCCGGACCGGGCGGTCCCGGCTCGGGGCCGGGCGGCATCGGATCGGGAAGCTCGACGGATACGCGAACGGACATGGCAGCACCTCGTGGTCGTGGGCCGTGCGTTCAGTGTGACGCGCGGGCGCTCTGGAAGGAGCGCGTCGGGAACGCGGTCCGGGACCGCCGCCTACGCGCGAGAACCCTGTGTGGTCAACGGTCCTGCAGGAGGCAGCGGAGGACCACGATGCGGTCGTCGTTCGGGTAGGGCTCGGAGGTCGTGAAGCCCACCGCGGCGTAGGTCCGGATCGCCGGCGTGTTGTCGGCGAAGACGCGGAGCTCGACGTCGGTGAAGCCGTGCGCAGCGGCCCAGTCCAGCGCCGCGCCGACGATCGGCTTGCCGAGGCCTTCGCCGCGGCGGGCCGGATCCACGACGACGCGAGCGAGGCGGCCTTCGCTCGGGCCCAAGCGGACGATCTCGAGATGCGCGACCGGGACGTCGGGCGTGGCCGGCTCGTGCGCGGTGAAGGGGGTGTACGTGGCCTCGTCGCGGAGGCCCTGGAGCTGCTCGGCCGTCAACGGCCACGTGAGCGTCCGGCCCGCGATGCGCTCGAGCGCCACAGCGTCGGGGACCCACGAGAGCAGCGCGGCGTCGTCGGCGGACGTGAAGGCGCGCAGGGCGATGCGGGGCGCGGTCATGCGTCTCCTAGGGCCATCGATCGGAGGCTAGACGAGCGACCCGCTTGTCACGGCCGCGACAGGAAGCGAGACTCGATCCATCGGCTGCCTCCTCGCACTCCTCGCGCAGGTAGGACCATTCCGAATCCCAGTGATAATCTCGTAGTAGTGATGTCCCGCTCGCATACGATCGACCTGTCCGCCGCCGCAGCGACGACGCTGAGCGCCGATCGCGTCGGCGTCCGACATTTCCAATGGTCGTGCGCTGAGCGATCCATTCGAGAGGAGCACGTGAGGTCATGGGGCGTCGTCTACCCGCCGCGGGATTCTGCTGAGCTGCACGAGCGGGCCCTAACCCCGGCAGAAGTGGCGACTCGACTGGCACGGGACGATCTGACGCCGGGGATGCGCGAAATCGTTCGGCAAGGCGGTAAGCCGATCCGGGTGAGATATCGCGGGGGACTGCGAGAGGTCGAAGTCGACTCCGGGGCGGTCACGAGCATCGGCTCGGCGGGCGGGCCATATCAACCTGGCAGTCCCCAGTGGTTTCTTGAGGTGTGCCGCACGATGGCCCCCGTCGCGTCAGAGGCGCGGGAGACACCGCTAGGAGCCGTCACAGCCATCAGGGGCGTGACCGATCTCGTGCGCGCACGAGAGCTCCGCCGCAGACTCGCGGCCCCGGGCCGCGTCCGACGCACGGTTCTGGACCGCCATCCGAGTTGGCGGGCCATGCCCACAACGGTCGTGGTCGACACCAATGGAGCCGTCGCGGTCGTGCGTGTCGAGCCGCCGGCACGATTGCGGAGTGGCGCGGTGATGACGTGGCTGGTCGAGTTCTCGGCAGTCGTACCAATCGGGCCGGCTGCGGGCTTGGACGACCCCTCCTGGCTCGCGCACCTCGCAGCGGAGTGAGCACGGGCTCCTGTGCGTTTCTCGCGAATTTCGCCCACGAACTCATCATTGCGGTCGCGTCACACGCGCGGCGCGCCCTCCCGCCCGAACCATCAATGCTCGCTAATCGGCGTTATGTCTACTAGCAACCGTCAGGCCGCGGCTCCGGCAAGCCTCCATGCTCGTTCTGAAGGCGGTTGTCAGCCGGCGGCCATGAGCACGTTCACGCGCCCGAAGCCGTACTGCGGATCGCGCCCGGGAGCGCCGCGGTCGTCGACCGACGCGTCGAGCTTCGCGCGCGCCTGGTCGGCGGTGAAGCCCGGGTTCCGCGTGCGGATGATCGCGGCGACGCCCGCGACCTGCGGCGTGGCCATCGACGTACCCGACATCGGCACGTAGGCGCTGTCGGACGTGTTGAACGTCGAGAGCACGTTGACGCCAGGCGCGGCGATCTCGACGTCGCTGTTGGCATTGGAGAACAACGCCCGCCGGTCGCTGCTGTCGGTCGCGGCGACGGACACGACCTCGGCGTACGCGGCCGGATAGTTGAGGCTCGCGTTGGCGTCGTTGCCGGCGGCCGCGACGAGCAGCACGTCCTTGCCCGCGGCGTAGCGGACCGCGTTCTGCAGCGTCGTCGTCCCGGCGCCGCCGAGGCTCATCGAGATGACCTTCGCGCCCTTGTCAGCGAGGTAGGTGATGCAGTTGGCCACGTCGGAGGTCAATCCCTGCCCGAGCAGCCCCCCGACCGGCTTGCAGACCGCGAGCGGACTGTCGAACGCGACGCCCGTGACGCCCTTGCCGTTGTTCGCGTCGGCCGTGATGAGCCCGGCGACGTGCGTGCCGTGGCCGTAGTCGTCCGCGCAGGTCCCCTCGGTGATCGATGCGGCCCCGGTCAGCGGCGCGCTGGAGGACTCCGCGCAATCGGCGAGCTTGCCGACGAGGTCCTCGTGCGTGGCGCGGATCCCCGTGTCGACGATGCCGACCTTCACGCCGCCCGTGGCGGGGAAGGTGCCGAGGCCGGCGGCGTCCCAGCCTTCGGGCGCGTCGATGTCGGCGTCCGGCGTGCCACCCGTCTGGCCGGTGTTGTTGAGCCCGTAGAGCTCGGGGTAGCGCGGGTCGTTGGGCGTGGTGAAGATCCGCAGCGTGCGGTTGGGCTCGGCGTAGTCGACAAGGTCGCGGCGGTTCAGCGCGGCGACGAGCGCCGAGGGATCGCCGTCGGGCCGCACCACCGCGGCCCCGAGCGCCGGGACCGTGCCCACCTGCCGCGCGGCGCCCAGCAGCGCGGCGGTCGCCGCCGGCGCGGCGCCCGCACGGAACTTGACGATGACGGTCTGCGGTTCGGCGGCGCCGGCCGGGCCGGCCGCCAGGCCGCAGCCGACGGCGATGAGCACGACAGCGCGCACGACGGCGTGCATGAACGACATTCTCCCGGTCCGGGCGCAAGGAGCGCAACGCGTGGCCCAGCAGATCGCCGACGTTCTTGACCGCGGCCCGTCGCCCGGCCATCGCTTGGGGCCATCTGCTTCAAGCCGCCGGGTTCATCCGATCCGGGCGATGCGCGGGCTGGGACGCCGTCATACGGTCGGGACATGGGTGTCGGGCCGGGGAGCTCGGACGCGAGCGCTTTCTCATGCCTAGACCATGAATGGAGATTTCAGGCTCATGGATGCGACGTCATCGGCCGCGGATCAGAGCACACGGCAGTATCTTGCTGAGCGGTTCGAAGCGGATGTGATCCGTCCGATCGAGGACTTCCAGAACCCGAAGCAGGAGTGGAGGCGACTGTTCTCCGAGTTGTTCGGAACGTTCCTCCTGGTGCTCGTGGCGGCCGGCGGCGGAATGATGAGCCACGCGTTCCCGGACACGATCGAACGCTCCGCAGCGGTGGTCGCGCCGGGCCTGATGGTGCTGGGAATCATCCTGTTCATGGGCAAGATCTCGGGCGCACACCTCAACCCGGCGGTCAGTCTTGCGTTCGCTGCGCGTGGTGACTTTCCGTGGCGCCGTGTTCCCGGCTACGTCGTCGTGCAACTGGTCGGCGCGACGCTGGCCGCGTTGTTCCTTCGCGCGGTCATCGACGTGTCGGCGACCTATGGCTCGAACTACCCGGCGGCCTCGTACTCGGCGGGCTCCGCGTTCTGGATGGAGCTCATCCTGACCTTGGGGCTGGTGAGCGTGATTCTCGGCACCGCGTCCGGTGCGCAGAACATCGGGATCGTCGGCGCGTTCGGCATCGGCGCCTACATCGCACTGGCCGGCCTGTGGGGCAGCCCGATCTCGGGAACCTCGATGAACCCGGCCCGCACGTTCGGCCCGGATCTCGTCGGCGGAAGGTTCACCGACTACTGGGTGTACATCGCAGGCCCGATCGCCGGTGCCGCGGTGGCGGTCGCGGTTGCATTCGTGCTGCGCGGACCCGGCGGCGGGGGCGCGGGGTCCGGCGCCGCCCAAGGCGCGCTGCACACCGAGATCGCCCACCCCGACGAACTATGAGACGTCGTGAATGACGAGCCCGACCCGATCTGGCAGCGATAGCGTCGCGCCCGGTGCGTCGTGAGCCGCGAGCGCTTGATGGCCGGGCCGTTCGCGCTCGGATCCGTGTGCTTCGTCGTCGGGCCGTTCCCGGGCTACGCGCAGCTCGTCGGGGCGCAGGCCGATGCGATCACGTTCTTCGTCGGCTCGATCTTCTTCACGGGCGGCGGCGCGGTGCAGGCGGCGATCGCGTTCCCCGAGCGACGCTCCTTCCCCCACGGCCCGGCGGCGTGGCACGCCGCCGCGATCCAGCTCGCCGGAACGCTCTTCTTCAACGTCACGACCTACCAGGCCGTACATACGTCGCTCTCCAACGCCGACTACAACCGCGTCGTTTGGCGACCGGACGCGTTCGGCTCGATCTGCTTTCTGGTGTCGGGCGTGATCGCTTACCGCGCCTCGGCCCGCCGCGGCAGGCGGCCGGCGCACGGCCCCGCGGGCTGGTGGGAGCCGTCGATCAACCTGCTCGGCTGCGTCTTCTTCGGCATCGCCGCCGTCGCCGGCTACGTGGTCCCCGCGACCGGCTCGCCGCTGGACCTGGCCGCGGCCAACGTCAACACCGCGCTGGGCGCCGCGTGCTTCCTGACGTGCGCAGTGGCCACGCTGCGCACCGGACGCACGCTCAAGTCACCGCGCTTGCGCCGTCTAGGCGCGGTCGCCGTGCGCGACATCGTCCGAAGCGGGTGATGCCAACCGCCCGGCGCGGCGCCACGCTGCGGTGGCGGTCTCCCGGTCGCCGAGCGACCGGGGAGCGTCGATGACATGCCCGCCCGGGCGATGCCCACACCACGACCAGGGGGAAGGTTCCATGGAGAAGCGGCGTGACGAGCCCTCCGGCGGCGATTTTGCCGAAGGCGAGGAGACGGTGCCGAGGGACGAGCAGGTCGGCTCATTCGCCGAGGGCGAAGAGACCCTGCCCGAGGACGACAAAGTCGGCACGTTCGCCGAAGGCGAAGAGACCCTGCCCGAGGACGAGCAAGTCGGCACGTTCGCCGACACGGAGGACACGGACGGCGACTGACGCACAATCGCTCTCGGAGTGAAGTCGCGCGCGACGAGCGGACCTACCGGCGCTCGCCGAACTCGGGCTTGGGCACGACGCCGTAGCCGTCGCAGACCGGGCAGCGCGGGTCGATGTCTGCAGCGCGCCCGCGCGACCCCACCAAGCCGGTGCCACCGCAGGCGGGGCAATCCTCGGGCTCGCTCCCGTCCCCCCTCTGGTGCGCATCCCGCCCTGCTCGGTCACGGGGCATGGTGCCCATAGCCCATTGGCCTATAGGTCGTGGAAGGTCGGCGTCAACCAACGACGTCGGCCGACCGACGGCCCCAGACCAGAGCATCGGAAGCGGTACGCCCGCGTCGTCCTGGCTCGGCTTAGTGTGTCTTATGACCACGAGCGGGGAGACCAGACGAACGCGTCAGCCCCACCGTCCTCGCTGGACCGGCCATCCCAACCAAAGACGGACCGCCCATGCGCGTGCTGCTCAACATCATCTGGTTCGTGTTCGCCGGCCTGTGGCTGGCCATCGCTTATGCGTTCGCCGCGCTGATCTGCTTCGTCTTGATCATCACGATCCCGTTCGGCATCGCCGCGCTGCGCATCGCGCTGTTCGCGCTGTGGCCGTTTGGCAAGACCGTCGTCAAGCGCGCCGACGCCGGCGTGGCCTCCGGGATCGGCAACATCATCTGGTTCGTGCTCTGCGGGTGGTGGCTGGCGATCGGCCACCTCATCACCGGCATCGTGCTGTGCTTGACGATCATCGGCATCCCGCTCGGGCTCGCCAACTTCAAGCTCATCCCGGTGTCGCTGCTGCCCATGGGTCGCGAGATCGTCGACGTCGATCGCGCCCGCCGGCTCGGGATGACGGCGGTGGTCGAAGTGCCGGTCGACCCGTCGAAGCGCTAGATGGGTTGCTCCACGAGGCGGCAGCGAACCCGTGGAACAACTCATCTAGAGCAGGTCTCGCCCTGACAGGCCTCAGCTGGACTCATGGACAGTCGCCGGCCGGGGTGCTCGCGGCGAAGGTGGAGTCCGGTTCGTGGAGCTGCCTCAAAGGCGGTTCGCCGGATTCGCATCCGCCAGTGCACAGCGACGGCGCCGCTGACCGGTCCGTGAGGACAGGCCAACGGTGCCGGGCGGCCAGTGTCCGGGCTCGCAGGCCGCGGCCAGCATGTGCACGGCACTGACTCGGACGAAAAGGACAGCGAACAGCATGATGCCGGTCCGCAAGGCCCTCGTCGCAGCGCTCACCGCCACCGCCGCGCTCGCCGTCGGTGTGCCGGCGGCGAGCGCGAACGCAGCCGCCACCCCCCAGTTCTCCGTTCCGACGGGGTTGGCTCCAACCGCCTTCGGGGGGTTCCCGGAGACGCCGGTCGGTGGCATCTTGTCGACCCCGAGCAACACCGGCGCCGGGCCGTGCGGGTCCGCCACCGGCAACGAGGGCCAGGGTCGCACGGGCGGAAATGACTACCAGGTCTGCATGGGCACGGGCCTCAGCTTCATCGGCCCCTCCGTCGGCCAGATCGCCACGGTGGTCGGCCCTACGATCATCGGCCCCGCGTTCGTCGGCACCTCGGTCGTGTCCGCCGGCAACGTCGCGATCGGCCCCTGACATGCCCGCGCGCATCGTGGGCCAGCCGCGGCCGGCGATCGTCGGCGCACGTGTCGGCTGAGCACCGGCGCGCGAACCTGCGTGGAACATGATCGGCGCCTCTGTCACGGCGGTTGTCGCGGGTGCCCAAACGTGGAAGCAGATCGGTGAACTGGGGCTGGCGTTCGGGCTCGCATCGCTGATCGGGGTGGAGCGCGAGTGGCGCCACAAGCCCACCGGCCTGCGCACCCATACCTTGGTGGGCGTCGGTGCGGCGCTGTTCGTGATCGTCAGCAAGTACGGCTTCAGCGACGTCCCCGGCCGCCACGTCGTCCTGGATCCGTCGCGCGTGGCGGCCCAGATCGTGTCAGGGATCGGCTTCATCGGCGCGGGCCTGATCTTCGTGCGCGGCGATGCCGTACGGGGCCTGACGACCGCCGCGATCATCTGGATGACGACCGCGATCGGCATGGCCTGCGGCGCCGGGCTGGTCCACATAGCCCTGGTCGCCACGGCTGCCCATTTCGTCGTCGTGCTGGTCTACCCCCGGCTGCTCGCTGCGCTGCCTCGCTCACGCCATGTCAGCTTCGACCTCCGGGTCGTCTACGCGGACGGTCGCGGCATCCTTCGCGCGATCCTGTCGGAGAGCACGCGTCACGGCTTCGCGATCGTTCGGGTCACGACCCACCAGCTGGAACGCGAGATCCAGGGGATGTCCGCGGTGGCCGTGACGCTCGAGGTCCAAGGCCAGCCGACGGTCGATCCCCTGGCGGTCGCGGTGACCGACCTCCACGGCGTGTTCGAGGTCGCCACGACCGATCACTCGCGCAACGGCGAATGACGGGCGTCAGCAACGCGTTCGTCGGCCGCCTACCATCGCCGTGTCGTGCACGCCTCGCCCACCACGTCCGGCTCACCCGCCGTCAGCAGCGACCGCCGTCGCGGCCTGCTGCTGGTCGGGGCCATGTCGGCGGTCATGTGGATCGAGGAGATCGCCGACCAGCTCAGCGGCCAGCATCTGGACCAGTACGGCATCCGGCCACGTGGGACCGACGGGCTGATCGGCATCGTCGACGCGCCGTTCCTGCACGGCGGGTTCGGACATCTGATCGCCAACACCGTGCCGTTCCTGGTCCTCGGCGCGATCATCGCGCTGTCGGGGCTGGCGCGCGTCGCGCTGGTCACGGTGATCGTCGCCGGCGTCGGCGGCCTCGGCGTCTGGCTGCTGGCCGCCTCCGGCACCGACCACATCGGCGCGAGCGGCATCGTCTTCGGCTACGCCACCTACCTGATCACCCGCGGCCTCTTCAGCCACGACCTGCTGCACCTGGCCGCCGGCGCGATCGTCGCCGTCGTCTACGGCAGCACGCTGCTGTTCAGCGTGGTGCCGCACGACGGCGTGTCGTGGCAGGGGCATCTGTTCGGCGGCATCGGCGGCGTCATCGCCGCGCGTCTCCTGGACGTCCGCACGCAGCGTCGCCGGCTCGACCCGGCAATTGCCTAGAGCGTGGGTCCCAAACCCGCCGCGGGTTTCGCCCCCTGGGCGAAGACCCGCAAGGGAACCTGGCCCTCTGGGCCAGTGTTCCCCTGGGTCACGGTGCGACGACGATCTTGCCTCGCACCCGTCCGGCGGCGAGGTCGCGGATCGCATCCGGGACCTGCTGCAGCGCGACGACGCGGTCGATGACAGGCGTGACCGCGCCCGTCTCGATCAGTGCCCGGAGCACGTCGAGGTCTGCGCTGCTCTCGTTCGCGATGAACGTCCCGAGGCGCTGACGCACGAAGGGCGACAACGCCATGGCACGGAGTTGGCGGTCGATGCCGCCCGTCCAGCGACCTCCGCCTTCGCCGCCGACGATGACCAGCGTTCCGTGACGCGTGAGCACGCGACGCAGCTGTGACAGCGGCCGGTTGCCGCCGATGTCGAGGACGACGTCGTAGCGCTGGTCGTCGTCGGTGATGTCGGCGTGCGAGTAGTCGATCACGTGATCGGCGCCGATCGATCGCACCAGGTCGACCTTCGGCGTGCTGCAGACGCCGGTGACCTGCGCTCCAAATGCCTTGGCGATCTGCACGGCGAAGGTCCCGACGCCTCCCGAGGCACCGATGACCAGCACGCGCTGGCCGGCCTCGACGCGCCCACGATCGCGGAGGGCCTGCAAGGCGGTGACGGCGGAGACGGGCACGGCGGCCGCCTGCTCGAGCGTCAGGTTCTCCGGCATCCGCGCCAGCCGGTCCGGTCGCGCCAGGGCGTACTCGGCGAACGACGCGCGACACGTGCCGAACACCGACTCCCCGGCGCGGAATCCGGTCACGGCCGCGCCGACCGCCTCGACGACCCCCGCCACCTCCGAGCCCAGCCCGGCGGCCTTCGGCCTGCGCAGGCCGTAGCCGGCGATGCGCATCAGGTAGGGCCGGCCCGCCATGATGTGCCACGCACCCCGATCGAGGCCGGCCGCGCGCACGCGCAAGAGCACGTCGTCGTCACCGACCTGGGGCCGCTCCACGTCCCTGAGGTCCAGCACCTCAGCCGAGCCGTAGCGGTCTCGCACGACGGCCTTCATGGTCGGCCCGCGCGCCGGCGACGGCCTCGACGCGGCATCGCCACCGCCGACGGTCCCTGCGGTGCTGTCCATCACTCCCACCCTCCCCGAAGCGCGCCGTACGACATACGGCCCGTTGGCCGGATCGTACTCGTACGGTGCACACGTCCGAAGCCGACCGATGAGTTCCGCCCGTCCGCGTCGTCCTGGGGATATGACCGATACCAAGCAGGCCCCCACGACCGTCTCGAACATCGGCGTCGTCATGTTCACCGTCGCCGATCAGGATGCGGCCCTGGCGTTCTACACCGAGAAGCTGGGCTTCGAGCTCCGCGGCGACACCCGCTTCGGCGAGAACGACGAGATGCGCTGGCTCGAGGTTGCCCCGCCCGGCTCCCGCGCCCGCCTGGCGCTCAACCCGCCGATGTACGACAAGCCCGGCGGCAGCTCGATCGGCGTCGAGACGAAGGATGTCCTCGGCGAGCACGCGCGGCTCAGCGCCATCGGCGGCATCGA
Organism: Baekduia sp.; assembly: GCF_035318805.1. Taxonomy (GTDB): domain Bacteria; phylum Actinomycetota; class Thermoleophilia; order Solirubrobacterales; family Solirubrobacteraceae; genus Baekduia. The sequence goes on from NZ_DATHDY010000136.1 coordinate 97,522, forward strand.
CCTCGACGCCGAGCCGATGCGCACGCCCGGCGCGCCGCTCATGTTCATGCTGCGCGACCCCGACGGCAACACCGTCGTCGTGGTGGAGGAGCCCGCCGCGTAGGACGCCTCGACGCACACGCTCTCGGACGGCGGGCGGCCGCGCCCGGCTCAGCCGGGTAGGTAGGCCGCCCGCATCTGGCCGGTGCGCATCCGCTGTGGGTGGTCGCCGACCGGGATGCTGGCCACCTCCCTAGCGTCGTCGTAGGAGATGACGCCGACGCGGTCGTCGCCGCTGAACGACACCAGGCAGTGCTTGCCGTCGATGCTGTTGGTGGCCCAGTAGGGCTTCTGGCCGTGGGCGGCGATCTGGGTGGTGAACGTCGCGCGATCGACGACCGCCGCGTAGTCCGACATCGTTCCGGCCGCGCACAGCTTCGTGCCCGCGGCGTTCATCGCCAGGCCGTGATGGGCCGAGTCCAGGACGTACTCGTCGCGGCGCAGCGCCTGCGCGCTCTCGCTGACCGGCAGCATCGCCAGCCGCGTCGGCTTCTCCTGCTGGAGGTCGAACTCGACGAAGCCGTGGAAGAACGAGACCTGGAAGTACAGGAAGCGCTCGTCGGGCGAGAGCGTCATCGGCCGCACGGCCGAGCTCATGTCGGGGAAGCCGTAGTCGCGCAGGATCTTGCCCATGTCGAGGCGCTTGAGCACCTTGTAGGTCTTGGCGTCGACGACCTCGAACCAGCGGTCGCCCTTGGTCGCGTCGAGCTCCGGGGCGTCCAGCGGCGTGTACACGGTGCCGATGCTCGCGTGGAAGATGCTCGTGCCGTCCTTGGAGAAGTTGCTCTCGTGCGGCGAGTCGCCCGAGTCGATGCGGGCCACGATCTCGCCCTTCGCGGTGTCGATGACGTCGACGACCCGCGCGGTGGATGCCGAGACCAGCAGCCGCCGGCCGTCGGCCGAGAGCGCCATGTGGTCGGAGCGCTGGCCGTCGACCGGGACGCGCCAGACGATCTTCTTGGTCGCGAGGTCGAACGCGACGACGTCGGCGAGGCTGGGCCGCGACACGTACGCGTACCGGCCGTCGGGCGAGGTGAAGATGTCGTCCACGAACTGGTCGTGGCCTTCGCCGATCATCTGCCGGATCGCCAGGAAATAGGCCAGCCGCGCCGGGTCGGTCCGGATCTCGGCCATCCGCTCGGCGAGGTCGGGGACGACGTCGAACCGCGTCAGCCGCTGGAACGTGTGCCCGTCGAGCACGTCGGCCGTGCCGTCCCAGTTGTTGCCGACCATCACGACGTCGCGCGTCTCGGCCGTCGCCTGAGCGCCGGCCGGCGTGGCGCCCACCGCCAGTGCCAGCGCGAGCGCCGCGATGCCCACCAGCACCTTGGTCCTGTGACTGCGCACGTCGGCTCCTCCTGCTCCGGGGTTCTCGAAGGCGTCAACGACGCACGGGGCCGAAACATGCGGTCGGTCCGCCGACCGACCGCCTCAACGGTCACCGGTGAGGTTCCCGCGCACGCGGGTCTGCCCGCGGCTCGTGCCCCACCCCTCCCCCGCGGGCCGAGTCGCGCCGGTCGTGCCGGCGCGACTCGGGAACGGCGTCAGGCCGTCGTCTGCAGGTTGATCGTCACCTGGGTCAGGCGGAAGCTGTTGCCCGACGGATCGCGGAAGCCGCAGTCGATGCCGTAGGGCCGCTCCTCGGGGGCCTCGCTGAACTCGACGCCGCGGGCCCTCAGCTCGTCGTAGCTGGCCTGGCAGTCGTCGGTCGTGAGGAAGACCGTTCCGGCGAAGCCCTTGGCCATCAGCGTGCGGATCTGCTCGGCGGTCTCGTCGTCGAGCATCGGCGGGCCCGGGATCGCCATCAGCACGATCGACATGTCCTCCTGGCCGACCGGCCCGACCGCGAGCCAGCGGAAGTCCCCCATCTCGGGAAGCGTGACGTCGGAGCGCACCTCCATGCCGAGCTTCTCGGTGTAGAACGCGAGTGCCTCGTCCTGGTCGTGCACCCACACCTGCGCGTTGGCGATCCTCATCATGATGTCCTCCTGCGTGGTCGTTGTCCGGAGCGGAGTGCAGGAAGCTATCCCGGCGCGGTGCGGCTGTCTTCTCCAAACGTGCGGCGTTGCGGCCGGGCGAACGCGCGGACCACGCACGCCGGGACGCGCGCCTGGGCGGAGGCCGGCGGGAACGCCTTCCGGTACGCGGTCGGCGACCGGCCGTAGGTGCGCGTGAAGCTCGAGGTGAACGAGCCGACGCTCTGCAGGCCCACCGAGAAGCAGATGTCCGCCACGGTGCGGTCGGTGGCGCGCAGGAGCGCCGCGGCGCGCTCCAGGCGCCGGGTCAGCAGGTAGGCGTGGGGCGGCTCGCCGAAGGCACGGCGGAACTCGCGGCTGAAGTGCGCACGCGACAGGCCCGCGGCGCGGGCGAGATCCTCCACGCCGAGCGCGTCGGCGTACCGCGCATCGGCCAGGTCCTTGGCGCGCAGCAGGTGGCGGGCGGGTGGGACGAACGCCGGCAGGCTCGAAGTCACGCCACGAGTGTTCTGGGGTCGCGGCGCGGCGTCAACTAGGGGTGCCGTAGGCGGCCGGCGAGAGGCCGAGGCCCTCGACGGCCGGCCGTCGCCGCCGGAGGTGGGTCCCCAGTCGCGATAGCGACACAGTCTCCTACCGCGCCCGCAGCCCGTCGAGCGCCATGTCGAGGATGCGCTCGATCTGCGCCTCGTCGGCGGCGCGGATCGAGGCGATGCCGCTGACCATCCGGCCGACGTCGGTGAAGTTCGTGTCGGTCCGCGCCGCGCCCGCCGCCTGGGCGCGCTGCAGCAGCGCCTCGCCGGCTGCCGTGATCGCCGTGCGGCAGCCGCGGAAGACCTCGGCGTCCTGGTCGATGTAGGCCATCATCTCGTCGGCCAGCGCCCGCTTGGTAGCGGCGTAGCGGACGAACTGGTGCAGCCAGTCGACGAGGGCGTCCCACGGCGGCAGGTCGGCCAGGTCGGCGGCCGAGCGCGCCATCGCCTCGACCTCGTCGACGTAGACGGCCTCGAGCAGGTCCGGCCGGCTCGGGAAGTGCCGGTACAGCGTGCCGATGCCGACCTCTGCGCGCCGGGCGATGTCCTCCAGGGACGCCGAGGTCCCGTCCTCTGCGAAGGCATCGCGTGCCGCGGCGAGCAGCTTCGCGTAGTTGCGACGCGCGTCGGCGCGCCTGGGGCGCTTGGAAAGGCCTTCGAGGTTGGTCTCGGTGCTGCTCATGCGACGGATCTCCTGGATCCACTTGTCAAACGGAGGGGGCCTCCGCTACAGTAGGTGGAGGCTGCCTCCGCTTCTCTTCTGGAGGCGCCCTCCATTTTAGCGGCCATCCCCGCTCCCACACCGAAGGATCCCTCTCCCCATGACGTCCACCACCCTCCGTCGCGCGCCCGCCGCCCGGTTCCTGCGCCGAGCCTCGGACGCGACCCCTTCGAGCTCCGCGCTGATCCTGGCGATCATCCTCGCCTGCCAGCTGATGATCGTCGTCGACGCCTCGGTCATCATCACCGCGCTCCCCAAGATCCACGACGCGCTGCACTTCTCCTCCACGAGCCTCTCGTGGGTGCAGAACGCCTACACCTTGACCTTCGGCGGCCTGCTGCTCCTCGGCGCCCGCGCCGGCGACATCCTCGGCCGCCGCCGCACCTTCGTGGTCGGCATCGGCCTGTTCACCGTCGCATCGCTGGCCGGCGGCCTCGCGCAGTCCGAGGCGTGGCTGCTCGTCGCGCGAGCCGTGCAGGGCATCGGCGCCGCGATCGCCGCGCCGTCCACGCTGGCGCTGCTGATGACGAGCTTCGCCGAGGGCCAGGAGCGCACGCGCGCGGTCGCCTTCTACAGCGCCGTCGGCGGCGGCGCCGGCAGCCTCGGGCTCGTCCTCGGCGGCATGCTGACCGACTGGGTCTCGTGGCGCTGGGGCTTGTTCATCAACGTGCCGATCGGCCTCGTGCTGATGTGGCTCGCGCCGCGCGTCCTGCCCGAGACCGAGCGCCACGCCGGGCGCTTCGACCTCACCGGAGCCGTGACGTCCACGCTCGGGATGACCGCCCTCGTCTATGGCTTCGTCCGCGCCGCGTCGGACGGCTGGAGCGAGCGCGGCACCGTCGCCTCCTTCGGCGCCAGCGCCGTGCTGCTCGGGGCCTTCGTCCTGACCGAGCTGCGCGCCGAGCAGCCGATCACGCCGCTGCGGCTCTTCGCCAGCCGCCGGCGCTCGGGCGCCTACCTCGCCCGCGTGCTGATGGTCAGCGGCATGTTCGCCATGTTCTTCTTCGTCACGCAGTTCCTGCAGGGCGTCCGGGGCTTCAGCGCCCTGGAGGCCGGCTTGGCGTTCCTGCCCATGACCGCGGTCATGTTCTCGATGGTGCGCGTCGTGCCGCGGCTCACCCCGCGCTTCGGCGACGCCCGGCTGCTCGTCGGCGGCGTGTCGCTGGCCCTCGCCGGCATGGCCTGGCTGAGCCGGATCTCCGACGGCACGCAGTACTTCCCGGGCATCGCGCTGCCGATGGTGCTGCTCGGCGTGGGCATCGGGCTCGCGTTCACCCCGCTGACGTCGGCCGGCATCGCCGGGGTGGCCCCGCGCGACGCGGGCGCGGCCTCGGGCCTGGTCAACGTCGCCCACCAGCTCGGCGGCTCGCTGGGCCTGGGCATCCTCGTCACGGTGTTCGCCTCCGCCGGGCGCGCCGCCGCCGACCATCCCCTGGCCGGCGCGTCACACCAGGCCGAGGCCCGGTACGAGCTGGCCCATGCCGTCGGCAGCGCGATCACCGGCTCGGCCGTGTTCCTCGCGCTGACGCTCGCGGTGATCCTGCTCGCGCTGCGCACCCGGCCGGTGCGGGCGCCCGCGGCCGTGGGCGCCACCGGGTAGGCGCCTCAGAGCGGCCGCAGCCGCGGCCAGTGGAGCTCGACCCCGTGCTCCTCGAGCACCGCCTGGAAGGTGCCCACCCGCAAGGGGTCGCCGCTGATCTGGTGGGGTTGGCTGCGGGTGTCGAGGCAGTGCGCGGCGAGGCTTCCGGCGGCCTCGCCGATGTTCCACTCGACCGGGTGCAGGCGGTAGCAGCCGTTGGTGATGTGGGTCGTGCCGATGTTCTTGGCGGCCGGCAGCAGGTTCTCGACGCGCTGCGGGATCAGGCTGCCGAGCGGGATCTCGAACGGCATGCTCGGCACGTCGAGGTAGGTGCGCCCGCCCGTGCTCGGATGCAGGTCGATCCGGTAGGCGCCGATCCCGACCGTGTCGAGGAACGACGCGGCCCACTCCAGCTGGCGCACCTCCGGGTTGATGTCCTGCTCGACGACCGTGCGCTGCGCGCGGATGCGCCGCGACTCGCGGATGTACACGGCCTTGGCCAGGCCGTGCTCGGTGTTCATCAGGTCGGTGCGCAGGCGCAGACCGGGGTAGCCCTGGCCGCCGTCGCGCCGTGGCGCCTCGGTCTGCAGCCAGTACAGCAGCGACAGGCTCTGCTGGGCGGCGCCGCGCAGGTGGCGCGCGACCTCGTCGGCGGGCACCTCGTACACCGGCCCGAGGAAGTAGTCGTTCTGCGGCCAGTTGACGAGCGTGATGTCGCTCTCGATCGTCCCGGGGATGAACTGCTCGCGCTCGATCAGCCGGCGGTACCGGAAGAGCGGGAACGTGCCGACGTCGCCGAACAGGCTCATCCGCCGCACGCGCTCGGGGTCGGGCGGGTCGGGCGCCGAGAACGACAGCAGTCGATCGGGCCAGAACGGAGGCCGGAACTCGCGCCAGAACGGATAGTCCTCGGGCTGGTCGATCGTGTGGTCCTCGCCGGGGAGATGGTCGAGCGCGAAGCAGTGCGTGACCGCCTGCATGTCGAGCGGATCGGCCACGGCCGGCGCGTGCGGCTCTCCGGTGTCGGCCTGGGACTCGGTGCCCGTGACGTACTCCGTCCCGGTGAGCGGCAGCACGTCGCCGCACTCGGTCGCGTCGAGGAAGTAGGTGCCGGTGAGCACCGTGCGGTGTCCGGTCCGCACGTCCTCGACCGTCACGGCCAGGACGCGGTCGCCGTCCATCTCGGCGGCGACGGGCACCGTATGGATCAGCGGCAGCACCCGCCCGGCGATCTTCTCGGGCAGCAGGAGCTGCTCGACGACCTTGAACGCGATCTCGGGCGGGCACGGCACGCGCGTCACCAGCGCGCCGCCGAGCTGGATCCGCTCGTCGACGAGCGCTTCGGCGTTGAGCGGGAAGTGGTCGCGAAAGCACGCCCGCACGCCGGTCCGGAACCGTCGCCAGCTCCGGCTGCAGCCGAACTCCTCGATCCACGGATGCTCGTCGGGCGGCACGGCCTGGCTGGTCATCTGGCCGCCGAGCCAGTCCGTCGGCTCGGTGACGATGACCTCGCGGCCCATCCGCGCCGCCGCCAGCGCCGCGGCGCACCCACCGGTGCCGCCACCCAGGATGATGATGTCGGCTTCGAGCTCGTCCGCAGCCCCGCGCTCATGCCGGCGCACGGGCACCCACCAGCTCGGCGGTCATCGTCGCGGTGCTCGCCGCCGCGGCGCGCAGCTCCGGCAGCCGCTGCGAGACGCGGCTGAGCTGCTCGTCGCGCAGATCCCACAGGCGGTCGATCCCCGCCAGCAGCGTTCCGGGGTTCGTGGCCGCGACCGCGTCGGGCTCCTCGAGGCCGATGGCCTTCAGGAACGCGCCGATCTTCGCCGCGTAGGGCAGCGGGGCGATCGGCACGCCGGCCGACGCCGCGAAGATGAGGAAGTGCAGGCGCATGCCGACGGCCATGTGGAAGCTGCCCATGACCGCCCGCAGCTGTCCCGGCGTGTAGGTGCCGGTCAGGACCGTGGCGCACTCGGGCCGGGCCATGTGGCTGATGACGCGGTGCGCCTCGCGGAGGTCCTCGCGCTCCATCGGGACGAACACGGCCTGCGCGTCGAAGCGCTGCACGATGAAGTCGGCGGCGGTGGCGAGCAGGGCGTGGAACTCGCGGTCGGCGGTCTCGGCCGCGGCGGCGCCCCCGCTCTCGCGGACCGAGAGCGCGACGAGCCGCCGGCCGGTCTCCAGGCGCTCGCGCTGGAGCATGTCGACGGGCAGCGGGGCCGGCTCCAACAGCAGCGCCGGGTCGGCGGTGACGACGATCTCCCCTTCGACCCCGATCTCCTCCAGCAGGCGGCGCGCCGTGGGCTCGCGGACGGTGATGAGGTCCATGACGCTCAGCGCCTCGGCGACGGCGGCTCGATCGGCGGTTCGGTGCAGCGGGCCGGCGCCGATCGCGTAGGTCGCGGTCGGGACGCCGAGGCGCTGCGCGGTCCGCACGACGTGCAGGTAGCTGCTCGCCTCGCTGTCGTAGAGCAGGCCGCCGCCGCCGAGCAGGAGCAGCGCGAGGCCCGAGAGCGCGTCGGCCAGCTCGCTCCGGCTGCTGGTGCGCGCGTCGACGACGGCCTCGACGTCGTGGTGCTCGATGGTGTGCGGGGCGTTACGCGAGAAGACGACCAGGCGCACGCCCGGGATGCGGCGCCGCAGCTCGCTGACGATCACGGTGAGGATCGCCTCGTCGCCCATGTTCAGGCCGCCGTAGCTGCCGGCGACCCCGATGGTCACCGGCCATGTCGGGTGGAGGCCCACGTGCGCCGGTCTACCCGCCGGGGGCCGGGCGGCAGTCGCGGAGGTTTCAGCTCCCGCACCGCCCGCCGTGTGTTTTCGCGTCCGCCGCAGCGGACAGGATCCTCGGCATGGCGACGTCCACGGGACCCGGTTCCGACGCGAGCGACACGAGGCCGGCGCTCATCACGCTCTCGGCGTCCTACGGCGCGGGCGGCAGCGAGGTCGGGCCGGCGCTGGCCGAGCGGCTCGGCGTGCCGTTCGTCGACCGCGCGATCCCCGCCGGCGTGGCCGACCGCCTCGGGATCACCGAGCAGGAGGCCCACCGGCGCGACGAGGAGGTCGAGCGGGGGCTGGACCGGATCCTGGCCAACATGGTGCCGATGGCCGAGCTCTACGGCGTGGGCGGCGTCGACCCGGCGCTGCTGCGGCGCACGGCTCATCACGAGTGCGCCGCGGAGGTCATCCGGGAGATCGCCGCCGCCGGCAGCGGGGTCGTCCTCGGGCGCGCGGGCGCCGTGGTCCTCGCCGACGACCCGCACGCCTTGCACGTGCGGCTGGACGGACCGGTCGGGCGCCGCATCGTCCAGGCGATGCGCGTGGAGGGCATCGACCGCGAGACCGCCGAGCGCCGCCGGCGCAAGGTCGACCGGGCGCGCGAGACCTACGTCCGGCGCTACTACGACCGCGACCCGTCCGACCCGGCGCTGTACCACCTGGTGCTCGACTCGACGCGCCTGCCGCTGGACGCCTGCGTCGAGCTCGTCGTGACCGCCCTCACCGCGCTGCAGCGGGCCGACGACCTCTCGGTGACGTGAACGGCGCGACCACATGACGGCCTCGGATCCGGTGGACGAGCCGCGCGACCGCGACGCGACGCGGCTCGCCGGCGAGTCGCTGGCCGCCAACGACCCCACGGGCTGGTTCGAGCGGCTGTACGCCGCGGCGCGCACGGGCGACGCGATCGTCCCGTGGGATCGCGAGGCACCGCATCCGCTGCTGATCGGATGGACGCAGGAGCACGAGCTCGAAGGCGCCGGCCGGCGCGCCATGGTCGTCGGCGCCGGGCCGGGCCACGACGCCGAGCACGTCGCGGGCCTCGGGTTCGCGACCACCGCCTTCGACATCTCCGAGACCGCCGTCCACGCCGCGCAGGAGCGTCATCCGGACTCGCGGGTGGAGTACGTGGCCGCCGATCTGCTCGACCTGCCCGCGGAGTGGATCGGCGCCTTCGACCTCGTGGTCGAGATCATGACCGTGCAGGCCCTGCCCGATCCGCCGCGCCGCGCGGCCATCGCGAGCGTCGCGCGCCTGGTCGCCCCCGGCGGCACGCTCCTCGTCGTCGCCGCGGCGCACGACGGCGGCGCGCGTGAGGGCGGACCGCCGTGGCCGCTGGTGCGCGAGGAGGTCGAGGCGTTCGCCGCCGGCGGCGCGCTCACCACGGTCGCCGTCGAGGAGCACGCCGACCCGCACCGCTGGCGCGCCGCGTTCCGCCGGCCGGGGTGAGCGCGCTCAGCGCAGCTCGCTCGGCGATCGCCGCCGGGCGAGCCCGCGCCGCGCGAGCCGGTATGACTGAGGGCATGCGAGTCGCGCTGATGATCGAGGGCCAGGAGGACGTCACCTGGGAGGACTGGGTCGCCCTGGCCGAGACCTGCGAGCGGGTGGGCATCGAGGCGCTCTTGCGCTCCGATCACTACCTGTCGGTCAGCGGCGCGCACGAGCGGGGCGCGCTCGACGCGTGGGGCACGATCAACGCGCTGGCGGCGCGGACGTCGACCCTGCGGCTGGGGACCCTGGTCTCGCCCGCGAGCTTCCGGCATCCGTCGGTGCTCGGCAAGCTGGCCACGACCGCCGACCACGTCTCGGGCGGCCGGATCGAGGTCGGCGTGGGAACCGGCTGGTCGGAGGTCGAGCACACCGCGCTCGGCTTCCCGTTGCTGGCGATGCGCGAGCGGATGGACGTGCTGGAGGAGCAGCTGACGATCCTCCACGACGGCCACTGGGGCGACGGCCCGTTCACGTTCCACGGCACGCACTACGCCGTCGAGAACCTCGATGCGCGGCCCAAGCCCGTGCAGCGTCCCCACCCTCCGCTGATCCTCGGCGGCGCCGCCGGTCCTCGCGCCGCGCGCCTCGCCGCGCGCTTCGCCGACGAGTACAACACGGTCATGCCGACGCTCGACGAGATCGCCGAGCGCCGCGCCGCCATCGTCGCGGCGTGCGAGCGCGCCGGGCGCGCGCCGATCCCGTTCACGGTGATGACCACCGCGCTGATCGGCACCGACGAGGCCGACCTGCGGCGCCGCGCCCAGGACCTCACGATCTGGCGCGGCGAGCCCGTCGACCTCGCGGCCGCGGCCGACAGGTGGGTCGCGGGCACCGTCGAGCAGGTCGTCGCACGGCTGCGGACCTACGAGGCCGCCGGCGTGGAGCGCATCTACCTCCAGCACCTCGTGCATCGCGACCTCGACACCGTGGAGCTGATCGGGCGCGAGCTGGTGCCCGCGCTGGCCTGAGCTGGCGGCCGACCCGCGGCGACCTCCCTCCCGGCCTGTCCCGAGCACGAGACCACTCTGGGCCCGCGCAGCGCCGGGCCCGCCGAGGGCGAGGAGTAGCCTCGATCCATGGAGTTCGGCATCGGCTACTTCCCCACCCACGACGGCATCCGGCCCGGTCCGCTGGCCCGCCTCGTCGAGGAGCACGGTCAGGAGTCGCTGTTCTTCGCCGAGCACACGCACATCCCGGCGGAGCGCACGACGCCGTATCCGGGCGGCGAGATGCCGCGCAAGTACTGGCACACCTACGACCTCTTCGTGGCGCTCACCGCTTCGGCGGCCGCGACCTCGCGGCTGCGGGTCGGCAGCGGCATCTGCCTGGTCATCGAGCGCGACCCGATCATCACCGCCAAGGAGGTCGCCAGCGTCGACCAGCTCTCGGGCGGGCGCTTGGAGTTCGGCGTCGGCGCCGGGTGGAACCGCGAGGAGATGCGCAACCACGGGACCGATCCCCGCAAGCGCATGGCGATCCTCCGCGAGCGCGTGGAGGCGATGAAGGCGATCTGGGCCGACCGCGAGGCGAGCTACCACGGCGAGCACGTGAACTTCGACCGCATCTGGTCCTTCCCCAAGCCGCTGCAGCGCCCGCACCCTCCGATCCTCGTGGGCGGTGAGGGGCCGACGGTGCTCGACCGCGTCCTGGCCTTCGGGGACGCGTGGATGCCCAACTACAACAACCCGGACGAGCTCTACGCCCGCGCCGCCGAGCTGCGCGCCCGGGCCGACCGGCCGATCGAGGTCCAGACGATCGGCATCCCGGCCGACGCGCGCCACCTCGAGCGCGCCTACGAGGCCGGGCTCACGCGGGTCGTGCACTGGCTGCCCAACGGCGGGCGCGCGCCGGTCGAGCGTGCGCTGGAGGAGTGGGAGACGGCCATCGCCGAGCTCACCGGTGGCTGAGGTGCAGGCCGCCGAGGCGCATGCGCGGCTGGCCGGCGCGCGCGTGGCGCATCTCGCCACGGCCGACGCCGACGGACGGCCGCACGTGGTGCCGATCACGTTCGCGGTCCTCGCAGACGGCACGATCGTCAGCGCCGTCGACCACAAGCCCAAGCGCACCACGGCGCTGCGGCGGCTGGCCAACATCGCCGCCAACCCGCAGGTCGCCGTCCTGGCCGACTACTACGCCGAGGACTGGACGCAGCTGTGGTGGGCGCGCGCCGACGGCGTCGCGCGGGTCGTGGACGCCGGCGAGGAGCCGGCCCTGCGCACCCGCGCGCTCGACGCGCTCGAGCTGCGCTACCCGCCCTACCGCCGCCGGCCTCCGACCGGCGCGCTCGTCGTCGTCGACGTGGCGCGCTGGTCGGGCTGGTCGGCGGCTGAGCCGGCAGCGCGACCCGCGTCGTGACGGTGCGTGGTGGCGGCCGCCCTGGGTGTCCTCACGTTCCGGGGTTCTGTCCGAGCTTGACGTCGAGGGTCTTCGTCGAGCCGTCGGCGCGCCGGACCTCGACGGGCACGGTCTGCCCCGGCTTCAGCGTGGCGAGCACGGTGGCGAGGTCGTCGGCCGTGGGCGTGGGCTTGCCGGCGACCTTCAGGATGACGTCGCCTGCGCGGACGCCGGCCTTGTCGGCAGGCCCGCCCTTCGTCACGGCCGCCACGACGACGCCGGTGCCCTGCAGGGTCGAGGCGATCTCGACGCCGAGGTAGGCCCGCCCGGAGTTGGTGACGCGTCCGTTCTTGACGAGCTGGTCGGCGATGTTCCTCACGGTGTCGCTGGGGATCGCGAAGCCGATGCCCGGCGCCTGGCCGCCGCCGAGCTGGGGGTCGGTGGCCGCGAGCGTCGGGATGCCGACGACGTTGCCGTCGAGGTCGACGAGGGCGCCGCCCGAGTTGCCCGGGTTGATGGAGGCGCTGGTCTGAACCGCCGAGGCGATCACCGCGCCGCCACCCTCGCTGACCGTGCGGCCCAGCGAGGAGATGATGCCATCGGTGACGCTGGAGCGCAGCCCGAGCGGGTTGCCGATCGCCAGGACGACCTTGCCCACCGCCAGCTTCGACGAGTCGGCCAGCGGCGCGGGCGCGACGGTCCCCGACTCCAGGTGGATGACGGCGAGGTCGGACGGCGGGTAGCTGCCGACGAGCGTGGCCTTGTGGGTGTCGCCCTTGGCCAGGGTGACCGTGAAGGTCTTGGCCGTGCCGACCACGTGGGCGTTGGTCACGATGTTGCCCTTGTCGTCGTAGGCGACGCCCGAGCCCAGGCCGTCGGTGGTCTCGATCTGGACGACGGAGGGCGCGCGCTGGCGGACGACGTCGATGAACTGGGTCTCGAGGCTGTCGGCGGCGTTCGCGCCCGCCGGGGCGGAGCCGGAGTCGGCGGTCACCGTCTGGGTGGTGGTACCGCCACCGCAGCCGGCAACGGCGACGGTCGCGGCAGCGAGCACGAGAAGCAGGAGGAGAGTGCGCATGCCCTGCCGACACTAGGTCCGCGGCGGGACTTGTCCACGCCGAAGCGCACGCCGGTGAACGGGAATGGCGATGACCGCCGGTCACAGGCGCAGGAGCAGCGCCTCGCCGGGGCCCAGCGTCACGGTCTCGAGCGCGAGCGTCCCCGGCGCGCGGTCAGGGTCGGTCGAGAGGGCGAGCACGGCCGTGGGCGGCAGGTCGGGGGCGCCGGCGAACGGACGCGACCGGGCCGCGAAGTTGACGATCGCCAGCAGCGCCGTGCCGTCGTCGCCGGTGCGGACCCAGGCGAGCAGGTCGGCGCCGGCGTCGAGCGAGCGCTGCGCGCCGGACTGCAGCGCCGGCTCGCCGCGGCGCAGCCACGCCAGCCGCCGCGTCAGCGCCAGCGTGGAGCGCGGGTCGCCGCTCTGGCGCTGCGCGGCCAGCTCCTCGGCCTCGGCCGCGAGCGGCAGCCACGGGTCGCCGGTGGTGAACCCGGCGCCGGGGCCGGCCTCCGACGGCGGCCGCCAGGGGATCGGCGCGCGCTCGGGGTCGCGTCCGTCGACGTCGACGACGCGATCGGGCGGGATCGCCGCGTCGGGCAGCCCGAGCTCCTCGCCCTGGTAGACGAACGGCGTCCCGCGCAAGGCGTACAACATGAGCAGCACCGCGCGGGCGCGGGCCGGCCCCTGGTCGTCGTCGTCGAAGCGCGAGGCGACGCGCGGGTTGTCGTGGTTGGCCACGAACCAGGCGGGCCACGCCGCTGCGGAGGCCAGCGCCTCGAAGCCGTCGATGGCCGCCCGGAACGCCTCCATCCGCCACGGCAGGTGCACGAACGTGAAGTTGTGAGCCAGGTGCAGCTCGTCGCCGCTGTTGACGTAGGCGACGATCCGCTCGAGGTCGAGGAGGTACACCTCGCCGACGAGCATGCGGTCGGGGTACTCGTCCACCACGGCGCGCAACCGCCGCAGCCGCTCGTGGATCGCCGGCTGCCAGTCCTCGTAGGGCACCGGCGCGCCCTCGACGACGTCGCGCAGCAGGGGATCCTTGGCCAGCTTCTGCACCACGTCGATCCGGAACCCGTCCACCCCGCGCTCCAGCCAGAAGCGCATCACGTCGTGGATGGCCTCCTCCACGGCCGGCTCGTCCCAGTTGAGGTCGGGCTGCTGCGGCAGGAACGAGTGCAGGTACCACTGCTCGGAGGCCGGATCGTAGGTCCACGCAGGGCCGACGGCCCGGAACGTCGACGCCCAGTCGTTCGGCGGGCGGCCGCCGTCACGCCCGTCGCGCCAGACGTACCAGTCGCGGCGCGGGCTCCCACGGCCCGCGCGCGAGTCACGGAACCACGGGTGCTGATCGGAGGTGTGGTTGGGGACGAGGTCGACGACGACCTTGATCCCGCGCCGGTGCGCCTCCTCGACGAGCCGTTCGAAGTCGGCGAGCGTGCCGAACGCCGGGTCGACGTCGCAGTAGTCGGCGACGTCGTAGCCGAAGTCGGCCATCGGCGAGGGGTAGAACGGCGAAAGCCAGATCGCCTCGACGCCCAGCGAGCGCTCCGTGCCGTCGTTGAGGTGGTCGAGGTGCTCGACGATGCCGCGCAGGTCGCCCACCCCGTCGCCGTCGGCGTCCGCGAACGATCGGGGATAGATCTGGTAGATCGCCCCGCGCCGCCACCACGTGCTGTCGCCGGCCACCCCGCGCTTCTACCCGGATCCGCCCGGCTTGCGCGCCCGCACGATCGCCGCGGCCGCGTGCTCGTGGACGCGGTGGCTCTCCTGGATCTCGATCTCGCCGAAGCCGGCGTCGGCGAGGAGGCGCGCGTACTCCTCGCGGGTCAGCGCGCCGGCGACGCACCCGACGTACTGCGCCAGGTCGGAGCGCGTCGCGGCGTCCATGGCGCCGTCGGCGACGACGTCGGAGACGGCGAAGCGCCCGCCGGGGCGCAGGACGCGCGCGGCCTCGCGCAGCACGCGCGGCTTGTCGGTCGACAGGTTGATGACGCAGTTGGAGAGGACCACGTCGACCACGCCGTCGGCCAGCGGGACGTCCTCGATGTGGCCCTTCAGCCACTCCACGTTGTCGACGCCGGCCTTGGCCTGGTTGGCGCGGGCCAGCGCGAGCATCTCGTCGGTCATGTCCAACCCGTAGGCCTTGCCCGTCGGGCCGACGCGGCGCGCGGAGAGCAGGACGTCGATGCCGCCGCCCGAGCCGAGGTCGAGGACCGTCTCGCCCTCGTGCAGCGCGGCGACGGCGGTCGGGTTGCCGCAGCCCAGCGACGCCAGGAGCGCCGTGTCGGGCAGCTCGTCCCGCTCGGCGGTGGCGTACAGGGTCGCGCCGAAGGCGGTGACCTGGTCGTCGGGGATGATCGCGAGGCCGCAGCAGCCTGCGCCGGGATCGGCGGTCGCGGCGCCCGTGCCGCAGCACCCCAGGCCCTCGTCGCGCACCGCGAGGGCGCTGGCGGCGTAGCGGTCCCGCACGATCGCCCGCAGGCGCCGGGCGGCGCCGGCGTCGGCGTGCGGGTCGAGGTCGTTCATCAGAGCCTCCATTGGCGTTTGTCGATGGAGCGAGCCTACGCCAATCCATCGACGTTCGTCAATACGCTCAGACGTCCAGCCAGGCGGCCAGCGGAGCCAACGCCTCGGGCAACACGTAGTAGTACGCCCACAGGCCGCGCTTCTCGCTGTCGACGATGCCCGCGTCGCGCAGCTTCTTGAGGTGGTGGCTGAGCGTCGGCTGCGCGACGTCGAACAGCGGGACGAGCTCGCACACGCACACCTGGCCGGCGTGCTTGCGCAGCACGTCGACGAGCTGCAGGCGGATCGGGTCGCCGAGCGCCTTCGCGAGCTCGGCGATTCGCACGGCCTGCGCGCGGTCAACGTCGGGGTAGACGACGGGCTCGCAGCACGGCTGCCCCACCGGGCGCTTCGTCTTGGGCGTGAGCTCGAGATCGACAGCCATCGATGCAGACGATAGGGCGCGATGGTCGGGCATGGTGCAGCGGTTCGCCCGCGGCCTACCATCGGACGGCACACTCCCTTCGGAGGCCTTCCCCATGACCCCGTCGCGCCCGGCTCCCCTCTCGGTCCTCGACCTTGCCCCCATCCGCGCCGGCGGCACCGTCGGCGACGCGCTGCGGGAGACGCTGCAGCTCGCCCGCACGGTCGAGGACCTCGGCTACCACCGCTTCTGGCTCGCTGAGCACCACAACATCCCGGGCATCGCCAGCGCGGCGACCGCGGTGCTCATCGGCCAGGTCGCGGCCGTGACCGAGCGCATGCGCGTCGGCTCCGGCGGCGTGATGCTTCCCAACCACGCCCCGATGGTCGTCGCCGAGCAGTTCGGCACCCTCGCCGCGCTCTACCCCGGCCGCATCGACCTCGGCCTCGGGCGCGCGCCCGGCGCCGACGTCAACACCGCCTACGCCCTGCGCCGCGCGCAGGACAACGGCCAGAGCTTCCCCACCGACCTGCAGGAGCTTCGGGCGTTCCTGGCGCCCGCCCAGCCCGGGCAGCGCATCACCGCGATCCCGGGCGCCGGCTCCGACCTCCAGATCCTCCTCCTCGGCTCGAGCACGTTCAGCGCCCAGCTGGCCGCGCAGGAGGGCCTGGGCTTCGCGTTCGCCGCGCACTTCGCGCCGCAGCTCATGCTCGACGCCTTCGAACTGTACCGCGCGCGCTTCCGCCCGTCGGAGATGTTCCCCGAGCCCTACGCGATGGTCGGCGCCTACGTCGTGGTCGCCGACACCGACGAGGAGGCGCGCCGGCTCTTCACGTCGACGCAGCAGAAGCACACGTGGCTGATCCGCGGCAACCCCCGGCCGACCGCGCCGCCCCTCGACGACATCGATGCGTTCTGGTCGCCGATGGAGCGGGCCTCCATCGACTCGCAGCTGCGCGAGGCGGTCGTCGGCAGCCCCGAGACCGTGCGCGCCGGGCTGGAGTCGCTGCTGGAGCGCACCGGCGCCGACGAGGTGATCGTGGCGACCGACGCCTACGACTTCGACGCCCGGCTCCGCTCCTATCGCCTGCTGGCCGACGCCTGGGGCCCGCCGCGCACCCCCGAGCCCGCGGCGGCGACCGCCGGCGCCCGGGACGGCGCGCAGTAGCTCAGGCCTGCAATGCCGCGGCGACGGCCGGCGCGAGATCGCCGGATCCGGCGACCAGGACGTCGTCGAGGTCCAGCCACGCTGCGAGGCGCCGCAGCTCGATCGCAAGCGCCTCGGCGGTCTCGGGCGGCGCGCCCGGCTCGGCGTGGGCCGCCTGGACGAGCAGCGCGCGCGCCGCGCGGTCGCTCTTGAGGTCGACGCGCCCGACGAGCTCGTCGCCGAGCAGGAACGGCAGCACGTAGTAGCCGTGCACCCGCTGCTCCTTGGGCACGTAGATCTCGATGCGGTAGCGGAACCCGAAGACGCGCTCCACGCGCGGACGCTCCCAGATCAGCGAGTCGAACGGGCCGACCAGCGCACGGGCATCGACCCGGCGCGGAACGCGGACGCCTGGCGCGAGGTACGCGGGCGCCGTCCACCCCTCGACGGCGACCGGCTGCAGGTCGCCGGCCTCGACGAGCTCGGCGACACGGAGCTTGGACTCCGCGGACGGCAGCCGGAAGTAGTCGCGCAGGTCGGGCTCGGTGGCGATGCCCAGGGAGCGCGCTGCGGTCCGCAGCAGCGTGCGCTGGGCCTCGTCCTCGTCGGGCGTCGGGGCGGCGAGCACGGCCGCGGGCAGGACGCGCTCGGGGACGTCGTAGCGCCGCTCGAAGCGGACGCGCCGCGCGCTCGTGACCTCACCGCTCCAGAACAGGTACTCCAGCGCGCGCTTGACGTCCGACCAGTCCCACCACGGCCCCTTGGGTCCGCGCGGCTCGTCGAGGTGGGCGAGCTGGGCGGCGGTCAGCGGCCCGCGGTCGCGGATGTCCTCGAGCACGGCCGCGACGAGGTCGGGCCGGTCGCGGGCGATGCGGCGCATGCCGCCCCACGCGTCGTCGTGCGCGCGGCGCATGCGCCAGCGCAGGTGCGGCTGCAGCTCGACGGGGATCAGCGACGCCTCGTGCCCCCAGTACTCGAACAGCCGCCGCGGCGCGTAGTGCGACAACTTGTCCAGCAGGGCGACGTCGTACTCCCCCAGCCGGCTGAACGCCGGGAGGTAGTGCGCGCGCTGCAGCACGTTGACCGAGTCGATCTGGATCAGCCCGACACGGTCGAGCACGCGGCTGCGCAGCGCGCGGCCGTCGACCTCACGGCCCAGCGGCGGCTCCGCGAACCCCTGCGCACCGAGCGCGACACGCCGCGCCTCAGCAGCCGACAGCCGCTCACGCCTCCGCCCACCCGCAGCTGCCGCGCGGCGGCGACGGGTCGGATCGGCGGGGGTGGACGACATGCCGGATCCACCCTAGAGGGCGGGTGCGACGCCCTCGGCGCTCGGTGGCTCAGCCACCGCCGGCGCAGCGGCGCAGCGACGGCAGCGCGCGGCCATCAGCGGTCTCGCGCACCAGTCGCACGCAGGCGCGCCTGTCTCGCGTCACGATGACTCCCGGCCAGCTGGTCGGGAGCGCCGTCTTCGATCGCGACCGGGTCATGAAGTTGCGCCTTCTGACCGTTCAGGGGTCTAGTCTTGCCGCGATGCACACACTGAAATGTATGAAAACCGGTCGGAGCCTCTCGTCCGCGGTGCTGTTGGGCGCTACCACCGCGGCGCTGGGCACGGGCTTCGGGCTGTCAGCCGCGCAAGCAGCCCAGACAACGGTCACGAAGACGATCAAGACCGTGGATCCCGGCTCGACCGACACGGGCACCTACGGAACCGCTGCCTGGCGCTCCGGCTCGCTGACCATCGTGGCGACCCGGACCGGCGATGGACGCATCGCCGTGCGCATGCAGGCAACGCTCGTTGCGCGCCGAGCGTTCCTGGCACAGCTGTACATCTCGCCGTGCAACGCCGCCATCAACACGGCCATGCTCCTCGACCCCGCCCGCTACCCGCCGGTGCCTGCCTGGAACTGGATCGGACCGGACGTCACCGAAACCAAGCAGGTGCACAAGGGCGTCAACGACCTGCGGTTCGCAGGAGTGGTCAGCAGCGACGACAGATGGACGCCGGCGCCGCGTCACTGGACCGATTGCGCGGTCGCGGGTGTCGCCGACGAACGGGAGACCGACGCCGCAGCCTTGAGGCTGACGCCCGAGATCCGCGCCCGCGAGGGCGACAGCGCCTTTGCCAAGGACCCGGCGATCCTCACCCTGACCACCGACGACGGCCAGCACCTCTAGCCGCTGCGCGCGATCACCGCGCCCCGCTCAGCCCACCGCCGAAGCCGGCTCGGGCGGGTCGGGCGGCGTGGTCGCCGCGCTGCCGGTCGCCGCGGGCGCCGTCGCCGGCCGGGACGCCGGATCGACGCGCACCAGCCGCCAGGTGAGCCATAGGCCCAGCGCGAAGAGCGGCAGGCCCATCGCCGTCCGCGCCACGCCGAGGGCCACGACCGCGCCGGCGAGGTACAGCGGCAACTGCACGACCAGGCGGGCCAGGAAGAGGATCGCCCAGAGCCACGTCGCCATGACGTAGCGCCGCGCCCGCACGGGATCGTCGCGGTCGTCGGCGTGGGTCCCGGGGATCTGCCCGGCGACGAGCCCGACCAGCGGCTTGCGGATCGCCAGCGACACGAGGAACGCCGCCGCGTAGGCGGCGTTGAGCAGCAGCCCGGGCAGGTAGAAGTTCTCGGCCTTGCCGCTGCGCGCCGCGATGAACGCAGCGAACGCCACGCCGATCAGCCCCGTGAGCGCGTGGCGCGGCGACTCGCGCTTGACCAGCCGCGCGATCGTGAGCACCAGCGTCAGCGCGACCGCCGCGATGGCGGCCGGGTTCGTGCCGAAGAACCCGTAGACCGCCGCGTAGGCGATCGCGGGAACCGACGTCTCCACGACGCCCAGGCGGCCACCCATCGCCTCGACGAGGTCGAGCGGTTCGGTGGATTGCACGTCGGTCTGGCCGGCCATCGCCCACGATGATGGCGCACCGCGGACGTCACCGTGCACGGGTCGTACGCGCGCGGAGGGCGCTACGTGCCAAATCGCACACATTCGTGTCACCGATTCATGACACCCTGATCGATGTCATGAATGCCCTATCTCCCGTTCTGACACCCCGCGAGCTCGTCGGCGATGCCCCGCCGTCGCCCGCCGGACCGCTGGATCCCGCGGAGGCCGCGGCGTTCCCAGGGCCGCCCGAGATCACCCTCCCCCGCACGCTCCAGATCCTGCGCTTCAACCAGCGCCAGATCGAGTTCGTCTTCCGCGCGCGGCGCGAGCTCGGCGAGGTCTTCCGGATGCGCGGCACGGTCGACGACAGCCCGGTGATCACCAGCCACCCGGATCACGTCCAGTCGCTGTTCACCGCCAAGCCCGAGCTGGCCCCCTCGCTGACGGGCGAGTCGCCGCTGCGGCCGATCGTCGGCCCCAACTCGGTGCTGACCGCGATCGGCCCGCGCCACATGCGCCAGCGCAAGCTGCTGCTGCCGCCGTTCCACGGCGAGGCGATCGAGCGCTACGCGCAGATGATCGCCGACGCCGCCGAGCGCGAGATCGACCGCTGGCCCGTCGGTCGCCCGTTCGCCCTCGCGCCCCGCATGCAGGCGATCACGCTCGACGTGATCATGGCCGGCATCTTCGGCATCGAGGGCCGCCCGCGGCGCGGCACGCCCGAGCACGGCCTGCGGACCGCCACCAAGAACCTCATCAACGCGTCGACGCTGCCCGCCGCGCAGCTCGTCGAGTTGATGAACATCGGTCGCGACGAGCCGGTCGGGATCGCCAAGGTCGGCCTGGCGATGCTCGACCGCCCGACCTACCGCGTGATCGCGCAGCGCCGCGCGACCGACGACCTCGGCGAGCGCCGCGACATCCTCTCGCTGCTGCTGCAGGCGCGCACCGAGGACGGCGAGGCCCTCACCGACCAGGAGATGCGCGACGAGCTGCTCACGCTCGTGCTGGCCGGCCACGAGACGACCGCCAACCAGCTGGCCTGGACCTGGGAGCGGCTCGTGCGCGCGCCCGCCGCCTACGAGCGGCTGCGCGACGCCGTCCGCTTCGGGGACGCCGACGCGTCGGCCGCCGCGGTCGAGACCACCATCCTCGAGTCGATGCGCTCGCGACCGGTCATCCCGATCATCGGCCGCCGCGTGAAGGTCCCGTGGCGCCTGGGCGCGTTCGCCGTGCCGGCCGACACGCCGGTGACGATGAGCATCCTGCTCGTCCACCACCGCGAGGACGTCTACCCCGACCCCTACGCCTTCCGTCCCGAGCGCTGGGACGACAACAAGCCGGGGACCTACACCTGGATCCCGTTCGGCGGCGGCATCCGGCGCTGCCTCGGCGCCGCGCTGGCCATGGCCGAGCAGCGCGTCGTGCTGGAGACGATGGCACGGCGTTTGGACCTCGAAGCCGACGATCCCGAGCCCGAGCGTGCGGTGCACCGCAACGTCACGATGATCCCGTCGCGCGGCGCGCGGGTCATCCGCCGGCGCTGAGCTCGACGGTCCGCTCCGTCGCGCCCGGCGCCGCGAAGGCCAGCAGCCGCGCGCCCTCGCGCTCCAGCGCCGCCGCGACCTTCTTGGTGGCCTTGCGGCCGAACGGCGTGATGGTCAGGGTCGCGCTGCGGCGCGCCGCCGTCACCTTCCAGCCGCCCTGCACGAAGCCGTCGACGAGGTACGTGCCCGAGACGAGCCCGTTCTGGGTCATCACCCGCCCGCGATGCTCGGCCGGCAGGATCCGCGTCGTGTCGACGTGCGAGAGCAGCACGTTGTCGAACGGCGCCACGAGCCGGACCGCCACGGGCGTGTCGGGATCGGGCCGCGGCGCGCCGGGCAGGTCGAACAGCTCGCGGCCGCTCTCGTCGGAGAAGGACACCAACTGTGGCCGCAGCCGCTCCAGCACCGGTCCGAGCTTCGTCAGGCCCGACCACTTCTGCACGTCAAGCGCCGAGGCCGGCCCGAACGCGCCGAGGTAGCGCAGCACGGTCTGCGCCACCGACGGCTCGGGAACGGCGAGGCCGTCCAGCCAATGCTCGGCCGACGTATGCGCGGCCTGGCCGCTGCGACCCCACAGCCCGCGCGGCGGGACCTGCACGAGCGCGACGAGCGCGCGCACGAACTGGGCCAGCGACCTGGGGTCGGCCTCCGGCCACCGCGGGCCCAGCAGCTCCGCGAGCTGCGCGAACGTCCGCGGCCGCGCCTCGACCAGGGCGCGGCCCGCGGCCTCGATCTCCTGGAGGTCGGCGCCCCGCAGGCCCGGGCCCCACGAGGCGTGCGTGGCGCGCGTGATCATCTCCTGGACCACCGGCCGCAGCGCCAGCGCGTCGCGCGCGCTGACCAGGTGGATCGTCCCGCGCATGAGCGCCACGCGCACCGCGCGGCGCTCGGCCAGCAGCGCCGAGAGCGCCTCCGCGTCGAAGTCGGCGATGCGCGTCCAGAGCCCGTAGTACGGGGCCTTGACGTCCTGGGCCTGGAGCCCGACGAGGTGCTCGACGACCTCGACCGGCGCGCGGTCGGTGCGCTCCAGCAGTCCCTGCCGCGCCAGCAGCGCCCGGTTCAGCGCACGCGCGCTCAGCACCTCGCTCATGTTGGCGCGACCGTAGCAGCGCCAGGGTCCATCATGGTGTCCATGACGCGCGCTCGCCGTGCTGCGTTGCTCCTGGTCCTCGCCGGCGTGACCGCGGTGGCCGGGTGCGGCGGCGGATCGCCGCAGCCCACGACGACGGCCACCACGCCGAGGCGCGCCACCCCGCCCGCTCCTCGCGGCGGCCTGGGGATCGACCCCACGGTCCTGCCGCCCAAGGCGGTGCCCACGCAGCCGACGCGCGCCGCCGACCCCGCGGCGGTGCAGCTGATCGAGCGCTGGGCGCGGGACGTGCGCCTCGGGCACTTCACCGCGGCGGCCCGGGCCTTCGCGCTGCCCGCGCGCTTCCAGAACGGCACGCCGGTCCTCACGCTGCGGCGGCGCATCGACGTGCTCGCGGTCACGTCGGGCTTCACCTGCGGCGCGTTCCCCACGCGCATCGCCGCTGCGGGCCATTACACGTTGGTGCGCTTCCGGCTGACCTCGCGCGTCGGCGGCGACTGCGGCGGCGCCGAGGGCCACACCACGGGCGCCGCGATCCGCGTCGTCGACGGCCACATCCGCGCGTGGTTCCGGCTGTTCGACCCGGAGGAGCTCGCACCCCGCGCACCGCGCGTCGATCCAGGCGCTCCGAAGGCCTGAAGCGCCGACCGGCCGCCCCTATCCTGAAGGGGAGTGCCGCTCGCCCAGCTCAGAACCCGCCTGGACGAGCTGACCCTGCTCGACGAGCACCGGCTGGGCCGGCGCCTCGAGAAGGCCCGCCGCCATCCCGAGGACGAGCAGGCGCTCGCGCGCCTGGACCGCGACTTCGCGACCGCCGAGCAGCGCGTCGCCCGCCGCCGCGCCGCCGTCCCGGAGATCACGTACCCGCCCGCGCTGCCCGTGAGCGCGCGCCGCGACGAGCTGCTCGAGGCCATCCGCGACAACCAGGTCGTGGTGGTGGCGGGCGAGACCGGCTCGGGCAAGACGACGCAGCTGCCGAAGATGTGCCTGGAGCTGGGCCGCGGCGTCCGGGGCGCGATCGCCCATACGCAGCCGCGGCGGCTGGCCGCGCGCACGGTCGCGCAGCGCATCGCCGACGAGCTCCGCGTCGACCTCGGCGAGGCCGTCGGGTACTCCGTGCGCTTCAACGACCGCTCGGGCGAGGACACGCTGGTCCGCCTGGTCACCGACGGCCTACTGCTGGCCGAGGTCCAGCGCGATCCGCTGCTGCGCCGCTACGACACCATCATCATCGACGAGGCCCACGAGCGGAGCCTCAACATCGACTTCCTGCTCGGCTACCTGCAGCGGCTGCTGCCGCGGCGGCCCGACCTGAAGCTCATCATCACCTCGGCGACGATCGACCCGGGCCAGTTCAGCCGGCACTTCGGCGACGCACCGGTCGTCGAGGTCTCGGGCCGCACGTTCCCCGTCGAGGTCCGTTACCGCCCGACGATCGACCCCGAGCGCCCCGAGGCCGGCGAGCGCGATCAACTCGAGGCGATCGGGGACGCGGTGGAGGAGCTGATGGACGAAGCGCGCGACGGCGACGTCCTGGTGTTCCTCAGCGGCGAGCGGGAGATCCGCGACACGGCCGACGCGCTGCGCGGGCGCCTGCGCGACGGTGTCGAGATCCTGCCGCTCTACGCACGGCTGTCGGCCGCCGAGCAGCAGCGCGTGTTCCAAGGTCATCGCGACCGCCGCGTCGTCCTCGCCACCAACGTCGCCGAGACCTCGCTGACCGTGCCGGGCATCAAGTACGTCGTGGATCCCGGCTTCGCGCGCATGAGCCGCTACAGCGCGCGCCTCAAGGTCCAGCGGCTGCCGATCGAGCCGGTCTCGCAGGCCTCGGCCGACCAGCGCAAGGGCCGCTGCGGCCGGACGTCGGACGGCATCTGCATCCGCCTGTACTCCGACGAGGACTTCCTCGAGCGCCCCCGGTTCACCGATCCCGAGATCCTGCGGACCAACCTCGCGTCGGTGATCCTCCAGATGGCCTCGCTGGACCTCGGCACGGTCGCCGACTTCCCGTTCCTGGACGCGCCCGACCCGCGCCAGGTGCGCGACGGCGTCAACCTGCTGCACGAGCTCGGCGCGATCGACCCGAAGGCCGAGACCGCCAAGCGGCTCACCGGCGTCGGGCGCAAGCTCGCACGGCTGCCCGTCGACCCGCGCATGGCCCGCATGATCCTCGAGGCCGACCGCCTCTCGTGCGTCGACGAGGTCATCGTGATCGCCGCGGCGCTGTCGATCCAGGATCCGCGCGAGCGGCCCGTGGAGCACCGCGCGCACGCCGATCAGCTGCATGCGCGCTTCGCCGACGAGCACTCCGACTTCCTGGCCTACCTCAACCTGTACAACTACGTGCGCGAGCAGCAGCGCGAGCTGTCGGGCAGCCAGTTCCGCAAGCGCATGAAGGGCGAGTACCTCCACTTCCTGCGCATCCGCGAATGGCAGGACCTCGTCGCGCAGCTGCGCTCGACGGCCAAGGAGCTCGGCATCACCCGCAACCAGCAGCCGGGCGATCCGCAGCACGTCCACGTCGCCCTGCTGTCGGGGTTGTTGTCGCACATCGGCGTCAAGGACACGGCGCGGCGGGAGTACCTCGGCGCGCGCGGGGCGCGGTTCAACATCTTCCCCGGGTCGGTGCTGGCCAAGAAGCAGCCGAGCTGGGTGATGGTCTCCGAGCTGGTCGAGACCGCCCGGCTGTTCGGCCGCACCGCGGCGCGGATCCAGCCCGAGTGGGTCGAGCCGCTGGCCGGCCATCTGGTGAAGCGCACGTACTCCGAGCCGCGCTGGGAGCGGCGCCGCGGCGGGGTCGTGGCGACCGAGCGCGTGACGCTCTACGGCCTGCCGATCGTCGCCGGGCGCAAGGTGCCCTACGCACGGATCGACCCCGATCTCGCGCGCGATCTGTTCATCCGGCGCGCGCTGGTCGAGCGCGACTGGGACACGCGCCACGCGTTCTTCGCCGCCAACGGCAAGCTGCTCGAGGAGATCGACGCGCTCGAGCAGCGCGAGCGGCGCCGCGACATCATGGTCGACGACCAGGCGCTGTACGACTTCCTCGCGGCGCGGATCCCGGAGAGCGTCGTCTCGGGCGAGCACTTCGACCGGTGGTGGAAGGAGGCGCGGCGCGCCGACCCGGAGCTGCTGACCTACACGCACGAGCTGCTGGTCGCACCGCAGGCGGCGAGCGCGCTGGCCGGCGCGGGGCGCCCGGCCGCGTGGCGCCAGGGCGAGCTGGTCCTGCCGCTCACCTACCGCTTCGAGCCGGGCGCCGAGCACGACGGCGTGACCGTGCACATCCCGCTGGACCTGCTGCCGAGCGTGCGCGCGACGGGCTTCGACTGGCTCGTGCCGGCGTTTCGCGAGGAGCTCGTCACGACGCTGATCCGCAGCTTGCCCAAGGAGCTGCGGCGCCCGCTCGTGCCCGTGCCGGAGACCGCGGCGCTGGCCGTCGAGCGCATGCGGCCGCGCAGCGGGCCGCTGCTGGAGGTCCTGGGGCGGGAGCTGGCCGCCATGCGCGGCGTGCCGATCGGTGCCGCGGCGTGGGATCCGGGCAGGCTGCCCGCGCACCTGCGCGTGACGTTCTCCGTCGAGGACGAGGCGGGCGCGGTGCTGGCCTCCGGCCACGACCTCGCCGCGGTGCGCGAGAAGGTCAAGCCGCGGCTGCGCGCCGCGCTGTCGGCGGCGACCGCCGGCCTGGAGCACGCGGGCCTCACGGCGTGGACGATCGGCGATCTCCCCCGGGAGATCACGCTGCCGGGCACCGGCGAGGCGGTGCGCGCCTACCCGGCGCTCGTCGACGAGGGCGCGACGGTCGCCGTGCGCATGCTCGAGTCGCGCGCCGCCCAGGAGCAGGCGATGCGCGCCGGCACGCGGCGCCTGCTGCTGCTGACGATCCCCTCCCCCGCGCGCCACGTGCAGGGCACGCTCGGCAACCAGGCCCAGCTGCTGCTGGCGGCCGCGCCACACGGCAGCCTCGCGGCCGTGCTCGACGATGCGACCGTCGCGGCCGCGGACGCGCTGATCGACGAGGCGGGAGGCCCGGCGTGGGACGCAGCCGGGTTTGCGCGGCTGCGCGACCACGTCGCGGGCGAGCTCGCGACGCGCGCCGCGAACGTCATGAAGGACGTCGTGGCCGTCCTCGGCGCTCGCGCCGACCTGCACCGCCGCATGGAGACGCTCGTGGCCGAGCCGCTGCGCCCGGCGCGCCAGGACGTCGCCGAGCAGCTCGGCGGGCTCGTCTACCCCGGGTTCGTCGCAGCGTCCGGCGCGGCCCGCCTGCCCGACGTGCTGCGCTACCTGCGCGCCGCCGAGCGGCGGCTGGAGCGCCTGCCCGACGTCGTGCCCGTCGACCGCGATCGGATGGCCGGCGTCCGCGAGCTCGAGGCCGAGCTGCGCGCGCGCACCAACGCCTACGTGTCGGCTCGCCGCCCGGTGCCCGCGGGCCTGCGCGAGGCCGCCTGGATGCTGCAGGAGCTGCGCGTCAGCCACTTCGCCCAGGCGCTCGGCGTCCACGGGCAGGTCAGCGCCAAGCGCATCCGCAGGCTGATGGATGACGCCGCGCCGCGGACTTGACCTCGGAGGTCATCGACCGAGCGCGGCGCCGCTGGCACGCTCCGTCCCATGACCGACCCCATCACCCAGCTCGTCAACACCTACATCTCCGCCTGGAACGAGGCCGTGCCGGAGCGCCGGCGCGCGCTCGTCACCCAGGCGTTCGCCGACGGCGGCACGTACCTCGACCCCATGATGTCGGGGTCGGGCGCCGACGAGATCGACGCCATGATCGGCGCCGCTCAGCAGCAGTTCCCCGGCCACCGGTTCGTGCTCGCGGGCACGCCGGACGCCCACCATGACCAGGTGCGCTTCGTCTGGCACCTCGAGCCGGCGGTCGGCGGCGACGTGGTCGCCATCGGCTACGACTTCGCCACGCTGGCCGGCGACGGCCGCCTGCGCTCGGGTTCCTCGAGCAGCCGGCCGCCGCCTAGCGCCGCGGCCACCAGCCCGGCACGGCTCGCCGGTAGGCGTCGTACTCGGCGCCGAACCGGCGGGCCAGCCGCGGCTCCTCGACGGCGTGGCTCAGCGTCGCCATGGCGGTCAGGTAGGCGAGCGCGCCGGCCAGGAGCACCGGTTGGGCGAGGGCGAGCGCCTCGCCGACGATCACCGTCGCCGTCGCGACGTACATCGGGTGGCGCAGGTGCGCGAACGCGCCGCGCGCGAGCAGGCGCTGGGCGGGCGCCGCGGGCGACGGCGTGCCGGCGCCGTCGCGCACGAAGCGGAAGAAGACGTCGAGCAGCACCGCGAGCCCCACGACGATCAGCAGCGCGCCGACGACGCGCAGCACCGCCGGCCAGCCGTCGACCTCGCTGCCCGCGATCCGCACGAGCAGCCATGGTCCGACGCCCGCCTCGAGGCCGGGCCCGGCGAGGAGGAACGCGACGCTCCCGGCGGCGGCGACCCTGGTCCTGTGCACCGCGCCATCTTGCCGGACGGTGGATCCGCGCCCGCGTCTCGTACGCTGCGCCCCGATGAAGCATCTCCTGCGCCCCCTCTTCGATCGCGTCGTCATCAAGGAGCTCGAGCCCGAGCGCTTCCGGCAGTCCGGCCTCCTGGTCCCCTCGGGCTCCAACGAGCCGCCACCCCAGCACGGCATCGTCCTGGCGGTCGGCCAGGGCCAGGACTGGTGGGAGCACGTCGGCTTCCGGATGCCCATCGCACCCGGCGACCACGTCGTGTTCCCCGCCTCAGCCGGGGCGTGGATCGAGGTCGACGAGGAGCGCCTGCTGGTCTGCCGCGTGGGTGAGATCCTCGGCGTGCTGGAAGAGGTGCGCGAGCGTGGTGGGGATCCGCGGGGGGAGTGAGGGCGCGCCGCGGGCGTTCGTGGCGCGTGGTGCGGGCGTTCGTGGCGGTCCGTTCGGGCGCGTTGGGTGGTGCGGCGCGTGGTCTGGATCACTGACGAGAGCGAGTCGTCGCTGGCGGCGCGGGCGCCCGGGGTCGTCCGCCGGCCTCGTGGGGCGGGTGGTTCGGGCGTGAACGGTTCGTCGACCGCCGATGGCGAATAGACGTTGAGCCTCAACGTCGAGACGCCATCCGCCTCGCCGGCGCGGGTGCCTGGGGGCGTCCGCCAGCCTCGTGGGGCGGGTCGTTCGGGCGTGAACGGCCGCACTTCGACGACCGACGGCGACTTGGGGTCGCAGAGCGACCTGCAGCCGCCATCCGTCTCGCGGCCGAGCGCGAGCGGCACCTGGACGTTGACATCCAACGTCCAGGTGCCGCTCGTCCCCGCGCCCGCGGACGACCGGCGGCGCCGGCGCCACCGCGCCCGCTCGCTCCGGTCAGTGATCCCAGACCACCTGCCGCACCACGACGGCGCCGGAGCGGGACACCAGCACGGCCGCGCTCGGCACCGCTTGCGCACGGCAGCCTCCAGCGCCACCGCCGCTTCCGGCGCGCGGGCGTTCGTGGCGCTCCGTTCGGGCGCGTTGGGTGGTGCGGCGCGTGGTCTGGATCACTGAGAAGAGCGAGCCGTCGTTGGCGGCGCGGGCGCTCGGGGGCGTCCGTCGGCCCTCGTGGGGCGGGTCGTTCGGGCATGAACGGTCGTTCCTCGACGACCGCTGGCGACTAGACGTTGAATCTCAACGTCCAATCGCCATCCGTCTCGTCGCCGAGCCCGAGCGGCACCTGGACGTTGACATTCAACGTCCAGGTGCCGCTCGTCCCCCACCCTCCCGCCCCCCGCCCGCGGACGACCGGCGGCACGGGCGCCACCGCGCCCGCTCGCTCCGGTCAGTGATCCGGACCACGCGCCGCACCACGACGCCGCCTGAGCGGAACGCCATCACGCCCGCCCCACGACGGCGCCGGAGCGGCGCCCGCGGACGACCGACCGCGCCGGCGCCGCCCAGCCCCGCTCGCTCCCGTCAGTGATCCCGGACCACGCGCCGCACCACGCCGCCCGCGCGGACCGCCATCACATCCGCGCGCCGACCTGCACCACGACGCCGCCCGCGCGGAACGCCATCACGGCCGCGCCCCCACCCCCGCCACCGCCCGCGCCCCACTCGCGCACGCCGCCTCCAACGCCGCCGGCACCCCCGCGCCGGCGCGCCGCGCGGCCAGCCAGCCGCCCGCGAACGCATCACCGGCGCCGGTGGTGTCGACCACGTCGGCGGCCGGCGCCGGAGCGCGCAGGATCGTTGAGCCGTCGGTCCAGACCGCGCCGCCGACGCCCAGCGTCACCACGACCTCCCGAGCGCCGGCCAGCGTCGCCAGCGCCCGGGCGGCCCGCTCGGGGTCGGCCTCGCCCGTCAGCGCCGCGGCCTCGTCGGCGTTGGGCAGCAGCAGGTCGACGCGGCCGATCCACCCGAGCACGCGGTCCACGCCCGCCGCCCGCAGCGGCGCCGCCGAGGCCGGATCCACCGAGATCGTCATTCCCGCCGCGCGCGCCCGGTCCAGCGCGGCGAGTCCCGCGGCGCGGGGGCCCGCGTGGAGGAGCACGTAGCCCGACAGGTGCAGGTGCCCGCCCGCCGCGAACACGTCGCCGGGGAGGTCGTCGACCGCCAGCGCCAGATTCGCTCCGCGGTCGGGCAGCATGGTGCGCTCGCCGTCGGCGCCGATGACCACGACGCACGTCCCGGTCGGCCGCTCGGCGTCGAAGGCCACACGCACGTCGATGCCCGCGTCGACCAGCTCGGCCACCGCGCTGCGGCCCGCGACGTCGTCGCCGGTCCTGGCCACGAGCGCCACCGGCGCGCCCGCCGCCGCCAGCCACGCCGCGACGTTCGCCGCCGCGCCTCCGCCGGTCCAGCGCACCCGCGCCTCGGTGTCGGACGCGTGCGCCAGCGGCCCGGCCGCGGCGGCCACGACGTCCACCATGAGATCGCCGACGACGACGATCGCCGGTCGCGTCATCCCTGCCGCGCGACCGCGATCTCGCCGGCCAGGCGCGCGTTGGCCAGCACGAGCGCGACGTTTGCCCGCAGGCTCTCGCCGCCCGTCCCCGCGTGGAAGCGGTCGAGCAGGAACGGCGTGACGTCGCGGCCGCGCACGCCCTCGGCGGCCGCCGCCTCCAGCGACGCGCGCA
This sequence comes from Baekduia sp., assembly GCF_035318805.1. Classification (GTDB taxonomy): domain Bacteria; phylum Actinomycetota; class Thermoleophilia; order Solirubrobacterales; family Solirubrobacteraceae; genus Baekduia. Next base: position 127,700 of record NZ_DATHDY010000136.1, read on the forward strand.
GCACGCGCTCGTGCAGGTCGGGATCCAGCTGCTCCGGCTCGGGCAGCGGATTGGCGATCACCAGCGCCGAGCCGTCGAGGCCGAGCGCGCCCCGCGCGGCCAGCACGTCGGCGATCTCCTGCGGCGAGTCCAGCCGCCACGGCAGCTCGTAGCCGCTGTCGGTGAGGTAGAAGGCCGGGAAGCGCGCCGTGCGGTAGCCCGCCACGCCGATGCCCAGCGTCTCCAGGCGCTCCAGCGTCGCGGGGATGTCGAGGATCGACTTCACGCCCGCGCAGACCACGCAGATGCGCGTGCGCGCCAGCGCGGCGAGGTCGGCCGACTCGTCCCACGTGTCGCGCGCCTCGCGGTGCACGCCGCCCAGGCCGCCCGTCGCGAAGAGCTCGATCCCGGCCTGGGCCGCGACGTGCGCGGTCGCCGCGACCGTCGTGGCGCCGGTCGCGCCGCGCGCTGCCGCGATCGGCAGGTCGCGGGCGCTGCACTTGACGACGTCGTCGCGCGTGGCGATGGCCTCCAGCGCCGGGTCGTCGAGGCCGACGCGCACCTCGCCGTCGACCAGGGCGATCGTCGCCGGGACCGCCCCGCCGTCCCGCACCGCCGTCTCGATCCGGCGGGCGATCGCGACGTTGTCGGGACGCGGCAGGCCGTGCGACACGATGGTGGACTCCAGCGCGACGACGGCGCGCCCGGCGGCGAGGGCTTCTGCGACTTCGGGAGCGACGTTCAGCATCGCGCGGGACGGTAGATGACCGGCGGCCGATCGGGCTTCGACGGTCCCCTCACCGGGCAGTCGTGGGACATGCCGCCCTTCGCCGACCGCGCCGACGCGGGACGCCGGCTCGCGCCGCTGGTCGCCGACGCGCTGCGCGTGCCGGGCGGGGACGGCACGCCGATCGTCCTGGCGCTGCCCCGCGGCGGCGTGCCGGTGGCGTTCGAGATCGGCGCGGCGCTGGGTCTCGAGCTCGACCTCCTCCTGGTTCGCAAGCTCGGCGTGCCCGGCCGCGAGGAGCTCGCCTTCGGCGCGATCGCCTCGGGCGGCGTGCAGGTCCTCAATCCCGAGATCGTCGCGACCGCCGATGTCCGGCCCGAGGCGCTCGAGGCGATCGTCGAGCGAGAGCTCGCGGAGCTGCACCGGCGCGAGCGGCGCTATCGCGGCGACCGGCCGCCGGCCGCCGTCGCGGGTCGCACGGTCGTGGTCGTCGACGACGGACTGGCGACCGGCGCCACGATGCGCGCCGCGGTGGCGGCGCTGCGCGAGCGCGGCGCCGCGCGGATCGTGGTCGCCGTCCCGGTCGGCTCCGGCGACGCATGCGCGCAGCTCGACGTGGAGGCCGACGCGCTGATCTGCCCGGTGCTGCCTCGCCGCTTCCGCGCGGTCGGCGCATGGTTCGACGACTTCGAGCCCGTCGGCGACGCCCAGGTCGCCGAGCTGCTGGCTCGCGCCGCCGCCGCCGCCCGCACGTAGCGCCGCGCGCGGCCGGCGTGTTCAGCTTCGCGCGCCGTGGCCGACCACGAAGGGGACGATGGCACGCATCCTGGTGGTTGACGACGCGGCGTTCATGCGTCGCATGGTGATCGACGTCCTCCAGACCGGAGGCCACGAGGTCGTCGGCGAGGGCGTCAACGGCAACGAGGCGCTCGCCCGCTACCAGGAGCTCCGGCCCGACGTGACCACGCTCGACATCACGATGCCCGAGAAGGACGGCCTCACCGCGCTGCGCGAGATCATGGCCTTCGACCCCAGCGCGAAGGTCGTGATGTGCTCGGCGCTGGCGCAGGAGTCCAAGGTGCTCGAGGCCGTCAAGGCGGGCGCGAAGGACTTCATCGCCAAGCCGTTCCAGGCGCCGCGCGTGCTGTCGGCGATCGACAAGGTCGTCGCCCCCGCGTAGCCGTCGGTCGCGTCACCCTCGGCCCTCGTCGGAGCCGACGAGGTGCTCCGAGATGTAGGTGTCGACCTCGGTCGAGCGTTCCTGGGTCACCCCGGGATCATGCCCAGGCCGCGAAGCGCACGAGCTGCGCCTCGACGCCCGGCGCGCGCGAGGCCAGCACGCACGTGTGGCCGGCACGGCGCCAGGTCACGAACGTCGTCGCACCGCGCTGGAGCACCGCCAGGCGCACGTCGCCGACCGTGACGTGCCGCGCGCCGGCCGGCTCGTCCAGGGGCTTGCCATCGACGATCGTGTAGCCGACGTCGCCCTTCGGGCCGCGATAGGTGACCGTGACCGCCTCGCGCCCGCCGACGCGGTCCTGCCGCGTCCCCGCCGTCCGCCACTTCGGCCACGCGTAGGCGTAGTTGGGGAAGTCGATCCCGCCGAGCTGCGCGCTCACCCGCGTCGTGTTGGCCGGGTCCACGGCCGGCGCGGGCGCGTTCGGGCGCGCGAGCGCGAGCTGGGCGGCGTCGTCGAACGAGGGTGACCCACCGCCGTCGCCACCCGTCAGACCCGCGACGACGAGCACGAGCGCCACGGCGGCGGCGAGGCCGGCGGCGACCGCGGGCCGCCACCACCGCACGCCGCGCGCACCCGATCGGTGACCGGCGCGCACGCGCTGCTCGGTCACGCGGGCGCGCAGCCGCGGCGGCGCGTCGATGCTCAGCGAGGCCTGGCGGATGCGCCGGCCGACGGCGTCGGTGTCCGGATCCTGGTCGGGGGTGAGGGGTGGGTCGATCATGGCTTCCTCATCGGGCCGGCGGCGGGCGCCTGCAGCCCCCGGACCAGCCGGGCCCGGCCGCGGTGCACGCGGGTGGTGAGCGTGGCCTCCTTGGTGCGCAGCGCGTGCGCGGCTTCACGGTAGGACAGCCCGACGACGTCGACGGCGACCACGGCGTCGCGCTGGTCGCCGGGCAGCAGGGCGATCGCGGCGAGGAGCTCGCTGGCCTCCAGCGCGGCCTCGGGATGGCGCGGGTCGGTCGCGCGCGGCAGGCCGTCGCGCTCGTCGTCGAGCTCGAGCGGCGCCGGCCGGCGGCGCTGGCTGCGCAGCCGGTTGACGAACGTGTTGCGCAGCACGCGCAGCAGGTAGCCGAGGTCGTCGTCGTGACGCAGCAAGCGCGGACGCGCGAGCACGCGGGTGTAGGTCTCCTGCACGAGATCCTCGGCGTCGTGGGGATTGCCGCACAGGACGAACGCGGCGCGGTAGAGCCGGTCGACGTGATCGCCGAGACGCTGTGGATCGAGCGGACGAAGCCGGTCGTCCTGGGGCATCTCCCCGACTGTAGCCGCGATGGTCTGCGTCGTCACGGCGTCGAGCTCACCGCAAGCCGGCCCCCCATGCGCCCGAGGAGACGGCGGCGGGAGCGGAGTCGGGTGTGGCCGGCGCCCGAGGTGGTCGTCTTGGTCGCCGGCTGGGAGGACCCGCCGCCGTAGGCACCGCCGCCGCCGCCTCCTCCGGCGCTCGAGCTCGAAGAGAACGTCATGTCCGTAAGACGCTCTCGGAGCCGGATCCTTCCCTCAGCCGCGCGATGTAGGCCCGCGCGCCCGCCGTGGCGACCGGTAGCGTCTGCACCCTGATGGAGAACCTCGTCCGCATCGGCGCCGCCGCCTCCGCCCTCGGCGTCAGCGTCGACACGCTGCGCCGCTGGGAGCGCGACGGCCGCATCCCGTTCGAACGCCACGGCGGCCAGCGCTACCTGCGCGCGGAGGATCTCGCGAACCTGCTGCGCGAGCGCTCCGCGCACGACCACACCAGCGCGCGCAACCGCATGTCCGGCGTCGTGGTGGCGATCCAGCGCGACGGCGTGATGGCCCAGGTCGATCTCGCGTGCGGGCCCTACCGCATCGTCTCGCTCATGTCGCGTGAGGCGGTCGACGACCTCGGCCTGCGCCCCGGGATGGCCGCCACCGCGGTGATCAAGGCCACCAACGTAATCGTGCAGAGCTGAGGCCCGCCGGCGGCCATTGAAGTACGGGTTGCTTTTCCGGTAGACTTCCCGGGTGACCGACCAAGGAGGAACCGTCATGGCGGTGCTGGACCCCCTGAAGGTGAGCGACGAGGCGACACGCCTGGGCATCGACGAGATCGCGGGCTATCTCCAGCAGCAGCTGGGCCAGAAGCTCACGGCCTACGTCGCGGGCGTCGCCGATCCGAAGATGGTCGGCCGCTGGGCCGCGGGGCGCACCCGGCCGCGCGACGAGCGCGAGATGCGCCTGCGCGACGCGTTCAAGGCCACCAGGATGATCAGCGAGGCCTTCGGGCCCACCACCGCCAAGGCCTGGTGGGTCGGCTCCAACACGCGGCTCGACGACCAGGCGCCCGCCGCGGTCGTGCGCCGCGCCGGCGATCCCGACGCCCTGCGCTTCGTCGTTCCCGCGGCACGCGCGTTCGCCGGGGGTCCGGCCTGAGCTGGCGTCGCCGGGCGGCCACGCCCGCCCGCGTCTGGCGGCTCGGCCACCGTGCGGCGCCGCTGGAGTTCATCCCGTTGCCGCACTGCGCGTGCTCGCCCCCGCCACCCTCGCGCTGGACGGCGCGCTGACCGACGTCGACGATCCCGCGACGCGCACCGCCCACGACCGCGGCGCCGCGGGCGTGCGCTTCGGCTCCAACCTGGACGACCGCCCCTGCTTCGCGGTGTTCGAGGCGCGGCACCCCTAGGCGTCGAGCAGACCCCTCCGGCGCAGCACCGGGATCACGCCCTCGCCCACGCGGTAGGCCTCCTCCAGGTGCGGATAGCCGGAGAGGATGAACTCGTCGATGCCCAGGTCGTGGTATTCCGCGATGCGGTCGGCCACCTCCTCGTGGCTGCCCACCAGCGCCGTGCCCGCACCGCCGCGCACCAGGCCGACGCCGGCCCACAGGTTCGGCGAGATCTCCAGGGAGTCGGTGCGTCCGTCGTGCAGCGCGGTCATCCGCCGCTGCCCCTCGGACTGTGACGCGCGCTGTACCTCCTGCGCCCGCGCGATCGCCTCCGGATCGAGCCCCGCCAGCAGGCGGTCGGCCTCCGCCCACGCCTCCTCGGACGTGTCGCGCGCGATCGCGTGCAGCCGGATGCCGAAGCGGAGCTCCCGGCCGACGCCGGACGCGGCCTCGCGGACGCGGTCGAGCTTCTCGGCGACCTGCGCGGGCGGCTCGCCCCACGTGAGGTAGACGTCGGCGTGGCGCGCCGCGACGTCGATCGCCTCGGGCGACGACCCGCCGAGGTAGATGTCGGGCCACTTCGGCGGCGCCACCAGCTGCGCGCCTTCGATCTTGTAGTGCTCGCCCTGGTGGTCGACGGGCAGGCCCGTCCACAGCTCGCGCACGACGTGCAGGAACTCGGCGGCCCGGGCGTACCGGTCGCGCTTTTCGAGGTGGTCGCCGAAGCGGCGCTGCTCGGCGTCGTCGCCGCCGGTGACCACGTTGAGCAGCAGCCGCCCGCCCGAGATGCGCTGGTAGGTCGCGGCCATCTGCGCCGCGAGCGTCGGCGACTGCAGCCCCGGGCGGAAGGCCACCAGGAACTCGAAGCGCTCGGTCACCTGGGTGAGGCCGGCGGTGATGACCCAGCCGTCCTCGCACCAGCTGCTGGTCGGCGTCAGCGCCCCGCGGAAGCCAAGCTGCTCGGCCGAGCGGGCGATCTGCCCGATGTAGCCGACGTCGGGGGCGCGCTCCACCCCGCTCTCCGTCACGCGCGAGCCGCTCACACCGACGGCGTTGCCGAGGCTGAGGTCGGCGCGCGAGTCGCCGTTGGTGGGCAGGAACCAGTGCAGGACGACGGGGCTCATGCAGGAAGGTCCTCGGGGCGCTCGACATTCACCATAAGATTGATAGACAATAACAAGAATGTCGAGCCGTGCCCTCCCCGCCGCGGCTACGCTGCCTCTTCGACGAGTCCGAGCCCGAGCGCAGCGAGGTCCTCACCGACCTCCGCACCTGGCTCGACGCGCAGCTCCGACCACGGCGCCCTGCCCGCAGCGCTCCGGCCAGCGGGACACTGGGGAGCCTGCCCTCGGGGGTGGGCAGGCTCCCCGGTGATGTCCCCCTCCCGCAAGTGCAGCCGAGTGGCGCCCCACGCGCCTATATGGTGGCCGCGCCCTGCGAGAGGACCTGGAGAGGACGTCCCGTGCCGGTCCAGACACGAGTTCGTCTCTCAGTTCGAATATCACCACACGGGCGGACCGATGTCAACCGATTTTGCGCCCGCCGGCTCAGCGCTCAGCGCGGAGCTGCGGCACGGCAGTCGAGAAGCCCGGGTAGGCGCCCTGCGGCTTGCACGCGGGTCGCGCCACGGGCGCGCCGTCGCTGCGGAAGGCGAACTGGGCGACCAGGGGCGCCAGCTCCTGCGGATCGGCGTCCGCCGGGGGCGTGAGCTCCGGGCCGGCGCAGTCGCCGTTGCCGAGGATCGACAGCCCGCTGGCCAGCTCGTCCAGCGATCCGGGCTTCGGGTAAGCGTTCAGGCGCGAGGAGCCCAGCGGCCGCGGGTAGAAGGTCAGCGACTCGGGCGTCAGCGACTGCGACGTGCGGAGGTAGTGCACGGCGCCCTTGGCCCCCGGCAGCACTTCGTTGAAGTCGCGTGCCTCCGAGGCGGCCGCGGTGTTGGCGAAGAACGACGTCACCTCGCGCTTGTTCTTGCCGATGTAGTCGACCATCGGGTTCGCGTTGCGCAGGAACGGCTGGAACGCGTCGAAGAGCGGCGGCAGGTTGCCGAGGATCCGGTCGAAGGCCGGCAGGCCGGCCTCCGACGCCTTGACCACGTCCTTGAGCTGGCCGAAGAAGCCGTCGAACTGGGGTGCCAGCTGGTCCAACGCCGCGAACGCCGGCTTCATCTGGGTCGCGGCCGGCTGCAGCTGCTCGACGACCGGCTGGGCCTTCTGCCCGAACGCCGTGAGCTTGGGCAGCGTCGCCGAGCTCTCGCGCTCGAACCGCGGCAGCTTCTCGAAGATCTGGGCCAGCTGCCGGTTGCGCGCCGCGGTCGTGGCGAACAGGCGCTCGGAGTCGGTCACCAGGCCGCGCAGCTCGCCTTCGCGCTGGCTGATCGCGTCGAAGACCTCGCCGGTCGTCGAGATGGCCTTGCTCGTCGCCGCCTGCTGCGCGTCCAGCGTCGTGAAGAGGTCGTCGAACTTCTGCGTGAAGCCGGGCAGCTGTCCGAAGAACGCGTTGATGTCGGTCCCGCGGCCCTGCACCGCGGCGGCCTGCGACTGCATCCACGTGCGGAACGCGGCGCGGGTCTTTGCGTCGAAGGTCGAGAAGATCTCGTCGATCTCGACGGTCGGCGACACCGCGGCGTCGTGGAGCGACCCGTTGTCGGGCACGCTGGGCCCGCGCCGGTTGCCGGGCGTCAGCTCGACGAACGTCTCCCCCAGCAGTGACTTGACGCGCAGGATCGCCTTCGTGTCGCGCGGGATCGGCGCGTACTTGGGGCGCAGCTCGATCGTCGCCGTCGTGCGGTCGCGACGGGCGTTGGGCTCGAGCCGGATGACCTTGCCCACCGACACGCCCGAGATCCGGACGTCGGACTGGTTGGCCAGCGCCGTCGCCTCGGGGAACGCCACCTGCACGCGGTAGCCCTTCGGCTTCATCGGCGACGAGCCGCCGAAGGCCATCCAGAGATACAGGCACGCGCCGAAGCTCGACAGCGCGAAGAGCGCCATGACGGCGATGCGGCCGGCGGTGGGGACGGTCTTGATCACTTAGGTGGAGGGCACTGGTCGGACTTCGGGGCGTTGAGCAGGCCCACGACGGTCGAGAGGGTCGGGTTTCTCTTGGGGTCCGCGAAGACGTCGAGCAGCTGCAGCGCGCCGCAGCTGAACAGCACGAGGCTGTGGCGCGCTGGCCCGATGCCGTCCTGGGACGCCATGGCCGAGTTGGTGTTGTGATTGGCCCACGGCACGTTGAACAGGTAGCTCTGGCCGTGGACGTCGTTGCCCGGCGGGTCGTGCGCCAGCTCGTCGAGCAGGGCGTTGAGCGTCGTGGTGAGCGTGTCGAGGTCGGGCGTCGCCTTGGCGAGGTCGCGCGCGGCGGGCACGAGCCTGCGCGCCGTCGGCTGGGCCTCCCGGGCAAACGGCCGCAGCGAGTCACGCAGCACCGGCGCCGTCTGCTTCAGGAAGGGCTGGGTCTGCTTCAGCGTCGGTCCGAGCGACGCCGCCCCGGGCCGCAGGGCCGTCAGCCCGGTGCGCAGCGTGGTGCCGAGGTCGTCGAGCTTGCCCAGGGCCTTGTCGCTGGACTGCAGCGCTCCCGGCAGCAGCGCGAGCGTCTGGCCGAGGTGGTCGTTCTGGGCGCTGAAGTGCCGGAACACCGCGGCGCTGGAGCTGACGAACTGCCCGAGGTCGCGATCGCGCGCGCCGAGCTCCTGCGAGAGCTTGGACAGGTTGCCCATCAGGCGCCGCAGCTGGACGCGCCGATGGGCGACCAGCTTCGACGCCTGCGCGGCGTGGCGCGAGAGCGGCTCGAACCGGCGCAGCGTGCTGGCCAGCTCGCGCCCGTTGCCCTTGCCCAGGGCGGTGGCGCCGTTGCCGAGCAGCGCGACGAGCGCAGCACGGGTGTCGCCGTCGAGGCCGGCGAGGATCTCGTCGAAGTTGACGTCGGGCAGCGTGGCCTTGACGCCGAGCGTCGCGCCGTCGCGGAGCTCCGGACCCGCCTTCGCCGTGCCGGGGTCGAGCTCGGCGACCATGTCCTTCAGCGCGGTCTTGGGGCGCAGCAGGATCGTCGCGTCCGGCCGCACGTGGCCGTAGCGCCCGTCCAGGCGCAGCTTCAGCACCGCCTGGCCGTCCTGCAGCGTGTCGCCGGTGATCTCGCCGACCTTCACGCCGGAGATCGTGACCGCGTTGCCCTGGCCCGGCAGGACGCCCGGCGCCGCGGAGAAGCGGGCGTTGAGGTAGAAGTAGTCCTTGCCGACGAGCGGTGCCCAGCTCGGCCACGTCAGGCGCTGATGGCCGAGGATGTAGCCGCCTACGAGCAGCCCGGAGACGATCATGGCCACCAGCCAGACCGCGTTGGCCATCTGCTTGCGCACGCCGCGCATCAGCCGCCGCCTCCGCTGTCCACCGCGGCGGCGCTCGGTGCCGCCGCGTCAGGCTTGGAGCCGTCCGCGGGACCGGTCGAGGCCGGGCCGTTGACGTCGGGCACCGGGCTCTTCGCACACGGCACGGAGCGGTCCAGCGGCGGCAGCTTGTTCCCGTAGGCCGGGCGCGTGCTGAGCGGGGGCAGGGTCGGCTTGGAGAAGAAGCCCTCCTGCGAGTAGTTGGTCTTGCCGCTCTTGATGATCTGCGGCCCACCGCCCGCCTGCAGGCGCAGGTACGGCCCGTTGCCGTCGAACGCCTGGCCCTCGCCGGCCATGCCGACCATCCCGTGCCAGAACTCCTTGTAGTTCTCGGTGTTGGCCGAGAGCGCGCCGTCGTCGACCTTCAGGTTGCCCGTCGGCAGGATCACGTCGGTGATGCAGCGGTTGAACGCGTCGATCTTCGGCAGCCACACGCGCGTGGCGTGCCCGAGTGCGGCGAGGTCTGCCGTCGCCGGCGAGAGCTGGTCGAGCAGCCCGCCCAGCTCGTCGGGAGCCAGCAGCTTCTGCGCCTGCTGCAGCCAGGGCTGCGCGGCGGCGATCGTCGCCGGCAGCTCGGGGAGGCTCGCGCTCAGGTCCCGGGCGAAGCGCTGCGTGGCCGGCAGGGATGCGTCGAGCTTGGTGAAGGCGAGCTGCGCGTGCTTGGCCGTCGGGCCCAGCTCGGCGACCGCCGCCCGCAGGTCCGCCGCATGCGCCGCCGTGGTCGACATGGTGGCGTTGAACTCGGTGATGAGGTCGGCGAGATCGCCCTGACGGTCGGCGAGCGCGGTCATCGTGCGCGCCAGCCCGTGGATCGTGCGCGAGAGGTCGTGCGGCTTGGGGCCGAGCAGGGCGCCGGTGACCCGCGCGGTGTCGCGCAGCGACGCCGGGCTGGTGGCCAGCGTCTTGTTCAGCGCCTGCGCACCCGTCAGCCCCCGCACGCCCGGGTCCTGCCGCGCGTCCTCGGCGGCGGTCGGCTTCTCGTCGAGCGCCTGGCCGAAGCCCTTGACCGCCTCCTGCAGCGAGCCGCGCGTGTCGCTCTGCAGCGCGGTGAGGACCTGGTCGAGCTGCACGGGCGTGGAGGTCTGCGTGATCGGCAGCAGCCCGCGATCGGCGAGGTCGCCCGCGTCCGGCGTGCCCGGCCGGAGGTCGACGTAGAAGTTGCCCTCCAGGAACAGCCGCGGCCGGATCTTCGCCGTCGCGTCGCGGTGCACCGGCCGGCCGCGGTCGTCGATGCGCATCGTGACCACCGCGAGGTCGGTCTTCTTGTAACGGCCGACCTCGACCACCTTGCCGACGTTGACGCCGGCGATGCGCACCGGCGAGTTCGGCTTGAGCAGGTTGGAGCTCTTGACGACCGCCTGGATCTCGTAGTGATGGCGGAACGGGATCGCCTTCGTGAAGCCGAAGTACGCGGCGACGACGAGGAGCAGGATCGCCAGCAGGCCGGCCCGCAGCGGCGGCATCCCGAGGCTGTGGTTGCGCCTCACTTCAGCACCCGCTTCGTCGGGTCGACGTACGTGCCCTGGTTGCCCGGGACGTTGCCGATGACCTGCCGGTTCGCCGTGTATGCCTCGTTGCCGGACTCGCACTCCTGCGTCTGGCCGGGCGCCGCTGTGTTCGGGTACGGGTTGCTGTGCAGGAAGCTGTCCTCTTCGAGGGACCCGACCTTGCCGCTTCCCCGGGGGCCGTTGGCCGGCGTCGCCGACGGACCCAGCTCGCTGCCCGGCAGCTGCGGCGGGGCGACCAGCGAGAAGCGCAGGAACGACCCGACCGCATCGCTCTCCGACAGTGCGCTGCCGAGGTTGCGGAACAGCAGCGTCAACGCGTTGCACTTCGTCTGCACCGGCGTGGCGAACGCGATGGTGGGCTCCAGGAGGTTCGCCGTGCGGGTCAGTCGCTGGAGCGCGGGGATCACCCGCGGGTCGCTCGCGAAGGCCTCCAGCGCCTTGAGCGTCGACACCACGCGAGCGTTGAGCTGTGGCGAGACCTTCAGCGCCGGCGCGCCGGCACGGAACGCCGAGGCCAGGTGCGGCGACGCGGCCGCCAGCGACGTGAACGGCGCCCGGAAGCGGCGGAACAGCTCGGCGCTCTCGCGCTCGAAGCCGGCCTGCGCCGGCAGCTCCCGCGTCGCGACGTCGAGCGCGCGCGGGCCGCCCCGGATGGTGGCCTTCAGCGCCTCGGAGCTGCCGGCCAGCGCCCCGAACGTCCGGTCCAGGTTGGCGAACAGCCGGCCCTGCGTCTCGGCGACGGGCGCGACCTCGGCCGCGGCCTGCTCGAACGCCGGGAACAGCTGGGCGAACTTCGTCTTGGGCGCCGCCAGGTTGCGGGCGCCGGGCTCGAGGTGCGTCACGAGCGGCTCGAGCGTGCGGAACGCCGCGTTGAGGTCGCCGCCGCGGCCGGCGAAGCCGGTGCCGAACGCGAACAGGTTGTCGGTCGACCCGTCGCGCGTGGGCGTGTCGAACATGTTGAAGAAGTCGTCGATCTCGACCGGGCGGCCGGAGCTCTGCGGGACGGCCAGCGTGCCGCCCTCGGGGACCGTCTTGGGGGAGGTGCCGTCGGTGAGCTCCACGTACTTCAGGCCGAGGGCCGACTTCGGGCGCACCCGGACCTTGGTGTCGACCGGCAGGTGGTGCTTGGTGTCGTCGAGCGCAAGGCTCAGCCGCGCGCTCGTGGACCCGTCGCGCCGGGAGAAGGCCTGGATCTCGCGCACGACGCCGACCCGGTCGCCGCCCATGCGCACCTCGTTGCCCTTGACCAGTCCCGAGGCGTTCGGCAGCACGACGTCGAGCTTGTAGGTCGGGACGAACGGCAGCCCCTGGTTGGCGTTGTAGGACAGGAACACCGCGACGATCACCACGAGCACGGTGACGCTGCCGATGAGGATCGGGTTCGCGGCGATGGACACGTTGCGCCGGCGGTTCATGGCCCGAGCAGGTAGTCGAGGAGCTTGGTGGTGCTGGACCCTGCGGTCGTGCCCTGTGCGGGGGCGGGCTTCGCGGTGGTGGCCTTCGAGGCCGACCCGGTGCTCGACGCGCGTGCCGCGTTCGCCACGCTGTCGCGCGAGTAGTTGGCCGAGCAGCCGCCTCCGGGTTCGAACGCGCGGTCCACGCACGCGTTGGGCCCCAGGCCGGCGCGCGTGTAGTGCCCTGAGGCGTCCTCGCCGTTGACGGTGCCCGTGTAGAAGTAGATGAACCGCATCAGGCTCTCGATGCCGCCCGTCTTGTCGAAGCTCGACGACAGCGCGGCGAGGTCCGCCGACAGCGGGCGCAGCGGGAGGCCGAGCTCGCCGAGGCGGCTCACGAGCGCGTCGAGCTGCGGGAACGTCTTGCGGCCGCGGTCGGCCACGTCGCCGAGGGTCTTCAGCGCCGGCGTCGACTGCTTGGCCAGCGGCCCGAGCCGCGCCGTGGCCTCGTTGACCGCCGGCGCCTGCGCGGCGAGCGCCTGGATCGTCGGCGTGGTCTGGTCGGCGAGCTCGCCCAGGCGGTCGGCGGCCGGGCCCAGCTCGCGCAGGAAGGCGGGGAACTTGGCGAAGTTGGCCTCGAGCGCGTCGCCCTCCTGGGCGGTCGCGGTCGCGGTCTGGCCGGCGTGCTTCAGGAAGCCGGTCAGGTCGCGACGGTGGTCGGCCAGCGGGCCGAGCACGGCGTCGGACTCGGCGACCAGGCGGCTCAGCGTCTGGTCCTGCTCGGCGAGGATCGCCACGAGCTTGTCGGCCTGCTGCAGCGCCGGGCTGGCACGCTTGATCGCGGCCCGCAGCGACTCGCCGTTGCCCGAGAGCCCCGCGCCGAACTCGTTGATGATCAGCGGCAGGCGCTGCTGCTCGGGCACGCGCATGATGTCGTTGAGCAGATCCGCGCCGACGGGCGAGGAGTTCTGCTTGACGGGCAGCAGGTACTCGCCCTCGCCGGGGCCGGAGTCGATCCGCGGCAGCGGGGCCGCCGCGGCGCGATCGCCGCCGCGCACCTCGGTCGGCTCGCACTCCACGAACTGCTCGCCGATGAGCGACTGCACGCCGATGCGGCAGTGGGCGTCGCGGCGAAACGGCCGGAAGGCCGGGTCGTCGATCTGGAGCACCAGGACCGCGTGGTGGTCCGGGGTGACGTCGAGCGCGTGCACCGTTCCGACGGTCACGCCCGAGACCTTCACGTTCTCGCCGGTGGTGATGAAGCTCGCGTTGTCGAACTCCGCCCGCACGAGGTACTTGCCGCCGGCCGGGTCGTCGCCGCCCGCGCCGACCGCGCCGAGGACCGCGGCGGTGGCGAAGGCGGCGGCGCCGGCGGCGACGAAGCGCGCCCGCCTCATCCGGTCGCCCTCACGCGCTGGGCGGCGTTGCAGTCGGGGGCGGCGAGATCGCCGTCGTCGACGAACGGCGCCGAGCCGTCCGAGGGCGCCGGCGTCGCCGCGCCCGGGCAACGGCGCAGGTTGCCGCTGGTGAGCGTCGGGTTGGTGCCGCGCTCGCCGGCGGGGCGCGGCGTGAGGCGCGGGCCGGTGCCGTCTTCGAGGTAGGTGAAGGCATTGAACACCGGCACGGCTCGTGTGTAGTGGCCGTTGGCGTCGTAGGTGGCCGACGCTCCGCCGAAGCTCTTGACCCACGAGACGAGATCCGGCACGTAGGGCCGGGCGAACGAGAACACCGGCGTGGAGTCCTTCAGCGCCTTCTCGGCGTTGGGGAACGCCTTGTCGGTCAGCCTGCCGAGCGTGGGAAGCTCGCGGAGCGCGTCGAGCAGGTCGTTGGCCCCGCCGGGCTGGGCGAACATCTTGCGCAGCTGGCCGAAGGTCGGCGTCGCCTCCTGCAGCACGGGCGTGAGCTCGCGCAGGAAGCGCTGCAGATCCTTCGTCGCGGGCTTGGTCACGTCGGTCAGGTGCTGCAGGTCCTTGATCGCGGGCCGCAGGGCGACGAACATGTCCGAGCCGCTCTGCAGCGCCCCCGGCACGTTGTCCAGCGCGGCGGTCAGCGACGCCGTGTCGGAGCCGAGCGCCGCGGTCGTCTGGCGCGTGTTGCTGACGAGCTGGGTCAGCTGGTCGCGGTGGTCGGCGATGGCGCCCATCGCGTCGCCCGTCTCGGTCAGGAACTGCTCGAAGGTGGCGCTGTCGCTCGTGATCTCCCCCGCCAGCGCGCTGAGCGTGGCCAGCGTCTTCGGGATCTCCTTCGTGGACGCGTTGGCCGCCGGCTCGCGGCCGGCGTACCAGTCCGCCGAGCCCTGGATGAACCCCTGCAGCCCCTTGCGGGTCTTGGGCTCGAGCGTGTTGAACAGCTGGTCGATCTCGACGATCGAGGTCGTCTTGTCACTGCGGATCAGGCCGCCGTCGTCGAGCTTCGGGCGCGTCTGCGACGCCGGGCTCAGGTCCACGTAGCGGCTCGCGACGCCGGTGAGGCCCTCCGCGCGGATCGTCGCCGTCGTGCCCTCGTGCAGCGGGCCGTAGTCGCCCGAGACGGTGACGTCGACCTGGGCCTGGTCGTCGTCGCTGAGGTCGACGGACTTGACGGTGCCGACCGGCGTTCCGCCGATGCGCACGACGTCGCCCTTGACCAGTTGGCCGGCGTTCTGGAACACGACCCGGTACCGATGAGGGGGGTCGCGCAGGAGCACCCACGCCAGCGCCGCCGCGACGAGGACCAATGCGGCGAGGGCGAGCCGGCGCGGCGCCCGATACGGATGGCGGGCCGCGGAGGGGATGGCCGGAATGTACACGTGCTCGTTTTCGGGGGCAACGTGCATGTGTTGGGCTGGCGTTATGACCGGCTCCCTGCGATGCTCCTCGGACCGCTCCGTCGAGCTCCGCGCCGTGTTCCTATTGAAGACATGGTCGTTTGCAGCCGACCGCGCCAGGCGTTACGGTGCCCGGAGTCGCGGTCCCAACGAGGAGAGTAAAGATGCGCAAGTTCCTGATCCCGGCGATCGGAGTCCTGGCCCTGGTCGCGGTCGAGGTCGCCCCCACAATCGCCCAGGACAGTCCACAGACGACGCTGACCGTGACGCCGACGGTCTCGCCGAACAAGGCCGGGACGAAGAAGAAGCCCCAGGGCGTCAAGCTCAACGTCAAGATGCACTTCGAGACGCCCGGCGACCTCGAGAAGCCGATCTTCCAGACCGGCGTGGTGTTCTTCCCGAAGGGCTCGCTCTACAACGGCGCCAAGTATCCGAAGTGCACGGAGGCCAAGCTCAACAACGGCGGCCTCGCCGCGTGCCCGAAGGACTCCATCATGGGCAAGGGCACCGGTGACGCGTTCGCAGACACCGTCATCACGCACCCGGACATCACCGTCGTCAACGGCGGCGGCAACAAGGTGCTGTTCTGGACGATCCTGACCAACCCGGCGCGCGTCCAGAAGACGGTCGTCGGCAACATCACCAAGCAGACCGGCAAGTACGCCTACAAGCTGACGTTCACGGTCCCGAAGGCGCTCCAGATCGTCGCCGGCGTCCCGATCTCCGTGCGCGACCTTTCGGTCACCGCCGGTGGCAAGGCCAAGGCGAAGGACTGGCTGGCCACGACGTCCTGCCCCGCCAACAAGAAGTGGCCGTTCAGCGTCACCGCGTCGCTGAGCACCGGCGCGACGGTCGAGTTCGCCGACACGGTGGCCTGCAAGTAGGGCCAGCGCAGCATCACCCGGCCGCTGGCCGGGCCACGCCCGCCCCGGGGACTCGACGGTCCCCGGGGCGTCGCGCGCCATGACGATCAGGGAAGGTCGGTCGTGCCCCATCTCAGTGAGCTCACCCGGCCGGTCATCCTCCGCGAGGGAGCGGCCGCCGTCCCCCACTCGTGGCCGCCGTGCGCACGCAGCCGGCTGCTGGCGGCCATGGCGCAGCGCGCGGCGATCAGCGGCTTCCTGGACGTCACCGTCGATGACGTGATCGTCGCCGCCCGCGCCTCGCGCCGGACCTTCTACGAGCACTTCGCCAACCGCGAGGAGTGCCTGCTCGCCAGCTACGACGCAATCCGCGACGACGCGCTGCAGCTCGTCACCGAGGCGGGCCCCGGACTGCAGCCCGCGCTTACCGAGCTGCTGCGCTACTTCGCCGCCTGGCCGGCCCACGCCCGCGTCCTCTGCGTCGACATCCTGGCGGCCGGTCCGGCGGGGCTCGCGCGGCACGAGGCGACCATGGCGCAGCTCGCCGCCGAGGTCGTGCGGTATCAGGATCCGGCCGAGCGGCCGGCCGTCGGCGTGCTCCGCGCCGACGACGTCGCACACGCCGTCCTCGGAGCCGTGCACCGCATCGTCCAGCGGCGGCTCATCGATGGCCGGCACGCGTCGCTTCCGCGCCTCGCGCCGGCCATCTGCACGCTCCTCGCCGCCGAGCGCCGGGGAGCCGTCACGCCGTGACGGACACCCGGGGCTCGAAGACCTGCGCCGCACCCGCGACGTCCTCCAGCAGCGCCGGCAGCTCCGGGGCGCGCCCGTCGTAGACGAGGCCGCTGATCGTGCGGAACACCGCGCCGACCATGAGCTCGAGCTGGAGCCCGGGAAGCGGCTCGGCCCCGTCCTGGCGCTGCTCATCCTCCAGCAGCTGGACGTAGCGCCCGCGGTACGTCTCGCGGATGTCGCGGAGCTCCTCGTCACCCGTGGTCGGGGTCACGAAGCACAGGTGCGCCATGGCGGGCTCGTCGGCCAGCCGGCGCAGCAGCCGCTGAAGCGACGCCGTCAGCTTCTCCGGCCACGAGTCGGCGAGGCGGAACGACGCCGCGTACTCACCGAACAGCTCGCCGGCGGCCCGGCGGTAGGCGTCGGCGACGACGCGCGCGGCGCCCTCGGGACAATGGCCCTCGGCCTTCGAGGCCGCGATGCCGGCCGCCGCCGCCAAGTCGGCCAGCGTCACCTCGCGCCCTTCGTTCATCAGCACCGCAGCGGCCGCGGATCCCCGCAGCCGCTCGCAGATCGCGCAGTCTGGCACGCACGTGCGCGCACCGGTCAGGACCTCGCTCAGCATCCTCATCCGACCCCCAGTTTCGGTTGCCGACGCCCTGCAGCAGGCCGCCGGATCGCCCACACGAGTGCTAAGAGCCGCCTGGCGGCCGCCTGTGACGCACGGATCGCCGTCGGTCCGAGACCAGACGGCCGGTCCGAAACCGAGCGCAGCACTGGCGCAAGGTGAGAAACAACAGTATGTTTTGACCCGTGGAGCACCGTTCGACCCACAACCGCGGACCACACCAACTTCCGGCGGGTCGGCACGGCCTCCCACGGGCCTTCGTGGTCTCCAACCAGCGCGAGCGCATCCTCGACGGGGTCCTGCAGGCGGCGAGCCGCGGCGGGTACGCCGCGATGCGGATCGAGGACGTCATCGCGATCGCGGGCGTGTCGCGCCGGACGTTCTACGACCACTTCGCCAACAAGGAGGACGCGTTCCTCGCGTCCTACGACCTGGTGCTCGAGCAGCTGCTCAGCGGCGTCTCGACCGCCTTCGCCTCCGGCGAGACGTGGACCTCTCGCGTCCGCCGCGGTCTGGCGGCCTTCCTCAACCTGCTGGCGGCCGAGCCGGTGCTCGCCCGGGTGTGCGTCGTCGAGGCGCTTGCGGCCGGCCCGCGCGCGCTCGAGCGCCGCACGCGCGCGATGCGCGCATTCCAGGAGCTCCTGATGCCCCCGCCGGGCGACGCGCTCGCCACGGGGTCCGCCCCGCCGGTCGCCATCGAGGCGATCGTCGGCGGCATCTACGAGGTCATCTACTCACGCGTGACGACGCATCGCACCGAGGAGCTGCCGACGCTCCTGCCGTCCCTGCTGCACAGCGCGCTGCTGCCGTTCGTGGGGCCCGACATCGCCGAGGCCGAGTACCAGCGCGTGACGCAGACGGCGAGCAAGCGGAGCGTCCCCGCGCCCTGACTCGCGCCACGGCCGACGAGACATGTATGTTTCCGTCCGCCTTGCCCGATTCACGGAAGAAGCGCCAGCGCGAGCCCTATCAGCTCCCGGCGGGCCGACACGGGCTGTCCCGCCAGTTCGTGGTCTCCAACCAGCGCGAGCGGATCCTCGCCGCAGTGGCCGACGTCTGCAGCGCCGCGGGGTACGCGGCCATGAGCGTCGAGGACATCGTCGTCACGTCCGGCGTCTCGCGACGGACCTTCTACGACAACTTCAGTGGCAAGGAGGACGCCTATCTGGCGGCCTTCGACGCGGTGACCCAGCAGCTGCTGGAGCGCGTCGGCGCGGCCTACGCGGAGGCCGACGGCCTCGTCGCCAAGGCGCGCGAGAGCCTCGCGGGGCTCCTGAGCTTCATCGCCGACGAGCCCACGTTCGCCGACATGTGCATCGTCGAGGTCATGGCGGCCGGGCCCAGCGCGATCGAGCGGCGCAACCGCACGATGACCGCGTTCGCCCAGATGATCGAGAAGGCGGCGGCCGACGAGCTGCCGAAGTCCAAGCTGCCACCGCAGCTGACCGCGGAGACGCTCGTGGGCGGCATCTACGAAGTCGTCTACTCACGCGTGCTCCAAGGCCGCGGCGACGAGCTTCCGGCGCTGCTGCCCGATCTGCTGTTCTCGGTCGTCCTGCCCTACGTGGGCCAGGAGACGGCGACGTCGCTCCTGAAGAACGAACGTCGCCGCTCCAAGCCTCGGGCCGCCAGGCAGGCCGGCCCGGGCGACTCCTAAGGGGCCGCAGGCGGCGCGAGCACCGTCTCCGGCGCGGCCGGGCCGACCGGCGCCGGCGGCGGCGCGGAGACCGGCACCACCCGCTCGCCGTTCGGACCCGTCCAGGCGACCGCCTTGGGCTCGAAGGCCACGTCGGTCTGCCAGGCGTTGCCCGCGGGCGCCGCCGTGCCGACCTGGCCGTCGCCGCGCACCTCGACCCGGTCCACGCCGTCGGGCACCAGGCCCGAGAGGCGGAAGCCGGACGGGATGGGGCGCAGGCTGACCGCGTAGCCCTCGGCGACGCGATCGGTGGGCGTGCAGGTGCCGCGCGCCTCGCTGGACGTCAGGCAGACCCAGCCCCGGGCCGGCACCACGTACAGCTGCTCACCCAACGGCGTCGTGAGGGCGAGGCGCGCGAGCGCCGGGTTGGCGCCCAGGGACGGGCCCGCGCCACGGGCCACGTGGTCGCGCGCCGCCTGCGGCAGCGTGTCGCCGCGACCGACCGCCCGCCGCAGGACGCCCATCGTGGCCTCCTGCGTCGCGTCGGCCGCGGTGACGGTCTGCGCCGAGCGGTCCTGCGGCACCG
The DNA here is from genome assembly GCF_035318805.1 of Baekduia sp. GTDB lineage: Bacteria > Actinomycetota > Thermoleophilia > Solirubrobacterales > Solirubrobacteraceae > Baekduia. Next base: position 146,797 of record NZ_DATHDY010000136.1, read on the forward strand.
CCGGCGGCGGAGCCGGCGGGGCGCCCGTGGTCGCCGCGACCGCCACGCCGGCGACGGACGCCGCCGTCGCGAGGACGCTGGCGACCTTGATCAGAGTGCGCCGGCCGCTCATGCGGTCGCGTACCCGTAGATCGTGTGCTGGGATCCCGTCTGATGCTGGATCTCAGCCTCGGTGAGCTGCGGGAAGGACGCGAACGACTCATCGACGGCGTTGTATGCACACGATGGGGTCGCCCGCTGCGTCGTCGAGTCGGCGATCAGCAGGCGCTCGCACAGCCAGACGTCGCCGGCGCCGGCGTAGGTGGCGCTGTTGTAGTTGTAGCTGTGGTTCGACCCGTCCCCGCACCACGAATACGCCGTCTTCAGCACTCCGCAATACGAGTTCGTGTACGCGGAAGCGCTCGCCGTGCCGAGGGCGACCAGACCCAGACAGGCGCAGGCGGCGACGACCGCCGCTCGATGCGCGATGCTTTCCATGCGAAACTCCTCCATCGGTGCTGTTGCCGACGAGTAAGAGCCACCAGCGTCTCTATCTGTGACGCTGCCCCCCTGTCCCGTGCTTCGCCGCCGTCCCGCAACCCCACGCTTCGCGATCACCAGCGAGTCCCTGGACGCGCTCTTTCGCTCCCATGCCCCCGGGATGGCGGTCTTCGTGGCGCGCAAGACGATGGATGCGGGCGTCGCCGGCGACCTGGTCGCCGAGACGTTCGCCCAGGCCTACATGCACCGCGCGCAGTTCCGCGGCGCCACGCAGGAGGAGGCGGTCGGGTGGCTCTACGGCATCGCGCGCCACCAGGTCAGCCACTTCGTCCGGCGCGATCGCGCGGAGGCGCGCGCGGTGGAGCGCCTGGGCATCCAGCGGCCGCACCTCAGCGATGCCGAGCTCGAGCGCCTCGAAGATCTGGCTGGGATCTCCGACCTCCGTCGGCGCGTTGCGTCACATTTGGAGGACCTGTCCCACGAACAACAGGAGGCGCTGCGCCTCCGCATCCTGGAAGAGCAGTCCTACGAGCAGATGGCACAACACCTCGGCATCAACGAGCAGGCCGTGCGCGCACGCGTGTCGCGCGGCATGCGGACGCTCGCCGACCGGCTCAAGGACGAGACCGGCGACATCCAGGAGCTCATGTGATCGACCCTGACCTTCATGATCTGCCGAGCCTGCGCCAGTGGGGCGAGGAGCTGCGCGAGGCGACCAGCCGGGCCGAGGCCGAGCGCGAGCAGTCGCGCCGCCGCCGGCGGCTGCCGATGGGCCGTCTGGGCATCGCCGTCGCGGCGACGTTCCTGCTCGTGCCGGCCGCGGTGGGGACGCGCAGCATCTGGGACGACCCCGTGCAGCGCGTCGCGCCCTTGGCGCCGCAGCCGACCACGCCCGCCGCGCGCCTGGCCGCGGGCAACAGCCACGGCGTGACCTGGCGCCTTGGCGGCTATGACAGCACCGGCGAGCAGCGATGCCTGCAGTTCGACACCGCCACCGACAGCGGGCAGGGCTTGCGCGGCTGCGCGTCGCCGCGGACGGCCGCGGGGCTCACGCTGATGACCGCGCGTCGCCAAGGCGTCGGGTTCGTCTTCGGCACCGCCGCCACCACCGTACGCAGCGTTCAGGTCGTGGTCCCGGGAGGCGGCAGCGTGCGCGTGGCCACTATCCCCGTGGCGCCCGACGTGGTGCGCCGGAGCGGAATGCGCGGCACGTTCCGCACGTTCGTCGCGCCGTTCCCGGGCGGGTTCGCGACGACGGGGCCCCCGGCGGTGATCGGCTACGACGCAGCAGGACGCGTCGTGGGTCAGCGGGGTACGCGGTGAGGGCGGGCGTCGCGGCGCTGGCGCTCGCCCTGGCGTTCGTCTCGCTGCCGGCCGCCGACGCCTCCGCGGCGAAGCTGCCCTTCCAGTGCGCCACCGCCAACCGGTGGTGCACGTTCGTGCTCAGCAAGAGCGGCCGGATCCACTTCGACATCGCGGGCTTCGACCTCCAGAACCGCTACAGGGTGTGCGTGACGCCGCCGAGCGCCAAGGAGCGGTGCAAGACGTTCGGGTTGCGTCCCAACCCCACCGGGGCCAACTCCTCGTCGGTGCGCTTCACCACCAACTTCCCCCACGCCCGTCACGGCCGCTACCGCGTGCGCTGGGTCTACGAGGGACGCCAGCTCGGCAAGGTGCTGTCCTTCTCGGCATGACCGCCGCCTACCGTCCGAGCGGGCTGCTCGCGCCCATCGTCACGCCGTTCGACGTGGCGGCGCCGCCGCTAATGCGGGCGCAGCGCCCCGCCGCAGCGGGGGCATGAGGAGCGCTGCTCGTCGCGCCGGGGATGCCACAGGCGCAGGCAGCGGTTGCAGATGTGACGCATATGCTCAGTGATCGGCGCGTGGGGCCGGTGCTGAAGTGATGATGTCCGCCATGCCACGGTCTTTCGGCGTCTTCGGCCGACTCTCCTCCGCGTCGCTGCCGCCGAGGCCCGGCACGCCGGCCTTCCGGGCGTGGACGGCGCTGACCGCGATCAACACGTGGACGTACCGCGCGTCGGGCGGGCGGATCGGCGGGTCCTTCGACCGGGCACCGGTGCTGCTGCTGCACCACGTCGGTCGTAAGTCGGGCGAGGAGCGCGTGGCGCCGCTGCTCTACCTCCCCGACGGCGAGGACGTCGTGATTGTGGCCTCCTACGGCGGGGCGCCCAGGCATCCCGCCTGGTTCCACAACCTCCGCGACCGCCCGGAGACCGAGATCGAGATCGGCCGCGAGCGCCGCGCCGTCACCGCGCAGGTCGCGAGCCCCGACGAGCGCGCGCGCCTCTGGCCCGCGCTCCTGGAGCTCTACCCCGCCTACGGCACCTACCAGGATCGCACCGAGCGGGAGATCCCGCTCGTGGTCCTACGCCGGCGCTGACGCGCGCGGCGGGGCGCGGTCGCTACGGCCGGTTTCGCCCGTACGCGTCGTGGGCGGTGACCCACTCCTCGGCCACGATCGCCGGGCCGGCGATCCCGATCGGCAGCTGCGCCACGCCGGTGAAGTGCTCGATGTTGCCGGGCAGCGTCGCGGGATCCAGCGAGTACTGCGCGACGTGGTTCAGCGACGCGCCGGTCTGCTGCTCCAGGAACTCGCGGCGCAGCCGCGCGGCGTCGCGGGTGTAGTCGTCGGCGCGGTCGCGCGGGACCGGCGTGCGGTCCTGAGCAGCGGCGTCGGTGGTCACGCTCTCTCCTGCCTTGGATGGTCGGGGGCATGCGGCGCCGCGGCGCTGAGCAGCCGCAGCTCGATCTCGAGGATCGGGCCGAGCAGCTCGGGCAGCGTCTCGGCGCCCTGCTTGAGCAGCCGGTCGGTCACGAGCTCGTGGATCGCGCCGACCGCGGCGCGGAAGATGTAGTCGGGCGGCTCGGGCAGATCGCCCGCGATCGCGCGGTAGCCGTCGGCCAGCCGCCGGGCAAAGCGCTCATGCACGGCGTCGCGCCGCGCCAGCGCCTCCGGTCCCGCGCCCAGGACCTCGATGAGGAACGTGCGGGCGAAGGCCGGGTTGTCGGCCAGGATCTGCAGGTAGACCGCGGTTCCGGCGCGGGCGGCGGCGAGCAGCCCCTCCCCCGCCCCGGCCTCGGCCTCGGCGATCGCCTCCAGCAGACCGCCGACGCCCGCGTCGTAGGCGGCGAGGAAGCACTCCTCCTTGTTGGCGAAGTGCTCGTAGAAGCTGCGGCGCGAGACGCCCGCGCGCTCGATGACGTCGGCGACCGCGACGTGGGCGTAGCCCTTGTCCGCCGTGGCGTCGGCCATGGCGACGAGCAGCCGCTCGCGCTGGGACTCGGCGACGACCTCGCGCGGCGCCGCGTGCCGGCCGCGCGGCAGGACTCGGAGCACCGGAGGTTCGCCGTGCACGCTCATGGAGACAATATTGTACCATCGAGACAGCAGTGTTCCTACGAGCGATCCTGGAGCCTCACCGATGACCCCGACGTCCCAGCACCAGAACGGCACCGCCCCGCGCCACGTCCGCGTGGGCATCATCGGCGCGGGCTTCGGCGGCCTGGGCACCGCCATCCGCCTCGCCCAGCAGGGCGACGACGACTTCCTGATCTTCGAGCGTGCCGCCGACGTCGGCGGCACGTGGTGGGCCAACACCTATCCCGGCTGCCAGTGCGACATCCCGTCGCACCTCTACTCGTTCTCGTTCGCCCCGAACCCGAACTGGTCGCGCACCTACCCCAAGCAGCCGGAGCTGCGCGACTACCTGCGCACGACCGCCGAGAAGTTCGGGGTCTACGACCGCGTGCGCTTCGAGTCGCCGGTCACCGCCGCCGACTGGGACGACGAGGCCGGCGTCTGGCGCCTGACGACGCCGAAGGGCGACTACACCGCCGACCTGCTCGTCGCCGCGCCGGGCCCGCTGAGCGAGCCGTCGATCCCCGACCTGCCGGGCCTCGAGACCTTCGAGGGCACCGTCTTCCACACCGCGCGCTGGAACCACGACCACGACCTGACCGGCCGGCGCGTCGCCGTCATCGGGACCGGGGCCTCGGCCATCCAGGCCGTGCCGGAGATCCAGGAGGTCGTCGAGCATCTCGACGTCGTGCAGCGCACGCCGCCGTGGGTGGTCCCCCACCGCGACCGGCCGATCACCCGCGCCGAGCGCTTCATCTACAACAAGGTGCCGGCGCTGCAGCGCCTCGTGCGCTCGTCGGTCTACTTCGCCCGCGAGCTCCTGGTGCCGGGCCTGGTGTACCGCCCGCAGATCATGAAGGTGGTCGAGAAGCTCGCCCGCAAGCACATCGCCGACCAGGTCCCCGATGCCGACCTGCGCCGCCGGGTGACGCCCGACTACGCCATCGGCTGCAAGCGCATCCTGCCGTCGAACAAGTGGTATCCGGCGCTGGGCGCCGGCAACGTCCGGCTCGTCACCGACGCGATCACCGAGGTGCGGCCCGACGGCTACGTGACCGCCGACGGGGCGCTGCACGAGGTCGACACCATCATCTTCGCGACCGGGTTCTACGTCACCGACATCCCGCTGGCCAACATCGTCTCGGGCCGGGGCGGCACGAAGCTCTCCGACGTCTGGCACCGCTCGCCACAGGCCTACCGCGGCACGGCCGTCGCCGGCTTCCCGAACCTGTTCCTGCTCGTCGGGCCGAACGTCGGCCTGGGCCACAACTCGATCGTGTTCATGATCGAGGCCCAGATCAACTACGTGCTCGACGCGCTGGCGCAGATGCGCCGGCGCGGCGCCGGCACGGTCGAGGTCCGCGCGGACGCGCTGGAGGCCTACAACGCCCGCCTGCAGAGCCGCATGGGCCGTACGGTCTGGAACTCCGGCGGCTGCGCCAGCTGGTACCTCGACGCCGAGGGGCGCAACACGACGATCTGGCCGGACTTCACGTTCCGGTTCTGGAGCGAGACCCGCCGGTTCGACGCCGCCGCCTACGAGCTGGCGCCCGTCAGGACCGCGGCCGAGCCCGCGGTGGCGGTCGCCTCGTAAGGGTGCGGCTGGTCCTCCCTACTGCACCCGGAACGCCCCGCGCATGAACGGGTGGATCCGGCAGAAGTAGGTGTAGGTGCCGTTGGAGAGGGTCGACGGCGTCTGCCACGTCAGGCGGTTGGCCGCCGGCGAGGCGCCGACCGGGCCAAAGCCCAGCTGACCCGAGTCGAACTGCGTCCCCGCCAGGCCGTTGGCCAGCGGGTAGGAGATCCCCGTGGGCTTGTTGCACGGCGCGCGGCAGGTCGTGATCGAGTGCCACTCGACGTTCGGGTCGTCCTGGTTGAGGAACGACAGGCTCTGGCCCTGCGGCACCGTCGGGATCCGGTCGCGCTCGTAGAGGAGGCCGAGGTCGCCGGGCTGGAACTGGAAGCCCTTGATCTTGACCTGCGTGGTCGCCGGCCCGCTGGCCGCCTTGCGCGGATCCGGGTAGACGGCCTTGCCGGTGCCGCCGTGGTTGTCGTTCTCGGGCAGGTGGCCGTGCGTGAGCTCGCCGTTCGGATCGACCGTGGTCGCGAACGGGTCCGGGCCGCCGGGCTCGTTGGGCGAGACGAACAGCAGGACGATGCCCATGTTCTCGTACCACGAGGACTGCCGCGCGTCGTAGGTCGCGCTGATCGCGATCCGGTCGCCGGCCTTCAGCCCCACGCGCCACCGCGGCTTGGAGGCCGTCAGCGAGACGTCCCAGGACACGGGTCCCGCCGGGTCGTAGTACTTGGCCTGCGAGCGGAAGACCAGCTTGCGGCCCACGCCTTCGCGGGTCACCGTGATGTCGTCGCGCAGGCCCCCGGGATGCAGGTGGCCCACGGCGGCGACGACCGTCGCGTCGTAGGGCATGGAGAACTCGTTCTGGCGGTTGCCGTCGCCGTAGGGCGACGTCCCCTCCTCGTCGGGGAACGTGAACTGGCCGTCGGCGCCGCCGGAGTGCTGGGCGACGTCGAACACCGGATAGCCCCAGCCGCGGCGCACGTCCATCCAGAACGGCACGACCGGCTTGACGGACTTCGCCAGCGCCGACGAGGCCGGGATGAAGTCGAGATCCCACACGAGCCGGACCTTCGTGGCGTTCGGCGTGTTGTTGTGGATCATCTCGTTGAGGATCCACGTGTCGGTCTTCTTGTAGGCGTAGCCGTAGCCGCGCGGGATCCGGAACACCGTCTTCTCCTCCCCGCCGAAGAAGATCGGCTGGACCGTCCCGGCCGGCGACGCGGGCGACTGCCCCGACGCGTTGAGCCACACGCCGTGGTGCAGGTGGATGACGTCGACCGGCGGGACCTCGCCGTCGAGGTACGTCAGGTCCGGCCGCGCGCGGACGATGAAGCCGTCGACCTTCGGCTTCTGCGCGGGCGGCACGATGATGTTGTCGATCGAGTTCTGTCCCGGCTTGACGAGGATCGGCTTCGTCGCGAAGTGCAGGTGCTGGACGCCGGCGACGCCGTCCCAGAGGCCCTTCTCCGCCGCGGCGGGCGCGGCGAGCACGAGCAGGGAGACCAGGGCGGCGCAGGCCGCCAGCACGCGGGACATGGGCTGACCATCTCAGAACGCGCAGCGCTACGCCACCGGCGTGAGATACAGGCGCGCGACGGCCGGGACCTCGGCCTGGACGTTGCGCCGCACCTCGGCCAGGGTCTCGGCGACGTCGGTCGCCGTGAAGCAGGCGCGCAGCTCGACCTCGGCGGCCGCGAGGATGCTCCCCGGCCCGAGGTGCACGGCCTCCATCCGGCCGACGCCGGTCACGCCGGGCTGGGCGAGCAGCCGCTTGCGCAGCGCCGCGACGTAGCGCTCCGGGACGGCCTGGTTGGTCAGCAGCGCCCGGTTGCGCCCGCTGAGCCGATAGGCGACGTACGTGAGCAGGAGGCCGATGATCACCGTGGCGATCGGGTCGAAGATCGCGACGCCGGTGACCTTGTGCAGGATCAGCGCGGTGAGGGCGAGCGTGGCGCCGAGGACGTCGACGGTGTCCTCGAGGTAGACCGTCGTGATCGTCGGATCGGAGCTCTCGTCGAGGAACTGGCGCAGCGGCACGCCGGCACGGGTGGCGCGGCCGCGCAGCTCCCGGACCGCGATGGTGCGGCTGATGCCGTCCAGGACGATGGCGAACGCGAGCACGCCGACGCCGACCCAGAACGCCTCGAGCTCGGGCGGGTGAAAGAGCGCGTTGACGCCCTCCCAGATCGACACGGCGCCGCCGACGACGAAGATCCCGATGGCCGCCAGCAGCGCCCAGTAGTAGCGCTCCGGCCCGTAGCCGAGCGGGTGGCTCTCGTCGGGATCGCGCGCGCTGCGGCGGATCGCGATGTAGAGGAAGACCTCGTTGCCGGCGTCGGCGATGGTGTGCAGCGTCTCGGCGAAGAGCGCCGCGGAGCCCGTCAGCGCCGCCGCGACGCCCTTGGCGATGGCGATCAGCGTGTTGGCGGCCAGCGCCGCGAAGACACTGGTGAGGCTGCCGTCGCGGGACGCGTCGTCGGCCGCCGCAGCCCGCCGGACCGTCTCCTCGGTCACGCGGTGTCCCGGCGCGGCACGCGTCGTGTGGCGGGCGTCACAGGGCCAAGCCTAGGGCGCAGCAAGCGGCGTCGCGGGGTAGAGCAACGAGAGCCCATGCCCGAACGCCCCACCTTCCACCGCGTCATCGTCGCCGTCGACGGCTCGCGCCACTCGGACCTGGCGCTCGCCGTGGCGATCGCCCTGGCCGAGCGCGACAACGCACGCCTGGCCATCCTGACCGTCATCCCGAACGTCAGCGACAGCACGGCCGCGCTGGCCTATGGCGTGCCCGTGGACCCCATCGCGATGCAGTTCGAGGCCGACAGCGGCGCCGAGCGGACGATGCGCAAGGCGATCGACGCGGTCCCCGACGAGCAGCCGCTCGACTCCGTGACGCGCCGCGGCCACGCCGGGCCGGAGATCGTCGCGCAGGTCAAGGAGGGCCGCCACGACGCGGTGGTCCTCGGCGCGCGCGGCCTCGGCCGGATCGGCGCCCTGTTCGGCAGCGTCAGCCAGTACGTGCTGCACCACGCGGGCGTCGCGGTGTTCGTCGCTCACGCACCCGAGGACTGACGCCCACGGCGTCACAGCGCCACCTCCGTCGTGAGCTCCAGCGCGTCGCGCAGGCGTGCGTCGTGGGTGGCGACCACGAGCGCGCCGGGCCACCCGGCGAGCGAGCGCTCCAGGAGCTCGAGCGATGCGACGTCGAGGTGGTTGGTCGGCTCGTCGAGCAGCAGGCACGACGCGCGGCGCTGCGCGAGGACCGCCAGCTCCGCGCGGGTGCGCTCGCCGGGCGAGAGCGTGGCGGCGCTGCGCTGGGCCTGGTCGGCGGTCAGGCCGAAGGCGGCGAGCGCCGTTCGGGCGTCCGACTCGTCCTGTCCGGTGAGCGCCCGGACCGCGGCGCTCAGCGGCACGTCGGCGGCGAGCGCGTCGCGGGCCTGGCCGAGGCGGGCGATCACCGCGCCCGGTGCCGCGAGGCGGGTGCCGGCGGCCGGAGCGAGCGTCCCGGCCAGCGCGTCCAGGACGGTGGACTTGCCCGAGCCGTTGGGGCCGCGGAGCGCGATGCGGTCGCCGTGGGCGACGCTGAGATTCAGCGGTCCGAGCGACCACGTTCCGCGGCGCAGGACCGCGCCTTCCAGCGCGACCACGTGCGCGCCGCCCCGCTGCGCCGCGGTCAGCGCCAGCTTCAGCGGCGCGTCCTCCCACGGCCGGTCGGGGATCTCGATGCGCTCGAGGCGCGTCTCGACGCGCCCCGCGCGCCGCTGCATCCCCTGCGCCCGCGAGCGGACCCACTCCTTCGTGTGCTTGTCGCCGTCGTGCGAGTTGTGCTGGACCTTGCCGATCGACGCCTGCGCGCGGGCGCGCGTCGCGGTGACCGCCGCCTCCAGCGCGCCGCGCTGCTCGAGCGCCTGCTCGTGCTCGGCGAGCGCACGGGCGCGGGCGTTGTCGCGCTCGCGCTCGTAGGCGTCCCAGCCGCCGGCGTAGGCCGTCGCGGCGCCGGTACGGCCGTCGAGCTCCAGGAGCTCGTGCGCGCTCGCGCTCAGCAGGGCGCGGTCGTGGGAGACCAGCACCACGCCGCCGGCCCGGGCGTCGAGCAGCGCCGCGAGCCGGGCGAGGCCGTCGTCGTCGAGGTGGTTGGTGGGCTCGTCGAGCAGGACGACGTCGAACCGCGCGGCGCGCAGGGCCGCGAGACCGGCTCGGGCGGCCTGCCCGCCGGAGAGCGCGAGCAGTGGGCGATCCAGCAGCGTGGCGGAGAGGCCGAGCTCGTCGGCGGCCGCCGCGACGCGGGCCGGGGCGTCCGCCCCGCCGAGCGCCAGCCAGCGCTCCAGCGCAGCGGCGTGCGGCTCGACCGCCTCGAGGTCGCCGCCGGCCAGCCGGGCCTCGAGCACGTCGACCGCGCGCGTGGCCGCGGCCACGCCGATGCGCGCGAGGATGGTGTCGCGGACGGTCGCCGCGGCGCCGCCGGGCGCCGCGTCGGCGAGCTGCGGCAGGTAGCCGACCGTGCCGTGGCGCGTGACGGTGCCGGCGTCCGGCGGCTCGCTGCCCGCGAGGATGCGCAGCAGCGTGGACTTGCCCGAGCCGTTGGGTCCGACGAGCGCCAGGCGCGTGCCGGCGTCGACGCGCACGTCGACGTCCTGCAGGACGGTGCGGGCCCCGTGGTGGCGGGTGATGCGGTGGGCGTCGAGGAGGGTCGACGGCATGCCGTGCTCCTTCCGAGAAGCGACGAGGGACGGATCGGAAGGACAGCCGCGGCACCGCGACGCGAAGGCGTCGGCGGGCGCTGAGGTCGTGGCGGCTGTCTAGCGATCGTCGCGCATGCAGAGGCCCGAGGGCCGCATTAGACGGTAGCGCACGTCCGGCGACGCACGAAGGGGACTGTCCCCCACCCGTTTGGACGGGGGACGGTCCCCGCTCGCTTTGTTAAGGGGACTGACCCCTTAACAATTGCGCTCGCTTTGTTAAGGGGACTGACCCCTTAACAGAGCGTCAGGCGGGGCGGTAGGTGCCGAAGGACCAGACGTTGCCCGCTGGGTCCTTGGCGGCGTAGTCGCGGGAGCCGTAGTCCTGGTTCGTGAGCTCGCTGGTGATCTCGGCGCCGGCGGCGACGGCGCGCGCGTAGTGGGCGTCGGGGTCGTCGATGATCACGTACGTCGTGGTCGGGCCGGTCGGGTACTTCCCGCCGTCGTCGCGGTCCTGGCCGAGCATGACCCAGTCGTCGCCGAGGCGCAGCTCGGCGTGGACGATGATGCCGTCCTGCTCGTGGGCGGCATGCTCGGTGAAGCCGAACGCGGAGCAGAGGAAGTCGATGCCGGCGCGTGCGTCGGGGTAGCGGAAGGTGGGGATGACGGAGGACATGGCGCTCACCCTAGACCCGGTCGCCGAGGCGCGTCTTGGACGGATGGGAACGGTGCGCCGGGCTCAGATGAGTTGTTCCACGGGTTCGCTGCCGCCGCTGACCGGCCCGGCCGGCGCCTGAGGCCACCCGATCCCTTGCCGATCCGACCAGGATCGGCTGCGAGATCGTGCGACCCCAGGCATCCGCCCGGACCAGCCATCGACGG
>NZ_DATHDY010000137.1:0-6447 GCF_035318805.1 Baekduia sp.
CGCCGAACTCCTGATCCTCGGCGGCATCGACCGCGGCGGCCTCGGCCAGCACCCGCTCGGCGATCGCGCGCAACTGCCGGGTCTCGGCGTCGAGGTCGGCCTCGGCCTTGAGCATCCGGTCATAGCTCATCGCCTTGTGCCGCGAGGCGTTGGCGCGCAGCTTGGTGCCGTCGACGGCCAGCGCGTGCAACCGCACCAGCCCGGCCCTGCGACAGAGCCCCAAGCTCTGCACGAACAACTCGGCCAACGCCTCCAAATGTCGGGCGCGGAACCGGGCGATCGCACGGTAGTCGGGCTGCTGGCCGGCGCACAACATCCGCACCGCGACATCACGGTGCGTCGCGGTCTCAAGCTTCCGCGACGACGTGACCCCGATCGCGTAGCCATAGACCAACAGCTTGACCATCAACCTCGGGTCATACGGCGGAAAGCCACGCTCCTCGACATAGGACTCGTAGATCGCCGACAGATCGAGGACCTCCTCGACCAGGTCCTCGACGAAGTGCGCGAGATCCCCATCCGGCACCCACTCGCGCGCGTCCGGGGCCATCAACAACACCTGGCCCGGCACATACGGCCGGAACGTCTTCGACGTCCCCGCCGGAGCCCGCCCGACGACGGGCACCTCCACCGGCTCGACCTCGATCAACCGATCCGGCAACCCCGACGACATGACGCGCATCGTCCCCGGCCGCCCGGACGGGTTACAGACCCACGCTCCTAGTAGTGCTTTGTTAGTTGGTGGTAGGGGTTCTTGGTGGGGTCGTCGAATCCTGCTGCGTCTTGTTGTGCGGCGCGGGAGCGATGATGGCGGCGGTGGCGGTAGCGAGTGGTGATGGGCCTGTGGCGGTGCGCGAGCGGCTTGAGGCGTTTGCGGGCGAGGTGCTGGCCGGGGCGATGAACCGGCCGGTGCAGGTGGTCAACGGTGGGGTGTATCTGCGCGGGCTGATCGAGCAGGGGCCGCGCAAGTCGCTGGAGCCGATGGTCGCGCGGCTGGGTGAGGAGGCCGATTATCAGAGCCTGCAGCAGTTCTTGGCCGACAGTCCGTGGGATCCGGGGCTGGTGACGCGCGCGGTGGCCGAGCGCGTCTGCCCGGCGATCGATGTCGGGGCGTGGGTGCTAGACGACACCGGGTTCGTTAAGGACGGTAAGAACTCGCCGGGGGTCAAGCGCCAGTACTCGGGGACGCTGGGCAAGATCGGCAACTGCCAGATCGGCGTGTCGGTGCACGCCGTCGGCGCGCACGCGACGGTGCCGTTGGGGTGGGCGTTGTACCTGCCCGAGGAGTGGTGCGATGACGCCGAGCGGCGCCGCAAGGCCAAGATCCCCGCCGAGGTGGTGTTCAAGACCAAGCCCGAGCTCGGGGTCGAGTTGGTCGAGCGCGCCGCCGGCTGGGATGTCGCGCGGGCGCCGGTGCTGGGCGACTGCGCCTACGGCGACAACACCCGGCTGCGCGAGCGCGTCCACGGCGCGGGGCTTGAGTACGTGCTCTCGGTGTCGGCCGAGACGACGGTGTTCGGCCCGCAGACGACCTTTGAGGTCCCCGAGCCAACGGGCAAGACCGGTCGCCCGCGCAGCCGCCCGCGCCCGGACCGAGAGCCCGAGTCGATCGGCACGCTGATCGCCGGACTGGGCGCGGACGCCTGGCAGACCGTGACCTTCCGCGACGGACCCGATGGCAAGCCGATGACCTCCCGCTTCTGCTTCGTGCGCGTCCGCGCCGCGCACAACTGGAAGAAGGCCACACCGTTCCCGCCCCGCGAGGAGTGGCTGATCGCCGAGTGGCCCGAGGGACGCGAGCAGCCCACCGACTACTGGCTGTCCAACCTGCCCGCCGACATCGAGCCCGAGCGCCTGGCGCGCCTGGCCCGGTTGCGCTGGATGATCGAGTTGGACTACAAGCAGCTCAAGGGCGAGCTCGGCCTGGACCACTACGAGGGCCGGTCCTGGCTGGGCTGGCATCACCACACCGCGCTGGTCACCGCCGCCCACGGCTTCCTGACCCTGGAGCGCCTTGACCCAAATCGCCAGCGGCCGGCCTGACACTCCCGAAGGCCGTGCTGCTGCTGCAGCCGCTCTTCAAGTGCTGGACCGGCCGCTGCCAGACCTGCCAACAACCCGTCGACCTCGACCAACTACCACTCCATCCCGCCCGCCACAACGAGTGAGAAATAACAAAGCACTACTAGGGGTGCCGCAGGCGGCCAGCGAGGCCGAGGCCCACGACGGCCGGCCGTCGCCGCCGGAGGTGGGTCCCCAGTCGCGCGAGCGACACCGTCTCCTAGGGGTGCCGCAGGCGGCCAGCCAGGCCGCGGCCCACGACGGCCGGCCGTCGCCGCCGGAGGTGGGTCCCCAGTCGCGAGAGCGACACCGTCTCCTACGCCTTGGGAAGGCTGGCCATCCTGGTGATCCAGGCGGCGAGGCGGGAATGCTCGCCCGCTCCGAGCGCGAGGTGCTCGAGCAGCACGCCGTGGAAGAGGTCGTCGTCGCCGGGATCGCTCGACGTGGCGAACCGCAGGAACGGATAGGCGCAGATGTCCGCCGCTCCGGGCGCATCCCCGAACAGGTGGTCGCGACCCTGCAGCAGCGCGTCGAAGCCGTGCTGCCAGCCGCGCAGCTGGGCGGCCCACGCGGCGATGGCGGCCAGGTCGGGCTCGGGGCGCGCCTGCTCGGCCTCGATCGCGTTGGGCGCGACCTTCCAGACGCCGTCGAAGAACGCCACGAACGCCTCCACCTCGCGGCGGGCGGCCGGGTCGGCCGGGTAGAGCGGGTGCGGCCGCGGCCACGTGGCGTCGATCCACGCGACGATTGCCATCGAGTCGGTGAGCACCTGGCCGTCGTCGGTCTCCAGGACCGGGACGAGCTCCTGGCCGGACACGGCGCGGACGCCCGCGCGATCGCCGGGGTCGTGCTGGACCCGGGCGTCGAGCGCGACGCCCTTGAGGCCGAGCGCGAGCGCGACGCGGTCGACGTTGGTGGAGTGGGGGATGGCGTGGAGCCGCATGGGCGCAGAGCCTGCCGGAGGCGAGCATGAAGCGCGACTGCAGTTGTTGACACCTGACGTAAGCTGCGCTTCATGCTCGATCCCCGCCGCCTCCGCGTGCTGCGCGCCGTCGCCGAGCACGGGTCCTTCGCCGCCGCGGCGGCCGAGCTGCAGTACACGCCGTCGGCGATCTCCCAGCAGATGGCCGTGCTGGAGCGCGAGGCGGGCGCCGTGCTCGTGGAGCGCGGGCCGCGCGGCACGCGCCTGACGCAGGCCGGCGCGGTGCTCGACCGCCACGCCGCGGTCGTCCTCGGCCAGCTCGCCGCGGCGCGAGCCGAGCTCGATGACCTCGTGGCGCTGCGCGGCGGCTCGCTGCGGCTGGCGGCCTTCGAGTCGGCGTGGACGTCGCTCGTGCCCACGGCCGTGTCGAGCTATCGCGAGCAGCATGCCGACGTCGAGCTGCACCTCGCCGAGGAGGATCCCGTCGAGGCGGTCGCCGGCGTGCGGGCGGGCGCGACCGACGTCGCGGTCGTGTTCGAGCCCAACGCCCTCGAGGCCGCCTCGCTCGACGGCCTGCAGCGCACGATGGTCGCGCAGGACCCGCTGTGGGCCGTCCTGCCCGCCGACCACCCGCTCGCGGGCGAGCCGGCGATCGACCTCGCGCGCCTCGCCGCCGACTCCTGGGTCGCGCCCACGGCGTACTGCGCCGGCGTGGTCCGCGGCGCCTGCGCCGCGGCCGGCTTCGACCCCGACATCGTGTTCTCCAGCGCCGACTACGGCGCCGTCCAGGGCTTCGTCGCCGCCGGGGCGGGCGTCGCGCTCGTGCCCCACCTGGCCCTCGTCGGCCGGGACGGCACCGTCCAGCGACCGCTGACGGGTCCGGCGCCGGTCCGGACGCTCGCCGCGGTCACGACGGCCGCCGGCCCCCGGCCCGCGAGCGCCACCGCGATGGTGGCGATCCTCGTCGCGACGGCGACCGCGCTGCTGGCGCGCGCCGACGGGGCGCCGGCGCCGGCGCCGGCCTAGGGGAACACTGGCCCAGAGGGCCAGGTTCCCTTGCGGGTCTTCGCCCAGGGGGCGAAACCCGCGGCGGATTAGGCACCCGCGCTCCTAGGGGATCAGCGACCGCGTCACGCCGGCGCTGCGGATCTGCGCCTGGACGAGCCTCGGGCCGGCGCTGGTGTTCCAGTCGAGGTCCATCGTGAACCGCGAGTCGCCCCGGGGGACCGAGCCCTCGATGCGGGTCAGCCGGTTCGCGCGGATCGTGTAGCGGTTGGGGCCGAGGGCGGCGTGCTGGTCCTGCGGCCCGCCGCGGAACACGATCGTGACCTTCGCCGGCCGGTCGAGCCAGAAGCCCATCGCCACCGCGGGCGCGCAGGGCTTGAGGGCCGAGGCGGGGATCGTGACGTCGTCGTCGGATCCCGTGAAGGCCGGCAGTGCCGGGGTGTCGCAGGGCAGGGTGAGCATGGACTGCAGCCGCGGCGCAGCGCCGGGGTCGAGCTCGACGAGCCGGCCGATCGTCGGCCGCCGGATCGAGGTGGTCTCGCCGTAGAACCGCAGGCGCGCGGCCCGGTCCTGCAGCAGGATGCGGTGCGGCGTGGCGCCGCAGGTCGGTCCGAACGACAGGACGCCGCGGTCGCCGATCACCCAGGCGCAGGCGAGCCCTTCGGGGTTGGGGCCCTGCGCGGGCTTCCCGTCGAGCACGAACGACTGCGCGATCGACGAGTTGTAATAGGCCACCAGCGGCAGCTGCGGCGCGTTGGTGCCGACGCCGAGGACGGCGACGGGCTCCGGGCCGGCGTCGTCGATCCACGACAGGTCGCGGGGAAGCAGCGCGCGGGTGTCCGCCGAGACCGTGATGAGCTTCTGCCACGCCGCGTGGTCCTGGACGGCGAGCACGCCGAAGACGACCGTGGAGGCGGCGACGAACCCGGCCACGCCGCGGGCGTGGCGCCGCACGATCCAGACGAGCAGCGTCGCCGCCACGCCGGCCGCGGCCAGCGCCTCGGGCCGCGCGAGTCCGGTCAGCGTCTTGACGCGCTGGCCCGTCGCCCAGACCGCGGGCTCGATCACGGTCAGCTGGTGCAGCGGCATGGCCAGCAGGGTCAGGGCCAGCAGGGCCGCGAGCGCGAAGCCCCCGCGCGGCAGCAGGCGCGGCTCGGCCAGGAGCACGGTGCCCAGGACCAGGGCGATCGGAGCGGCGTACATGACATAGCGCTCGACGCCGGTGAGGACGAACGTCGCGGTCGCGAGGTACAGGCCGCTCTGCAGGGCGAGGACCAGCGCGGCCGGCCAGAAGACGGCGAGCAGCGGGCCGGTCCGGTCGTCGCGCCACAGGCGCGGCGAGGTCGCCGCCGCGGCGGCGAGGAGGACGGGGACGAAGCCCGCCAGCACGACGAGCTCGAGGAGCTCCAGGCCCGTCTTGCGCGCCACGAGGGCCAGCGACGGCAGGCTCATCGTCAGGACGGTCGAGTAGTCGCCCGCCGCGCCCGGGCGCGCGAGCGAGACGAGGACCATCGCGGCGGTGAGCGCGCCCGTGACGACGAGGACCGCCCGGTGGGCCCGCAGGCGCACGCGGCGCTCGCCCGGCACGCGCAGGACGTCGAGCGCGAAGGCCAGCAGCAGCACCGGCACGAGCACCACGAGCTGGATCCGGGCCCACGTGGCCAGCAGAGCGAAGGCGATGGCTGCGTAGCCTGCGCGGCTGCCCGGGCGCCGCAGCGCCATCGCCGCGCAGCACAGCGCCGCCGTGGTCAGCGGGAGCGCGAGGACCTCGGTGAGCGTCATCGCCCCGACGGTCATCCACGTGCCGGCGACCGCCAGCGTGGCGGGCACCAGCGCGAGGCGCGGGCCGACCATGGGACGGGCCAGGAGCCACACCGGCACGACCTGGGTGCACAGGACGAGCGTGCCGAGGACCTTGGACGCGTCGCGCGCGTGCACGGCCGAGTCGAACAGCCACCACAGCGGCGCGAGGAAGTAGACGTACAGCGCGGTGGGCTGATGGACCGCGTTCGCATGCCCTTCGCCGCGCCACACGAAGCCGTGGCCGTGGACGAGCGACCGCGCGAGCTGGGAGTAGCGCAGCTCGTCGGGGAACACGGTCGGGAGCTGGACGGCGAGGGCCAGCAGCGAGTAGAGGACGGCCGCCGCGGTGTAGACGAGCAGGACCGGAATCCAGGGCGACGTCGCCGGGCGCGCCGACGGCTCCGGCGCCGCCGCGGCGGCCCGGACGTCGACGGGATGCGGGTCGGTGGTGACCTGGGCCATGGACCGCTGAGCAGCCTAGATCCGCCCCTCGCGCCCGACCACCACCAACCGCTGACAGCTGGCTCTGGCGCCGCGGGGTGCGGCGCCAGCGGTGGTGCCGGGCGGATGTCGTCTGACCCCGGTATATCGGGGGCCAGCCGACACGGACCCTGGAGTGGCGGCTCTGGCGCCGGTGGCGCTCAGCTCGCGCGCTC
>NZ_DATHDY010000138.1:0-94700 GCF_035318805.1 Baekduia sp.
ATGCTGATCGAGTCCCATTACGATTGCCATTACGGGGCCTCCTCAAGCTCCACGGTTAACTACCTGCGCGCATCATGCGCGCTTGAGCTGAGGAGGTCCCCCCTACGCCGGGACCGCCGCCCGGCTCATGCCATCTTTGGACGAGGACGAGCGGCGCGGCGACGCTGCGGCCTAGTGCCGAGTCGCATGGGAAGCGGTAGTGCGCCTGGGTTGTATGGCGCTTGCGCTGTCAGGCGAACGCAGCACTAGCGGCCGTGGAGCGCTTCGAGGAGCGAGCCGATGGCCGTCGCGTAGTTCTGCTCCGGATCGCCCCGCAGGTGCGCGACGAGGGGGCCGCCCCACCGCCTGTGCATCAGCTCGATGCTGACCAGGCCGTGCATCGTCGCCCAGACGAGGTGCGCGTCGGCCGCCGGGTCGGTGAAATCGGGCCGCCAATCGGCGACGCGGGTCGCGAGCATCTCGAAGGTCGAGAGTCCTGCCAGGCGGCTGGCGTCGGACGGAACGAAGTCAGGGGTCGCCCGCTCGAACATGAGTCCGTAGAGCGCCTCGTTGTCGAGCGCGAACGCGCGGTAGGCCAGGGCGAACGCCAGCAGCTCGTGCCGGCCTTGACCATCGGAGGGGACGCTGTTGAGCCGGTCCTCTAGGCGTCGGAAGCCGTGCAGGTAGAGCTGCTCCAGCAGCCCCTGCTTTGACCCGAAGTGCGTGTACACGCCCATCGTCGACTGCTCGGCAGCCGCCGCCACGTCGCGTATGCGCAGGGCGCCGGGTCCGCGCTCCTCCAGTAGGCGCAGCGCAGCGTCGAGAAGGGTCTCCCGCGTGGTCGATGGGCTGGGCACGCACGCATCGTACGACTTGACGCGGATCAATAACAAAGTTATGTTGCACTCATGTCAACCCGCATCAACCGGCCCTCTGGGCCCCCGGCCCGGCTTCTGCTCGGCCTGACGAGCGCCCTGTTGGCGCTCCTGACCCTCAACCTCGCGGTCTTCGACGACCTGCGCATCGACTCGTCGGCCGGAGTCCTCGAAACGTTCACCAAGCCGCAGCACCTCTCCAGCCTCCTCGCGGTTCTCATCGCCGCCGCCCTCGTCGCGTTCAAGCACCGATCTGCGGCCCGAGTGGCCCTGGCCGTCGCGTGGATCGAGATCGTCGCGTTCGCGTTCTTTCACCTCATCCCGGTGGAGGTCGGACCCTCGAAGCCGTACTGGGGTGACGGCATGGGCGACGCGCTGCAGTGGGTGGGCCTCCTGTCGATCCTCGCCGTCAGCGCAGCCATCGTCCGCACTGTTCGGCGCTCACCGAAGGGGGCCGTCACACCGATCGTCGCGAGCCTGCGGTCATGATCCAAGCCGAAGAACTCACCAAGCGACGCGGCGGACGCGCCGTCGTTTCCGACGTCACCTTCCGCTGCGAGCCGGGCACCGTCACGGGCTTCCTCGGCCCCAACGGCGCCGGCAAGACCACCACGATGCGGATGCTCGTCGGCCTGTCCGCGCCCGACAGCGGGCAGGCCCTGCTGTTCGGCGGGCGCTACCGCGACCTGCCGAACCCCGGACGGCGCGTCGGGATCCTGCTCGACGCGTCGGCGCAGCATGCCGGGCGCCGCGGCCGCGAGGCGCTCGCGATCTCCGCGAAGACGATGGGCGTGCCGGCGCAGCGCATCGACACGCTGCTGGAGCTCGTCGGCCTCGACGAGACGGCGGCTCGGCGACGGGTCGGCCAGTACTCGCTCGGCATGCGCCAGCGCCTGGGCTTCGCGCACGCGTTGCTCGGCGAGCCCGAGGTCCTGATCCTCGACGAGCCCGCCAACGGCCTCGACCCGGAGGGCATGCGCTGGATGCGCGGGCTGCTGCGCGACTTCGCCGACCGCGGCGGCACCGTGCTGCTCTCATCGCACCTGCTGGCCGAGGTCGAGGCCGTCGCCGACCGGATGATGATCATCGGCGATGGGCGGATCCAGGCGCAGGGCACCCGCGCCGAGCTGCTGACCGAGTCCGGGAGCATCGTCGAGGCCGATGACCTCGACGGCCTCGACGCCGCGCTTCGCCGCGCCGGCCTGGCGCTGCACCCCGCCGACGGTGATCGCCGGCTGGTCGAGGCCGAGCCCGAGGTCGTCGCCCGCGTGGCGATGGCCGAGGGCATCGTGCTGCGCCGGCTCGCCCCGGCCGAGGACACGGGCCTCGAACGCCTCTTCTTCGAGCTGACCGCGTCGGGCGCAGGCGCTCCGTCACCGAGCACCGATCCGATCCAATCCGAGCTGGCAGGAGCAACCGCATGAGCACCACCACCCTCACCGCACCGATCCCGCTGAACACCGCGGGCGTCCACGCCCGCCCCGGGCTCGGCCGCCTCGTCGCCGTCGAGCTGCGCAAGATGGTCGACACCCGCGCCGGCTTCTGGATGCAGGTCGCCACCGTCGCACTCACCGTCCTTGTGGTCATCGTCGGCTCCGTCGTCGGCGACACGGCGGACCACACCTTCGCGTCCCTCCTCGACGTCGGGGTGTTCCCGGCGGCCGTGCTGCTGCCGGTGGCCGGCATCCTGCTCGTCACGTCGGAGTGGTCGCAGCGGACCGGGATGATCACCTTCGCCCTGGTCCCCGTGCGCTCGCGCGTCCTCGGCGCCAAGCTCGTCGCGAGCTTGGTCCTCGCCGTCGCGATGCTCGCCATGGCCGTCGCCGTCGTCGCCGCGGGTGTGCTCGTCGCGTCGCCGGGCGCCGACGGGGCCTGGTCCGACGTCGCGCCGCTGATCGGCCAGTCGGCGGTCTACCTGACGGCCGGGATGATCACCGGCGTCGCGTTCGGGATGGTGCTGCTCGCCTCGGCGCCCGCCATCGTCGCGCTCTTCGCGCTTCCGATCGCCTGGACGGCGGTGGCCTCGCTGTCTTTCTTCGCCGACGCCGCCCCGTGGCTGGACACGCGCCTCGCCCTCGGCCCGATGCCCCAGGAGGTCATGAGCGCCACCCAGTGGGCGCACGCCGGCACCGCGCTCGCACTCTGGATGCTGCTTCCCCTCCTGATCGGCACCTGGCGGATCACGCGGCGGGAGGTGGCCTCGTGAAGGCCCTCAGCCCAGCAGCAGTGATCGGCCTGCGGGACAGCACTGACGGGTGAGGCGCGCGCCACGCGCGTCCGGCATTTGGCGACGCCGTCGTGGCTCTCAACCCGCGCCAAGCCGGTCGTCGAACGGCGCGCCAAGGGCATTTGTGCGGCGGCCTCGACGAATACCGGCAACGCAGGTTCGCGTGTCGTGCTCGTTTCGCCGCTGCTGCTTCGAGGCAAATGCAGAAGCGACGGCTCTTGCTGCTCCCGTCCGCGCAACTCGGCAGCGATCTCCCGACCCTGGCCATCTCCACTCAAATCGAGCCCACTCTCCCTTCAGTGGGCGGAAATCCGTCCCGGGAAGGGCGTGACGGCGGGGGCGGAGATGCACCGCCAGCGACACGCCTGGAGCGGATCAGGCCGGGCTTCAAGGCCCAACGGTCAAGCAGCTCAAGACGTGGCCCTACCGCTCGCCGCGGTGCCGCTCAGGTGAGCGCGCCGAGCAGGGCCGAGGCCAGCGCCACGAGCGCGACGGCCATCGCGGCCAGGACCGCGAGCACCGCCACGACGACGACCACGGCGGCCTGCCGCGCGCGGCGGGCCACGTGCCGGCCGGCCTGGCGGGTGGGCTCGGGCAGGCGCAGCTCGGAGACCATCAGCAACAGTGCGCCCCGCAGGCCGCGCCCGTAGGCGGCCCGTTCGGCCTCGGTCACCCTGGCGCGCCAGCGCAGCGCCATCTCGCGCGCCTCGCGGCGGTCGCGGACCGCGAGCCGCGGCAGGGCGGCCGCGCGGGTCTCCCAGTAGTCGAGGGCCTCGCGCGCGTCATCGAGTTCGGCGACGTCAGCGCCGGCGCCGTGCGGGGCGAGGGCAGCGATGGCGGGCATGCACCAAGCCTAGTGTCAGCCACCGGGCTAGCGGCGCGCGTCCGGCGCGGCGTGCGGCGCACGGTCGCCGAAGCGCCGGCGAGGGGTCAGGCGGGCCGGCCGGGCCGGAGGCGTGTCGCGCACGGCGCGCTGCAGGATGGCGAGCACGAGCGCGCGCTGACGCATGAGCGTGCTGTGTCTCGGCGACCACTGATCACGGGGCTCCATGAGGGGACCTTGGCGGCGGCGGCGGGCCGGGGTCAAGCCCCAGAACTGACGACCTGCGTCCGGAAAATCGGGGCTTGCTGGAGGTTCCGGGTCGGCGCGCAGAGTGCAAGGGCGATGACCTGACGCAAGCGCATCGCCCATCCGGATCGGCCGTGTCCCGCATCGGCGGCCAAGCGGTACACGAGCGCCCAGGCTAGGCCCGCCCCCCACCCGCTTCTCAATGGGCTGGATCCGGTAGGTGAGCATCGGCGCGCTCACCACCGCGATCCTACGTGCGCACCCCCTTGCCCGCGGGCGGCGGCGCGCCGGATGATCGCCTCATCATGTTGAGACGACTGGACGAGATGCCCGCGGGCACGATCGGCTTCGAGGCGGTCGGCGACGTCGAGGACGACGACTGGGAGCGCAGCGTCGCGCCGCACTTGCGCGAGGCGATCGCGGGTGGTGACCAGTTGCGGCTGCTCTACCTCCTCGGCCCCCGCTCCGGCGAGGTCGACGACGACGCCGTGCAGAAGGAGGCCGGCTTCCACGCGCGCCACCTCAAGGCGTACGAGCGCCTGGCCGTGGTGACCGACGAGGAGTGGGTCCGACCGGCCCTGCGCGGACTCTCGTTCCTCCTGCCCGGCCAGGCGCGCGCCTTCCCCGTCAGCGATCTCGAGGCCGCCAAGCGCTGGCTCGCCGAGGGCCGCTCCCAAGCGGCCTGAGCGCCCGCGGCAGGAGTGGACGACGCCGTCGTTCGAGCTCGACGCCCGGCAGCCGGTGGCCGCCGGCATCGACGGCGAGGCCGTACGTCTGGAGGCGCCTCTGCGCTTCAGCGCGCACCCGCGCGCACCCTGGTTGCCGAGCACGTCTCATCCCATCCGGGCGATGTGCCGACCATCCGTGCGCGCCACCGTTGGTGCATCACCGATCAAGGAGGCGGATCCATGGCCATCGGGCCGGTTCAACTCATTGTGCTCGGGTTCGAGCACCCGGACTTCCACGGCGAGATCATTGCCGAGCTGGAGCGCTTGAAGCAGAGCGACACCGTGCGCGTCATCGATGCGCTCGCGGTTCACAAGGACGCGGACGGAGACATCGAGGTCGCGCACCTCAGCAACCTCTCCAAGGACGAGGCGATCGAGCTCGGCAGCAAGGTCGGGGCGCTCATCGGGCTCGGCATCGAGGGCGACGAGGGCATCCAGGCCGGTGCCGAAGCGGGCGCCGAGGCGGCGGCCGACGGCATCAGCGCCTTCTCCGACGAGGACGCCTGGGATGTCATCGAGGAGATCCCGAACGACTCCGCGGCAGCGCTGATCCTGCTCGAGCATCACTGGGCGGTGCCGCTGCGCGATGCGATCGGGCGCGCCGGCGGCTACCGCATCAGCGACGGCTTCATCAGTCCGCTGGACCTCGTCGGCATCGGGCTGGTCTCGGCCGAGGAGGCGCGCGAGCTGCACAGCGTCGAATCCCGCCCGCAGAAGGCCTAGCTCAGACCACCACGACGATAGGAGCAGCACATGTTCGCCTCGCGGAGAGTCGCGCGTCGCACCAGCAGGCGCGTAGCCCGACGCCGCTGATGACGCGACCTCGGAGCGGACACGGGCGACGCCCGGGCCCGCTTCGAGGAGTTCACTGCACCGCAATGCAACGTGAGTGGGTTGGCCGGCGCCTTCGCGATCCTGATCGCTCCCTGATTGCCGACCGAGTCACGGACGGGCGGAACGCCCGCAGGGAGACGCACGAGCCAGCGACGTGCCCGGCGTCGCGCGCCGCTCTTCGGTGCATGTGAGCGAGCTACCGGCGCTGCGTCGCGCGGCGGTCGAGCGCATGCGTCGTGAGCTGGGCGAGCACGGTTCCCGTCAGCGCGCCGGCGACGACGTCGCCGGGGTAATGGACCCCGGTGTGGACCCGCGAGTAGGCGACCAGGGCGGCGAGTCCGCGCAGCGGGATCGCGACCGGCGGGAGCACCTGGCCGACGCCCGTCGCGAAGGCGAACGCGGCGGCGGAGTGGCCGGAGGGAAAGGACGTGGAGGCCGGCATCCGCACCTGACGGGCGACCGGGACCTGCGCCGTCGCGCGATCCGGTCGCCGGCGCCGGCCGAACGGTTTCAAGTCGAGGTTGACGACGGTCGCCGTCACCGCGACCGACGCCAGGCCGGATGCGGCAGCGCGCCGCCCGCGGCGACCCGCCCCCGCGGAGAGGACGGCGGCCGAGATCAGCGACAGCCGGGAGTAGTCGGCCGCCCGGGAGAGCCGCGCCATGGCGCGGTCGAGCGCGGGCGTCGGCGTCTGCGCGATCGCCGCATAGATGGCGACGTCGACCCGCTCGGCGTCATCCAACCAGCGGGCGATCCGCGGCTGCGGCGCGGCGGGATCGCCAGAGGGGAAGTCCACGGATGAAGGATCCACCATGGGGTAGGGACACCACAGGAAGTCAGGTGCACGCCCCATTGCTCCCGGTGACGACCTGGCGGACGCTGGCGACATGAAGGCAACGGCCTGCAACGTCTCCGCGCCCGCTTGCGACAGGCAGGCCACGTCGTGACTCCCGGTTCGACATTCGCCCGCCCCCGACCCCGCACCGGAGGCCTGTGCGACGTGGGTCCTCTCTGGGCGCGATGGAACCGTGGGCTGCAGCGGCGATACACGCTCGGCATCGAGGAGGAGCTGATGCTGCTGCGGCCGGAGAGCTGCTCGCTGGCGCAGGCCAGCGACCAGGTTGTCGCGCAGCTCTCCAGCGAGCTCTCGTTCCACGCGCTGCCAGAGACCCACGCAGCCGTGATCGAGCTGAGGACCGGGATCCACACCCACGTCGACGGGGGGCTCGCGGAGCTCGCCATCCTCCGGCGCCGGCTGAAGGACGAGCTGAGCGCGCTGGGACTGTCCGTCGCCGCGGCGGGCACGCACCCGCTCGCCGTCGGCGAGGAGACCTCCGTCTCGAGCGCCCCGCGCTACCGGCTGCTCGGCGACTCGCTGCGCTCACTGGCGCGGCGCGAGCCGACCATGGCGCTGCACGTCCACGTGGGGGTGCCGGACCCCGAGGACGCCATCCGGGTGCTCAACGGACTGCGCAGCAGCGTGCCGATCCTGATCGCGCTGTCGGCCAACTCGCCGTACCTGCGCGGAAGCGACGGCGGCTTCGACTCGATGCGCACGGTCCTCTTCCAGGCATTCCCGCGCACCGGCGCGCCGCGCGCCTTCGACAGCTATGCCGACTACGTCGGCGCGATCGACCCGGTGATCCGCGCGAGAGCCGTCGACGACTCGAGCTTCTTCTGGTGGGACGTGCGACCCCAGCCAGCGCTCGGCACGGTCGAGGTGCGCGTGATGGACGCACAGTCGACGATCTCCGACGTCGCGCCGCTCGTCGCGCTGATCCAATCGCTCTCGCGGCTCCGGCTGGAGGGCGATGACGATGCCGCTTGGCACGCGCCGCCGAGCGCCGAGGTTCTCGCCGAAAACCGCTTCCTGGCAGCTCGGGACGGCATGGCGGCCCGGCTGATCGAGCCCGTCAGCGGCCGCCTGGTCCCCGTCGCAGAAATGGTCGAGACGCTGCTCGACGCCTGCCGACCGCACGCGGTGAAGCTCGGGTGCGCGGCAGACCTGGAGCGCGTGCGCGTGCTCGCGGCGGCCAACGGCGCCGCGCGCCAGCGCGCCTTCACGGCCGCCGGCCGGGGCCTCGACGGCCTCGTGCCGGATCTCGTGACCCGCTTCCTGGCGCCGGACCGCCATCCGCTCCGCGAGCCCGCCCCGCGCCCCGCCACCGACCACCACACGACAGAAAGGAGCGGCTGATGTGCCGCTGGCTCGCCTACTCGGGCTCCCCGATCCTGCTCACCGAAGCCCTCTACACGCCGGCTCATTCGCTGATCGACCAGAGCCTGCACTCCCGGCTCGGCGCCGAGACGACCAACGGTGACGGATTCGGCGTCGGCTGGTACGACGACACCCCGACCCCCGGCGTCTTCTACAGCACCGAGCCGGCGTGGAACGACCACAACCTGCACGAGCTCGCCGGCCACGTCCGCTCGGGTCGTTTCTTCACCCACATCCGGGCGGCGATCGGCAGCGCCGTCCAGCAGACCAACTGCCACCCGTTCCGCCACGACAAGTGGCTGTTCATGCACAACGGCTACATCAACGAGTTCTCGACGCTCAAGCGCGACCTCGCCCTCGCCGTCGATCCATCGCTGTTCCCCGAGATCCAGGGTCAGACCGACACCGAGATGCTGTTCCACCTCGCGTTGACGTTCGGCCTGGAGGACGACCCGCAATCGGCGATCGAGCAGGCGATCGGGCTCGTCGAAGCCACCGGTACCCGGCTGGGGGTGCCGAATCCGTTCCAGGGCACCGTCGCGACGACCGACGGCGACCGCACCTGGGCGGTCAGGTACTCCAGCGAGGGCAAGTCGCGCTCGCTGTACTTCACGACGGCAGTGCCGAAGCTCCGCGCGCTCTACCCGGACGACCCACGAGCGCACGAGTTCTCTGACGACATGCGCGTGATCGTGTCCGAGCCGCTCGGCGACCTCCCCGGTGTCTGGAACGAAGTGCCCGAGTCGACGTGCGGCGTCGTCGCCGGCGACGACGACGAGCTGCGCCCCTTCCGCCCGAAGGCACCGGCGCCGGCGGTGGCGGTGGCGGGGTGACACCGCGGCGGGACCTGTTCAGGCGCGCCTGGGACGAAAGTCTGCAGCGTCGATCAGATCTCGATCCAGCGCCGTCCTGAGCGTCGTGATCTCCAGGGCCATCCTCCGGCGTTCGAGACCGCGAAGCGTTTGGCTGATGGAGCTCCGCGCGAGTTCGGCGTCGGCGCTGAGCCGCGCTGCCACTGCACTGGGGACCGTGACCTCCCGCCAGGTCTGGCACTGCCCGCATCGCAGGAGGAGCCAGACCTCGTCTCCGCGGGGCAAGGACGCGTGCGCGTGTCACGAAGCGCCTGCCCCCCTCCGCGCTTGGTGGTGCGCGCACGACCCGCACCCTCGCCAAGTGTGGTGTGTGCGCAATTGCCGAGATGCACCGCCGACGGCGACTCTGTCGGCCTCAGCAAACGACAGGAGGACGGCATGGTGCTTGCGGCAGCGGACTACCCATTCTTGAACATCTTCTTCACGATGATCCTCTTCTTCTCATGGGTCGTCTGGATCTGGATGATGATCGTCATCCTCAGCGATGTCTTTCGTCGGCACGACATCTCCGGCTGGGGCAAGGCGGCGTGGACCGTGTTCCTCATCGTGCTGCCGTTCGTCGGCGCACTCATCTACCTCATCGCTCAGGGCGCCGGGATGAGCGCGCGGCGCAACGACGAAGCCCAGGCCGCCAAGGCGCAGTTCGACGGCTACGTGAGGACCGTCGCCGCCGAGGACGCCCCCGCGGCCCAGATCCAGACGGCCAAGGGGCTCCTCGACAGCGGCACGATCACCGCGGCCGAGTTCGACTCCATCAAGGCAAAGGCGCTCGCGTAGCCGAGCGGCCGGCGTCGGGCCGAGCTCCCAGATCGCCCCGGGGCTCGCAACATCATCCGGAACGGGCGGCGCCGCGGTCGGTCACCGCGATCGAGAACGCCGCCCGGTAGGCCGCTCCCGGGGCCACGACGGGCAGGTCCGGCCCGCCGGCGACGAGGGCGTCGGTCGGCGCGGTCATGGGCTCGAAGGCAATCACCGCGTCGGCGGCCGGAGCGAAGACTTGGGCGTAGCCATAGCCCTCGTGCAGCGTCACCTCGATGCGCCGTCCGCCGCCCGCGACCACGAACGGCGCCGCGCCCTCGGGCGCGACGTAGGCATCGTCGAACGTCCGCGCCCCCAGAGCGCCGCCGCGCACGCGGACGGCCACCCGCTCGCCGGTCGGCAGCATCCGGGCGTCGAGCGGCAGGGCCTCGGCGACCGGGACGTCCACCTGCCAGTCGGCGCGCGCGACGCCGGGCAGCTGGAGGTACGGGTGGTAGCCGAACGCGACCGGCACCTGCGCGTCGTATGCCGCGCGGACGGTCGTCACGATCGTGAGCGTCGTCGCGGTCAGCGTGGCGGCGAAGCGCAGCCGGTGTGGGAAGGGGAACGCGGCCAGGAGGTCGTCGTGTGCCCCGAAGTCGAAGCCTGCCTCCAGGGTCGCGCCGTCGCCTTCCGGGTCGTGACGCGTCACCGTCCAGCCGCGCGCGGCGGCCAGCAGCCCGTGGATCGGCAGCCCGCGCTCGTCGAAGCTCACCGGTGTGGAGGGCCGATCCAGCACGACCTGGCGCCCCGCGACGGGGAAGCGGCGCCGGCGCAGCCGGTTCGCCCACGGGTAGAGCAACGGGATGCCCATCGTGGAGCGCTGCGCGACGTAGGCCCGCAGGCCACCCCGGAGGCCGAGCAGCTCGGCGCCGCGGTGGCGCAGCGAGCAGCCGACCATCCCGGCGGTCGGGACGAAGGTGGCCTGCAGCGCGCCACCGTCGCCGGTGAGGGTGAGCGCGGGCACGCCCTCCACGGTCTGCCCGCCGATCGTCGCGGGGCTGGTGCCTGGGGATCGCACGCCGCGCAGCGTGACGTCCGCCCGGCCCGCCGTCGTCATCCGTTTCGCATGACGCCAGGCCTCATCCGGTTCGGAGGATGCCCCGCCGCCGGCGCGTTCGTACCGTCGCGTCCAGGGCGTCGCTCGGCGTCCACCACCCCAGAGGAGGAACACCATGCCGCGCAACGTGCTCACCACCGACCAACTCCCGCCGGTGCCCGCCCGCGTGGCCGACGACCGCACCTACACCGCCGACGACCAGGGGGCCGGCTGGCTCGTCTTCGCCGGCACGATGCTGGCGATCGTCGGCGCCCTCAACGTGGTCTACGGCATCGCTGCGACGTCGAACTCCAAGTTCTTCGTGCGCGACGTCGAGTATGTGCTCGGCAGCCTCAACACGTGGGGCTGGGTCATGATCGCGATCGGCGCCATCCAGCTCGTGGCGGCGTTCTCGGTCTGGGCGGGACGCGGGTTCGGCCGGTGGGTCGGCGTGTTCAGCGCCGGCGGCAACGCCGTCATCCAGATGCTGGCGATCCCGTCCTATCCGTTGCTGGCGCTATCGCTCTTCGCCATCGACATCCTGATCATCTACGGCCTCGTGTCCTTCGGCGGCCGGGGCGCCCAGGTCGCCTGACCCCGGCGGCGCCGAGACCGTGGCCCGCCCGCGGTCTCAGACGCCGGTGCGCGTAGAGACCGCGCGATAGCCGTCCAACGTGGCGGCCTGCACGAGGCCGACGGGGAGGCACGCCCCCTTGCCGCCGCGAGCCCGCCCCGCGACGCTCGTGCAATGCCGATCCGAGTGGCGCTCGCAGAGGACTGCTTCCTCGTGCGTGAGGCCCTCATCGGCCTGCTGGAGGACGAGGAGGACCTCGACCTGGTCGCGATCTGCCGCGACGGCGACGAGCTGCGCGCCGTGCTGGAACACGAGGACCTGGACGTCGTCCTCACCGACATCCGCATGCCGCCGACCATGGGCGACGAGGGCATACGCATCGCCGCCGACCTGCGCGTCACCCATCCGGCGCTCGGCGTGGTCGTGCTGAGCGCCTACTGCGACGCCGGGTTCGCGGTGGCCCTGCTCGAAGCGGGCTCGGAGCGCCGCGGCTACCTGCTCAAGGACCGCGTGCACAGCAGCCAGCAGCTGACCGCCACGATCAAGGCCGTGGCCAGCGGCGGGTCGGTCATCGATCCCAAGGTGGTCGAGCTGCTCGTCGCGACCCAGGACCGCCACGCCCACTCGCCGCTGGCACCGCTCAGTCCCCGCGAGCGCGACATCCTGGTGGAGATGGCCGGCGGCGCGAGCAATGCCGCCATCGGGGCGTCGCTGGGCATGACCAAGCGCGGCGTCGAGAAGCACATCAACTCGATCTTCGCCAAGCTGGGGCTGCCGGCCGCGGCCGACGTCAGCCGCCGCGTCCGGGCGGTCCTGCTGTTCCTCTCGGAGGGTGAGGCTCCGGTGGCCGACCGGCTCTTACAGCATGGACGCTGAGGGCATCGACGGCTGGTCGACCTCGGCGAGGAAGAGCAGCGTCGCCTTGACGCGCTTGCTGACGTCCTCGGCGCCGGAGAGGTTGAGCTTGAGGAAGATCGAGTTGATGTGCTTCTCCACCGCGCGCTTGGTCAGCACGAGCGATCCGGCGATCGCGGCGTTGCTCATCCCCTGCGCGATCTGCGCCAGCACCTCACGCTCACGCGACGTCAGGTCCGCCAGCGGCGAGCGCTCGGCGCGCGAACGCGAATGCATCAGCGGCTCGACGATCTTCGGGTCCATGACCGAGCCGCCGGCGGCGACCGTATGGATCGCCGATACCAGTTGCGAGCGATCGTGCACGCGCTCCTTGAGCAGATACGCCCGGCTTTCGGAGCCGGACTCCAGCAGCGCCAGCGCATAGGCGGGGTCGGCGTAGTTGCTCAGCACGACCACCCCCATCTGCGGGTGCGTCTGGCGCAGCGTGGCGGCCAGCCGGATGCCCTCGTCGGTGTTGGTCGGCGGCATGCGGATGTCGGTGACCACCACGTCCGGCCGGTCGACCTCGACGGCGCGCAACAGCGAGTCCACGTCGCCGCAGAGCGCCACGACCTCGATGGCTCCGTCGTGGTCAGACAGGACCTGGGCGATGCCTTCACGCACGATAAAGCTGTCCTCGGCGAGCGCCACCTTGGTCATCGGCCCACTCTAGACCCGCGGCCCGGCAACGAGAAGGGCCCGAGGGCGCCAGCATGCCCTGCCCGTTGGTGCCCGCCTCCCCCTGCACGCAGGCGCGCCCCGTTGCGCCTGCTGCCCGCGACTGCGAGCGTGATCGCCCGAGGAGACCCATGACCACGACCGGCAGCCATCCGACCCCGCCCGACGCCGCCACCGGCGCCCAGGCCCCCGCCCCCACCGGTCGCGTGGTGCTCCCCCGCGGGCGGCGCTACGCGGTCCGGGCGCTGCTCTGCGGCGCGACGGTCCTGGCCGCCGTCGCGATCTTCGCGGTGTGGGCCAACCGGCAGGTGCTCGACGCCGACAACTGGGCCGACACCAGCTCGGCGATGCTCGACAACAGCGAGATCCGCACCCAGGTCTCGGGCTACCTCGTCGACGAGGTGTACGCCAACGTCGACGTGGGCGGCGAGATCGCGCGCGCGCTGCCGCGGCGGCTCAAGCCGATTGCCGGGCCGGCGACCTCCGGGCTGCGCGACCTCGCGCAGCGCACCACCGAGACCGCGCTCGGCCGGCCGCGCATCCAGGAGGCCTGGAAGCAGGCCAACCGGATCACCGCCCAGCAGTTCATCAACATCGCCGAGGGCAACTCGAGGCTCGTCACGAGCCAGGGCGACGCGATCGTCCTCGATCTGCGCTCGCTCGTCGTCGACCTCGTCGCCCGGCTCGGGCTGCCGCGCTCCCTCGCCGACAAGATCCCGCCGCAGGCCGGTCACATCACGATCATGTCGAGCAGCGAGGTCAGCACCGCCAAGAACGCCGTCTCGTGGGTGAAGGGCCTCGCGGCCGTGCTGCCGGCACTCGCCATCGCGATGCTCGCCCTCGCCGTCTACCTGGCGCGCGGGCGGCGCCGGGAGACGCTGCTCATCGCGGGGCTGGACCTGATCGCGGCCGGCCTGCTCGTCCTGGTCGTGCGCAGCATCGCGGGTGGCTACGTGGTCGACCAGCTGAGCTCCACCGACGCGGTCCGCCCCGCCGCCGAGGCCGCCTGGTCGATCGGGACCCGGATCCTGCACGACGTCGCGCAGGCCACGGTCGTGATCGGCATCCCGGTCGTCGCGGCCGCCTGGGTGGCCGGCCCCTACCGGCCCGCCGTCGCGCTGCGCCGCGCCGCCGCCCCGAGCCTGCGCGACCGTCCCGCCCTCGCCTACTCGCTCGTCGCCGTCGCGCTGCTGCTCGTGATCGCCTGGGCGCCGATCCCTGCGACGCGCATGCCCCTCCCGGTCCTGCTGATGATCGTCCTCGCGTTCGCCGCGCTGGCGGCCCTGCGCCGCCAGGTCGCCGCCGAGTTCCCGGAGGCGGAGCCGGGCGCGGCCCGCGCCGCCGCCACCCGCGCCGCGCACGCCGTGCAGTCCGCCCGCCGCCGTCCCGAGCCGGCGCCGGAGCCGCTCGACCAGCTCGAGCGACTCGCGAGCCTGCATGACCACGGGGTCCTGAGCGACGAGGAGTTCGCCGCGCAGAAGACCGTCGTGCTGGCCAACGGCAGCGGCGCGCGCTAGGAGACTGTGTCGCTATCGCGACTGGGGACCCACCTACGGCGGCGACGGCTGGCCGTCGTGGGCCTCGGCCTCGCTGGCCGCCTACGGCACCCCTAGGGCGCGGCCCGAAGCTTTCGGGCGGCATCACCGGATTCGGACGATGTGGCGGGCGCCCCACGCGGCGTAGCCTGACCGGACCGCCCACGCCGACGCAGCAAGGAGCCATGCCGAGCGGCCACAGCACCATGGACGTGATGGAGCTCCTCCAGCGGCTGGCGCTCAACGACGAGCCCACCGTGCGGCTCGTCGTCGGCGCGGGCCGCGCCGGGACGGTCGCCGCGCTGGATGCCAAGTCCGCGGCGCTCGTGCGTCTCGGCGCGCTGCTGTCGGTCGGCGCCGCGACCGCGTCGTGCCGGGTCACGGTCGAGGTCGCGCGCGCGGCAGGGGCCACCGACCAGGAGATCGTGGCGGTCCTGGTGGCCGTCGCGCCGGTCGTCGGCGGCGCACGGGTCGTGGAGGCCGCGCCCCGGCTGGCGCTGGCGATCGACCTCGACGTCGAGGCGCTCGACGAGCCGTTCGAGTCCCACTGAGCGGCGTGCGTGCACGCCACCCGGTCGCGCGGGTGCACGCAGACGAAGCCGGCCGGGCGCGTCGTCGGCCCCTAGTCGCGTGTGCCGGAGTCTGGGAACGTGGCGTAAGGATGTCTCGCGCCCGCTATGTCCTCGGCGTGTTCGTCTTGGCCATGGCCTACTACGGCGCGGCCAAGTCGGGGTACGTGCTCGACTTCGCCGGGCCGGTCGCGGCGATCCTCTGGCTGCCGGTCGGGGTGGCGATCGCGTTCCTGTACCTCGCGGGGCTGCGCTTCTGGCCGGGCGTGCTGATCGGCGACCTCCTCGCCAACGACTACCACGCGCTCCCGCTGGGGACCGCGCTCGGGCAGACCGCCGGGAACATGTTGGAGGCGTTGACGGCGACGGTGCTCATGCGCCGTCTGATCCGCGACGGATCACCGCTCGACACCGTCGGCAACCTCGGGCGCATGCTCGCCGCGATCGCCGCCGGCGTGGCGGTCAGCGCGACGGTCGGCGCGGTGTCCCTGCGCCTGGGCAACGTCGTCGCCTTCGACGGGCTCCCCACGGTCTGGCGCACCTGGTGGCTCGGCGACTTCA
This sequence comes from Baekduia sp., assembly GCF_035318805.1. GTDB lineage: Bacteria > Actinomycetota > Thermoleophilia > Solirubrobacterales > Solirubrobacteraceae > Baekduia. The sequence continues at coordinate 15,451 of NZ_DATHDY010000138.1, forward strand.
CCGGCGCGCTGGTCGTCGTGCCGCTCGCCGTGGCCTGGCGGCACCCGCCGCCGCGAGCGTGGTGGCGGGAGCACGGGCTCGAGCTCGGGCTCATGGTCGCGGCGGTCGCCGCGCTGAGCGGCCTCGCGCTGCGCAGCGACGGCCCGGTGACCTACGTCGTGTTCCCGGCGCTGACGTGGGCCGCGCTGCGCTTCGGCCCCCGCGGCGCGGCATTGGCCATCGCGGTGACCGCGGGCTTCACCGCGTGGAGCACCACGAACTTCCTCGGGCCGTTCGTCTTCGACTCGGTCACGCGCAGCGTCCTCGACACCCAGCTCTACATCGGCGTGTCGGCGATCGCGACCGTCTGCCTGGCCGCCGTGGTCGCCGAGCGGGAGGAGTTCGCGCAGAAGCTTCGCGCCTCGCGTGCCCGGCTCGTCGAAGCGGCCGACACCGACCGGCGGCGGCTGGAGCGCGACCTCCACGACGGCGCTCAGCAGCGCCTCGTCGCGCTCGCGGCCTACCTCGGGATCGCGGCCCGCAAGGCGCGCGAGACGCCCGCGGAGGCGCCGGCGCTGTTCGAGGAGGCCGACGCCGTGTTGTCGGTGGCCATCGACGAGCTGCGCGCCATCGCCCACGGGATCCACCCGGCGGTGCTCTCCGACCTCGGCCTGGCGCGCGCGATCCGCAGCGTCGCCTCACGCTCCACGGTCCCCGTCACGCTGCTCGACCTGCCGTCGGTGCGCTTCGACGAGACCGCCGAGGCGACCGCGTACTACGTCGTGGCCGAAGCGATGATCAACGCGCAGAAGTACTCGCGCGCGTCGTTGATCTCCGTGCGCGCCTTCGCGACGCCCCCGGACCTGCGCATCGAAGTCCTCGACGACGGCGTCGGCGGCGCGCGCGAGAGCGTCGGCTCGGGCCTGCAGAGCCTGCGCGACCGCGTGGAGGCCGTCGGCGGCACGCTGCGGATCGACAGCGCCGCCGGGCGCGGGACGCGCATCGCCGCCGCGATCCCCGCCGTCATCCCGAACGGATGATGCCGGTGCCCGAGCCGCCGTGTCTGATGGGCATGTGCAGACCACCGGCCACGGACCCGCCACCACGCAGCTCGCCTCCTCGCTCGTCCAGGACGCCGAGGCGGCGCCGCTCCCGCGCCACCGGCTGCCCGACAGCGGCACCGGCGGCGAGGTCGCGCACGACCTCATCACCAACGAGCTGTTCCTCGACGGGAGCGCGCGGCTGAACCTGGCCACGTTCGTGACCACGTGGATGCCGCCGCACGGGGCCGCGCTCATGGCCGAGACGGCCGACAAGAACATGATCGACAAGGACGAGTATCCGCAGACCGCCGAGATGGAGCGGCGGTGCGTGAACATCCTCGGCGATCTCTGGCACGCGCCGGGCGGCGCCGACGCGACGGGCACGTCGACCACCGGATCCAGCGAGGCCGCCATGCTCGGCGGGATGGCCCTGAAGTGGCGCTGGCGCGAGCGCCGGCGCGCCGCGGGGCTGTCGACCGACCAGCCGAACCTCGTGATGGGCGTGAACGTCCAGGTGTGCTGGGACAAGTTCTGCCGCTACTGGGACGTGGAGCCGCGGCTGGTCCCCATGGAGGGCGACCGCTTCCACCTCGACGCCGAGCAGGCCGCCGCGCACTGCGACGAGAACACGATCGGCGTCGTGGCGATCCTCGGATCCACCTTCGACGGCAGCTACGAGCCGGTCGCCGAGATCGCCGACGCGCTGGACGCCCTGGCCGCCGGCGGCGGGCCCGACGTGCCGATGCACGTGGACGCCGCCTCGGGCGGGTTCGTCGCGCCGTTCGTCCAGCCCGAGCTCGTGTGGGACTTCCAGCTGCCGCGCGTGCAGTCGATCAACGCGTCGGGCCACAAGTACGGGCTCGTCTACCCCGGCGTCGGCTGGGCGCTGTGGCGCGACGCCGCGGCGCTGCCCGACGACCTGGTGTTCAAGGTCAACTACCTCGGCGGCAGCATGCCGACGTTCGCGCTGAACTTCTCCCGGCCCGGCAGCGAGGTGGTCGCCCAGTACTTCATGTTCCTCAGCCTCGGCCGCGACGGGTTCACGGCGGTGCAGCAGAGCTCCAGCGCCGTCGCGCGGCACATCGCCTCCGACGTGGCCGCGATGGGCCCCTATCGCGCGATCACGGACGGCAGCGAGCTGCCCGTGCTCGCGTTCGCGCTGAAGCCGGAGGTCACCGGCTACACGGTCTTCGACGTGTCGGACCGCCTGCGCGAGCGCGGCTGGCTCGTGCCGGCCTACACGTTCCCCGAGAACCGGACGGACCTCTCGGTCCTGCGCGTCGTCGTGCGCGCCGGGATGACGCGGGACATGGCCGACCTGTTCCTCGCCGACCTGCGCAAGCAGACCGAGGTGCTCGAGCAGTGCGGCGCCGGCCCGCGCCCGGCCGGGGAGGGTCAGGCATTCCGGCACTAGGAGACTGTGTCGCCATCGCGACCGGGGACCAACCTCCGGGCGTACCACCGGCCCGCGGCATGGCGTGGATCCCGGGCGGCACGTTCGCGATGGGCTCCACGGACTTCTACCCGGAGGAGCGCCCGGTCCGCGACGTCTCGATCGACGGCTTCTGGATGGACGTCGAGCCCGTCACCGTCTCGGCGTTCCGCCGCTTCGTCCGGGACACGGGGTACCAGACGGTGGCCGAGCGCGCCCTCGATCCCGCCCTCTACCCCGAGGTCGCGGCGTCCGCGCTCGTGCCCGGCTCGCTGGTCTTCCAGGGCACGCCGGGACCGGTCGACCTGCGAGACGTCCTCGCATGGTGGTCCTACGTCCCGGGCGCCCGCTGGGACCGGCCGGAGGGTCCGGGCAGCCACGTCTACACCCGCGGGCGGCATCCGGTCACGCACATCGCCTACGAGGACGCCGCGGCGTACGCCGGGTGGGCCGGCAAGGCGCTGCCCGGCGAGGCCGAGTGGGAGCGCGCGGCCCGCGGTGGCCTGGACGGCGCGCGCTTCGCGTGGGGCGACGAGCTCCTGCCCGGCGGACGCCATCTGGCCAACTGGTGGCAGGGCGAGTTCCCGTGGCAGAACCTGGAGCTCGACGGCTGGGCGCGCACCTCACCGGTCGGCAGCTTCCCGCCCAACGGCTTCGGCCTCCACGACACGTGCGGCAACACGTGGGAGTGGACGGTCGACGCCATCGCGGAGCCGCCGCCCGCCGAGCGGCCCGCCTGCTGCGGCCCACCGGCGCCGGAGCGCATCCCGCGCCGGGTGATCAAGGGCGGCTCGCATCTGTGCGCGCCGAGCTACTGCCTGCGCTTCCGCCCGGCCGCCCGGCAGTTCGAGGCCGTCGACACGTCCACGAGCCACCTGGGCTTCCGGTGCGTGGTGCGGTCCGCGCCTTTCATCCGGAACGGGTGACGTCAGCGGCGGCGGGCGCATCGATACTCGGCCTCGACCAACCCGACCGAACAGGAGCACCCCGTGAGCAGCCTCGTCGCCATCGCCTACCCCGACCTCGCCACGGCCCAGCAGGTGGCCGCCAACCTCGGCGAGGCGCGCAAGGCCCACCTCGTCGAGCTCGAGGATCTCGTCCTCGTCGAGCACCAGCCCGGCGGGAAGGTCAAGCTGCACCAGCCCTCGCTCGCCGGCACCGGCGCGGCGGGCGGCGCGATCTGGGGCGGCCTGATCGGCCTGCTCTTCCTCGCTCCGGTGCTCGGCATGGCGGTCGGCGCCGCCGCCGGCGGCGCAACCGGAGCGATGATGGACAGCGGCATCGACGACAAGTTCATGAAGGAGCTGGGTAGCAAGCTGCCGGCCGGGGGCGCCGCGCTCGTCGCGCTGGTCGGCGAGATGGTCACCGACCGGCTGCTCAGCGAGGTGCGCATCCCCGGCGAGGTCATCCAGACCTCCCTGGACGCCGAGTCCGAGGCCGCCCTGCGCGACGCGCTCGCCCGTCCGCGCCAGCCGGCGTGAGCGACATGCAGCACAACGGGCAGGAGCCCGCGTCCGAGTACCAGCCGGGGACCGAGTTCTCCGGCGTGGTCGGACGGACGACGGACGAGTCGACTCCCGCGTGGCCGGAGGTGCTCCGCGCGCGGGAGCGCACGCCGAACGTCCTGACCATCGTGCTCGACGACACCGGCTTCGGCCAGCTCGGCTGCTACGGCAGCCCGATCGCGACGCCGAACATCGACGCGGTGGCGGCGCAGGGTCTGCGCTACACGCGGATGCACACGACCGCGCTGTGCTCGCCGTCGCGGTCGTGCGTCCTGACCGGACGCAACCACCACTCCAACGCGACGGCGGCCATCAACGAGCTCGCCACCGGCTATCCCGGCTACAACGGGCAGATCCCGTTCGAGAACGGGTTCCTGCCCGAGATGCTCCAGCAGCACGGGTACAACACCTACATGGTCGGCAAGTACCACTTGTTGCCGTCGGAGTTCGAGTCAGCCGCCGGTCCGTTCGACCGCTGGCCGCTGGGGCGGGGGTTCGAGCGCTTCTACGGGTTCCTCGGCGGTGACACCAGCCAGTGGGCCCCGGATCTCGTGTACGACAACCACCAGATCGAGCCGCCGCGCACGCCCGAGGAGGGCTATCACCTGACCGAGGACCTCGTCGACCAGGCGATCGGGTTCATCGCCGACGCCAAGCAGGTCGCGCCGCACAAGCCCTTCTACCTGCACTTCTGCCCGGGCGCCACGCACGCACCCCATCACGTGGCCCAAGAGTGGGCCGACCGGTACCGGGGGCAGTTCGACGACGGCTGGGACGCCTACCGCGAGCGCGTGTTCGCCCGGCAGCAGGAGCTCGGGATCATGCCCGCCGGCACCGAGCTGTCGCGGCACGACCCCGACGTCCCGGATTGGCGCTCGCTTTCACCGGACGCCCGGCGGCTCGCGTCCCGCCTGATGGAGGTCTTCGCCGGCTTCCTCTCGCACACCGATCACCACATCGGCCGGCTGCTCGACTTCCTCCGGGAGGCCGGCGAGCTGGACAATACGATCGTGATGCTCGTGTCCGACAACGGTGCCAGCCCCGAGGGCGGCCCGACCGGCACCACGAACGAGCTGCAGTTCTTCAACAACGCGCCCGAGCCGCTGGAGGAGAGCGTCGAGGCGATCGACGAGCTCGGCGGCCCGACGACCTTCAACCACTACCCGTGGGGCTGGACGTGGGCGGGCAACACGCCGTTTCGCCGCTGGAAGCGCGAGACCTACCGCGGGGGGACGACCGACCCGTTCATCGTGCACTGGCCGGCCGGCATGACGAGCCGCGGCGAGATCCGCGACCACTACGCCCACATCATCGACATGGTCCCGACCATCCTCGACGCGCTCGGGATCGCGCCGCCGGCCACGATCAGAGGCGTGACGCAGTCGCCGATCCACGGTGTCAGCTTCGCCCACACCTTCGACGACGCGGCCGCGCCGACGCACCACCGGACGCAGTACTTCGAGATGTTCGGGCACCGCGCGATCGATCACGACGGCTGGCGGGCGGTCTGCCCGTGGCCGGGCCCGTCGTTCGCCGAGGCCGGTGGCGCCGCGTTCGGCACGCCGATCACGGCCGAGATGCTCGGCCGGCTCGACAGCGGCGGCTGGGAGCTGTACCGCGTCGCCGCGGATCCGGCCGAGACCCACGACGTGGCCGCCGACCATCGCGACAAGCTGATCGAGCTGATCTCGATCTGGTACGTGCAGGCCGGCAAGTACGACGTGCTGCCCATCGACGGCAGCGCCCTGCAGCGCGCGATGGTGCAACGCCCGCAGATCGCCGAGACGCGCGACCAGTACACCTTCCGGCCCGGCACCCAGACCGTGCCGTTCTTCGCCGGCCCGCGCGTCCTCAACCGCCCGCACGCCGTCACCGCCGACGCGACCATCCCCGTCGGGGGCGCCGAAGGCGTCCTGCTGGCCCAGGGCAGCGCGGTGGGCGGCTGGACGTTCTACGTCAAGGACGGCCGTCTGCACTACGTGCACAACTACGTCCGCCGGGCCATCCACCGCGTCTCCGCGCCCGACCCGATCCCGGAGGGCCGGCACGAGCTGCGCTTCGAGTTCGAGCCGACGGGGGCACCCGACATCCCCCACGGCAAGGGCGCGCCTGGACGAGCACAGCTCTACGTCGACGGCGACCTGGTGGCCGAGAGCGACATCCCGGTCACCATCCCCATCATCATCAACCCCGGCGGCCTGACCTGCGGCGCCGATCCGGGATCACCGGTCAGCCCGGACTACCGGTCGCCGTTCCGGTTCAGCGGCGAGCTCCACACCGTGACGGTCGACCTCAGCGGCAAGCTGATCGACGACCGCGAAAGCGAGCTGCGCATGGCCATGGCGCGCCAATAGGAGGCAGACGACGGGTGGCCCAGCCGTTCCGAACGCACCAGGCCGTCCGCGCGGCGATCGCCGCCCTGCTGCTCGCGCTGGCGGCGCTGTTGCTCGCCGCCGGGAGCGCGCGCGCCGCGACCGACCATGTGGTGATCACCGGCGGCGCCGTCGTCGGGGCGGGCCAGACCGCCGGCGACGTCGTCGTGCTCGACGGGCCCGTGAGCATCGCCGGCCACGCCACGGGCGACGTCGTGTCGGTCAGCGGGCCGATCCGGGTCACCGGGCAGGTCGACGGCGATCTGATCGCCGTGTCTGACCGAGCGGTCCTCGGGCCGTCGGCGCGCGTCGGCGGCGACCTGCGCTACGGCGACGAGCGCCCCGTGCTCGCGCCCGGTGCGAGCGTGGGCGGCACCGTCAGCAAGGAGGACTGGGCCGACACCGCCAACGGCTGGGGTTGGGTGAGCGCGATCGGGTGGTGGCTGGCGGTGTCGGTGTCGACGCTGATCGTCGGCGCCCTGCTGGCGTGGCTGGCGCCCGGCGAGCTCTACGCCGCCGAGCGGGCGCTGCGCGAGCACCTCGGCGCCGCCGTCGGGTGGGGCGTGGCGATCGCGATCGGCGTCCCGCTGCTGGCGATCCTGGCGCTCGCGACGCTCGTGGGCATCCCGTTCGGCATCGCGCTGCTGCTCGCCGCCGTCCCGGTGCTGCTCATCGCGTACGCGACGACCGCCTGGGTCGTCGGGCGCCGGGTGCTGCGCAACCGGTCCGCGTCGCCGTGGACCGCGCTGCTGGTCGGCTGGGCGATCCTGCGCGTGCTCGCCCTGATCCCCGTCGCAGGCGCCATCGTCGGGCTCGCGGCGACGGTCGTGGGACTCGGCGCGCTGGCCGTGGCGCTGTGGCAGGCGCGCCGTCCGGGCGCACCCGCGGCGAGGCCCGAGGTGCCGGCTGCGGGCCGTCCCGCCCCGGCCGCCTGAAGCCACGCTTCCCCGTGCCCGCGGCGCCCTCCGTGCGAGCTGGCCCTCGGCCCTGCGTCGTCGCGTCTCTTGGGTCAGCGCACGTGATGCCGTCGACCGGTGGCGAGGTCGAGGCACACGATGCAGCGTCGGCTGTCGCTGCCGTCGCTCGCGATCCGCGTGACGCGCGCCCCGCACAACGCTGCGCCTGGCGCGGCCTCCGCGATGTGCAGCAGTCGTGGTGTGCGCGTATCCAGGCCCTGTGGGATGTCGTGGAGGCGTGTGCTGCTCATGTCGTCCTGCGTTCGGCCGGAGGGTCGACTCGTCAACAGATGATGCGCCCTCGACGCTGCCCCGCAAGCTGGTCCGTCGAGCGGACTCGACTGACCCTGCGGCACGTCCCGTCACACCGGCCCGCCTCAGCGCCCGGGGCTCTCCGCGGCGACCGCGCCGAGCTCCAGGAGGGCGCGCCGCAACAGGGGCTCCGCATCGGCGCGTGCCGGCGCGATCGTGATCCGGTCGGCCATGAACTGGAGCTTGGCGCGCGCGTGCTCGGGGTCGATGCCGCGCCGGACCCACGCGACCGTGATGGACGTCAGCGTCTCGAGGAACGACAGCGAGTCGGCCGCCTGGAGCACGTCGGCCTCGTACCAGCCGCCTTCCTCGTGCACGAGGATGAGCCGTTCGACCTCCCCGACCAGCTCCGGCGCAGCGCCCTGCGCCTCCAGCCAGGCAACGGCGTGCTCGGCGCAGCGGTCCTGATGCCAGCGCAGGTACCCGGGGTCGTTCCAGTCGGCGGCCGGGTCCCAGGAGCTCGACGCGTCGGGGAACGCCCGCTCGACGTCGTGGAGCACGGCCGCGATGCGCAGTCCCTCGCTCGCGTCGGGATCGATCGTGACCACCCAGTCGCGCGCCCGCACGAGATGCAGGGCATGGGGATGGATCTCCTCGATCCAGCGCTGAGCCCGGTCCTCCAACTCGCTCATGCCGTCACCGGGCGTGCCTGGAGGATGTAGAGCTGGCCGTCGCTGACGGCCCATTCGACGTCCTGCGGGCCTCCGAGCGAGCTCTGCAGCGCGCACCCGATCCCGGCCAGCTGGGCGAGCGTCGCGTCGTCGAGCTTGCGCCGTCCACCCTCCTGCGGCGTCAGCGGATGCTCCTCGGTGCCGCCGCCGGGCAGGGCGCGAATCATGAAGGGCTGGACGGCGACCGTCTCACGGGCGACGCGCCCGTCGCGCTTGAGCAGGTAGTGATCCGGGGTCACCTCACCGGAGACGACCGCCTCGCCCAGGCCCAGCACGGCCTCGACCAGGATGCGGTCCTTGCGCCCATGCACCGGTTCGACGGTGAACATGACCCCGGCGACGTCGGCCGACACCAGCGCCTGCACGACGACGGCCATGCCCAGGTCCTCCAGCGACCCCTTGCGGGCACGGTAGAACAGCGCGCGCTCGGTGAAGAACGAGGCCCAGCAGTCGCGAATGCGCTGCAGGACCTGCTCGCCGCCGCGCACGTTGAGATAGGTCTCCTGCTGGCCGGCGAAGCTCGCCGCGTCGGAGTCCTCGCTCGCGGCGCTGGAGCGGACGGCCACCGGCGCGTCGTCGCCGAGCTCGGCATAGCGCGCGCACACGTCCAGGCGCATCCGCTCCGGGATCTCCAGCCCGGCGACGATCTGCTGGGCCGTCGCCGCGCACGCGGCCAGCCGCGCCTCGTCCTGCGCGTCGGCGATCGCCGCCCTCAGCGCGACCGCACGATCGCCGAGCGCCTCCTCCAGCGCGTCGCAGCAGACGACGAACCCTGCAGGGACGGGCAGCCCCATCGCCGCGAGGCGCGCGAGCGACGCGCCCTTGCCGCCGGCCTCCTGCACGTCGGTGCAGTGCTCCTCGGCGAACGCGAGAACCTGCATCAGCTACCTCCACCTCCACCGGCGGGGCCGGGTCCGGATGACGAGCAATGGTCCTTGGATCACGATGTAGGGCGAGCGTCGCGCGCCGCGGCGCACGGTCAGCGCCTTGAGCAGCGCGAGCAGCAGGCCGAGCCCGGCCAGCGCCGGCACGGCGCGCTTGAGCAGCGCGTCACGGCTCGCCGCGGTCAGATCGAGCACGTCGTCGGCCGCCGCCGAGGGCGGTGCGGACGCGCGTGCGGGATCGCCCTCGTCGGCCCCGATCGACGGAGTCGCACGCGCTGTCGGGTTCTGGAGCTCGGCCGCCAGCCGCGACGCGAACTCGGCCAGCAGCTTCTCGCTGACGTCGTTGACGACGCCGCGCCCGAACTGCGCAGCCGTGCCGGCGAGCTTCATCTCGGTCTGGACCGACACGCGCGTCCCGCCGGCCGCGGGCGCCAGCGTGGAGGTGATCGTCGCCGCCGCCGCACCCTGACCGCGGGTGTCTCGCGCCGACGCCTGGATCACCGCCCGGCGGGCGGTCGCGTCGGCCTCGGCGACGCGGAGCGTGCCCTTGAACGTGCTGGTGACCGGACCGAGCTTGATGCGCATCGACCCGCCGTACTCGCCGTCGCCGCGGTTCTCGTCGATGCTCGCCCCGGGCAGGCACGGTGCGATCCGCTCGACGTCGAGCAGCGCCGCCCAGACGTCGTCGAGGCCCACCGGCACCTCGAAGACGCTGTCGATCAGCACGGCGCACGCTCCTCGAGCGGGCCGTAGGTGTCGTAGAACCGGCGCTCGCGGGACTCCAGCAGCGGGATCGCCGTCCCGTGGCCCAGCCGCTCGAAGTGCTCCGACGCCCCGTGCGCCTCGTAGCCGGCGCGGTCGGCGTACACCTCGTAGAAGAAGAAGACCCGCGGGTCGTCGACGTCCCGGTTGGCCTGGTAGAACAGGTTGCCCGGCTCTGCGCGGCTCGGCTGCACCAGCCCGAGGATCGCCTCCTCGACCTCCCGCTCGTGTCCCTCCTTGACGGTCCACCTGGCGGTCACGACAAAGGCCATCGACTACTGCTCCTTGCTCGAACGGGACGTGATCTGCTGCGCGGCGAGGTCGACGGCGTCGAGGATCCGGCCGTAGCAGCCGCAGCGACAGAGGTTCCCGCCCAGGGCCGCCGCCGCCTCGTCCCGATCGATCGCCGCGTCGTCGGCGAGCATCGCCTTGACGGTGAGCACCATGCCCGGGGTGCACCATCCGCACTGGAACGCGTGGGCCTCCGTGAAGGCGGCCAGCACGGGGTCCTCGCTCGGCAGGCCGTCGACGGTGGTGACGCTCCGGCCCTCGACCTGCACGGTCAGCATCAGGCAGCCCGACGCCGGCTCGCCGTCGACGAGCACCGTGCACGCGCCGCAGACGCCGATCCCGCAGGTCTGCCGCACGCTGAGGCGGCCGAGATCGCGCAGCGCCTCGGCCAGCATCTGGTCGGCGGCCACCTCGACCTCGACCGGCGCGTCGTCCAGGACGAAGCCCACCCTCATGACTCGCGCGCCCCCAGCGCGGCGTCGACCGGCCCGGCCGCGCGCCGGTCGATCGCCGCCAGCACCCGCTCGGGGGTCATCGGAAGGTCGTGCAGCTCGATGCCCAGGCTCGCCAGCGCGTTGCCGATGGCCGGCGGGACCGGCGGCAGCGCCGTCTCGCCGAGGCCGTGGATGGGAGCGCCGGCGCGCTCCACCAGCTCGTGGGTGCAGGCGCGCACGTCCGCGGCGGTCGGGATGTTGTAGTCCGACAGGTTGGCGTTGGTCACCTGCCCGTGGCTGAAGTCGATGGCCTCGAACAGGGCGGTTCCCAACCCCATGAACATGGCGCCCTCGTTCTGCAGGTCGGCGCCCGGAGCGTTGACGACCCTCCCGGCGTAGACCGGGCAGTGCAGGCGCTCGAGCGCCACGACGCCGGTCTCCTCGTCGACGCTCAACTGCGCCGCCGCCGCCGCCTGATGCCAGTGGCTGGAGGCGATGCCCTGCCCCGTGTCGGGATCCAGGCCACCGGGCTCGGAGATCTCGCCGTACCCCCGGCGGCCGTCCTCCAGCAGGGCGGCACACGCCACCACGAGGGCCCGGCCCATCATGGCCGTCGAGCGGCTGGAGGTCGTCCGGGTGTCGAACGGGACCCGATCGGTGTCCGGATCGGGCACGCGGATCTGCTCGGCCCGGCAGCCCAGCTGCTCGGCCGCCAGCAGCTGCAGCGTGCGCCGCGAGCCCTGGCCGATCTCGGTCGTCGCGCACCGGACGACGTAGCGATCCTCGCCCTCGCGCTCGACGGCGATGGCCGCACGCGACGGCGTCTGCATACCCTTCATGATCAATGAGAGACCCTTGCCTCTCGGGTCCGCCTCGTAGTCGACGGCGGTCGCCGCGCGCTCCAGCAGCTCGGCGAAGCACGTGTCGTGCATCGTCTCCCCCGTCGGGTAGATGTCGCCGTCGCGCAGCAGGTTGCGCCGCCGCAGGTCCAGCGGGCTCATGCGCAGCTTGGCGGCGAGCATGTCCATCGTGCGCTCCGACGCCCAGATCGACTGCATCGCGCCGTAGCCGCGATAGGCGCCGTTGGGCGGCGTGTTGGTGTAGACCGCGTAGGCGTCGACCCAGCAGTGCGGGAGCCGGTAGGGCCCCGGAGCGGCGAAGCCCATCTTCTGCGCGACGCCGGGACCGCAGTCGGCGTAGGCGCCGGTGTCGGCCCAGCACGTGACGGCCTTTGCCACGAGGTCGCCCTGAGCCGTCGCACCGAGGCGCACCTGGACGGTCGAGGGGTGGCGGTTGAGCGTCACGAACTCCTCGGCGCGATCGAGCACCAACTTGATCGGCCGCCCGGTCTTGCGGGCCAGCGCCGCGACGATCGCCTCGATCCTGGTGAACGTCTTGGCCCCGAAGGAGCCGCCCATCGGCGGGACGACGACGCGGACGTCCTCCTCGTCCATGCCGAACAGCGCCGCCAGCTCCATCCGCAGGTTGAACGGCGTCTGGGTGCCGGTGACGATCTCCAGCCGGCCGTCGTCGGTGAAGCGCCCGACGGTGGCGTGGGGCTCCATCGCCGCATGGGCCGCCGACGGCGTGCGGAACGTCCCCTCGACGACCACGGCGGCGCCCGCGAACCCGGCGTCGACGTCGCCGTGGCGGATCCGGAAGCGGTGGCAGATGTTCGTGCCGCGCACCGGTCGGATCCCGAAGTACGCCGCCTCGTTGTCGGAGACCGACAGCGATTCGTGCAGCAGCGGCGCGTCCTCGCGCGTGGCCTCCAGGGCGTCGAACACGCCGGGCAGCTCGTCGATGTCGACCACCACCGCCCGGGCCGCGGCGCGCGCGGCCGCCGGGGTGGGAGCGGCGACGGCCGCGACCACGTCGCCCGCGAAGCGCACGCGGTCGCCGGCCAGGACGCGCTGATCGGCGATCTGGCAGCCGTAGAGCGGCAGGTCTGCGACGTCCTGCGCCAGCAGCACCGCGGTGCCGGCACCGACCGCGGAGGTGTCGATCGCCCGCACGACGCCGTGGGCGACCGTCGAGCGGACCAGCGCGGCATGGAGCTGGCCGGGCATGTCGGCGTCGACGCTGTAGCGCTGGGCGCCGGTGGCGCGCGGGTCCGGGGTCATGCGGCGAGCGCCTCCAGCGCTCGACGGACCTCGACCGCGCAGATCCGGCGACGGTAGGCCGCCGAGCCGCGGACGTCGCTGATCGGCTCCAGCCGCGCCGCGTACGCCGCGGCGAGCTCCCGCCGCTGCCCCGCGTCGCGCAGGCCGTCGGCGTCCAGGAGGCACAGGTCGTCGAAGCGCTGCGGCCGCTCGGCCACGGCGCCGACGACGACCCCGAGGCCGCCGTCGCCGTGGACTGCCGCGACCGTCACGCACGGACGGTCCTCCGAGGATCGCGAGAGGAACTTGCGATAGACCGCGTGCGCCGGCGCCGGTGGCACGCGAACCTCCACGAGCAGCTCGTCGGGCGCGATGCACGTCGTGTAGTACCCGAGGATCAGCTGCTCCATCGAGACCGAGCGGTCGCCGCGGGCGCCGCGAAGCACCGCGCGCGCGCCGAGGGCCGACATCGCCGCCGGCGGGTCCGACGCGTAGTCCGCGTCGGCCAGGACCCCGCCGACCGTCGCCACGGCGCGCACCCGGGGGCTCGCCACGACCGAGAACGCCCGGGCCAGCATGGGCCAGCCCGCACGGATCTCCGGATGCCGCTCGATCTCCAGGTGGGTGACCATCGCGCCGAGCCGCAGCTCGCCGTCGACGATCGCGACGCCGCGCAGCTCCGCGACGCGACCGAGCGACAGCAGGGCCGGCGGCGCGATGAGGCCCTGGTTCATCAGGATGCCGAGGAACGTGCCGCCGGCGTGCACGGTCAGCTCGTCACCGTGCACCTCGCGCAGGAGCAGCGCCTCCTCGAGGTCTGCGGGGGCGTGCCACCTCACGTGAGCAGCTCGACCACCCCGGTGCCGCCGTTGACGCGGACGCGGTCGCCGGTCTTGATCCGCGCTCCGGCGTCGTTGGTGCCGACCACGGCCGGGATGCCGAACTCACGCGCGACGACGGCCGGATGCGACGAGGTGCCCCCCGCCTCGGTGACGAGCCCGCCGATCTTGGTGAACAGCACGACCCACGCGGGGTTGGTCATGCGGCACACCAGGATCTCCCCGGCGCGCACCTGGTCGAACTCGTCGGAGGAGGAGACCCAGCGCGCCGTGCCCTCGATCACCCCGGGCGACGCGCCGAGCCCGCGGACCTCGCCGACCGTCTGCACCGGGCCGGCGTGGAACCGATCGGGGAAGCCCCAGTTCGTCCAGTACGGGAAGGCCAGCGCCGCCTCGGTCGCGGTGCCGACCCAGGCGGGCGGCCGCACCTGCTCGGAGTCCTCGATCTCGTCGCGGCGATCGGAGACCAGCTCCTTGACGTCGCCCAGGGCCGCGGGATCGGCCATGAGCATGCGCAGCTCCTGGTAGCGCAGGTACGCGACGTCCTCGCGGTCGTCGAGCACCTCTGCGCCGGCGAGCTTGTCGCCGATGGCCATCAGCACCAGCCGCAGGCGCGCGTTGGTGCCCTGGTCGATGTAGAAGTGATGGTCGGGCGTCAGCGGGTTCATGCCGAGCGAGAGCTCCAGCGCCCGCGCCACGCGCGCACGCGGCTCGCCCTCCAGGGGCCCGAGCAGCTCGGCCTGGGCCGCCCGGAGGTCGTCCTTGACCGCCTTCAGGCTGGCCGGGAAGTCGTAGTCGCTGGCCACGTAGCCGCGGATCGCCTCGAGGATCGGCGCGGGATCCTCGACCCACAGCCGGAAGCGCACCTCGTGCGACCAGATCGACTTGTAGCCGAAGGTCTTCTGATGCGGCGCGATCCGCTCGTCGACGAGCCGCCGGCCACGGTCGGTCTCCCCCAGCGCGCGCCACACGTCAGCGGCCGAGCTGCGCGTGAACGCCGCGGCCAGCTCGGGGTCGGCCTTGACCTCGCCCTTGATCTCCCACAGATCCCGGACCGCGTCCCAGTTGCGGTCCTGCACGGAGCTCTGCAGGCGGCCCAGCAGCTCGGCGTCGACCTCCCCGCAGACCTCCTTGACCGTCGCCTCGAGCCCGGAGCGCGCGGAGAACTCGGCGAAGTTCAGCAGCCAGTGGATCTTCCAATGGCGATCGTGGATCTCGATCGCGTCCTCCAGGAGGACGGCCAGCTCGACCAGCGAGGCCGCGCCGGTGTCGGTGCCGTCGAGGCGGGCGAAGTTGCGATCCATCTCGGGGATGAACCGGTCGCGCCACCACCCCATGAAGTTCTCGGCGTAGTAGGGCAGCGTCCAATCGAGGTACGGGCCGATCTTGGCGGCGTAGTCCGGCGCGAGCGGGACGCGGGGCGCGTAGCGGTTTCCGTACTCCTCGGCCTCGGGGCGCGCGCCGGGCGTGGCCGGGATCGCCGCGGTGTAGACGTAGCCGTTGATCCGCTTGGCGACCCAGTCGGCGGCGAACGGCGTCCCGAACCGGCGGAACATGTGGTCGCAGGTCAGCCACCAGCCGCCGATGTCGAAGAACATCGGCGAGACCGGGTTCGGGCAGTGCAGGTCGTCCAGCACCCAGAACAGCTCGCGCTCACCGTCGCGCCACTCGATGGGGAACGACTCGTCGCCGTGGAACGCACCCAGCACCTCAGGGCTCGTAGCAGCCATCAACCCTCTCCCGTCGCTCTCCTGACCCCCTGGTCAGGTTGCTCAGACCCACTATCGGGCCTCGGCGGTGGCGGAATCCAGGGACGGGGGCCGCGGGTTCTTGGACAATCTTCGGGTGCCGCGTAGCATCCCGGGCGTGGACCCGGCAACCGCGGTTCCGACGTACGAGACGCCGCGCGGCGCAGTGGACCTGCAGTGCTTCGGGACCGAGCACCCGCGTGTCCGCGTGGGCCCGCACGGGCACCGCGATCTCGAGCTCCTGTACTTCGAGCGCGGCGGCGGCGAGCATCGCGTCGGCGCCTACACGTGGCCCGCGCGCGCGGGCGACCTGGTCCTCATCGCGCCCGGACAGGTCCACGACCTGGCGGGGATCGGCGCCAACGCGGTCGGGTGGGCCGTCGAGTTCTCGCCGCAGGACATCCGCGACGTGCGCGCCGACTCGTCGTCCCTGCTCCTCTGGCGATCCAACCCGCTGCTCAACCCGTTCATGGCGGCCGAGATGGATCCGGACGTCGGGCGCTTCTGCGTTCCCGAGCCCGACCGCGAGCGCTGGGTTCGCCGGTTGCACGACCTGCGTCGCGAGCTCCGCGACGAGCCCGACGGGCACGAGGGCGCCATCGCCGCCCTGCTGCTGCTGCTGCTCACCGACGTGGCCCGCCTCGCGCACGACGTGGCCGGAGCGATGCGCGCGCGTGACCAGCCGCTCCTCGCGCACGTCTTCGAGATCATCGAGTCCCGCTACGCCGAGCGGCTGACCCTGCGCGACGTGGCGGCGGCGGTGGGACTCAGCGGCGGATACCTGACGACCGTGGTGCGCGAACGGACCGGGCGCACCGTGGTCGACTGGATCCTCGAGCGCCGTCTCGCCGACGCACGTGCGCTGCTGCTCGGCAGCGACCTCACGGTCGAGGCGATCGCGCTGCGCGTCGGCTTCGAGGACCCGGCCTACTTCAGCCGCCGGTTCAGGCTCGCGCACGGATGCGCGCCCGGGGCGTGGCGCCGCGCGTCCGGCGGTTGAGCGGGACGCCGTCAGCGCGCACCCGCCGGTGCCGGACCGGGCAGGACGCCTGACCGCAGGAAGCTCTCCAGCTCCTCCCGCGAGGGCATCGCCGCCGAGCACGAATGGCGCGTGGCCACGATCGCCCCGGCGGCGTTGGCGGCATGCGCCGGCTGATCGAGCCCCCGCAGAAGCGAGTAACCCCAGCCCGCGGCGAAGGCGTCCCCGGCGCCGAGGCCGTTGATCGCGGCCACGGGGATCGGGGCCACGTCCTCGTGCGAGCCGTCGGGACGATGCACGCTGCAGCCGTCGGGCCCGTGCTTGGCGACGCGCACCGCCGAGCTGGGCGCAGCGGGGTCCAGCCCAGCCGCCGCCCATTCCTTGTCGCCTCCGAGCACCACGGTCGCCGCCGGCAGGACACGCTGCACCCGGGCGGCGAAGTCCTCGGCGCTTGCCCACAGCATCGGGCGCCAGTCCAGGTCCAGGATCGTGTGGTGCGGGCCGCCGGCACGGAGTCCGGCGAGGGCGACCATCGCCTCGAGGCTGGCTGCCCGCGCGAGCGCGGTTCCGCTGAGGTACAGCAGCGGGACGGCGGCCGCCACCTGCAGGTCGACGCCGGCGTCCTGCAGCGTCACCTCCCAGTCCGGGCAGGTCGGCGTCCGGTGGTAGGTGATGGGGAAGTCGTCCGGCGGCCAGATCTCGCAGAAGGCCAGGGCGGTGCGGCGCTGCGGGTCGGTCGCCACCCACCCGCAGTCCACCCCTTCCCCTTCGAGGAAGTTGCGGATGTGACGGCCGTGGCCGTCGTCGCCGACGGCCGAGAACACCGCGGTGCGAACGCCCAGCCGGGCCAGCCCGGTGGCGACGTTCGCCGCGAACCCGCCGGCGTACTGCCGGAACGTCTCGACGTCCTCCAGCGCCCGCCGGGACTGCTCGGGGTAGAGGTCGAGCGCGACGCGCCCGGTGACGAGCGCCTCGATCATGTCTCGACGAAGTACGTGCCGTGGCCCTGGCCGTCGGAGAACCAGCGGCTGGTCACGGTCTTCTTGCGGGTGAAGAACTCGACGGCGTCGCCGCCATGGGCGTGCAGGTCGCCGAGGAAGCTGTCCTTCCACCCTGAGAAGGGGAAGAAGGCGACGGGTGCCGCGACCCCGATGTTGACGCCCACCATCCCGGCCTCGACGTCATGGCGGAAGCGGCGCACCGCCGCGCCGCTCTCGGTGAAGATCGAGGTGCCGTTGCCGAAGCGGCTGGCGTTGACGATCGCGGTGGCCTCGTCCAGCGACTCGGCGCGCACGACCACGAGCACGGGCCCGAAGACCTCCTCCTGGGCGATGTCCATGCCGGGCAGGACGTCGTCGAGGATCGTCGGCCCGACGAACGCGCCCTCGGGGTGGATCCCGTCGCCGCCCACCCCGCGGCCGTCGACGACCGGCGTCGCGCCGTCGGCCACGCCGCGGTCGATCCACGCGGCGATGCGGTCGCGCGCCTGGCAGGAGACGACCGGGCCGACCTCGGTCGCCTCGTCGCTTCCGTCACCGACGGCCAATGCCTCGGTCGCCTGCACCAGCGCCGGCATCAGCCGGTCGTGCGCCTCGCCGACCGTGACGACCACCGAGCCGGCCATGCAGCGCTGGCCCGCCGCGCCGAACGCCGAGCCGACGATGCCGCCGACGGTCTTGTCGATCACCGCGTCGGGCATGACCACGATGTGGTTCTTGGCCCCGCCCAGGGCCTGCACGCGCTTGCCGGCCTGGGCGGCGCGCTCGTAGACGATCTTGGCCACCGGGGCCGAGCCGACGAAGGACACCGCGTCGATCCCCGGATGGTCGAGGATGCCCTCGACGATCTCGCGCCCGCCGTTGACGAGGTTGACGACGCCGGCCGGGAGGTCGAGGCCGTCGAGGACCTCGAAGGCGATCTGCTGGGTGAGCGGCACCTGCTCAGACGGCTTCAGGATGAAGGTGTTGCCGCAGCCGATCGCGAACGGCAGGAACCAGAACGGGACCATCGCGGGGAAGTTGAAGGGGACGATCGCCGCGCAGACCCCCACGGGCTGGCGGATCGTCTCGCAGTCGACGTTGCGCGCGACGTCCTCCAGGATCCGGCCCTGCATCGTCGTCGGGACCGCGCACGCGGCCTCGACCATCTCGATCATCCGCCCCACCTCGGCGCGGGCGTCGCCGATCGTCTTGCCCATCTCGGCCGTGACGCAGCGGGCGAGGTCCTCCTGCCGCGCGACGAGGCCCTCGCGCAGCGCGAACAGCCGGCGGGCGCGCTCGATGACCGACACGGCGCGCCACACGGGCAGCGCCGCACGCGCCGCCCGGACCGCGGCGTCGAGGTCCGAGGCGCCCGACAGCGGCACGCGGGCCAGCACCTCGCCGGTGGCGGGGTTGGTGACGTCCAGCGCGTCGGACGCGGCCGCGGGCGTCCAGGCGCCGGCGACGTAGTTGTCGAGCAGTCGGGTCGCGGTGGCGGACACGCGCGTCAGGCCTCGTCGTCGACGACGGCCATCGCGCGCACCGGGGCGGCGGTCGTCCCGACCCACTTGATCGGCGCCACGTAGAGCTGGAAGCCGTACGGGCGGCCGATCTGCTCGAGGTTCATCAGGTTCTCGAGGTGCCAGTACTCCTCGTCCCACATCACGCGGTGGGCCTCCCAGAACAGCTTCTTCTCGAACATCGCCCAGACCGGCGGGTCGAAGGTGATGGCGTCGCAGCCCATGAGCCGGACCCCCTGCGAGATCAGCCAGCGGGTGGCGTCGCCGCTCATCCCGGGGTGATCGGTGCGGTAGCGCTCCTCGGTGTTGTAGGAGCCCGCGCCCGTGTGGTTGAGCACGATGTCGCGCTCCTTGACCGAATACTCGATCCGGTCGAGCTCGCGCTTGACGTCGTCGGTCGTGATGACGTAGCCCGACTCCTTGTCGGTGAAGTCCAGCAGGACGCCGTCGGAGACGCAGTACTCCAGCGGGATCGTCTCAGGCCCGCCCGCGGTCGGGACGATGTGCTTGCGCGCGTCCAGATGCGTGCCCACGTGGTCGTTCTGGACGATCAGGTAGCTGGCCGTCAGCGAGTCGACGCCGTACGCGGCGGCGCCGATGCGCGTCGCGAAGTCCTCGTGGCTCTCGTACACGGTCAACGCCGGCGGCGGCACCCGCGGGAACGTCACCATGTCCATGTGGACGGGCATGGACAGGTCGATAATCCGCTTCACCGGATCTCCTTGTTGGTGGTGAGGGGCCGAAGGCGGTCGGCGACTTCGGACAGGTGGTCGTGCATGGCGGTCGCCGCGCGCTCGGGGTCGCGGGCGCGAAGGGCGTCGAGGATCGGCAGATGGCGGTCGGCGACCGGGCCGCGGGCCGACGCCGGCAGGCTGATCGAGATGAAGGTCCGTGCGTGCGGCTGGAGCTGCTCCCACTGACGCGCGAGCACCCGGTTGCGCGCCGCCTGCACGATCGTCGCGTGGAACGCCGCGTCGGCGGCGCTCTCGGCCATGGCGTCGCCGTCGTCGCCCGCCGTGCGCATGGTCGCGACGAAGCCGTCGAGCAGCGCCAGCTCGTCGTCGCTGATGTTGTGGGCGGCCAGTCGCGCGGCCACGCTCTCGAGCGCGGCCCGCACGGGGAACGCCTCGAGCAGGTCGTCGATCGACAGCTCGCGCACCGAGCATCCACGGAACGCCTCGTGCACCACGCACCCGAGCTGCTCGAGGTCGCGCAGGGCTTCCCGCACCGGCGCCTGGCTGATCCCCAGCTCCTGCGCGATCCGCGTCTCGACCAGCCGGCTGCCGGGCGAGTAGTGGCCCGAGAGGATGCGGGCCAGAAGGAGGTCGCGAACCTGCTCCCTCAGGATCACGCGCGAGAAGGGAGCGGCGCCCTCGCCGGCGCCCGTGCGCGTCACTGGCACGCGGTGAGGCCTCCGTCGAGCGTGAGGATCTGGCCGGTGATGAAGGAGGCGGCGTCGGTGCACAGCAGCAGCGACGCGCCGACGACGTCATCGGTCTCGGCGATGCGGTGCAGCGGGATCCGCGCCTCGAGGCCCGCGCGGAACGCCTCGTCGGCGAGCAGGCTCGCCGACTGGGCGGTCGCGACGAACGTCGGCGAGATCGTGTTGACGGTGATCTGGTGCTTGGCCCACTCCGTGGCCTGCTGGCGCGTCAGCGCGTCCAGCGCGCCCTTCGCCGCGACGTACGCCGAGAAGCCGTTGTCGATGCCGAGCTGCCCGCGGACCGAGGAGAAGTGCAGCACGCGCCCGCCCCGGCCGCCGGCGATCATCGCGCGCACGGCAGCCTGGGTCGGCAGCAGCGTCGAGCGCAGGTTGAGGTCGAACATCCGGTCCCACGCCTCCTCGGGGTAGGACTCGGCCGGATACAGCGCGTCGCCCGCTCCGCCGCCGACCGTGTTGACGATCACGTCGACCCGCCCGAAGGTCGCGAGCGTCTCGTCGACCAGCCGGTCGGCGTCCTCGCGGCGCGTCAGGTCGGCCGCCACCGGCGTCGCCTCGCCGCCGGCGTCCCGCAGCCGATCGGCGAGCGCCGCGGCGCGGTCGCGGTCACGCCCGTGGACCACCACGCGCGCGCCGACGCGCGAGAAGGCCTCACACAGCCGGCTGCCGATGCCCCCGGTCCCACCGGTCACGACCGCCACTCGACCGTCCAGACGAAAGCGCTGCAGCTCATCGGTCACCTGCGCCACGACCTCGCTCATGCGGCCCGTCAACCTCCGTTGATCGATCATCGATTCCTTGGGTCGATGATAGGGACCGCGCTGGCGCGCGGCAAGGCGGAACGGCCGGCGCCTTGCACCGCCCGTCGCGCCGGTGGTAGGTTGCCGGCGCCACCCGTCTAGACAGCCAGACACCTACTCTTGACCTCCTCGCCGTTCTCCCTCACCGGCCGCCGCGCCGTCGTCACCGGCGCGTCGCGGGGGATCGGCGCGGCGATCGCCATCGGGCTCGCCCGGGCCGGGGCCGACGTGGCGGGCATCCATCTCGCCGACCCCGAAGGCGCAGCCGCGACCGAGCGCGCGATCCGCGCCGCCGGCCGCCGCGCGGTCATCGTCGAGGGCGACACCGGCGACGCGGCCACGGTCCAGTCGCTGGCCGACACCGCGGTCGCCGAGCTCGGCGGCATCGACATCTGGGTCAACAACGCCGCGCGGCTCATGGTCAAGCCGTTCCTGGAGCTCACCGACGAGGACTGGCACGGCCTGCTGGCCGCCAACCAGCACGGCTACTTCTACGGCTGCCGCGCCGCGGCGCGCCAGATGGTGGCCCAGGGCGGCGGCGGGCGGATCGTCAACGTGACCTCGGCGGCCGACATCCTCGTCCTGGCCGAGCTGAGCGCCTACATCGCCGCCAAGGGCGCGATCGTCGGGCTCACGCGGACCCTGGGCGTCGAGCTGGCCCCGCACGGCGTCACCGTCAACGCCATCGCGCCGGGCGCCACCGAGACGCCGCTCAACCAGGAGGCCTATACGCCGGCGGTGCGCGCGGCGTACGCGCAGCGCATCCCGCTCGGGCGCATCGGGACGCCGGAGGAGGTCGCCGACGCCACGGTGTTCCTGGCCTCCGACGCGTCGCGCTACATCACGGGGCACGAGCTGGTGTGCGACGGCGGGCTGACGATCAACGGGACGGTGGGTCACGGCCGCTCCTGACCACCCCGACCGACCGCGCACGTCCCGCCGATAGGATCGCCGCCAGCGCATGAGCCCGCCACGCCGATCGGAGCCCAAGTCGCCATCGTCGCTCGAGCGCTTCGTGCCCCGCTACTTCGAGATCGAGCAGTCGCTGCGCACGCGCATCGCCGAGCTCGCGCCGGACGACCTGCTGCCCTCCGACGCGCAGCTGTGCGCCGAGTTCGGCGTGAGCCGGATGACGGCCCGCAACGCGGTCGCACGGCTGGCGCAGGAGGGCATCGTCTACCGGGTGCCGGGACGCGGGACCTTCGTCGCCGAGCCGCCCGTCCATCGCCAGGCCAGCAGCCTCCTGAGCTTCAGCGCCGAGATGCGCCGCCAGGGCAAGGACCCGACGTCCCGGCTCGTCGAGGGCACCGTGCGCGCCGCCGAGCCCGCCGAGCGCGCCCGCCTGCGGCTCGGCCGCCGCGGCAAGGTGGTGGTGATCAGCCGGCTGCGTCTCGCCGACGAGCAGCCGGTCGCGACGGAGACCGCCGTCCTCCCCGCCGAGCTGGCCGAGGGACTGCTGACCGCCGACCTCGAGCACGGCTCCCTGCACCGCGCACTGCTCGCGCTCGGCCGCGTGCCGACCGCAGGCACCGCGTCACTGCGCGCCGAGCCGGCTGCGCGGGCCGACGCGAAGCTCCTCGGCCTGCGGACCGGCGCGGCACTGCTCGTGGAGCGCCGCCTCATCTTCGACCACACCGGTGCCCCGCTGGAGCTCACCGAGTCGCGCTACGCGGGTGACCGCTACCGCCTCGACGTCAGCTTCGACGTCGAGCTGAGCGAGGACTGAGCCGGCGCGCCACTTCCGGTCGTCAGCCGCCTGCCTCCGCCTTGGCCCGCCTGACGGCCGCCGCCTTGGCCCGCCTGGCCGCCGCGGCAGTCGCCGGGGTGTCGGGCTTCTCGCCGCTGCCGGCCGCGAGGCTGGCCCGCTTGACGTCGGTGAGCACCTCGTCGATCGTCGCCACGTGGGCGGCGGCGACCGTGCCGGCGCGCACGAGCGCCCCCATGTCGACGGAGCCGGCGATCACCTCGTGCAGGACGGCGTCGGCCTCGGCCTGCTCGATCGCGCCGTCGGCGACGAGGGCCTGAAGCCGCGTCCGCACCTCCGTGACGATGGCGTCGTCAGGCGCCAACGGCAGGCGCTCGCCCTTCGCCCCGGGCTTCGCGCAGCCGGCGCCGTCCGCCGCGGACCTGGTGGGTGACGGCGTGCCCGGGTCGGCGGCCATCGCCGCCGCGCCGCCGGCCAGCACCGCGCTGGCGACGGCGATGGAGAGGTTGCGCGCGGCCTGCCGGTGGCGGCCGCGCCAGTCGTGAGAGGTGAACATGCAGGCGACCGTCCCAGCGCCTGCTGAGCTGGTCCTGAAGGTCGGTCGGTTCTTCAGCGGGGCTTCAGGTTCACTCAGGGATACTCCGCCCATGAGCGCCGCGCCGGCCCGGGTGGTCGTCGTCGAGGACGAGGAAGCTGTGCGGGAGGCCGTCGTGCGCGCGCTGGCCGTCGACGGCTACGTGGTGGCGGCGTTCGCCGACGCGCGCGAGCCGGAGGCGATCCTCCGCAGCGCCCCGGACCTCGCCGTCCTCGACGTGCTGCTCCCGGGCGGTGACGGCTTCGCCCTCGCGCGGACGCTGCGCGCGCACCGCGATGTCCCGGTCGTCTTCCTCACCGCGCGCGACGGCGTCGCCGACCGCCTGGCGGGCTTCGCGGTCGGAGCCGACGACTACCTCGTCAAGCCGTTCGCGCTGGAGGAGCTGCTCGCGCGTGTGCGGGCCGTCCTGCGACGCACGGGCCGGCTGTCTGAGCCGTTGCAGGTCGGCGACCTCCTGGTCGACGAGTCGACCGGCGGCGCGATGCGCGCCGGGCGCGCGCTGGACCTCACGCCGACCGAGCTGCGCCTGGTCGCGTACCTCGCCCGCCACCGCGGAACGCTGCTGTCCAAGACGCAGATCCTGACCCAGGTGTGGGGCTATGACGCCTACGACCCGAACGTCGTCGAGGTGCACGTCAGCGCGCTGCGGCGCAAGCTCGAGGCGCACGGATCGCGGATGATCCACACCGTGCGCGGCGTCGGCTACCGGCTCTCGCCGTGAGCACCGGGTCGCTGCGCCGCCGCGTCGCGCTCGTCGCGCTGCCGCTGCTGGTCATCGCCCTCGCCGGAAGCGCCGCCGTCGTCACGGTCCGCTACCGCCACGGCCTCGAGCAGGACCTGCGCCAGCGATTGCTCGCGGGCGCGAAGGCGATCTCCGGCGCGCCGGTCGATCAGACCAAGTCCGTCATGTCCGCGCTCGCCCTGCAGGGCATCGACACGCAGATCCACACCGACCCGGATCCAGCGTCCACCGAGCGGCAGCTGCTCGAGGACCCCGCGGGCGACGGAGCGCTCCTCGGGCCGTCCTCGGTCGTGTCGACCGGCCAGCTGCTCGTCGTGAAGATCCCGGTGGCCGGCGGCCAGCTGGGCGTGGGCCCGTATGTGCAGGACGTCAGCGGCTCCGTCGCCACGCTCTCGGCAAGCCGCGCCAGCGTCGACCGCGCCGTGCGCCGGCTCGTCGTGATCGAGATCGCGGTGGCCATCGCCGCGGTGGCGATCGCCGCCCTGCTGCTCCTGCGGGGCCTGCGGTCCGCCCTGCAGCCGCTGGCGCACGTGGGCGCCGTCGCCGCCCGGATCGCCGGCGGGGCGCACGACGAGCGACTGCGCCCCGACCGCCCACACACCGAGCTCGGCCGGATGGCCGCCGCCTTCGACCACATGGTCGACGAGCTCGAGGAGTCGATCGCGCGCGCTCGTCGCTCGGAGTCGGCGATGCGACGGTTCCTGGCCGACGCGTCGCACGAGCTGCGCACGCCGATCGCCGCCTTGCAGGCCACGGCGGAGACGCTGCTGCGCGAGCAGCCCGACCGACCAGAGCGCGACGCGCTCGAGGCACGCGTGGCCGGCGACGCCGCGCGGCTCGGCCGACTTGTCGCCGACCTGCTCGACCTGGCTCGCCTCGAGGCCAACGAACCGCTCGCGCGCAGGCGGGTCGACGTCGGGGCCGTCGCCGCGCGCGCCGTCGCCGAAGCGACAGGACACCTGCCCGGCCCCGTCGTCGACGTCGATGCCGAAGACGGGGCGATCGTGCTCGGCGATGCCGATGCGCTCGCCCGTGCGCTGCGCAACCTCGTCGAGAACGCCATCACCGCGGCAGGCCGGTCCGGGCGCGTGTGGGTCGTCGTCCGACGCGACGGCGCCGACCTCGTCGCCGGCGTCGAGGACGACGGTCCCGGCGTTCCCGCCGCCGAGCGCGAGCGGATCTTCGAAGGGTTCGTCCGCCTCGAGCCGGTCCGCGCGCCCGGAGCCGGCCTGGGCCTCGCGATCGCCCGTCGCGTCGCCCGCGAGCACGGCGGCGATCTGACGTGCGACGCCGGCGCCGGCGGACGGTTCGTGCTGCGCCTGCCGGCGGCCCCCGCGGTTCCGCTCCCGGCGCATGCGGCAGCCCGCGACTCGCAGTGATCTCCTGTACGTCACCGGCTTTGTCTCGCGCCACGAAGAGAGGGCACGGACCTAGCGCCGCCAGCGGCTGGCCGACACCATCGAGGCGCTGATCGCCGAGACGTTGCATCTCAACGTCCAAGCGCCATGCGTCGTCGGCCGCGCGGGGTGGGCCCGTACGCCGCGGCCACACCGCGCCAAACAGGCCCACCCCGCCTCCCGAGCCGTCGCGGCAGACCCCCGGCGCGGAGCGCTCCCTCCCACTCACCCGTCATCGCCCCGAACCACGCCCCGCGCACCGACCACGCCCGAGCGGAGCGCCCCCGACCCACGCCGGCCGTCGCGGCAGACCCCCGGCGCGGAGCGCTCCCTCTAGCCCGCCACCTGGATCGCGACCCTCGTCCGGCGCTCCTCCCCCGGCGCCAGCAGCGGCAGCCGGCCCTGCGCGCGGTCGGCGGCGCGGCCCAGCACCGAGCAGTTCGCGGGCTCCAGCCCCAGGACGCCCATGCCCGGTGCGGGATGGACCCACTGGTGCAGGCGCGGGAGCGTCTCGGCGTCCCAGCGCAGCGTGAGCGTCAGGCGGTGCGCCGGGTGGTGCACCTGCGCCTCGGCCCAGCCGTCGGGTGCCGGGGTCACGACGTGCTCGTAGACGCGCTCCATCGCACCGGGCACCACCCCCAGCGCGCGGTCCCAGTCCGCCAGATGCAGCGCGGCAACGTGGTCGCGCGGCGCCGGCGCCGCCTGCGCGCCGGCGCCCACGCGCAGGCGCGCCGGCACCGACCACAGCGGCGCGCCGAGGTTGACGTGGTAGAGGATCGGCGCGGGCACGATCTCGCCGCCGCGGTTGCGCACGACGTCCTCGACGCGAACCTCGCCCGCCCCGACGGACGTGGTGATCGTGCGCCGCAGCTCGAGGTCGCCGTCGACCACGACGCCCCCGACGATCAGGCTCTCGGCCGTGCGCTGGACCTCGACGCCGCGCGCCGGCCGGTGCGAGTAGGCGCCGTGCAGCCCGTGCCCCTCCGACGGCGCGCCGACGTTGGCCAGCCCGCACGTGGTGACCAGCCCGCCGCCGAACGCGGTGCGCCACCGGTCCCCCGTCAGCTCCGCGGCCTCCAGCGCCGGGCGCTCGCCGAGCGACGAGATCCAGGCCAGCGGCACGCCGCGGTACCAGGCCGCGCCGAGGTCCAGGCCGCGGTCGGGCAGCACGCGGAGGTCGATGCCGCCCAGGACCCGCAGGTCGATCGCGCGGCAGCCCGCCGCCGGGCCCTCGGCGACGACCGAGCAGACGGCCGAGGCGACCTGCTCGGGCGAGCCGAGCGACGCGGGGTCGTACCCGGCCACCGTCGCCCCTCAGTGGATGAACGGCGCGAGGTTGTCGCGAGCGATGAGGAATCCTCGCTGGACGGCCTCGGCGCTGCCCTCGAACGCGCGGTCCTCGTGCTCGATCGAGGTGACGAAGTCGTAGCCGACGGCGTACAGCGCGCCGAAGAACGCGCCCCAGTCGACCTGGCCCAGGCCGCACAGCCGCGGGACCTGCCACCCCACGCCGGCGCTCATGACGCCCCACTCGTAGAGCCCGTCGGGCCGCACCTCGACGTCCTTGGCGTGGACGTGGAAGATGCGCTCGCCGAACTCGTGGATCGCGCGCGGGCAGTCGATGAACTGCCACACGAGGTGCGAGGGATCGAAGTTCAGGCCGAAGTTCGCGTCGGGCACGATCTCGAACATCGACCGCCAGATGGCGGGCGCGAAGGCCAGGTTGCTGCCCCCGGGCCACTCGTCCTGGCTGAAGATCATCGGGCAGTTCTCGATGGCGATCCGCCGGCCGTGGTCGGCGGCGAAGCCCACGAGCTCCGGCCAGACGCGGCCGAACCGCTCGAGGTTCTCCTCGACCCCCCGGGTCTTGTCGCGGCCCACGAACGTGCCGACGACCTCGACGCCTAGCCGCTCCGCGGCCACGATCACCTTCCGCAGGTGCTCGGCCGCGGCGCCGGCGGCGGCAGGGTCCGGGTCCAGCGGGTTGGGGTAGTAGGCCAGCGCCGAGATCACGAGCCCTCGCTGCTCCAGCAGGTCGACGATGCGCTGCGCCCGGGCATCGTCGAGCGCGTCGACGTCGATGTGGCTGACGCCGGCGTAGCGGCGCGCCGCTCCCTCGCCCGACGGCCAGCACGCCACCTCCAGCGCGCCGAAGCCGTTGGCGGCGGCCCAGTCGGCGACCGCCTCGAGGTCGAGCGTCGGGAACGCGGCGGTGAGCAGGCCGAGCCTCATGTCCAAGCCTCCGTCTTCGTGGTGCGGTCGACGTCGGCCCAGCGGCCTTCCCGAGCGCTGGCGGCGATGGCCTCACCGATCAGCGTCTGCTCGTGGCCGTCGGCGAACGTGGCGTAGTCGGGCTCGTCCGGCGGTCCGCCGGCGGCGACGGCGCGGTACACCGCGCGGTAGAGCTCGCGGAAGGTGTTCTCGAAGCCCTCGGCGTGCCCGCCCGGCACGGACGCCAGCGCGGCCGCGGCCGGCGTCAGCAGCGCCGGATCGCGCAGCAGCACCTGGTTGGGCTCGTCGCGGTGGCCGATCCACAGCTCCTCGGGGCGCTCGGCCATCCACGCCACCGCGCTGCGCGAGCCGTCGATCTCGAAGCTCAGCGCGTTCTTGCGCCCGGCGCTGAGCTGCGACACGGTGACCGCGCCGCGTGCGCCGCCCGCGAAGCGCAGGAGCATGCTGGCCGTGTCCTCGGTCTGGATCTCGCGTGCGACGGCCTCCGAGGCCGCGTCGGTCGAGTAGGTCTCGACCGGCCCGGCGGGCTGCCGGCGGCGCGGGATGAACGTCGTCAGGTCCGCCATCACCGACTCGACGCGGTGGCCGCTGATGAAGGTCATCAGGTCGATCCAGTGCGAGCCGATGTCGCCGACGGCGCGCAGCGCTCCGCCGCGGTCCTGCTCCAGGCGCCAGTTCCAGTCCGTGTCGTACATCAACCAGTCCTGCAGGTAGGACCCGGTCACCAGCCGCACGTCGCCCAGCGTCCCGGCGGCCACTCGCTCGCGCGCCTCGCGGCACTGCGGGTAGAAGCGGATGTTGAAGTTCACCGCGTGCACCAGGCCGGAGTCGCGGGCCAGGCGCAGCAGCTCCCCGGTCTCGTCGGAGTCCAGCCCGAGCGGCTTCTCGCAGACGACGTGCTTGCCGGCCTGAAGGGCAGCCTTGGCCTGCGGATGGTGGAGGTGGTTGGGCGAGGTGATGTGCACGACGTCGACGCGCGGGTCGGCGAGCATCGCCTCGTAGCTCTCGTAGGGCTCCGGCAGCGGGTAGGACCGCGCCTTCTCGCGCACGCGCGCGGGCGAGGACCCCACGATGCCCGTGACCTCGACGCCCAGCCGCCGCAGCGCCTCGACGTGGACCAACCCGATGAACCCGGTCCCCACGACCGCGGCCCGCAGCCCGCCGGCGTCCGTCACGCCGCCCTCCCCTCGTCGGGGCGCGGGACGAACGCGAACGCCCTGGCCGGGTTGTCCTCGAAGATCGCGCGGGCGAGGTCGTCGCCGAGCTCGCGCGCCAGCCGCGGCCGGAAGCGCGCGAAGACGTAGTCCATGCCCGGCCCGCCGCCGTAGGCGCGCATCATGTTCGCGCGCCCGACGTCGCCGCCCACGAGCAGGCGGTCGCCGTGGCCGCGCTTCGCGACGTCGGCGATCAGGGCCAGGATCGTCGAGTCGGGCCAGTACTTCGTCCGTCCGGGTCCGTCGTACTGCAGCCACGCCCCGGTCTCGGCGATCGCCGTGTGCTCGCCGGCGTCGGGATTGCGATCGAGGTGCGCCAGGACGACCGCCGCCGGCGCCACGCCGAGGTCGCGGAGGCGCTCGACCAGCGCCTCCCCCATCGTCCCGTGCTGGGTGTGCACGCAGACGGGGGCGCCGGTCGCGGCGTGGGCCGCGGCGGCGGCCTCGAACGCCGTCGCCTCCAGCGCGCTGACGGCGTGGTAGCCGGCGCCGACCTTGATGACGCCCGCCCGGGCGCCGGTGCCGTCCATCCCCTGCGTGACCTCGTCGACGAACCGCTGCTGCAGCGACGCGACGGTCGCGGTGCGGGCCCAGGAGTCGGCCGCGTAGTGCGCGTCGCGGTGCAGGCCCGTCGCGCCGACGACGTGCAGGCCGGTCGCCTCGCTCACCGCGACCAGCCCGTCCGCCCGCCGGCCGAGCCCCAGCGGCGTCCAGTCCACCAGCGCGCGGGCGCCGGCCGCCACGAGCGTGGCCGCCTCGGCGATCGCGCGGTCGACGTCCTGGAAGGTGTCGCCCGGCTGCAGCGGCGTCTCGAGGAAGAGGTGCTCGTGCGCGTCGGTCGGCCCCAGCCGCGCCGGGTCGAGGTCGCCGCGCACGGTGCGGACGACCGCCTGCGCCGCCACTACGTCAGCGCCCGCTCTTCGCACAGCGCGTAGGCGCCGGCCCACGGCCGCACCCGCTCGAGCGTGGCGCTCGCGGCGAGCACGTCGACGTCGGCGCCGTGGCGGCCGACGATCTGCAGGCCGACGGGATAGCGGCCGTGCGCCAGGCCCGCGGGCACCGACGCCGCGGGATGGCCCGTGAAGTTGATGGGGTAGGTCAGGCACCACCCGATCAGCTCGTCGACCGCGACGCCCTCGATCTCGCTCGGGCCGACGGTCTCGCCGGGCACCTCCGCGTTGGGCACCGGCAGGCACCCGAGCGTCGGGGTCACCAGGAGGTCGTGGTCGTCGAAGACCGCTCCGATGGCCTCGAGCACCTTGGTGCGCAGGTGCGCGTCGTGCGCCATGTCGCGCGCGGTCGCGCGCAGGCCCTCGTCCATCCAGCGCAGGTACTGCGGCGGCAGCTGGTCGCGGTGCTCGCCGAGCATGTCGATGCCGCCGGCCTTGAGCGCCTCGAGCGTGTCGAGGTTCAACGGGGTCAGCACGCGCGACCACAGGTCGCTGAGCTCGCGCTGGTCGCAGGGCAGGTGGATCTCGACGGGCTCGACGTGCGCGCCGGCCGCCTCCAGCGCCCGCACCGCCTCCTCCACGACCGCGGCGACGGCCGGGTCGACCGGGAAGCCGCCCATGTCGGGGCTGTAGCCGATCCGCATCCCGCGCACCGAGCGCCGCACCGCGGCGATCGGGTCGTCGTGGAACGCGAAGCTCAGCGGGTCGCGCGGGTCGGGGCCCGACAGCGCCGTGAGCGTCAGCGCCGCGTCGGCCACCGTCCGGGTCAGCAGCCCCTCGAAGATGAACGGGTCGATGCTCGCGAAGGCGTTGGGGCGGACGACCAGCGGCGCGCGGCCGAACGACTGCTTGAACCCGTACACGTTGCACCACGCCGCCGGGATGCGGATCGAGCCGCCGGCGTCGGTGCCCTCGGCGAACGACAGCAGGCCGTCGGCCACCGCGGCCGCGCCGCCGCCGGACGAGCCGCCGGAGTTGCGCGACAGGTCGAACGGGTTGCGGGTCGGCCCGAACAGCGGGTTGTCGCAGGTGCCGCGGAAGCCCATCACGGGGCTGTTGGTGCTGCCGACCAGGATCGCGCCGGCCTCCTCCATCCGCTGGGCCCAGACGGTGCGCATGTCGATGACCTGGTCGCGCAGCGCCGGGATGCCGCCGAACGTGGCGGGCCAGCCGGGCTTGAAGTCGAACAGGTCCTTGATCGCGGTCGGCACGCCGTGCAGCGGCCCGAGCGCCTCGCCGGCGGCGAGCGCCGCGTCGGCGGCGCGGGCGCGCTCGCGGGCCTCGTCGAAGGCGAGGTGGACGAGCGCGTTGAGGCTCGGGTTGCGCTCCTCGATGCGCGCGATGGTCGCCTCGAGCGCCTCCACGGCCGAGAGCTCGCGCTCCCGGATCCGCTGCGCGAGCTGGGTCGTCGACACCCAGGCCAGCTCGGCCCCGGGCGCCGTGGTGGTGCGCTCAGGCGCTTCGCTGGACACGGGCATAGAGGGCGGCGAGCGCCAGGATGATGAGGCCATAGAGGATCTGCCGGACCGAGTCGTCGGCGTTGAGCAGGGTCAGGAACGAGTCCAGGACGGTCAGGATGAGCGCGCCCATGATCGTCCCGGAGTAGGTCCCCACGCCACCGAACAGCGACGTCCCGCCGAGCACCACCGCGGCGATCGACGGCAGCAGGAAGGAGTCGGCCAGGCCGAGGTCGGCGGCGTTGAGCAGGCCCGCGAGCACGATGCCGGAGACGGCGGCCAGCAGCCCGCACAGGGCGTAGGTGACGGTCAGCAGCTGCCAGGACCGCACGCCGGCCAGCCGCATGGCCATCGGGTTGTCGCCGTAGGCGTACAACATCCTTCCGTAGCCCGATCTGCGCAACCCCAGGATCACGATGACCGAGATCGCGATCCACAGGAGCAGGCTGTTGGGGACGAACCCGACCAGCGGCTCGCCGCCGACCTGGCGCACGAAGTGCGGCACGTCCTGGCCGGCGGTGCGGTTGGTCGCCGCTCGAACCGTGAGCAGGCCGGTGACGACCCCGGCGATGCCGAGCGTCATGATGAGCGGCTGGACCTGGAAGATCCCGACGCCGATGCCGTTGACCAGGCCGACGGCGAGCCCGATGGCCAGGCCGTAGAGGATCGCGCTGACCGTCCCGTGCGAGGACTGGCCGGCCATGACGTACGCCGCCGCGGTGGCGGTCGCCCCCATGGACAGGTCGATGCCGGCGGTGAGCATGACGAGCGTCTGGCCGGCGGCCATGATCGCCAGCGGCGCGGCGTAGCGCAGGATCGCGCCGGTCTGGTCGCCCGACAGGTAGCTGGACTTGACGATCGTGCAGGCGGCGACGAGCGCGACCAGGATCAGCCCGAGCATGAGCAGCGGGTGCTCGACCAGCGCGCGCTTGACGCGGTCCAGCTCGCGCGGCGCCGGGTCGCGGGTGGGTGCGGGGGCGCTGACGCTCATGCCGCGCGCCTCCTCAGCAGCAGTCCGCCGATCATGACCATCGCCACGATGAGAGCCCCCTGGATCACCTGTCCGTAGTTCGCGTCGGCGCCGAGGAACGTCAGCACGGTCACCGCCGCCGAGAGGATGAACGCCGCGAGCACCGGGCCCACGAGCCCGCCGGTCCCGCCGGCCAGGCTGACCCCGCCGATGACGACCGCCGCCACCGAGGTCAAGGTGTAGAAGTCGCCCGACAGCGGGCTGCCGATGCTCGTCGTCGACGTCAGCGCCAGCCCGCCGAGCGCGGCGAACAGCCCGCCCACCGTGTAGGCCAGGATGCGCGTCCGATCGACGCGCACGCCGCTCAGGTAGGCCGCGTCGCGATCGCTGCCGACGGCGTAGATCGCCAGCCCCAGCCGGCGCGAGCGCAGCGGCAGCCAGATCAGCAGGTAGGCCCCGGCGAGGACGAGCAGGCCGTTGGGCGTCCACTCCCAGATCGACGAACCGCTCGAGAGCGTCTGGTAGTCGGCCGGGGACCCGCCGCCCGGCGTGGGCAGGACGATCAGCGCGACGCCCGCCCAGACGAAGCCGAGCGCCAGCGTGACGATGATGTCGGGCACGCCGGTGGTGACGACCGCCACGCCGGTGAGCGTCCCGATCACCATGCCGATGACCAGCACGAGCAGCGAGATGGCCAGCGCGGCGCCCATGCCGTGGCCCTCCATCAGCCGCGCGGCGATGACGTTGGTGAGCGCCATCACCGAGCCGACCGAGAGGTCGACGCCGCGCGAGATGACGACGACGGCCTGCGCCATCGCGGCGAAGGCCAGCGGCATGCCCGCGATCACGAGCGACTGGACGTCGAACGACGTGAAGTTCGGGGCGACGTTGGCCTCGACGATCAGCAGCGCGATCAGGATCGCCAGCACACCGAGGGTCCAGCCCTGACGCGAGACGAACCGGCGGAGCTTCACGCCCGGCTCTCCCGACGGGGGCAGTGCGACTTCGGTTGCCGTGCTCATGACAGTGCGATCTCCTCTACGAGGCCGTGCGCAGAGCGCAGCAGCCGGGCCTCGGTCGCCTGGGAGGCGGGCAGACGATCGCTGACGGCCCCGCGGTGCAGCACCACGACCCGGTCGCAGACGAGCTGGATCTCGGGCAGCTCGCTGGTGAACACGAGCACGGCGGCGCCCTCGGCGGCCACCTCGCGCAGCAGGGCGTAGATCTGGCGCTTGGTGCCGATGTCGATGCCGCGCGTGGGATCGAAGCACAGCAGCACCTCGAAGCCGGACGCCAGCCAGCGGGCGATCGTCAGCTTCTGCTGGTTGCCGCCGCTCAGCCGCCGGGCCTGACGCTGCGCGCGGGTGTCGATCTGCAGACGGGCGATCGCCTCGTCGACCCTGGTGCGCTCGCGGCGGAGGTTGATCGGGCCCCACCGGCGCAGCGGGCTGTACAGCGGCGCGGCGATGTTCTCGCGAATCGAGCGCTGGGGCAGCAGCGCGAGGACCCGGTCCGACGGCACCAGCACCATGCCGGCCTTGATCGCGTCGTAGGGGTCGCGCGGGCGCGTGGGCTTGCCGGTGCGCTCCACCGTGCCGTGGCGGATCCGCTGCTGGCCGGAGAGCAGGTCGAAGAGCGTGTCCTGTCCCTGGCCCTCGAGCGCCGCCACGCCGACGACCTCGCCGGCGCGGACCTCGAAGTCCACGCCGTCGGGGGACTCGTCGGAGAGGCGCAGCCCCCGCACCGAGAGCGCCGGCGGACCCTCCGTCTGGGTCTCGGCCTGGGCGGCCGCCTCGACCTCCTGGGCGATCGTGTCCTGGGACTCGCCGAGCATGAGCTCGACGATCTTGCCCTCGGCGCCCTGGCTGGGCTTCAGGGTGCCGACGGCGCGGCCGTCGCGCAGGACGGTGGCGCGATCGCACAGCAGCGTGACCTCGGCCAGCCGGTGCGAGATGAAGAGGACGGAACGGCCGCGGTCGCGGAGGTCGCGCGCGACGACGAAGACGCGCTCGGCCAGGTCGGACGGCAGCGCCGCGGTGATCTCGTCGAGCAGCAGCAGCTGCGGGTCGAACGAGAGCGCGCGCGCCAGGTCGATCATGCGCAGCGTCGCCAGCGGCAGGTTGCCGACGAGCTCGTGGGGATCGACCGCGACGTCCATGTCGCGCAGCGACTCCTGCACGCGCGCGAGGTCGGCGCCGGTCAGGCGCATGTTCTGGGCGACGGTCAGATCCGGCATGAGCGCCGGATCCTGGAAGACGGGCGCCAGCCCGGCGGTCCGAGCGCTGCGCGGAGAGCTGATGGTGACCGGCGACCCGGCGACGGCGATCTCGCCCGAGTCGGATGAGATCACGCCGGTGAGGATCTTCACCAGCGTGCTCTTCCCGGCGCCGTTGGCGCCCAGGAGCGCGTGGATCTCGCCCGGCTCGACGACGAGGTCGGCGGAGCGCAGCGCCACGACGGGGCCGTAGCTCTTGGCGATGTTGCGGACGGTGAGGAGGCTCATGGGGAGGTCGAACTCCGCCGTGCCGGGGCGCCCCGCGAGGCG
The DNA here is from genome assembly GCF_035318805.1 of Baekduia sp. Taxonomy (GTDB): domain Bacteria; phylum Actinomycetota; class Thermoleophilia; order Solirubrobacterales; family Solirubrobacteraceae; genus Baekduia. Next base: position 50,308 of record NZ_DATHDY010000138.1, read on the forward strand.
CCCCGGCGACGACGTGGGATCAGAGGCCTACGCCGGCCCCTTGCACTGCGTGAGCTGCTCGGGCGTGAAGGTCGTGTACGGCTTGACCTCCGTGAACGTCGAGTAGGTCGGCGGGAGCTTCGGGTCGTAGTACTTCTCCCACTCCGTCTGGTTCGACCTGTCCCACAGCGCCGGCTTGAGCGTCGTCACCTTGGCCGGGTTCTTGCCGGTCAGCGCGTCGATCGCGATCGCCGCGCCGACCCCGCCGATGACGGCCGGGTTGGTGACGGCGGCGCCGTCGAGCTTCTTGTCGTTGATCATCTGCTTCAGGAAGCCGTTGTTGTCAGCGCCGACGATCGGCACGAGCGGCTTGCCGGCCGTCTTGTAGGCGTCGACCACGATCGAGTCGATGCCCGACGTCCAGACGCCGTCGACCTTGGTCCCCGACTGCAGGATGTTCAACATCTCCTTCGAGGCGGTCGGCCAGTCCCAGTTGCTGTAGACGGACTTGACCACCTTGATGTTCGGCCAGTTCTTGAGCTCCTCCTGGAAGCCCTTGTGCCGGTCGGTGTCGGCCGGGACGCCCTTGGCGCCACGCATCTCGACGATGTTGCCCTTGCCGTTGAGCTTCTCGGCGAGCCACTTCACGCCCAGCTTCGCGTACTCGACCTGGTCGTTGGTGGCGATGTAGGCCTCCGGCGCCGTCACGGCCTGGTCGATCGCGACGAACACGACGCCCTTGCGCTTGGCGTCGGCGATGACCGGGTTGAGCGCCGCCGCGTCGGCCGGGTTGGCCAGGATCGCGTTGGCGCCGGCCGAGATGAGCGTGCGGATCGCCGCGATCTGCTCCGGGGCGCCGCCGTTCTGGTTCTGCACCAGCACCTTGCTGATCTTGCCGCTGGCCAGGGCCTGGGCCTTGGCGCCGCAGATCATCTCCTCACGGAAGCCGTTGCCGACCAGCGTGTTGCTGACCCCCAGGATGTACTTCTTGCCGCTGTCGCCGCCACCGCCGGAAGCTCCGGCGTTGGTCGACGAGTTGTCGCTACCGCTCCCACAGCCCGCCGCGACGAGCGCGACGAGGGCGAGGCAGGACAGCAGGCCTCGCGTTTTCAGGGTTCTCACAGTCATTCTCCTCCTCCAACTCCAACTGCACTGATCCGTACTCGCAGTCGCGTGACGGTCTGCTCGGGGTGGCGGCCCTCCTCTCCTAGAAGGCGAAATGCGGAGCGTGGTCGCGTGTCGTGCACCACTGCCACTGGGTGAACTCCTCCCAGTTCGCCAGTGAGCCGAAGCGCCCGCCGTTGCCGGACGCCCCCATTCCTCCGAACGGGGCGATCGCCTGGTCGTTGATGGTCGTGTCGTTGACGTGCACCATCCCCGCGCGCATCGAGCGCGCGACCTCGAGCCCTCGACCCAGGCTCTGGGAGTAGATCGCCGCGGCCAGGCCGTACTCGGTCTGGTTGGCGAGCGCGACGGCCTCGTCGTCGGAGGCGAACGTGGTCACGGCGGCGACCGGGCCGAAGATCTCCTCGACGAACGCGGGCATGGAGGGCGCGACGCCCTCGAGCACGGTCGGCCGGTAGAAGAGGTCCTCGTGCGTGCCGCCGGTCCGCAGGCGCGCGCCGGCGGCCACGGTGCCCTGGACGATCGCGTCGAAGCGGTCCAGCTGGCGCTGGTTGATGATCGGCCCCAGCTCGACGTCGTCGCGGAAGGGGTCGCCGACCGCCAGCGCGTCCGCGCGCGAGGTGATCGCGTCGAGGTAGGCGTCGGCGACGGAGTCCTGGACCAGGTGGCGCCCGGTCGAGAAGCACAGCTGGCCCTGGTGCAGGAACGAGCCCCAGGCGCCGGAGGACGCCGCGGCGTCGATGTCGGCGTCGTCGAGCACGATCAAGGCGTTGTTTCCGCCGAGCTCGAGCGAGACCTTCTTGAGGTGGCGCCCGGCGAGCTCGCCCACGCGCCGGCCGGTCGCCGTCGAGCCCGTGAACGAGATGAGCCGCGTGTGCGGGTCGACGACGAGCGCCTCGCCGGCCTCGGCGGCGCCGGGCAGCGCGTGCAGCACGCCGTCGGGCAGCCCGGCCTCCTCGAAGATCGACGCCAGCAGCAGGCCGCCGGTGATCGGCGTCTGCACGTCGGGCTTGATGACGACCGCGTTGCCGAGCGCCAGCGCGGGCGCGATCACGCGCACGCCCAGGATCACCGGCGCGTTCCAGGGCGTGATCGCCGCGACGACCCCGAGCGGCACCCGCTGCGCGATGCTCACGCGCCCGCGCTCGGTGGTGGGCAGCAGCTCGCCGAAGGGCTGGCCGGCCAGCGCGGCGGCCTCGCGGATCTCGCCCACGCTGATGCGCACCTCGTGGGTGGCGCGCGCGCGGATCTCGCCCGTCTCGCGCACGAGCCAGTCGATGACGTCGGCGCTGCTCTCCTCCAGAAGGGCGGCGGCGCGGCGCAGGATCGCCGCACGCTCCTCGAACGACGTGGCCGCCCACGCCGGTTGCGCGGCGGCGGCGCGCTTGGTCGCCGCGGCGACGTCCACGGCCGAGGCCAGGCCGACCGTCGCCAGCCGCTGGCCGGTCGCCTTCTCGAAGACGTCCGTCGTCCCGCCCTCAGCGGTTCGCCAGCCGCCGCTGAAGAGCTGGCCGTCCCACTCGCTGCGCGCTGCCGAGATCGTCATGTTCTCTCCGTCCACGCCGGGTGCATCCTCGATGATCGATTATCTCGTGTCAAGGCCCTTCACCCACGCTCAACGTCGTCGACCGGCCGGTAGACGGGCCCGCGGGCCAGAAGCGGCTCGATGAGCCCCTCCTCCACGTAGTTCGGGATGATCTCCGGGCGCACCTCGACGGGCTGCTGGCCGTCGTAGCCGATGCGCCGCCGGACGTCGGCGTCGATGTAGTAGCCGCCGGCCACTACGAGCAGCAGCGCGTCGTGGGCCTGCGGGTCGCCGTCGCGCAGGCGCGCCAGAGACGTCTCGTGATCGGCGGGATCGACGTCGGCCACGGCGCGCGCCAGCGGCTCGGCGAGGTCCGGGCGCACCGCCAGCACCTTGTCGAGCTGGCCGTCGGCGACGCCCACCTCGCCGGCGCCGGGCATACCGTGCGCCGCGGGGATCAGCACGTCGGCGAAGCGCCGCAGGCGATCGCGCAGCGCGTCGTCGACCACGCCGGCCACCAGGGTCGGATCCGGGGAACTCATGCCGGCACCCGCTGGGCGTTGCGGTCGGCGATCAGATGGTCGGCCGCGCGGGCCGCGAACGCCGCGATCGTGCTGGTCGGGTTCACGCCCCCCGACGTGGGGAACACGCTGCCGTCGACGATGTAGAGGTTCTCGATCTCGTGCGAGCGGCCGAAGCCGTCGACGACCGAGCGCTCCGGGTCCGTGCCCATCATCGCCGTCCCGATCAGGTGCCAGCCCGAGTAGCGCATGAGTCGCTCCTCCTCGGTCTGGTAGGCGCCCGCCTCCAGCAGCGACTCCCGCGCACGCTCGATCTGGAAGTCCAGGCAGCGGCGCGAGTTGTCGCCGACGCGGTAGGTGACCTTCGGGGCGGGGATGCCGGAGGAGTCGGTCAGCTCGGCGTCGAGCGTGACGCGGTTGTTGGGATCGGGCAGGTCCTCGCCGAAGATCCCCCAGCTCACGCCGCGCCCGAGGGAGGAGCGCATGTGCAGGTGGTGGTCGGGGCCCCAGGTCGGGCCGCCGGCGCGGGTCGGCAGCGCGGCGTTGATCGGACCGCCGGTCGGCGCGAGGCTCCACTTGGCGCCGCGGACGAAGTCGCGGCGCTCGTCGGTCTCGTAGAACTCATAGGAGACGATCTTGGAGCCGATGTGGCCGTTCCACGTGCGCAACGGCTCGTCGAACAGGCCCATCACGTTGGCGAACGGGTGGACCATCAGCCGGCGTCCGACCTGGTCGCTGCCGTTGCAGAGGCCGTTCGGGTGGTCCGCGGTGGCCGACAGCAGCAACAGGCGGGCGGTGCCGATCGCGTTGGCCGCCAGGATCACCACGTCGGCCTCCTGGACGTGCTCGGCGCCGTCCTCGGTGACGTACTGCACGCCGGTCGCCAGGCCGCCGGGGCCGACGAGCACGCGGCTCACGCGCGCGCCCGTGACGAGCTTCGCGCCGTCGCGGATCGCCTGGGGCCAGTGCGTGTGGTCCGTGGTCGCCTTCGCGCCTTCGGGACAGCCCCACAGGCACGTGCCCCACTGGGCGCACGCGCGCCGGCCCTCGGCGCCGACCGACAGCACGGAGTTCGTGCCCGGCCACCAGTGCCAGCCCAGCCGCGTGTGCGCGCGGGCGACCCGCAGCGCCCCCGCGCCGATCGGCAGCGGCGGGTAGGGCGGCTCGAAGGGCGCCGGGTAGGCCGGGTCGCCGCCGAGGCCGGCGGCGCCGAACTCGACGTCGGTCTGCTCGTAGTAGGGCCGCAGGTCCTCGTAGCTGATCGGCCAGTCGTCGGCGATCCCGTCCTGGGAGCGCACGCGGAAGTCCGACGGATGCAGCCGCGACCAGTCGCCGGCGTAGAGGATCAGGCTGCCGCCGACGCCGTTGAACATCAGCGTGGCGACGTCGGAGTCGTCCTCGTTGACCGGGTAGTCCTCGGGCAGCGCGCGGTCGTTGGGGCTGTGCGCCCACTGCTTGCGGGCCATCAGCTCGAACTCGGGCCGCGGCGCGGGGAACTCGTCGAGGTCGTGCCAGCCGCCCTGCTCGAGGCACACCACGTCCATGCCCGCGGCGGCCAGGCGCCGCGCGACCACGCCGCCCGACGCGCCGGCGCCCACGATCAACACGTCGGCCTTCACGCCGTCACCTCCTTGAGCAATCCGACCTCGACCAGCGTGCGCTCGAGCCGGCTGCGCTCGGCGTCGTCCAGCGGGCGCAGCGGCGGCCGCACGCTCGCGTCCTCCAGCACGCCGAGCATCCGCAGCGCCTCCTTCAGACGCGCGCGGTAGTTGGCGACCGGCGCGTCGAAGACGACGTCGGCCAGCCGCTGGACGCGCCGGCCGCTGTCGCGCGCCTCGTCGATCCTCCCGTCGCGCCAGGCGTCGATCATCGCCACCTGCTCGGCCACCATGATCGCCCCGAAGCCGATCAGCGCGCCCGTGGAGCCGAGCATGAACGACTCCAGGATGAAGTTGTCGTTGCCGGTGAGGTAGGTGAACTCACCGCGCTGGTACTTCGGCGTCTGCTCGACCATCCGGAACGTGTCGAGGTAGCGGCGCGCGTCGAACGACGCCTCCTTCATCGCCACCACCCCGTCGAGCTCGATCAGCTGGCGGAGCGTATCGGTCTCGAAGTTGACGCCGCCCAGCATCGGCTGCAGCTGGAAGGCGATCAGCGGCAGCCCGGCCGACGCGATCGCGCGGTGGTACTCCACCGGGATGGCCGGGTCCAACGGCGCCGAGAGGTACGCCGGGATCGGGAAGACCAGGAGCGCGGATGCGCCCGCGGCGCGGTAGTCGCGCGCCTGCTTGATCGCCTGCTCAGGGAACGGCCCGGCCACGCCGGCGATGATCGGCAGCGAGGTCTCCTCCCCGACGACCTCGATGACCCGCAGCTTCTCGTCGTGGGTCAGATGTGGGCCCTCGCCCGTGTCCGCGTTGATGGCCAGCGCCACCGGGCCGAGCTCGGAGATCCACGAGATGTAGCGCCGCAGCGCCGGCTCGTCGATCACCCCGCCCTCGGTCATCGGCAGCACGGTGGCCGGGATCAGTCCGTCCAGGTTCAGGGTCACGCGATCACCTTCATCTCGGGAGTGGCGTCCGGCAGCACGGCGCCGCCGGGCGCGAAGACGGCCGGGAACCCGCCGGTGTGCCAGAACACCACCGTCGAGTCGGGGGCGAAGCGGCCCTGCTCGGCGAGGCCGAGCAGGCCGGCGAAGGCCTTGCCCGTGTAGGTGCGGTCGAGCACCCATGCGCCGTGGCGCGCCGCCCAGGCGACGGCCGCGTCACCGGCGGCGCTGGGCACCGCGTAGCTGTCGCCGACCCACCGCTCGTCGAGCTCGACCGACGCAGGGTCCACGGGCACGTCGCCCAGCCCCAGGGACTGCAGCGCCGCGCCGGCGAGAGCGACGGCGTCGGCCGCGAGGTCGGGGGAGTCCTTGGCGACGTCGACGGCGATGACGTCCGGCGCGGCCTCGCCGGCGGCGTCCCACACCGCCCGCCCGGCGAGCAGTCCGCCGTGCGTGCCGCCCGTCGAGCTGGCGTGCACGATGGCCGCCGGGCGCAGCTGCGCGGCCTCGGCCTGCTCGGCCAGCTCGAGCCAGGCGGCCAGGAAGCCCAGCGCCCCGGCGGCGGTGCTGCCGCCCATGGGGATGGCGAACGGCCGGCGCCCGGCGGCGCGCAGCTGCTCGACGAGCACGTCCAGCGCGGCCGACAGCTCGGCCCAGCGGTCGGTGCCCGCGTGGTGCGCGTGCGCGCCGAACATCCGCGACAGCAGCTGGTTTCCGGCCGGGTGCTCCTCGGCGACGCCGCCGAGGACGAGATGGGTCTCGAGCCCGAGCACGGCGCCGGCGGCCGCGGTCATGCGGGCGTGGTTTGACTGCGCCGCTCCGACGGTGACGAGCGTGTCGGCGCCGGCCGCCAGGGCGGCTCCGCAGAGGAACTCGAGCTTGCGCGCCTTGTTGCCGCCGAGCCCCAGGCCGCTGAGGTCGTCGCGCTTGACCATCAGGCGTGCCCCGCCGGGCAGGAGCGGGCCCGGCTCCAGCGGCGTGGGCAGCGTGGCGAGTCGCGCACGCGGGACCGAGGCCAGTGCCGTCACCACGCGCACGCTCGCGCTCATGTCCGCGCCTTCCGGGCGGCCGGCGGGCCGGTCGTCGCTCGCACCACGAGCTCGGTCGGGTGGACGTTGACGAGCCGGCCGGCCGGCGATCCGTTGCCGTCCTCGGCGTCGAGCAGCGCCAGCAGCCGCGCGACCCCGGCGGCGCCGATCTCCTCCATCGGGACCCGCACGGTGGTCAGCGGCGGGTCGAACCAGCGCACGGTCGAGATGTCGTCGAAGCCCACGAGCGACATGTCGCGCGGGAGCGCGAGCCCGCGGGCGCGCAGCTCGACCGTGCAGCCGATGGCCATCGCGTCGTTGGAGGCGAAGATCGCGGTGAACGGGACGTCTGAGTCCAGCAGCCGGGCCAGCGCCGCGCGCCCGCCCTCCTCGGTGAAGCCCCCGGAGGCCACGAGCCGCTCGTCGAACGCGATGTCCGCCGCCTCCAGGCCGTCGCGGTAGCCGCGCAGGCGGTCTCGGCTGGTCAGCACCTGCTCGGGGCCGTCGATGAACGCGATCCGCTCGTGGCCGAGCCCGACGAGGTGGTCGGTCGCCAGCCGGGCGCCGCCGCGGTTGTCGGGGATCTCGGCCGGCATGCGGGAGCCGCGCGGCTCGAGCGCGATCGCGTGGGCGCCGTAGCTGCGCAGCGTCGCGACCTGCTGGCGCATCGCGTCGCGGTAGGTGCGCGAGGCGAGGCCGCCGCCGATGAACAGGACGCCCGCCACGCGCTGCTGCTGGGCCAGCTGGACGTAGCGCAGCTCCTTGTCGGGGTCGCGCGAGGAGTTGCACAGGACCGTCAGGTAGCCGGCCGCCTCCGCCGCATCGGTGACGCCCTTCGCGACCGTGTTGAAGAACGGGTCGCAGAAGTCGTGGACGATGGCCGCGACGACGCGCGTGCGCTGGACCTTGAGGCCGCGCGCCAGCGCGTTGACGCTGTAGTTGAGGCTCTGCGCGGCGGCCAGGACGCGGGCCCGCACGTCCTCGCTGACGGGGTGCTCGTTGTTGGGGTTGAGCACGCGCGAGGCCGTCGCGAGCGACACCCCGCCCGCCTTGGCCACCTCGGTCAGGGACGATCCGCTCATCTGGGACGGCAAACGTTTTCCACTGATCTCTACTAATAGCCGATGCCCGAAACCGCTGTCAAGCCGAAGACGGCCGACACGGTGCCGAGGTGGTCGAACTCCACCGCGAACGTGTCTCCCGGCTCGGCCGGGACCGCCGGCGCAAGCGATCCGCTGAGCACAAACGTGCCCGCGTCGAGCTGCCGGGCGGGCGGGGCTCCATCCGCCAGCGCGTTGGCCAGCCACGCCACCGATGCCGCGGGGTGGCCGAGGACGCGCGCCCCCGCGCCGGTCGCGACGACGTCGCCGCCCGACGACTGGACCATCCCGACCAGGCGCAGGTCGAGGTCGTCGACGGGCACGAGGGCCTCGCCGAGGACCACTCGCGCGCTGGCCGCGTTGTCGGCGATGAAGTCCACGACCGCGTGGTCGCCGGGCTCCAGGCGTCCCGCGATGATCTCGATGGCGGGCGCCACGCCGCGCGTGGCCGCCAGGACGTCGGCGACCGTCACGCCGGGGCCCCGCAGGGGGCGGTCGAGGACGAAGGCGATCTCCCCCTCGACCGCGGGCCGGTGCAGCTCGCCCGCCGGAATCGGCGCCGACTCCGGCACGACCATGTCCGACAGCAGCTGCCCATAGATGGGCCCGGGCGCGCCGCGCCGGCCGCCGACCGCCGACGTCAGGCCCACCTTCCAGCCCGCCGGCACGGCGCCGTCGCCCTCCAGGCGTTCGACCATCGCGCGCTGGATCGCGTAGGCGCCCTGCTCGTCGAGGTCCGGGAGCTCGGCGCTGGGCGGGGACGTCAGCCCTCCGTCGCGCTGGGCGCGCCACAGGCGCTCGGCGATCGCCGCGTGAGGATCGCGCGGCGCGCTCATGGTGCAGCGGCGCCCTCGAGCAGCGGCGCCACCGCCTCCTGCATGACGTCGGTGACGTCGGCGACCCCGGTCCAGCGCCCGAAGGCGATGACCGCCTGCGCGACGACCATGCCGGCGCCTCCGGCGGCGCGCAGCCCGCGCTCGCGCGCGGCCCGCAGCAGCTCGGTCTCCAGCGGCACGTAGACCAGGTCGAAGACCGCCGCGTGCTCGCCGAGCAGCGCCGGATCGACGACGACGCCCGGCGTCAGCATCCCGACCGTGGTGGCGTTGACCAGCAGGTCGGCGGCGGCCAGGGCGCCGGGCAGCGCCCGGTCGTCCAGCCTCCCGGCCACCACGCCGCCCACGCGATCGGCCAGTGCCTGCGCCGGCTCCAGCGTGCGGCTGACGACGCGGACCTCGGCCGCGCCCGCGCTGACGGCGGCGTGGGCGACCGCATGCGCCGCGCCGCCCGCGCCGGCGACCACCACGCGCGCGCCACCCAGCTCCATCCCGAGGTCGCGCCGCACGGCGGCGGCGAACCCCGGCGCGTCGGTGTTGAAGCCGACCAGCGTCCCGTCGGGCGCGCGCAGGACGCTGTTGACCGCGCCGATCGCCTCGGCCTCGGGCTCGACGGCGTCGAGCAGCGCCATGACGTCGCGCTTGTAGGGCGCGGTGATCTGGAAGCCGAGCCACTCCGGCCCGCGCGCCTGCGCGACGAAGTCGGCGACCTCGCCGGCCTCGATCTCGCGCAGGTCGTAGCGCGCGTCGATCCCGTTGGCCGCGAACGCCGCGTCGTGCATGACCTGGGAGTGCCGGCGCCGCAGCGGCCGGCCGATCAGGGCGACGCGGCGTGTCGGGTCCGGGGTCACGCGGCCCGGGCCGTCGACGAGTCCTCCGGGAACCGCACGTGCGGCACGATGTCGCGCAGCCACAGGTCGAGCTGGTCGACGTCCGGCGTCATCGTGTGCAGCATGAAGTAGCCGATGCCGGCGTCGACGCGGGCCTGCAGCGAGGCCACCATCTCCTCCGGCGTGCCGAACAGGTACACGGACTCCAGGTACTCGGGGCCGCGCGTCGTGCTCATGACCTTCAGGAACGCCTCGTGCTGCTGGCGGCGCGCCTCGACCGGATCGGCGGTGTCGACGAAGTGCATGAAGTTCTCGTGGGCGACCGTGAACGTCCCCGGGTCGCTGCCCTGCGCCACGAGGCCCTCCCGGATCTCGGCCCAGTCGCGCGCCTGCTCCTCGGGCGGGCACGTCGGCCGGGGGATCCAGCCCTCCCCGCGCAGGATGCGCCGCTTGACGGCGGGCACGAGCGTCGGCTTGTCGGGCGACTTGTCGTTGGCCAGCTGCGACCCGCCGCCGACCCACAGCTCGGGGCGGCGCGTGGGGCGCGGCTCGATCGAGACCTCGTCGACCGAGAAGTACTTGCCGTGGTAGGTGACCGTCTCGCCCTCCATCAGCGGGATCGCGATGTCCAGCAGCTCGTCCGAGCGCTTGCCGCGCTGGGACTTGTCGCCGCCGGTGGCGACGAACTCCGCCTGGTTCCAGCCCACGCCGACACCGAGGATGAAGCGGTTGTTGGACAGGTACTGGAGCGTCGACATCTCCTTGGCCAGCACGACCGGGTGGCGCGTGGGCAGCACGAGCACGGACGTGCCGAGCCGCACGCGCTCCGTGGCGCCCGCCGCCACCGCCAGCGTGCTGAGCGGCTCGAGGAACGAGGCCGAGTAGAAGTGCGTCGCCGACAGCAGGTGGTCGGTCACGAACAGCGAGTCGAAGCCGAGCTCCTCCACGCGCCGGGCGAAGGCGACGATGTTGCGCGCGCGCTCGGGCCCGTCGTCGGCCCAGATGTAGGTCGGGAGGAAGACCCCGAACCGCGAGACGTTGTCCATTGAAGTGTGTTCTCCCTGGGTCGATCGGTGAGTCGTGCGGTGGGTGGGGAGCCGTCAGGCTCCGGGAAACTGCGGCGGGCGCTTGGCGAAGAAGGCGCGGGCGCCCTCGAGCATGTCGTCGCTGGCGAAGACACGGTCGGAGGCGTCGAGCTCGGCGGCCATGCCGGCGTCGAGGTCGAGGTCGCGGGCGCGCTCGATCAGGCGCTTGGCCTCGCGGACCGCGACGGGTCCGCGCTGCGCGATCCGCTGGGCCATGTCGGTGGCGGCGGCCAGCGCCTCGCCCTCGCCGACGACCGCGTTGACGAGCCCGATGTACTCGGCGCGCTGCGCGGTGATGAGCTCGCCGACCAGGATCAGCTCCTTGGCGCGGGCGGGCCCGACGACCGCCGGCAGCCGCTGCGTGCCGCCACTGCCGGGGATCACGCCGAGGCGCACCTCCGGCATGCCGAGCTTGGCGCGCGCGCTCGCGACCCGCAGGTCGCAGCACAGCGCCAGCTCGAGGCCGCCGCCGAGCGCGTCGCCCTCGATCGCGGCGATCGTCGGCACCGGCAGCTCGGCGAGCTTGCGGTAGACGTACTTCTCATACAGCAGCTTGCCGCGGGCGACGCGCCCGGCGAGGCCCTCGAACTCCTTGACGTCGGAGCCGGCGCAGAAGGCGCGCGTCCCGGCGCCGGTGACGACGACGGCGCGCACCTCGCTGTCGTGCGCGAGCTCGTCGAGGACGGCGTCGAGGCGCTCCATCATCTCGCCGGTGACGAGGTTGAGCGGCTGGTTGTCCAGCTCGATCCGGGAGACCGCGCCGCGGCTGAGCGTGATCACGCCCGTGCCTCCTGCGGCGTCTCGCGGCCGGGCAGCGTCTCGGCCAGCCCCATCGGCCCGGCGCCGAAGACGCGCGGGTCCATCGTGCCGACGTCGGCGGGCACGATCGGCTGGAACGCCATCTGGTCCAGCACGTCGCGCTGCAGGTCGATGCCCTCGGCGATCTCGATCAGGGTGACCCCCTCCTCGCGCAGGGCGAAGACCGCCCGCTCGGTGATGAACCGGACCTCTTGCCCGTTGCTGCGCGCGAGCCGGCCGCTGAACGTGACCTCGCGCACCTCGTCGACGAACTTGGGCAGCGCGCCCTCGGCGCGGATCTGCAGCCGGCCGTCCTGGGCGCCGACGTCCAGCCCGCGCGCGGTGAGCGTGCCCACGAAGCAGATCTTCTTCGTCCGCGCGCTGATGTTGGGGAACCCGCCCGGCCCGCGCACGCGGCCCTCGAAGGCGTGGACGTTGACGTTGCCGTGGCGGTCGACCTCGGCGAACGAGAGGCTGGCCACGTCGAGCCCGCCGCCGTCATAGAAGTCGAACATCGACGGCTGCTCGATCATCGCCTGGTAGTTGAAGCCCGCGCCGCCCTCGTTGCCGGCGACCGGGACGCCACCGAAGATGCCCTGCTCGACCGTGAGCACGAGCCGGTCGGCGATGCCCTCCTCGAAGGCGATCGCGCCGATCCCCTGGCTGATGCCGAACCCGAGGTTGCAGATGTCGCCGGCGCGGAACTCCAGCAGCGAGCGCCGGCCGATGATCTTGCGCACGTCCAGCGGCGGCGGCGGTGCGGCGGTGGCCGGCCGGCGCAGCGCTCCGGCGTAGTACGGCGAGTACGCGGTCGCGTAGGTCTGCGTCTGGTCGGGGTCGACGTAGACGTAGTCGACGAGCGCGCCGGGGACCTTGACGGCGCGCATCGGCAGCGTGCCGGCCCGTGCCAGCCGGTGCACCTCGGCGATCACGATGCCGCCGCTGTTGCGGGCGGCCATCGCCATGGCCAGCATCTCGCCCTGGACGGCCTCGTCCTCCATCGTGAGGTTGCCGTCCTCGTCGGCGGTGCTGCCCCGGATGACGGCCACGTCGATGGGGAACGCGTGGTAGAGCAGCCACTCGCGGCCGCGGAGCGTGACCACTTCGACGAGGTCCTCGGTCGTTCGCGCGTTCTGCTTGCCGCCGGTGTGGCGCGGGTCGACGTAGGTGTCGAGCCCGATGTGGGTGACGAGGCCGGGGCGCCCGCCTGCGATCTCGCGGCACAGCAGCGACAGCACGCCCTGCGGGAAGGAGTACGCCTCGATCTCGCCGGCCTCGACGAGCTCGCCCAGGCGCGGCTCGTTGCCGATGTTGGAGCCGATCGTGCGGCGCATCAGGCCGGGAAGCGCCAGCTGCGAGAAGCCGCGGTCGGCGAAGTCGCCGACGCCGACCACGCGCACGGTGGTGAGGTCCCGCGGCCGGCCCTCGGCGGTGAAGACCTCGGCCAGCGCATCGATGAAGCGCTGCGGGACGGCATGCCCGGCGCCCGAGCCGCCGACGATGACGGTGGCGCCGTCGGCGACGAGCCGGACGGCGTCCTGGACCTCTACGACGTAGGTCATGCGCGCTCGCTCACGGCATGTACCCGCCGCAGTTGGGGTTCAGGGTCTGGCCCAGGAACAGCGACGAGGCGTCGGAGAGGAGGAAGACGACCCCCTCGGCGATCTCGGGCGGCGTGCCGAACCGGCCGAGCGGGAGCTCGGCCATGCGCTTGCGCCCGACCTCGCCGTCCATGACCTGCGCGCCCATGTCGGTGACCACGACGCCGGGCGCGATCGCGTTGGCGCGGATGCCGCGCGGACCGAACTCGCGCGCCAGCGACTTGGCCAGCGCGATCACCCCCGCCTTGGCGACGCTGTAGTGGGCGACCCCGGCGAAGCCGATCTGCCCCAGGCGGGAGCTGATCATCACGATCGAGCCCGAGCCGCGCTCGAGCATGCCGGGGAGCACGGCCTGGCTGCAGGCGAACGCCGCGGTCAGGTCAGTGCTCAGCACCTCGTTCCATTCCTCGTCGGAGATCTCGAGGAACGGGCTCTGGGGCATGATCCCCGCGTTGTTGACGAGCCCGTGGATCGGGCCGAGCTCGTCCTGCACGCGGGCGACCATCCCGCGGGCCTGGCCGGTGTCGGAGAGGTCGGCGGCGAACGTGGCGGCGCGGCGCCCGAGCGCGCGGACCTCATCGGCGACCGCCTCGGCGCCGTCGGCCTGCTCGTGGTAGGCCACGGCGACGTCGGCGCCCGCGCGTGCGGCGCGCAACGCGATCGCCGCGCCGATGCCGCGACTGGCGCCCGTGACGAGCACCAGCCGTCCGCTCAGCGAGCCGTCCGGCACCACGGCGACCGCACCGCCCCCCGGCTGCGTCTCATTCATCCGACCCTCCGCGCTCTCTGTGGAAAACGATTGCCACGATGCCGCGGAGCAACGTACCAGGTTGCCCGGAGGTGGGCAAGACCGACCTGCGACGCCGCGCGGACCGCGGGGTCAGCGGCCGTGCTGCGCGCCGCGCAGCACGCGCGACGCCCGCCGGGCGTGCTCGGCGTAGGCGGCGTCGAACAGCTCGTCCGCGCGCTCGCGCCCGACCACCGAGGCGCTCGTGACCACGGGCGGCATCGCGCCCTGGGCCACGAGCCGCGCGGCCGTGCGGACCTTGAGCTCGTTGCCCAGCGCCACGGCGGCGATCGTCGAGCCGGGGCCCACGGGCACGTCGAGGCCGTCCAGCGACACCAGCGCATCGGGCGCCGGGGTGCACAGGTCGAGCACCACGTCGGCATGGTCCATGAGCCGCGCGCCGCTGGAGTGCGACGGCGTGCCGGCCCGCGACTGCGTGACGGAGGTCACCGCGATCACGGGCAGCCCGCGGGCGCGCGCCCCGGCCGCCATCTCCACCGACACGGCGCCCAGGCCGCCGGCGCTGAAGATCAAGAAGCAGTCGGGCGCCGCGAGCTGGAAGTTGCCCAGGATCGTGTCCGCCAGGCCCTCGACGCGCTCGATGAACATCGCCTGGCGCTGTCCGTTGGCGCCCACGACCTGGGTGTGGAACGTCATCGACAGCTCGGCGATCGGATGGAAGCCGGGGTAGGACCCGTAGCGCGGGAACATCTCCTCCACTCCGATGCGCGAGTGCCCCGTGCCGAACACGTGCACGAGGCCGTCGCCGCCGATCGCGCCCGCGCACAGCTCGGCCGCCGCCTCCAGCGCCGGGTCCTGCGTGGCCTGGATGCGCTCGAGCAGCGCGCGCGCTTCGTCCATCCAGCCGGACGCGGCGCCGGCGCTCACCCGGTCACCGACGGGTCGAGCTCGATCGGCTCCCAGATCCCGCTCTTCATCGAGCGGTAGCAGGCGTCGAGCGCGCAGTTGACGACGTAGCCGTCGGCGAACGTCTCGCGCGGCGTCTGGCCCGAGGCGAAGCAGTCCACGAAATGCCGCAGCTCGTGCGTGTAGCCGTAGTTGTAGGCCTCTTCGGGCAGCGGGTAGACCCAGCCGGTCTCGGAGTCGGCCTTCTCCACGATGTAGTCCACCGGGTTGGAGATGAAGCCCCAGACGGGCACCGACGAGGAGTCGGTGATCAGGCGCCCGTCGGTGCCCATGACCTCGTTGCGCAGCTCCATGCCGCCCTTGGCCGACCACGACGCCTCGGTGATCGACATGCCGCCGCTGGCGAACTTGACCAGCGCGATGGCGTTGTCCTCGGCGGTGGTCTTGTCGGCGTGCGACATCGTGGCGCCCCACGCGAACGCCTCTGTGGGCACGTCGTCCTTGCCGAAGAAGTAGCGCGCGGCCTCGATCGTGTGGCAGCCCATGTCCAGCAGCGCGCCGCCGCCGGCGAGGTCCGCGTCCCAGAAGTGCGGGGCGTGCGGGCCGGAGTGCGCCTCGCGCGCCCGGACGGTCAGGACCTTGCCGATCGCGCCGGCCTCGATCATCTCGCGGGCGCGCACGACGTTCGGCGCGAAGACCTCGGTCTCGGCGTAGCCGTGCATGACGCCGGCCTCGCGGACGATGCGCATGATCTCGGCGGCCTCGTCACCGGTGCGCGCCAGCGGCTTGGTGCAGACGATGGCCTTGCCCGCCTGCGCGGCGATGCGGATCGCCTCGAGGTGCAGGTGGTTGGGCAGGCCGATGACGACGAGCTGCACCTCGGGATCGGCGCACAGGTCGGCGATCTCGGTGTACTGCGACGGGATGCCGTGCCGGGCCCCGAAGGCGGCGGCGCGCTCGGCGCTGCGCGAGTAGTTCGCGACGGCGCGCGCGCCCGGCACCTCGTTGAGGCCGGCCATGTAGAACTCGGAGACGAAGCCGGACCCGATCAGGCCGACCTGGACGGGACGCGTGTGTTGGTCAGTCATGCAGGTCCTCTAGACATATGGACAGGTCGGCTACTTCTTCCAGCCGCGGGCGGAAATGTCAAGGGCGCGCCGGCCCGCGGCTACGCCGAGCGCGCCGCGGCGGCGAGCGCGCGGGCGGCGGCGGGGACGTCGGCGGCGGCCGCGAGTGAGGAGCCAGCGCCGATGGCCGTCGCGCCGGCGGCGATGAACGCCCCGGCGTTCTCGGCGGTCACGCCGCCGGTGACCATGAGCGGCACGTCGGGCAGCGGCGCGCGCAGCTCGCGCACGTACTGCGGGCCGCCCAGCGAGCCCGGAAACAGCTTGACCATCGCGACGCCGAGCGCCCACGCGCGCTCGACCTCGGTCGGCGTGAGCGCCCCGGGGATCATCGGCACGCCGAGCTCATGGCAGCGGGCGATCGTCGCGGGCACGGTGCCCGGCGCCACGCACACCTCGGCGCCGGCCGCGACGGCCGCCTCCGCGTCGGCCGGCGTGCGGACGGTGCCGGCCAGCACGAGCACGTCGCCGCGCGCGCGCAGCTGCGCGATCTGGGCGGCGGCGTGCTCGCCGTCCATCGTCACCTCGACCACGTCGATCCCGCCGGCGACGAGCCCGTCGACCAGGGCGCCCACGTCGCCGACGCGGCGCAGGACGGCGACGACGCGGCCGGCGGCGATGCGCTCGATCGCGCTCATGCGGTCTGCGCCAGGTCGCCGACGTCCGCGCCGTCGCTGCGCAGGCGCGTGCGGACGGCGTCCGGTCCGACCGATCGCGGCGTGCCCCCGGCGGCGGCGGCGAGCGCGGCGGCCGTGCCCGCGGCCTGGCCCATCGCCATGCACGTGCCCATCGAGCGGGCCGACGCGTGCGCGTCGTGGGTGGCCGAGAAGCAGCGCCCGGCGACGACGACGCCTTCGACGCCTGCGGGCAGCAGGCTGCGGTACGGGATCCCGTACGTCTCGCCCTCCGGCACGTAGACCCAGCGCGTGTCGCGGCCCGCGTGGTGGTCCTCGATCGGCGCGCCGCACCGCGCGATCTGATCGGGGAACGCGGTCGCGGCCAGGCACTCGTCGACGCTGAGCATGTGGTCGCCCACGATGCGCCGGCTCTCGCGGATGCCGATGGCCGGGCTGGTGCTCACGAGCACCGCCCGCTCGTAGCCGGGCACGTGCTCGCGCAGGAACCGGAAGTACTCATGGCACTGACGCCGGCCCTCGATCTCGGCGGCGGTGAGCTGCTCGGGGTCGGTCGGATCCACGCCGCCCATCCGCGTCATCAAGGCCATCATCACGCCCTCCTGCGGGGTGCGGTGCACCGAGCCTTCGAGGCGCGGCAGGCGGTAGCGGCCGGACTCCGAGGCCTCGCGCATCAGCCGCCACATCTCCTCCTTGGGCACCGCCTGCGCACGAGCCACGTCGACGCCGGCCATGCGGAAGACGGTCGACAGGGACTGCACCTCGTGGCCGTCGGCCGGCGACTCGTAGGACCCGCCGGCGAGGTGGACGACGTCAGCGTCGCCCGAGGCGTCGACCACCGCGCCGGCGCGCACGGTGCGCGGGCCGCCGCGGGTGAGCACGTCGACCTCGGCCACGCGTCCCTGCGCGTCGGCGCGCACCGCACAGGCGATGCTGTGCAGCAGGACCTGCGCGCCGGCCGCGAGCACGAGCTCCTCCCAGGTGCGCTTGAGCACCTCCGGGTCATAGGTCAGGCCGGTGCCGGCGCCGTAGGTGTTGGGCCGTTCGAAGACGGCGTCCTCGGCGGCGAGGCGCTGCACGACGTCGTCGGGGATGCCGCTGACGACCTTGCGGGGCCGGGCGCCCGGGGTGTAGAAGGCGTAGAAGGTGTCGAGCACGCTCGTCGAGATGCCGCCGAGGAACCCGAGGCGGTCGACGAGGAGCGTGCGGGCGCCCGTGCGCGCCGCGGCGATCGCGGCGGTGGAGCCGGCCGATCCTGCGCCGACGACGAGGACGTCGACCTCGTAGGGGAACGCTCGCCCTGAGGGCTCGGTTCCCGTGCGAGACCTCGCCCTGAGGGCTCGGTCTCGCGGCGGCATGGGAGGCCGGCCTGCGGTGCTCATCTGAGCGAGTATATGCTCCTATGAGCGTGTCGCAGGAGATCGCCAAAGCCCACGTCGCCCGCCTGTACTTCGAGCAGGACGTCACCAAGCGCGAGATCGCGCAGCGGCTGGGGATCTCGCGCTTCAAGGTCGCCCGCCTGCTCGACCAGGCGCGCAGCGAGGGCATCGTGCGCGTCGAGATCCACGACCCGGTCGAGGTCGACGGCGAGCTGTCGCGGGCGCTCGAGGCGCGCTACGGGATCGACTTCGCGGTGGTCGTCGGCGACGCGGCGCTCATCCCCCGGGCGACCGCCGCATGGCTGCCCGAGCTGCTGCCCGAAGGCGGCAGGCTCGGCGTCGCGTGGGGCGCGACGCTGCAGCAGGTGGCGGCCGAGCTGCCCGAGCGCCCCGGGGCCGGCACCGAGGTCGTGCAGGTCTGCGGCGCCGTCCCCGGTCTGGAGCCGGGGACCGGCCCGACCGAGCTCGCGCTGCGCTTCGCCGAGCGCCTCGGCGGCCGGCTGCACGCGCTCCCCGCGCCCGCGATGGCCAGCCGCCGTGCCCGCGACGAGTTGCTGGCCAACGAGGTCGTCCGACCCACCGTCGAGCTGTTCGACCGCCTCGATCTGGTGCTCGCCGGCGTCGGGGCGGCCGGGCGGCTGGCCGGCGCGCCCGCCGATGCCGTGGGTCACGTGCTCGTGCACGCCTTCGACGCCGGCGGCCGCTTCGTCGACACCGCCGCGGCCGACCGCGCGATCTCCATGTCGCGCGACCAGCTCGCCGCGACGCGCGTGCTGGCGTCGGCCGGCGGCCCGGCCAAGCACGCCGCCGTGCGCGGCGCGCTGTGCTCGGGCCTGCTCGACGCGCTGGTCACCGACGCCGCGACCGCGCGCCACGCGCTGCGAGGAGAGGCGTGACCATGGCCGGCCGGGTGGCGCTCGTGACCGGCGCCGGCGGCGGCATCGGGGGCGCGGTCGCGCGCGTGCTGGTGCGCGAAGGCGCGCAGGTCGTCGCCGTCGACCGCGACCTGCGCGGCGTTCGGACCGGCGCCGCGATCGACCCGGTGCAGGCGGACGTCACCGACGAGCCGCAGGTGGCCGCGGCGATCGCCGCGGCGGTCGAGCGCCACGGCGGCCTCGACGTGGTGTTCAACGGCGCCGGCATCAGCGGGCGCCGGCTCGGCGACGGCCTGGTGGAGGACATCCCGCTCGAGGGGTGGAACGCGGTGATGGAGGCCAACCTCACCTCGGTCTTCCTCGTCTGCAAGCACGCCGTTCCCGTGCTGCGGGCCCGCGGCGGCGGGGCGATCGTCAACCTGGCGTCGGTGCTCGGGCTCGTCGGCGGCGACCCCGACTTCGCGACCCATGCCTACGCCGCCGGCAAGGGCGCCATCGTGTCGCTCACGCGCTCGATGGCGGTGGCCTACGCACCCGACGGCATCGCCTGCAACGTCGTCGCGCCCGGGCTCGTCGCGACGCCGATGAGCGCCCGCGCCCAGGGCGACGACCGGATCCGCGGGCGCCTGGCCGAGCTCCAGCCGCTGACCGGCGACCTCGGGACGCCCGACGACGTCGCCGAGGCGGTCGCCTACCTCGCCGGCCCCGGCGCGCGCTTCGTGACCGGCGCGGTGCTCCCCGTCGACGGGGGCTGGACCGCGCGATGACCGTCTGCGTCGGGCTCGACCTGGGCGGCACGAACATCAAGTGCGCCGTGGTCGAGATCGACGGCGGCGAGCCGCGGGTGCTGGCGACCGCCTCGGAGCCGACACGGTCCGAGGAGGGGCCGGACGCGGTCCTCGCGCGCGTCGCGCGGCTGGCGCAGGCCACGGTCGCGCCGTTCGGGCCGCCGCAGGGCGTCGGCCTCGGCGTGCCCGGCCATTTCGACGCCGAGACCGGGGCCGGCGTGATCCTCCCCAACCTCGCGGGCGACTGGGTCGGCCGGCCGATCGCCGGGCCGGTGGCCGAGCGGCTGGGCCTGCCGGTCCTGTTGATCAACGACGCGCGAGCGCTGACGCTCGCCGAGCTGCGGATGGGCGCCGGGCGCGGGGCGCGCACGATGGTGTGCGTCACGCTCGGCACGGGCGTCGGCGGCGGCGTCGTCGTCGACCGGCGCCTGCACCTCGGGCTCGGCCACGCGGGCGAGATCGGCCACACGATCGTCGAGCCGGACGGGCCGCCGTGCGGGTGCGGCAACCGCGGATGCCTGGACCGCGTGGCGGGTGCCGCCGCGATCGCGGCGCGCGCCGGGCGCGCGACCGTCCGGGAGGTGATCGCGGCGGCGCGGGGTGGCGATGCGCGCGCCCGCGCCGCGCTCGAGCACGCCGCCCGGGCCGTCGGGGTCGCGCTGGGCGGGGCGGCCGTCCTCCTCTGGCCCGATCGCATCGTCGTCGGCGGCGGCGTGGCCGAGGCGGGCGAGCTGCTGCTCGCGCCGCTGCGCCGGGAGATCGTCGCCCGCGCCCGGGTGTGCCCCACCGACGCGCTGACGATCGCCGCCGCCGAGCTCGGCCCGTCGGCCGGGGCGGTCGGCGCGGCGCTGTGGCGTCACGAGGCGCCCGACGCCGACGGGTCGAGCATGCGCGCCTCCGTTCGTCGCTGAGGCCCGGCCTCGTCATCGGTGGTCGATCATCGATCCTGCCTCGTCCGCTGCGAAGATGATGGGATGGCCGCCAAGGATCCAAGCGTCGCGCGACCCAAGCCATCCGCCCTGGGCATCGGTCGCACCGTCCTGCGCGATCAGGTCAAGACCCTCCTGCTCGATCGCATCCTGTCGGGCGTCTACGCGCCGGGTGACCGCCTGATCGAGACGCGGATCGCCCAGGAGCTCGGGACGAGCCAGGCGCCCGTGAGGGAGGCGCTGCGCGAGCTCGAGCTCCTGCGGTTCGTCGAGTCGGCCTCCTTCCGCGGAACGTGGGTGCGCGAGGTCAGCGACGACGAGCTCATCGAGGTCTTCCCCATCCGCGCCGCGCTCGAGGAGGTCGCCGCCCGGGAGGCGGCGAAGCGCCTCGACGGCGACGTCGCCGCCCTGGAGGCCGAGATCGAGGGCATGGCCAACGCGCACGACGTCCGCGAGCAGGTCGAGCACGACGTTCGCTTCCACCGGTTGATCGTCGAGGCGTCCGGCAACTCCCGGCTGATCGAGATCTGGGACTCGCTGCAGGTCGATGCGCGCACGACCATCACGGCGCTCGGCACCGGCCTTCCCCCTGAGAAGGCGGCGGAGCTCCACCGGCCCATCCTCGAAGCGCTGCGCCGCCGGAACGCCAAGGCGGCGGGGCGGGAGATCCGCGGCCATGTCGAGATGTTCGGCAAGCTGCTGATCGAGCAGCGCGGGCGCCACAGCTGAGGCGGCGGGGCCGCCGATCAGTCGCGGTACCAGCCCAGCGCCGGTGCGGGAATGGCCCCGACCCGCTCACGCCACGGCCGCGCATGGCGCCGCGCCGCGGCCGCCATGCGGGCGAACATCGGCACCGACTCCTCCCGCAGCGCGCGCACCGACGCCTCGGCGTCGGCCACCAGGCCGGGATCGAAGAGCGTCCGTCCGACGATGAAGCCGCTGGCGCCGGCGGCGCATGCCTCCTCGATCTGCCCGATCAGGACCTCGGCGTCGGCGCCCCCGCCCAGCAGGACCCACGGGACCTCCGGACCGCAGGCGCGGTCGACCTCGG
The DNA here is from genome assembly GCF_035318805.1 of Baekduia sp. Lineage (GTDB taxonomy): Bacteria > Actinomycetota > Thermoleophilia > Solirubrobacterales > Solirubrobacteraceae > Baekduia. The sequence continues at coordinate 71,716 of NZ_DATHDY010000138.1, forward strand.
CGCACGCGCCGGCCGAGCCGGGGTACTGCAGCTTGAGGATCTCCGGGCGAAACCGCGCCAGCGCGGCGGCGGTCTCGGTCACCAGCTCCGAGAACCGCTCCGCCGGGAGCTCCTCGCCGTCGCGCGGATAGACGATGGGCTCGAGCACCAGCGCGACGCCGGCCCGGCGGCACGCACCGACCACCTGCTCGACGACCTCGTCCTGGTGGCCTCGCTGCTGCGGCACGTCGGGGCGGTAGGGCAGCAGCAGCTTGCAGCCGGACGCCCCAAGGGCGGCCGCCTTCTGCGGATCCCATCCGGGGAGCAGGCTCGTCCGGCGGATGTCCCCTCCGTCGCCGTAGCCCTGCGCCTCCAACGGCACGACGAGCCCCGTGCGGCGGGGCACCGCGCCGGCGGCGAGCGCCTGTGCCGCCGAGAACTCGGCGTCCAGCAGGACCACGCTGGCCTCCGACGCCAAGACCCTCGCGACACGCACCTTGAGCTCCGTGAGCTCCTCCGGGCTCGGATCGGGAAGACCGCGCCGCCGCAGGGCGACCGACAGGGAGTCACGGTGGTCGACGGCGGCGCCGACCACCACCCCGTCGTCGCCGGCGATCTGGTCGACGGCACGTGCCCGGGACGCCGTCCAGGGTGATCCGGAGCTCATTCCGCCAGCATAATCGAGAATCGATGATGGACCCATGACCGCTGCACGGGCCGGCAATCTCTCAACCGCTCGGGGGCGTGAGGTGAACGCGCGATGCGATGATTCCGCCGCGCGGCACCCGTCTACCTGTTGACACACGCCCGACAACCGAGCAAGGGAGCACCAATGCAGATCATCCTCAGCGACTTCATCAGCCTCGACGGCGTCGTGCAGGCGCCGGGTGGGCCCGGCGAGGACGACGACGGCGGCTTCGCCCACGGCGGCTGGTCTGGCCCGTACTTCGACGTCGAGGCGATGGGTCCCGTCGTGAGCGAGATCATGGACCGCAGCGACGCGCTGCTGTACGGACGGCGCACGTGGCAGAACATGGCCGCGGCCTGGCCCGACCGCGCCGGGGATCCCTTCGCCGACCGCATGAACGAGATCCCCAAGTACGTGGCCTCACGCACGCTCACCCAGGACGACCTCACCTGGTCGGGCTCCACCCTGCTGCCCGGCGACGACGCGATCGGCGCGGTCCGCGAGCTGCGGGCACGCGAGGGCAAGGGGCTGCAGATCTGGGGCAGCTCGGCATTCGCCAAGCAGCTGGTCGAGCACGACCTCGTCGACGAGTACGTGCTGATGATCGAGCCGATCCTGCTCGGTGGCGGCAAGCGGGTCTTCCCCGACGACGGCCAGGCCCGCCCGCTCGAGCTCGTCTCGACCACGACCGCCGGCACCGGCGTCCTGATCTGCACCTACCGGCCGGCGCGCGACTGATCTGCCCGGGGTCGGGCGGGCTCGGCGGCGGCGGCGACGTCGCCGCCGGGGGCGTCGGCTCGACGTGGGGCGTCAGGTGGGCTCGCGGGCGGCGGCGAGCCGGCGGAAGATCGTGTTGGCTCCGGTGCGCTCCATGAGGCGCTCGCCGAGGCGCGGCATCAGCGCCGCGAGGGCCGGCACCGGTCGCAGCGGACGGCCGTTGACGACCTGGATCGGGCGGTCGTCGCGGATCGCTGCCACGACCGCGTCGGCGACGGCCTCGACGGTCGTGGTGCCGAGCAGCGCGTTGGAGCGGTGGCCCTGCTCCTCCATGCGCGTGTACATCCCACCGCCACGGGTGAAGCCGGGGCAGACAGTCGAGAAGCCCAGCGGCGTGCCGGCGTAGGTCGCGCGCAGCGCCTCCGTGAAGCGGACGAGGCCGCCCTTGGTCGCCGCATATGGCTCGCAGCACGCCGTGCCGGTGAGGCCGGCCACCGACGACATCTGCACGACCTCGCCGCGGCCGCGCTCGAGCATCCCGGGGATCGCCTGGTGGGTCAGCAGCATCGGCGCGAGCAGGTTGACGGCGATCATCCGCTCGATGTCGGCAGCGGTGAGGCGGTGGTAGGTCGCCGACAGCTCGATGCCGGCGTTGTTGACGAGCACGTCGATCGGGGCCGTCGCCGCGGCCGCGGCCCGGGCGATGAGCCCGTCGACCTGCCCGCGGTCGCCGAGGTCGGCGACGAGCACGATGTGACTGCTGCCCGGCAGCGACGCCCGCAGGGTCTCGAGCGCGGCCTGGTCGCGGCCGGTGAGCACCAGGCGCGTGCCCTCACGGGCGAGCCGCTGTGCCGTCGCGGTGCCGATGCCGCCGGCGGCGCCGGTCAGCAGCGCGGTCCTGTCCTTGAGCTCCATGCGCTGATGATGGCCCATCGTCGTGTCGTGCGGGGTGGCTCGATCCACTCTGTTGGCCGCGCGCCGGCCGCCATCACCACTGCCGTGTCGCGGCGGGGACCGGTCGCGACACGGGCGCGACGTTGGGATGGCAGAAGTGATGGTCGCCGACGTGCGGCGCCAGGCCCACGGCGTCGGAGCCCGCATGGAGCGACGCGTGCTGGGCGTCGGGGTGGGCGACGCCGGCGGGTGAGGGGTCTTCTCGATGCTGCATGGACCCAGTGTGCGTCAGCCCGCATGGGGAGACCGTGGCGTTCCCGGGCCGGCGCGTACAGATCGCGTACATGTCGCCTTCGCGAGACCGGCTCGCGCAGTACGTTGACCGTCCGTGATCGTCGACCGCGCCATCTACCGCGACGGCCACCGAGTCGCCGAGCCGTCGAACCTGGCGGCGATGGCCCAGGCCTGCCGCGACCAGGGCGGGATGGCGTGGATCGGCCTGTACCGTCCGACCGCCGAGGAGTTCGTCGGGGTCACCCGCGAGTTCGACCTGCACGAGCTCGCGGTCGAAGACGCCGTCAACGCGCATCAGCGGTCCAAGCTCGAGCGCTACGGCGACACGGTCTTCTGCGTGCTGCGCCCCGCGCGCTACATCGACGAGAGCGAGACCGTCGAGTTCGGCGAAGTGCATGTCTTCGCCGGGCCGCGGTTCGTGATCACCGTCCGCCACGGTGAGACCCCGAGCCTCGCGGCCGTGCGCCACGACCTGGAGGCGCGCCCCGACCTGCTGCGCCGCGGGCCCGTCGCGGTGCTGCACGCGATCATGGACCGCGTCGTCGACGACTACGGGCCGGTGGTCGCCGGCGTCGAGAACGACATCGACGAGATCGAGGACGACGTCTTCGACATCACCACCGACGCGTCACGCCGCATCTACGAGCTCACGCGCGAGGTCATCAACTTCCAGCGCGCCACCAAGCCGCTGCCCGGAATGCTCGCCCAGCTCATGGAGGACCCCGACGTCGGCGACGAGGAGCGCCGCTACCTGCGCGACGTCCAGGACCACGCGCTGCGCGTCCAGGAGCAGGCCGACGGCTTCCGCCAGCTGCTGCAGAACATCCTCAACGTCAACCTCACCCTGGAGACCAAGGCGCTCAGCGAGGTCTCCAACGCGCAGAACGAGGAGGTCAAGAAGATCTCGGCCTGGGCCGCGATCCTCTTCGCCCCCACGCTCGTCGGCACGGTCTACGGCATGAACTTCGACCACATGCCCGAGCTGCACTGGCGCTTCGGCTACCTCTTCGCGATCGTCCTCATGTTCATGGTCTCGCTCACGTTGTACATGGTCTTCAAGCGTCGCAGCTGGATCTGACCGAATCCAGTGCGCCAGGCGCGCACGGACCAGGTGACCGGCCCGCGCGACTAGGGACACGCGTGCGGTGATTGACCGATGCGAGCGGCCTGCCTGTCCGCGACGGTTACAGCGTGGCCGCCCATCAGCCGCGCATACCGAGCCGTCGACCTGGAAGGAGCATCGAAAGTGGCCGCATCAGCCCCGGCGAGTTGCGCCCGTGATCGCACGCCTCACCGTCTGGTGGCTGGCGGCGGCGGCCCGCGCAACTGGCTCACCAACATCCAGGAATCCGCGGGCAGCAACCTGTCCGGCGGCCAGGTCGCCCGCCCGACGACCGGAGCCGGCTAGGCGATGCGCCTCCGCAGGAACGCCGCCGGTCCGAAACCCGGAGCGCTGCGACCGACCGGAACCGACGGTCCACACGCCGACCGGGTGACCGAGGAGCGTGCAGCTGGCACGCCGGACGCCCTCCGCGAGGACCTCATCCGCCTCCTTGGCGACCGCAAGGTCCTGCACAAGCTGTCCGACCTGGTGCGATACGCCTCCGACGCCAGTCCATACCGCTTCGTCCCGCAGGTGGTCGTGATCGCCGAGACGGTCGACGATGTCGCCGCGGTCCTCCGGTACGCCCGCGAGCACCACCGCGAGATCGTGTTTCGCGCGGCCGGCACCTCGTTGAACGGACAGTCGCAAGGCGAGGACATCCTGGTCGACGTGCGCCGCCACTGGACCGGCGTCGAAGTCCTCAACGGGGGCGCCCAAGCCAGGATCAGGCCAGGCACCACCGTGGGACGCGCCAACGTCACGCTGGCCCGGCACGGTCGCTTGATGGGACCTGATCCGGCGAGCTCCAACGCGTGCACGGTCGGCGGCGTCGTGGCCAACAACGCCTCCGGCATGACGGCCGGCGTGACGCGCAACTCCTACAAGCTGCTGTCCTCGCTCACGTTCGTCCTGGCATCGGGCACGGTGGTGGACACCGCGGATCCGCACGCCGATGCGCGGCTCCGCGAAGCCGAGCCCGAGCTGTGCGACAGGCTGACGGCACTGAAGGACGAGATCGAGAGCGACAGCGTGCTCGTCGCCCGCATCCGCAAGAAGTACCGGCTCAAGAACACCAGCGGCTACCGGCTCGACGCGTTCCTGGACGGGACCACGCCGGTACAGATCCTGCGCGGGCTGATGGTCGGCTCGGAGGGCACCCTGGGCTTCATCGCCGAGACGGTGTTCGACACGGTCGCCTTGGACCGCTTGACCCACACGGCCATGCTGTTCTTCCCGACGCTGACCGACGCCGCGGCGGCCGTGCCGCTGTTCGCCGATGCGGGGGCGCGCGCGATCGAGGTGATGGACGGCAACACGCTGCGCGCCTGCGCGAGTGTGGCTGGGGTCCCCGGTGACTGGGCCGACCTGCCGCGGAGCGTGACCGCTCTGCTGGTCGAGTTCCGCGCCGCAGACGCCGAGGCGCACCGCCACGACCAGCAAGCCGCTGCGGCGATCCGGGAGCAGCTGACCCTCGTGTCTCCCGTCCCGTCGGTCACCAACCGCTTCACCGAGGATGCCCGCACGATCCGCACGTACTGGCATGCCCGCGAAGCGTTCATGACGGCGGTCGGCAAGGCGCGGCCCGCCGGGACGACCTTGATCACCGAGGACTTCGCGGTGCTGCCCTCGCAACTGGCCGACGCCTGTGTGGCGCTGTGCGAGTTGCAGCGCAAACACGGCTTCGACGCGGCGGTCGCAGGCCACGCCGCGCACGGCAACCTGCACTTCCTGCTCGCATTCGACGCAGCCCAGCCCGACGACGTCCAGCGCTACGCGGCGTTCATGCAGGACTTCTGCACCATGACCGTACGCCGATTCGACGGCTCGCTGAAGGCAGAGCACGCCACCGGACGCAACATGACGCCGTTCCTCGAACTGGAATGGGGCGCCCGTGCGACGGAGGTGATGTGGCGGGTGAAGCAGACCCTGGACCCCGATGGCGTGCTCGCCCCCGGGGTCGTGCTCAACCGCGAACCACGGGCTCACCTGCACGGTCTCAAGACGATCCCGACCATCGAGGCCGTCGCCGACCCCTGCATCGAGTGCGGCTTCTGCGAGCCCGTCTGCCCGAGCCGCGACCTGACGACCACGCCGCGCCAGCGCATCGTGCTCCGCCGCGAGATGCTGCGCCAGCCCGCTCATTCCACGGTGATGGACACGCTGCTGGACTCCTATGGCTACGACGCGGTCGACACCTGCGCCGGCGACTCGACCTGCATGATCGCCTGTCCGGTCGGCATCGACACCGGCGCCATGATGAAGAGCTTCCGCCACCTACGGCACTCCGCCCGCGAGGAGCGCAACGCGGCCCGGGTCGCGAGGGCGTTCTCGGTCGCCGAGCGGTCGGTCCGGGCGGCCCTCGGCGTCGCGGACCACCTCAGTGACCGGGTGCTGGAGAGCCTCACCGCGGCAGTCCGCAAACTGATCTCGCCGGAGCTGGTCCCCGAATGGCTCCCCGAGATTCCCGCTCCGGCCAGCCGGGGTCTGCCTCCGACCGACCGGGCCGCGGCTGCTGCCGTGTACTACGTGGCCTGTGTCAATCGGATCTTCGCCGGCCCGGTGGGCGAATCCCTGCCGAAGGCCGTCGTCGAGGTGTCACGCAGGGCTGGGCGGCCGGTGTGGATTCCGCCGGACATCACCGGTTCCTGCTGCGCGACCATCTGGCATTCCAAGGGTTACGACGAGGGCAATACGGTGATGGCCAACCGCATCGTCGAGAAGGCCTGGGAGTGGACCGACGGCGGGCGGCTGCCGCTCGTGGTCGACGCTTCGTCGTGCACGCTCGGCATCGCGCAGGAGATCCGGCCGTACTTGACACCGGACAACCTCCGCAGGCACGCCGCGCTCACGGTCGTCGACTCGATCGCCTGGGCCGTCGACGAGCTGTTGCCGAATCTGGCGATCACGCGTCAGATCGACAGCGCGGTGGTCCATCCCACCTGCTCGATGCGCCATCTGGGCGACGACGATCACTTGCGCACCCTCGCGGCCGCCTGTGCCCGCGAGGTGCAGGTTCCCGCAAACGCGGAGTGCTGCGGGTTCGCCGGCGACCGCGGCATGCTGCACAAGGAGCTGACCGAGACGGCCACGATGCACGAGGCCGCCGAGGTGGCCGAGCGGGACTTCGACGCATACCTGTCGGCCAACCGCACCTGTGAGATCGGCATGCAGCACGCGACCGGGCGCCCGTACCGCTCCGTCCTGATCGAACTCGAGCGCGCCACCCGACCGGATGCTGAGCGACCGCGAGACGCGCACGGTGCGCCGTCCCGAAGGCGGCGCTGATCCACGACCTCACGCCGGGCTGCGGGGTGCCCGGCCCGGACGTCCAATCCTCAACCACATCGGGAGCAGACAATGCGCATGGCGAATCTCTCTGGCCGCCTGGTCGTCGTGGCCGACGGCCGGGCAGTGGATGTCGAGCAGGCCAGCGGCGGCCGCTTCCCCGCCGACCCGCAGGCGATCTACTCCCGGTGGGCGGAGTTCCGCGCCTGGGCCGATCAGGCGGACTTGTCCGGCGCATCCGCCTTCGACCCAGCTGACCTGGGCTCGCCCGCCCCGGCCCCACGGCAGCTGTTCGCGATCGGCCTGGGCGCCGAAGCTGGGCGATTACTACGAGGTCGCGCAGAGCATCAGCGCCGAGCTGAGCGGTGAGCCGATCCTCTTCCGGCCGGCGATGTACGCGGGCAGCGTCGCCGCGGTCCTCCAGGGCCGCGAATGCTGGGGGCTGCCGAAGAAGTTCGGGGCGCCGATGCTCCGCCTGGACGGCGATATGGGAATGTCGTCGTCAAGGAGGCATACACAGGACCTGGGGCACTGGAGCTGTACCAGCACGCGCTCGCACCCTTGGCGGAGCTTCCGGTGCGGGACATCGTGTCGGTGACCCACACGGTGTCGGACGTCACCCTCCAGATAGGAGAAGTGGTCCACGACTATCTGGTGTAGAGCGCCTTGTAATACGTGCTGCGGCGTCAGAGGTTGAACACCCTGCGTGCCAGCCTCCCGCTACGTCAGACGATCGCGATCGGCCGGATCATCGACCCCGTCGCACCCCGGATCTTGCACGGCAGGGCGACGAACAGGAACTCGTAGGCCTTGTCGGCAGCGAGCTGCTCCATGTTGGCCATCTCGACGATGTAGACGCCGGCCTCGACCAGCAGGATCGTGTGGACCGCGTGCGGGTTGTTGGGGTCCGCGCATGGGATCTGCTCGAGTGTCTCCGTGTCGCCGACCGCGCAGACCACGCCCTGCTCGACCAGCCAGCGCGCCGCGCTGGAGTCGATGCCCGGGCCGCTGTGCTGCGCCATGCGCTCGGCGTCGGGGTAAAGGCTGATGTATCCGGTGCGCACGAGCACCGTGTCCTTGGGCCGCAGCTGCACGCCCTGCGCGGCCGCGACGGCCTGGAGGTCGCTTGCGGAGATGCCGTGGCCCTTGTCCATGACGTCGACGCCGAGGTGACCGGCGACATCGAGCAGCACGCCGCGCGTCACGATCGGCGGGATCGCCGTCGCATCGCAGACCAGCGGTCCCCAGTCGCCGAGCTTCTCGCCTGCGGCGTTGCCGCCGTACCAGTGGTTGTCCTCGCCGACGGTGACGTGCGCCAGCGCGTCGACGTGGGTGCCCGAGTGCACGGTTCCGACGACGAGGTCGCTGATGAAGGCCATGTTGTCGCTGTTGTTCTCGTTGAGCCAGGCCTGGTCGCCCTGGTTCTGGATGCCCTTGGGCGTGCGGAAGCTGACGACCTCCATCTGCGGGTGTGCCGGGTGCAGCGGCATCCCGCGGAAGCGCTCGACCTCGAGGTCGTAGATCCGGCCCTGACGGGCGAGCGCGATGGCGGCCAGGACGTCGGCGTCACCCACGCCGGCGATCGGTCCCTGCTCTGCGGTGCGGTCCGCGCCGGGGACGCGGGTCTGCGGGGTCATGCGGTACCTCCATGGTGGTTGGTGAGTCGGAGGGCGCGCGCGGCGAGGCGCGGCACTCCATCGGCCAGCAATGCGAAGAAGGGATCGGCGGTCGTCCCCGCCAGGTAGCGCTTGTAGCTCCCTTCGAGCAGGATCGCGATCTTCCAGAGGGCCAGGCCCTCGTACCAGGCGAGGTCGCCGACGTCGCGGCCGCTGCGCGCGGCGTACCGGGCGACGATCTCGTCCCGCGTCAGGCAGCCGGGGAGGGCCGTCGCGGGTGAGAAGTCGAGCACGTCGTCGGGCTCTTCGCCCGCCTGGACGTACGTCGCCCTGAGCAGCCCGAGGTCGGCCAAGGGCGCTCCGAGCGTCGACATCTCCCAGTCGACGATGACCGCGAGTCGCGCCGGGGCCCCTGGGTGGAAGATCGCGTTGTCGAGCTTGTAGTCGCCGTGGACCAAGGTCGTCTCCGGGTCGGCGGGGAGGTGGTCGCTCAGCCATGCCCCCATCCGGTCGATGTCCGGCACCTCGCGAGTGCGGTTGTGCACCCATTGGCTCTTCCACCGGCGAACCTGGCGCTCCAAGTATCCGCTCGGCCGCCCGATGCCCTCGAGCGCGGTCCCGCGCCATGGTGCGGCGTGGATCTCGACGAGCGCGTCAACGAACTCCTCCAGTGCGCGACGACGCTCCAGCGGGACGTCGAGGTCCGCGGGGAAGCGCTCCCGTACGACGTCGCCTCCGACCAGCTCCATCAGGTAGAACGGCGCGCCGATGACCCCGGGGTCCTTGCAGAGGGCGAGCGGTCGGGGCGCCCGGACGTCCAGATCCTCGACCGCCGCCAGAATGGCGTACTCGCGCGCCACGTCGTGCGCCGTGGGCGGGTACGGCGGCCGGGGCGGTCGACGCAGGACGTAGCTGCGGCCGTCGCGCTGCAGCCGGAACGTCTCGTTGGAGTGGCCGGTCCCCAGACGGTGCGTCTCGATCGGCCCGGCCCCGGGCACCCACGCCTCGATCGCCTCCAGGATCACGAGGGGCGCCAGCGCGAGCGCCGCCGCCTCCTGGCGCGTGGCGACGACGTCGACGGGCTCGGCCCCGCGCCGCCGCTCCTGTCCGGTCGCCATCAGAAGAGGTCCCACCAGTGTTCGCGCTGGCGCATCTCCTCGGCGGACTCCTCGAGGATCACGCTGCCGGAGCGCATGACGTAGACGCGGTCGGCCTCTCGGAGCGCGTGGCCGACGTTCTGCTCGAGCATCACGATCGCTCGTCCGTCCTCATCAGCCATGCGCCGCAGGGCGGTGAGGATCTGCTGGACGATCGCCGGCGACACGCCGAGCGACGGCTCGTCGAACAACATGAGCTTCGGATCCGACATGAGCGCCATGCCCACGCTGAGGATCCGCTGTTGTCCGCCGCTGAAGGTGCCCGCGAGCTGGTCGCCGCGCTCCTGGAGGATCGGGAAGAGCTCGTAGACCCGCTCCGCACGGCGCGCGCGTTCCTCCCGCGACGGCTCTCTGAGCGCACCGAGGCGCAGGTTGACGTGCACCGGCAGGTCCGGGAAGACGAACCGCTCGGCGGGGGTGTACGACATCCCCATGGCAACACGCCTGGCGCAGTTGGCGTTCGACACGTCCTCGCCCAAGTAGGTGACCTTCCCCTGCATGGGCCGCAACAGCCCGAAGGCCGTCTTCATGGTTGTGGTCTTGCCCGCGCCGTTGTGCCCGAGGACGGTCACGATCTCGCCCGCCCGCACCGACATCGACACGTCGTAGACGACCGCACGACGCCGATAGCCGGCGTGCACGCCTTCGATCGCAAGCAGTTCGGGCCCGCGGCCGTTAGGGCTGGCCAAAGTACGCCTCCACCAGGCGCTCGTCGCCGACGAGCTCCTGCATCGTGCCGTCCGCGGAGATGCGGCCGGCTTCCATGAAGTAGATGTGGTCGGCGACACGCTCGACCACATGCAGGTTGTGCTCGACGATGCACACGGTGAGCCCGTGGTCACGGAGGCGGCCGATGATGTCCACCATCCGGTCGACCCATTCGGTGTCGATGCCCGAGGCCGGCTCGTCGAGGAGCAGGACCCGGGCGTCGGCCGCGAGGATCCGGGCGAGTGCGACGAGCTTCTGCTCGCCGAACGGCAGCGTGGACACCACCGCGTGGCCCTTGTCCGCCAGCCCGACGAAGCCCAGCGCCCGCTCCGCCGCCTCGCGCACCCGACGAGCGTCTGCGACCACCTTCCACGGTGTGAGGAAGAGCTCGCGCAGGGTCTCGCCCTGCTGGTTGGGCACCGCCATGCGCACGTTGTCCAGAACGGTCAGAGCCGGGAAGGTCCGTACGTCCTGGAACGACCGCACCATGCCGTGGCGCGCCACCCGATCGATCGGCCAGCCGGTGATGTCCTCGCCGTACAGCTTGACCGTCCCCTCATCCGGCGGGATGGCGCCGGTGAGCAGGTTGAACACGGTCGTCTTGCCCGCGCCGTTGGGCCCGATGAGCCCCGTGACGCGCCCCTCCAGCAGCTCGAAGCTGAGCCCGTTGACGGCCTTGATGCCTCCGAAGGCCTTGCGAACACCGTCGACCTCCACGACCGGCCGCGGCTCCTCGACGCGCGCGGTGCGTGCGCCGGCGGACAGCTCGCTGGCCAGCTGCTCGGCCGACAGGGCGCCGACGTTGGGGGGCCGTCGTGGCCGCAGGCGCCGCAGCAGCGCCCCCAGGGTCGCACGCTCAGGCAGCAGACCTTGCGGCCGCACCAGCAGGACGACGACCAGGAGCAGGCCGAAGCAGAGAAGCCGCACGAGCGCCGCCTTGGAGGGCTCCAGTTGGATGACCTTCTCGAAGAAGGGCTCGGCGCCGATGACCACGCCGGCGCCGAGCACCGAGCCGAGCATGTTCCCGCGCCCACCGAGCACGACCATGGCGACCAGCAGGATCGACGTCGAGAAGCCGTACAGCGGCGGGGAGACCGTCCCGTTGTACAGGCCATAGAGCGCACCGCCGAACGCGGCGATGGCCGACGTGAGGCCGAAGACGACGACCTTGCGCATGAAGACGTCCTTGCCCAGCGCCTGGGTGGCGAGCTGGTCCTCCCGGATCCCGCGCAGCACCCGGCCGAACGGCGACTCGCCGATCCACGTCAGTCCTGCGAACAGGACGACGGTGGCGACGAGCAACGGCTTGAACCAGTCGTCGGGCCGAAGGAGGTCGGTCCCGAGGACGTTCACCGTCGGCAGCCCGGTCAGGCCGTACAGCCCGCCCAGCGCAGCGACGCTGGAGATGATCACCAGGATGACCGTCTGCACCGAGAGGGTCAGCAGGATCAGGTACTCGCTGGTCAGCAGCAGTGCCGGGATGCTGACCACGACCCCGATCCCGCACGCCAGCACCATGCCGACGACGGTGGCAGCGCCGATGCTCCAGCCGTGCTTGAGCGAGAGGTAGCCGGCGGCATACCCGCCGATCGCGGCGAAGGCCGCGTGCGCCACCGAGACCTGGCCGGCGTAGCCGAGCAGCAGGTTCAAGGACATGGCCATGATCGCGAAGATCAGGACCTGGTTTGCGACGTCCGTCCAGTACATGGCCCTCGCTCCTACGCCGCCCCGGAGGCGCGCGAGGCGCGCGCCCGTGTCTGGGCCCGGTTGGTGCGCGACATCGCGCCCGACAGCTGGCGCAGCGCCTGCGGGAGGACCCGGACGGTGAGCCAGACGCACAGCAGTCCGAAGACCGTCAACGCGCTGAGGTTGTCGCTGACCCAGAGCGTGCTGAGGCTCTCGACGACGCCGATCCCGAAGCCGACGGCCACCACGACCAGCGGCGAGCGCTGCACTCCCGCGACGAAGGCGACGACGAATGCGTAGAACACCGGCGTGTTGCCCATGTCGGGCGCCGCGGCGAAGCGCATCCCGGCGAACACGGCGGCGATGCCGCCGATGAGCGAGCCGATCGCGAAGACGACGAGGAAGATGCGCCGCACGTCGACGCCGACGGCCTGGGCCATCTCGGCGTTGCCGCGGACCGCCTTGATCTGCTGACCGAGGATCGTCCGGTTCAGCACGACGGTCAGCCCGACGCCGATGACCAGGGCCAGCACGACGAGCGTCGCCTCGAGCAGGGTGAAGTTCACGTTGGCGATGGTGTAGGTGTGCTCGGGGAAGCCGCCCATGTTGCGGGTGTTGTTGCCCCACACGAGGCGGATGAAGTTCTCGCCGGCGATGACCAGGCCCAGCGCGGCGACGAACACGCCGAGGAGCGCGTTGTCGCCAGCGCGGGCGGCGAGGGGCCGATAGACCAGCGCCTCGATCGTGGCACCCAGCACCACGCCGACGGCGAGGCCGAACAGGCAGGCGGGGAGCAGCGGGAGCCCCCACTTGTCCAACACGACCGCCGAGACGTAGGCGGTGAACGTGTAGACGATCGCGAACGCGAAGTGGAAGCGGCCGGTCACGCCGAGCACGAGCGCGAACGCGACGCCGAGCAGCGCGTAGCTCGACCCGGCGACGACGCCGCTTACGATGGCTTGGGCGACCTCGCGCAGCGAGCCGATCCCGAGGAAGGTTGCAAAGATCATGGACATGGTCGACACCTGGACGGTGGCCGGCGGACCGCGAGGGCCCGCCGGACACCGCTGGTCAGGTCAGGAGCCTCCGACGACCTTGAAGTCGCTGCCGCCGATGTTCCAGGCGGCCAGCTGCTTGATGGTCGATCCCGCCTGGAAGAGCCCTACGGGCCGCACGACGGGGTCGTGCGTCTTGGGGTCCAGCTTGATCGTCCCCACGGTGCTGTCGTCGCCGCCGTAGACGCTCTTGAACGTCGCGTCGGCGACCATCTCCTTGTTCAGCGCATCGCCGCTGTTGATGTCGCCGCCCTTCGCGGCGACGCGGCGGGCCAGCTCGAGGTAGGCGAGCGTCGACTCGTAGTAGTTGGGCTGGTAGAACGTGCCCGGGTCCTCGCCGAACAGCCTGTTGTAGTCCTTGAGGAAGAACTTCGAGAGCGGGTTGGGCGGGTTGTCGACCGTGAAGTAGTCGGCGCCGAACATGTACTTGTCGTAGGCCGCGCCGGCGATCTTCGCCGCGGCCGGCACGTACTCGCCGCCCAGTACCTGGGCGGTGATGCCCGAGTTGACGTACTGCTTCATGAAGTAGCCGGGGTCGGCCCCGAACATCGCGGCGACCACGATGTCGGGCTTCATGCCCTTCAGCTTGGAGAAGGTCGAGGCGTAGTCGGTCGCGCCGATCTTCGTCAGCAGCTTCCCGGTGTAGGTCATGCCATTGGCGGTGACCTGCTCCTTCAGATGCTGCTCGATCGGATCGGTGTACGCCGCGCCTGCGTCCCAGATCACCAGCGCGACGCGCTTGGCGTCGGGCTTGGTCTGCTTGAAGTACTGCAGGCCGAAGAACGCGTCGTCCGGCGTGTTGGCGCGGTAGCCCCAGAAGTAGTCCTTGCCCTTCAGCCCGTTGCCGGTGCCGCCGCCCGGGTCGAACGACAGCATCTTGTACTGCTGGATGTCCTTCAGCGTCGACCCAAACACCCCGTAGTAGGAGTTGATCGCAACGCCGTACCCGTCGATCCCGAGCTCACGCGCGGCCGCCGCGCCCGCCTGCGGGTCGCCGGACTTGTGGTCCTTGGCCGTGTAGGTGACCTTCATCCCCATGTACTTCTGCATCTGGTCGACGGCCAGCTTCACGCCGTTGCCCTCGTCGACGGCGAAGTTGGCGCCCGGTCCGCTGAGCGGGAGGATGGCTCCGACCTTGAACTCCTTGCCCTGCAGGCTCTTGAGATCGGCGTCCGAGAAGCCCATGAGCTTGCGGAACTCCTTGGCGTCGGCGCTGTTGACCGACCCGCCGCCGGCGCTGCCGCCCGCGGCGGTCGTCGAGTCCGCCTTGCTGCTGTCGCTTCCGCCGCAGGCCGAGAGCGCGGCGATGGCCGCGATGAGCAGCGCGACCGCGCCGAGCCGCGTCAGGAGCATCAGGACTCCTGTCTGACCAGGGCGCTGGCCCCGGTCGCTGGAAACTCGCATCGTGTTGTACCTTCCCTCCCCCGCCCTCGCAGGCGGGCTTCGTGTGCGGACCGGCCGACACCGGGCCCCGCGATGTTCTGAGTGATTGGCACTTCGTGCCGCTGCTCCACCGGCCCGCGCCCGCAGCGCGGGCCGGTGCCGTTGGTGGTGACGTTTACGACCGGGGGCGCTGCGCCGCGACCTCCTTGTCCCGCAGCTCGCGGCGCAGGATCTTGCCGCTGGCCGTCTTGGGCAACTCGTCGACGAACTCGATGTCGCGCGGATATTTGTAGGCGGCCATGCGCTCCTTGCAGAAGGCGATGAGCGCGTCCGCGCCGACCTCGGCGCCCGGCTTGAGGCTGACGAAGGCCTTGACGGTCTCGCCGCGGTACTCGTCGGGCAACCCGACGACCGCCACCTCGCGGACGGCCTCGTGCCCGTACAGGACGTCCTCGACCTCGCGGGGCCAGACCTTGTAGCCGGCCGCGTTGATCATGTCCTTCTTGCGGTCGACGATGTAGAACCAGCCGTCGGCGTCCATCACGCCGACGTCGCCGGTGTGCAGCGCTCCCCCGGGCAGCGCGTGCTCGGTCTCTTCGGGGTTGTTCCAGTATCCCGAGACGACCTGCGGCCCCGACGTCACGATCTCGCCGACCTCCCCGGGAGCGACCTCGTTGCCCTCCTCGTCGACGAGCCGCACCACGGTGTTGAAGATCGGCACGCCCACGGACAGGGCGCCCGACCCCTCGTCGACCGGCGCGCGCCTGCCCATCGGCACGCAGTGCGACGGGGACGTGGTCTCGGTGAGGCCGTAGATGTTGTGGATGTAGGCGCCCATCTTCTCCTCGAAGGCCTTGACGGTGGGCGGTGCGATCGGCGCGCCACCGCTGACGATCTTCTTGAACTTGGAGAGATCGCGGCTGCCGGCGCTCGGAGCGTTCATGAGCGCGATGAACACCGTGATCGAACCCACCGTGAACGTCACGCCGTGGCGCTCGATGAGGTCGAGCGCGACCTCGGCGTCGAAGCGATAGCTCAACACGATCGGCATGCCGGTGAGCAGGCCCACGGCGACATGGCCGACCAAGCCGGTGATGTGGAACAGCGGCGCGACGCCGAGGACCGCATCGCGGTCGTCCAGACCGACCCAGTCCCGGTAGGACTGGGCGTTGAAGACGACGTTGGCGTGGCTGTTGATCGCGCCCTTCGGCGGGCCCGTCGTCCCCGAGGTGTACGTCAGGAACGCGATGTCGTCGGCGGTCATCCTCGGCGTCGCGGGGCCGTGACCGCGATGGACCTCCACGAGCTCGACGAGGTCCAGCGTGGCGGCGTCGCGATGCCGCTGCGACGAGGCGAGCAGCGAGGGCGCATCGCCGTCGAGGAAGTCGAGCTCCGACGTCGTGACGACGATGCTCACGTCGCTGTCGGCGACGACGTCGCGTGCGACCTCGTCCCAGAGCGACTCCAGCGTCACCAGCGCGACCGCACCCGAGTCGCGCAGGAGGGTCGTCACCTCCTTGTGGCGCAGCATGGGGTTGACGGACACCATGATCCCCCCGGCCTTCCACGCGGCGATCATCGCCATCGCGAACTGCGGGACGTTCTGGAGGTAGACGGCCAGCCGGTCGCCCTGCTTGAAGCCCTGCGCCTGGAGTCCGGAGGCCAGCGCGTCGGTGATCTCGTCGAGCTCGCGGTAGGAGATCGGCCGGTCGAAGTACACGATCGCCGGCTGCTGAGGCAGGCGCGCTGCCGTTGCCGTGAAGGCCTCGAGCATGGTCTCGTGCTCGCGCTCGATGTCGTGCGGCAGGCCCTCGGGGTACCGGGCCAGCCAGGGCCGCTCGTCGTAGACGCTCATCGCGACCCGCCCTACTTCACGACGATCGGATTGACGGGGGCGCCGGTGCCGCCGACCACCCGCAACGGCGCGCCGGCGTACAGGAACGTCCACTGGCCGTCCTCGACGCAGTCCTTGGCGAGCTCCTCGAACCACAGGATCTCGGAGAACAGGACGCCGAGGTTGCGCATCAGCGCCGCGTGGAGCGGCAGGACGACGCCCGAGACCGGGTCCGTCGTGACCTCGTTGGCGATCGTGTCGGTCGACAGCGAGACGATCTCCTTCTCGTGGAACCAGCGCACGAGCTCAGGCGTGAACGTCAGCCCCGGCTCGACGAAGTTCTCGTAGAACGCGTCGGCGCCCTTCTCGTAGAACACGTTCAGCCACCCGGTGCGGATGCAGAGGTTGTCGTGTGAGTCGATCGTGACGCCCTGCGCCTCGGCTGCCGCCTCGAGGTCCTCGACGCCGAAGGTCTCGGCGGGCTCGAGGGCGTCCTTGCCGCGGTGGCGGGCCATGTCGATGAGGACGCCGCGCCCGACGATGCCGCGCTCGGCGAGCTTCTCTACGCCGCAGCGAGCCATGCCGCCGGTGGTCGTCTCGGCGTCGTAGCCGTTGTAGATCTGGTCGCCGTACCAGGTGTGCCCGAGGGCGTCGTACTGGCTCGAGCCCTGCAGGAAGGCGGTGATGTAGTCGTCGGCGTACTCCAGACCGCCGGGGAGCGGCTGCAGCTTGCCCGACGTGTAGTGACTGCGGTCCTGGGTCATCAGGCGCGTGGCACCCGAGCGCCCGGGCCACACCGGGTCGCCGCCGGGATCGCCGATCGGCACGCCCAGGGTGAAGACCTTGCCGGACCTGACGTGCTGCACGCCGCGCAGGACCTCTTGCGGGGTGAGGTAGTTCAGGCATCCGATCTCATCGTCGTCACCCCAGCGCCCCCAGTTCTTGGGCATGCCGTCGAGGAGCTCGTTCAGCGTGGTCTGCTTGGTGCCGGTGGTGTCGGTCATGCTTCTCTCCTAGGAGTGGTTGGGGCTGATGACGCTTCCGCGGTCGCGGGCGCGGTGGGGATGGCGGGCGACCACCATCTGGAGCGCGAGGTCGCAATAGCGCTCCACGAGCTGGTCAGGGGTCAGCGGTCGGTCGGCGCGATACCAGGCGGCGACGGCCGTGCACATCGTCACGAGTGCTCGCGTGGCCTCGGCCGGATGTGCCGTCGTGAACGCCCCGGTGCGCAGCCCAGCGGCCACAGCGGCCTCGAAGTGCGCACGCTGCCGGTCGCGCTTGACCAGGATGCGCTCGCGTGCGGGGCTGTCGAGGCTGCGGATCTCCGTGTTGCCGACGAAGCTCTGGCGCTGGAAGTCGATGTGGAAGCGGACGTGCGTGCCAACCGTGGCCCGCAGGAGCTCGACCGGCGCGTCGTCGAGGCCGGCGACGGCGCGCTCGGTCTGATCGAGCAGCCCGTCCATGGTGTCGTCCATCAACCGCTCCAGCAGGTCCCGCTTGGACGAGAAGTGGTGGTACAGGCCGGCGACGCTGACGCCCGCGCGAACAGCGATCTCGCGGATCGTGGAACCGTGGTAGCCCTTGGCGGCGAAGACGTCGAGGGCGGCCTCGAGGATCTGTCCCTCGCTGGTGGTTGCCCCACCGGCAGCCCGTCTGTCGTGCACGCCGATCCTCCGTGGTCGCGGGATCCTGGTGAAGGAGTCGCAGGGCATCCGGCGGCGCCGCGGGACCCTCCCGGGACGGGAGACGACCTGCGCGCCGGAGACAGCAGCGGACATGGTGGAACGCGGCATCGAGCTGACCCTTCGATCTCTCCTGGGGTACCGACCGAGCGATCGCTCGGTGGCTGACCCAACCTTCTTCGACCCGACCTGCCGTTGTCAAGTCGTGCGCCATTGCAGGGCTTCTCCCTCACCGTCGCGCCGCCACCCGCTCCGGGCAACGCGATGTGGCGAGGTGTGATCGATCAGCGGTTGGCGCTCTTGGCGACCGGGCGAAAGCCGTCGCGATGGGCGGTCGACGCTTCGCCGCCGCGCACCACGTTGCGCGCCAGCTGATTGTAGATCGCCACGATCTCGTCGGGCGACATCGGACCGCTGCGCCGGTACCACGTGGCCACCGCGGTGCACATCGTGACGATGGCGCGGCTGGCCTCGCGATCCACCGGGACCCGGAACAGCCCGGCCGCCAGGCCGTCGTGGACGACGCCGTCGAAGATGCGCTGCTGGCGATCGCGCTTGGCCACCGTGCGCTTGCGCGCCGGCGGCGACAGGCTGCGCAGCTCGCTGTTGCCGATGAAGCTCTCCTCGGGGCGCTCGCAGTGGAAGCGGACGTGGGCCCTCACGACCGCGTCGAAACGCTCCAGGGGACCCCCGTCCGCCCGCGCCAGCGCGTCCTCGGTCGTGGCGAGGAGGTCATCCATCGTGTCGTCGATCAGGCGCTCCAACAGCGCCGCCTTGGACGCGAAGTGATGGTAGAGCCCGGGGACGCTCAGACCGCACTGCGCCGCGATCGAGCGGATGGTCGTGCCGTGGTAGCCCTTCGCCACGAAGCACTCCAGCGCGGCGCGCAGGATCTGCTCCTCGCTGGTCAGCGAGGCCTGATCGCGGCCGAGCAGTCCTCCTTCGTGCTGCAGCTCCATCAACTCATCGTAGACGCGGCGGCGCGGCGCCCACCCGGGCGTCCCGGAGTCGGCGCGTCAGCATCCGCACGGCGCCGGCTCGATGCTGTCCAAGTCGGTGACCTGCGCACACACGTCGTGGGTCCAGCGGCCCAGATCCGAGGCCGCGGGATCGAGGACGAGCTGCGACGCGCCTACGGCGATGTAGCGCTCGAGCAGGATGCGCAGCGAGGTCGGACCCGTCGCGCCGATCTCGCCGTCGGTGAGCTCGCCCCGCGCCAGCGCGGAACGCACGACAGCTCCGAGGCAGTCGGCGGGCCGCCCGATGCCGCGATCCTCCGCCGCGACGGCGGCGCGCAGAGCCGCCTGGGGCTCCGTGCCGGCGGCGAGCCACCGCGCGCCGCGCGCTGCCGCGAAGGCGGCCGCCTGCGGACCACCGGCCACCCAGGCGCTGGTGGGCTTTGCCGCCGGGAGGCGGTCGGCCCCCGCGTGGCCATCGCCGTCCCCCACCACGAGCACGGTCCCAACACGCCCCCCGACGAGTTGGGCCATCTCCGCCAGCCGCAGCGTCGCGCGCCGCTCGGCCTCGGGCGCCACACCGACCCAGACCTCCAGCGTCGCGGTCCGGCGCACGATCGCCAGGGCGGCGTCGAGCCCCGAGCCATCGGGCGGGACGCCGGTCACGTCGAGCCACAGGCTGCGCGCCCCGTGGTCCTCGAGCTGTGCGGCGACATGCAGCAGCCGCGCCATCGCGTCCTCGTCGGCCTTCGGACTGGCGAAGGCGACTCCCACCTGCAGCGCGAGGCCGCGGCGACGGGCGTCGCGGTCGACAGGCGGCGGAGCGCCCGGGGTCGGGGCCATTCCCGGAAGCAGACGCATGACGGACGTTCTCTCCTGGCGACGCGGCCGCCGGGCGGCTCGCGGTGGTGGATCGTGCGACGGTGGCTGACCGAGCGCTCGGTCGGCACACGATAGGCCGCGGCGCTCTGCGATGTCAACCGATCGCCCTCGGTTCCCGTCGCATGGCCGGTTGACGTGCGGCCCGCCAGCGGTCTAGGCTCCGAGCGAGCGATCGGTCGGTCGGGTTCTCCATGTCGGTAGGGCCGGCCACACGGGTCTTCGCTCCGGCGGTCCTTCGACCGCCGTGTCGGCAACACTCAAGGAGCAGCACATGCCGAAGGTCCTAGTGGCCGGCGCGAGCGGCGTCGTAGGCGCCGCCGCGCTGGAGAGATTCCTCGACAACGGGTGGGATGCGATCGCGCTGTCGCGCCGCAGGCCCGACATCGACAGCCCACGGGAGTTCGACCACCTGTCCGTCGATCTCCGTGATCCCGAGGCGGCGCGGGCAGCGCTCTCCACCCTGTCGGGCGTGAGCCACGTCGTCTACACCGCGCTCTACGAGAAGCCCGGGCTGATCGCCGGCTGGTCGGACCCCGACCAGATGGAGACCAACCTCCAGATGCTCAAGAACTTCCTGGAGCCGCTGGTCGAGAACAACGACCTGGAGAACGTGACGATCCTCCAGGGCACGAAGGCCTACGGCATCCACCTCCACCCCATGCCGATCCCGGCTCGGGAACGCGCACCGCGTGATGACCACGCGAACTTCTACTGGCTGCAGGAGGACTACCTCAAGGAGCAGGCGGCGGCCCACGGGTTCCGCTGGAACGTCCTGCGGCCGCAGCTGATCATCGGCTCGGCGATCGGCGCCGCGATGAACCTCGCACCGGTCATCGGGGCCTACGCCGCGATCTGCAAGGAGCACGGCGAGGCCTGCGGGTTCCCGGGCGGGATCCCGTACGTCTGGGAGGCCGTGGACTCGCGCCTGTGCGCGGCGGCCCTCGAGATGATGGCGACCAACCCGGAGGCCGACGGCCAGCACTACAACGTCACCAATGGTGACGTCTTCGAATGGCGCAATCTCTGGCCGGCGCTCATGGAGCAGATGGGCGTCGAGGCGGGCCCCGACGAGCCGCAGTCGATGGCCGAGTTCCTGCCGGCCAACGCCGCGACCTGGGACAGGATCGTGCAGGAACGAGGCCTCAAGCCGACGCGCATCGACGACGTGCTCGGCGAGTCTCACTACTACGCCGACTTCTGCTTCGCCTACGGCGCCGAGGATCCGCCGCCTCCGGCGTTCGTCAGCGCCATCAAGCTGCGCAAGGCCGGGGTCACCGACGTCTACGACACCGAGGAGACGTTCCGGCACTGGATGGGCTGGCTGCAAGACCGCGAGGTCCTGCCCCGCTACTAGACCTATGCACGCGGAGACGTGCCCACCCCAGGTGGAGACGTGGGACGGTACCGCCATGCCGAGGACTCACGAGACCGTATTCACGCTCGAGGCAACGCCGGTGAAGTTCGGCCCTGGCGCCTCGCAGGACGCCGGCTGGGAGCTGCGGCGGCTGGGCGTCCGCCGAGCGATGCTCGTCACCGACCCCGGCGTCATGGCACTCGGCCACCCGGAGCGCATCGCTGGGCTCATCCGCGCGGAGGGCATTGACGTGGTGCTCTACGACCGCGCCCGCGTGGAGCCGACCATCGACTCGTTGCAGCACGCGGCCGACTTCGCCCTGGAGCACGACGTCGACGGATTCGTGTCGGTCGGCGGTGGGTCGGCGATGGACACCGCCAAGGTCTCGAACCTCATCCTGTCGCATCCGGCACCGGTCATGGCGTACGTCAACGCGCCGGTGGGCGAGGGCCGCAAGCCGCCGGCGGTCCTACGCCCGCATCTGGCCATCCCGACCACCTCGGGCACCGGCTCGGAGGCGACCACCGTCGCCGTGCTCGACATCCCGGACCTCAAGCTCAAGACCGGGATCTCGCACCGCTATATGCGGCCGTCTCAGGCCATCGTCGACCCGGAGCTCACGCGGACGCTCCCGGCCGAGGTCACGTCGTCGGCCGGCCTCGACGTCGTGTGCCATGCCGCCGAGAGCTTCCTCGCACGCCCATTCGATACGCGGCCTGCTCCCGACGGGCCCGACGACCGGCCGCCCTACCAGGGCTCCAACCCCGTGGCCGACGTGTGGTCGGCCAAGGCGCTGGAGTACGGCGGGCGCTATCTGCGGCGCGCGGTGCAGGGCCCCGACGACATCGAGGCCCGCGGCTACATGATGCTGGCGGCGACCATGGCCGGGGTCGGGTTCGGATCCGCCGGCGTGCACATCCCTCACGCGATCGCCTATCCCGTGGCCGGCCTCAAGCACGTCTACCAGGCGCCGGGCTATCCCACCGACCAGCCGTTCGTTCCGCACGGCAACTCGGTCATCGTCAGCGCCCCTGCAGCGTTCCGCTACACCTACGACGCGATGCCCGAACGCCATCACCACGTCGCGGGACTCCTGACCGGCAAGCCGATCGCCGGTGCCGACCTTGACGCAGAGACGCTCCCGGACGTCCTGATCGCGCTCATGCGCGACGTCGGCGCGCCGAGCGGGATCGCCGAGTTCGGCTACGGCGACGATGACGTCGCCGCGCTCGTCCAGGGCGCCGTCAAGCAGCAGCGCCTGCTCGCGGTCGCGCCCAGGGAGCCCAGCTCGGACGATCTGGAGGACATCGTCCGCGCGTCGATGCGCAACTGGTGAGCGGCCTCTGACGATCGATCCGGTTGGCGGGCCACCCAGCGTGCGTGCAACGCCTGTTGTGCGCACGCTTATGAGCTCGGCCGGCTGGCCTTGTCGGGCCCTCCGAACTCAAAGCGACCCGTGGCGTCACGATCGCGGTCGTATCGTCTCTTGAGCGGAAACGGCGGCAACCAGGACTCGCGACGGACGATCCAGCTTTCGTAGGTTGGCATCAGTTGGTCAGGAGCATCGAGGGATCCTAGGTTCACTTCGATTTCGTCTGCGCTGCGTGCGAAAACGGAGGAGCCGCAGCGGGGACAGAAACACCGCCCGACGTAGTCGCGTGTTTCGCCATCGATCGTCACCGCATCCTGAGGGAACACCGCGGAAG
The DNA here is from genome assembly GCF_035318805.1 of Baekduia sp. GTDB lineage: Bacteria > Actinomycetota > Thermoleophilia > Solirubrobacterales > Solirubrobacteraceae > Baekduia. The sequence goes on from NZ_DATHDY010000138.1 coordinate 94,697, forward strand.
CGTG
>NZ_DATHDY010000139.1:0-72554 GCF_035318805.1 Baekduia sp.
TCCATACGACGGCGCTGTGCTCGCCGACGCGGTCGTGCCTGCTGACGGGGCGCAACCACACGCGCAACGGCATGGCCTGCATCACCGAGTGCGCCAGCGGGTTCCCCAACGCCAACGGGGTGATCCCGCCCGAGAACGGCCAGATCCAGCAGATCCTCGGCGAGCGCGGCTGGAACACGTACATGGTGGGCAAGTGGCATCTGTGCCCGGAGGCCGAGATGAACCTCGCGTCCTCGCGGCGCAACTGGCCGAACGGGCGCGGCTTCGAGCGCTGGTACGGCTTCCTGGGCGCCGAGACCAACCAGTGGTTCCCGGAGCTGGTGTATGACAGCCACCCGGTCGATCCGCCGCGTTCGCCGGAGGAGGGCTACCACCTGACGGTCGACCTCACCGACAAGGCGCTGGAGTTCATCCAAGACGCCAAGGTGCTGGCCCCGGAGAAGCCGTTCTTCCTGTACTACGCCCCGGGCGCCTGCCACGCGCCGCACCACGCGCCGAAGGAGTGGAGCGATCGGTTCAAGGGTCGCTTCGACATGGGGTACGAGGCGCTGCGCGAGCAGACGCTCGCGCGTCAGAAGGAGCTGGGCATCGTCCCACCCGACACCGAGCTGCCGCCGCTGAACCCGATCGGCACGCCCGAGACGCGCACCGGTCCTGAGGGGCAGCCCTTCCCGGCGGTGGACTACACGCGGCCGTGGGACTCCCTCTCGGCCGAGGAGCAGCGGCTGTTCAGCCGGATGGCCGAGGTCTACGCCGGCTTCCTCGCGCACGCAGACGCGCAGATCGGACGGCTGCTGGACTACCTGGAGGAGAGTGGGCAGCGCGAGAACACGATGGTCGTCGTGGTGTCCGACAACGGCGCCAGCGGCGAGGGCGGCTCCAACGGGTCGGTCAACGAGAACAAGATCTGCAACGGCATCCCGGACGACCTCCAGGAGAACCTCGCGATGCTCGACGAGCTGGGGGGCCCGAAGACCTACAACCACTACCCCAACGGCTGGGCGATGGCGTTCAACACGCCGTTCAAGATGTGGAAGCGCTACGAGTTCAACGGCGGCACGACGGACCCGTGCATCATCTCCTGGCCGGCCGGCATCAAGGCGAAGGGTGAGCTCCGTGAGCAGTACCACCACGCCGTGGATCTGGTCCCGACGATGCTCGACGCGCTCGGCGTCGAGCCGCCGGAGACGATCGGAGGGCACGTCCAGAGCCACTTCGACGGCGTGAGCATGCGCTACAGCTTCGACAACGCGCCACTGCCCAGCGCCCGGGACACGCAGTTCTTCTCGATGCTGGGCTCGCGCGGCATCTGGCACGACGGCTGGAAGGCGGTCACCACCCACCCGACGCTCAGCGGCTGGGACGCCTTCGCGAAGGACACGTGGGAGCTCTACCACGTCGACGTCGATCGCTCCGAGCTGCACGACGTCGCCGCCCAGGAGCCCGAGCGTCTGCAGGAGCTGATCAACCTCTGGTACGCCGAGGCCGGCGCCAACGGCGCGTTCCCGCTCGACGACCGCTCGCCCCTGGAGCTCCTGACGACGCCGCGACCGATGCTGTCGCCGTCGCGCGAGCGCTATGTCTACTACCCCGGTCTCGCCGACGTCCCCGAGTCGCAGTCGGTCAACATCCGCAATCGGTCCTACGCGGTCGCCGCGCTGGTGGACATCCCGCAGGCTGGGGCCGAGGGGGTCCTGTTCGCGCACGGCGCCCGGTTCGGCGGCCACGCGCTCTACGTCAAGGACAACCGGTTGCACTACGTGTACAGCTTCGTCGGCAGCCTCGAGCAGAAGATCGTCGCGGACACGGAGCTGCCGACCGGCGAGGGCCTGATCCTGTCTGCGGCCTTCGAGAAGGAGCGCGAAGATCCGCCCGGCGTCGCGGTCGGCACGCTCTCGCTGTTCCACGGCGACGTGAAGGTCGGCGAGGGCCGCATCAAGACCCAGCCTGGCAAGTTCACGCTCGGCGGGGAAGGGCTGTGCGTCGGACGCGACAGCAGCGACCCCGTCACGAACGACTACCCCGGCACGGCGCCGTGGGCGTTCGCCGGTGGCACGATCAACCGGGTCGCCATCGACGTCAGCGGCGAGCCGTACGTCGACCTCGAACGCGAAGCCGTCGCGATGATGGCCCGCGAATAGCCACAGGCGGCTTCAGCTACGCGCCGGCGTCCTGCCGTCGAGCAGCCAGGCGACCTGCGCCACGTGCTCGATCGCGGCCGCGCGATCGACCGCCAGGTCCAGCGTGGCGCCGACGCTGACGACCCCGTGGCGCGCCAGCAGCACGCCGTTGGCGTCGTCCAGGGCCGCCGCGGCCGCGACGGCGAGCGCCTCCCCGCCGGCGTCGCCGGCGCACGGCCGGACGGTTCCGAGCTGGTAGTACGCGAAGTCCTCGGTGAACGGCTCGAGCGGACGGCCGAGGAAGCTCCACGCGGTCGCGAACGGGGTGTGGGTGTGCACGACGGCCCCGACGTCCGGCCGCGCCGCGTAGATCGCCAGGTGCAGCGGCAGCTCCAGGGACGGGGTCGGCGCCGTCGCCGGCCTGCGCGGTGAGCGGACGCCGACCTCGACCTTGACGAGGTCCGCGGGCTCCAGCCGGTGGTAGGCGGCGCGCGTCGGCGTGATGAGGATCCCCCGGTCGGAGCGCACGCTCACGTTGCCGGTGGTGCCGATGAGCAGCCGCGCGGCGACCATGCGCCCCACCGCGTCCACCACCTGGAGCCGCCGCGCCGCGTCGCCGGAGGTCGGCGGCGCCTCGGCGTCGCCGCCGAGCATCAGGCCGCCCGGGCCGGCACCGGATAGCGGCGGCGCAACTCGTACAACGTGCTCCGCTCGGCCGCCGGACGGCCGGCGCGATGGGCGGCGTCGATCAGCTCGGGCGGATCGAGCCGCACCCCGTGCTGGCTTCCCGCCAGCCGGCTGATCGACTCCTCCATGAGCGTGCCGCCGAGGTCGTTGACGCCCCAGCGCAGCGCCTCGGTGGCGACGTCGAGGCCCATCTTCACCCAGCTGGCCTGGAGGTTGCGCACCGTGCGCCCGAGGGCCAAGCGGAACACCGCAGTGTGCTTGAGGTTCTCCTCCGGTGAGATCTCTGCGACGCCGTGGGTGCGGCCCAGCAAGGTCTGGAACGGGATGAACGACAGCGGGACGAACTCCGTGATGCCTCCCGTGCGCTCCTGCAGGCTGCGGATCACGCGCAGGTGCTCGGCGAGCTCCCACGGCTCCTCGATGTGGCCGAACATCACGGTCGCCGTGGACCGCAGGCCGGATCGGTGTGACGCCTCGATGACCTCGACCCACCGCGCGACGGGCAGCTTGTTGGGGCTGATGCGCTCACGGACGCCGTCGTGGAGCACCTCGGCGGCCGTGCCCGGCGTGGACCCCAACCCGGCGGCCCGCAGGCGCGCGAACACCTCGTCCAGCGGCAGGCCCGAGATGTCGGCGATGTGGCTGATCTCCATCGGCGAGTAGGCGTGGAGGTGCAGGTCCACCGCGTGCGCGGCGGCCTCCTGCTTGGCGACGTGGAGGTAGCGGAGGTAGTCGTCGATGCTCCAGTCCGGGTGGATGCCCGACTGGATGCAGAGCTCGGTCGCGCCGTAGTCGATGGCGTCGTGGACGCGCAGCCGGAACTCGTCGTCGTCGTGCTCGTAGGCGTCGGGCGAGCGCTTGCCCTGGCCGAAGCCGCAGAACGCGCAGCCGACCACGCAGACGTTCGAGACGTTGATGTTGCGGTTGACGACGAAGGTCACCGTGTCCCCGGCCAGCTCGGCGCGCAGCTCGTCGGCGGCCTGCCGCAGATCCTCGACGGCCTCCGGGCGGGTCTCCGCGAAGAGCGCCGTCAGCTCCTCCTCGTCGAGCCACTCGCCCGCGCGGCCCTTGGCGATCGCACCGCCGACCAGGTCGTGGCGGATGACGCGCTCCGAGCGGCGCCCCGAGCCGCGTCGCGGGATGAAGGACCAGTACTTCGTCTTGACGACGTCGAGCACCGACTGGTCGATCCACGTGTCGTCGAGGTACTGCGGATAGGCGCAGAGGCGCTCGGTCAGCGCGTAGCCGAGGGGCTGCAGGACCTTGCGCACACGATGCGGCGACGGGAACGGGTGCTCGGGCGAGATGTGGTCGCCGTTGGCGCTGAGGCCGCCCAGGTCCGTGGCGCCGGCCTCGATGAGCTCCGGCCACCAGTCGGCGAGGTTCGGCGGCACCTGGATCCCGACGTCGGGCAGCAGCGACCGCGCCGCGCGGACGAGGTCGACCATCTCCTCGATCGTCACCGGCGTCGCCCAGGCGGGCGCGGGAAGCGCCGGGTGCTCGCCCACGCCGGTGCGCCAGAACCGCTCGGCGGCGTCGGTCGCGATCGCTGCCGGCTCCTCGCCGTAGAACCGGCGGTGCGGGACGAAGTTCTGGAGGATCACCTCCTGGAGATGGCCGTGCTCGGCGTGGGCCTCGGCGAGCGCGACCAGCGTGGCGATGCGATCCTCGGCCGTCTCGCCGATGCCCACCAGCAGCCCGGACGTGAACGGGATCCGGAGCTCGCCGGCGGCGCGGATCGTGGCGAGCCGGAGGGCCGGGTCCTTGGTGGGCGATCCCTGATGGGCGACGAGGTCCGGACGGATCGACTCGAGCATGAGCCCCTGGGAGGCGGTGACCTCCCGCAGCCGGCCGAGGTCCTCGCGGCTCAGCGCGCCGAGGTTCGTGTGCGGCAGCAGCCCACGGTCGAGGGCACGCCGGCACGCCCAGATCACGTAGTCGACGAAGTCGCCGTGGCCGAGCTCGGCCAGCAGCTTGCGGACGCCGGGATGGTGGCCGGGCTCGTCCCCGGTCAGGATCAGCAGCTCCTTGACGCCGCGCCGGGCGGCGCGATCGATGAGGCGCTCGACGTACTCAGGCTCGTGGAGGTGGGGCTGGTGCGTCTGGAACGCGCAGTACTTGCAGTGCGACACGCAGGTCCGAGACAACGACAGGGTCACGTTCCGGGAGAAGGTCACGCGCTGGGACATTTGGATATCGTATCCAAATGTAGGCCCCGGATCGAGCCGACGCCGCGTCTCGTGGTGCGCATCGCGGCGCGCGCTCGGCCGGGCGCCTTCTATGACGGGATCCGCGTCGCCTGCCTCGACGCCGCCGGGGGCGGCGCACACCACATGAGATGGCGCCGCGCCCACGCGTAAGGCGGCAGGTCCAGCACGAGAGGGTCACGCGCGGCGCGTGCGAGGTGGTCGTCGAGGTCGGCGAGCTTGACGGCGCGGGCAAGTTCACCGGCCGGTCCCGACGCGTGCACGATGCGCAGCATATGGAGCTCGAAGGGCTCGCCGGCCGCGCGCGTGAGCAGCGCCAACGCCTCCTCCTCGAGGTCCGTCAGGCCCTCGTCACGCAGGGTCGCCGGGGCCGTGTCGCTGTGCTCGAGCACGTCGTGCAGCCAGGCGGTGGTGCACGCGGACGGCGGCACGGCAGCGGCCACCCGGGCCACGTGCTCGACGAGCATCTCGCCGAACCGGTCGCGCCGGTCGTAGTGGCTGTAGTAGGCGATGCCCCGGGCGGTCTCGACATCCACGGTTGCAGTCTTGCGCGCTCGTGCCCTGCCGCTCGTCGTCCGATCCGGGTGATGGCGCCCGCCTCATCCCATTGAGGTGATGCACCGGTTCGGTGGGCGGTCGACACTCGATCCGACGATGCCATCTGCATCAACTTCGCTCGCCGTCGTCGCCGGGCTCGTCGTGGGCGCGATCGCGTCCGCTCCGGCCGCGGCGTCCGCCGACGCCGTCCCCGGGCAGCTCGTCGTGGGGTTCCACGGCAGCGTGTCGTCGCCGGCCCGGCAGCGCGTCATCGAGCAGGCCGGCGGCCGGTTGGTGCGGCGTCTGTCGCACATCGACGGGACCGTCGTGCGCGTGCGCGCCAAGGGACTCGCGCTGAGCGCCCTTCAGCGACGCCTGCGCGGCCAGCGCGGCGTGCGGTACGCCGAGCCCGACTACTACCTCAAGAAGTCGACGGAGCCCGACGACCCGCTGTATGCCGAGCAGTACGCCTTGGCAGCGACCGGGGCAGGTGCCGTCAACGCGCCGGTCGCCTGGACCGCTCGCACGACCTGCGCCAAGGTCGCGGTGCTCGACACGGGCGCCCAGTACAGCCATCCCGATCTCACGGGCAACATCTGGCACAACTCCCATGAGGTCGCGGGCAACGACGTCGACGACGACCACAACGGCTACGTCGACGACTACTACGGCGTCGACCTCGTCAAGGGTCGCGACTCCGGCGTCGACGACGAAGGCCACGGGACCCACGTCTCCGGGATCATCGCCGGCCATGGCGACAACGGCACGGGCATCTCGGGGCTCTGCTGGACCGGCTCCGTCATGCCCGTGAAGTTCATGAACTCCCGAGGCAAGGGCTCCTCGTCGGATGCCGTGACCGGGATCGACTACGCGGTGCGGATGGGCGCCAAGATCGTCAACGGCTCCTTCGGGTCGTCGTCGAAGTCCACCGCACTCGCGGACGCGGTCGACTACGCCCAGAGCAAGGGCGTCCTGCTCGTGTTCGCCGCCGGCAACGACGGCACCAGCAACGACTCGGCGCCGGAGTACCCGGCCGCGCTGACCGACAGCAACATCATCGCCGTCGCCGCCGTCACCACGACCGGGGCGTTGGCGTCGTTCTCCAACTACGGCACCAAGAGCGTCGACCTCGGAGCCCCCGGCGACAGCATCATCTCGACCTATCTCGGCTCCGGCTACAAGGTGCTGAGCGGCACCTCGATGGCCTCCCCCATCGTCGCCGCGGCCGCCGCGATGCTCCGCTCCCGCGACCCGCACCTCTCCTATAGCCAGCTTCGCTCGGCGATCCTCTCCTCCACCCAGCCCGATGCGGCCCTCGCCGGGAAGGTCGCCCACCCGGGCGTCCTCGACGTCGGTGCCGCGCTGGCCAGCGCGCCCTGAGCGGCGGCCCGGCGCCGGGTCAGGCCGACAGCTCGCGCGCCAGCGCCTCGGCATCGACGAAGTCGGAGGACAGCGCGACGCCGCCGGTCCGCTCCGTGGCCTGCGCGACGTCCGCGAGCCAGCGGTGCTCGACGAAGACCGCGGCCAGGGCGCCGCCGGGCTCAAGCCGATCGCCGAGCTCGCGCACGGCGTCGCCGGCGACGCCGGACAGCGCACGCTCGGTGGACTGCCGGCGCTCGCCCTCGTCGAGACGGAACTCCAGGGCCGGGCCGGCGATCCCGCCCGCCGTGCCGCCCCGGCGCGCGAACGCCGACAGCTCGCCGTCGGCAGCGTCGCGCCGCACGAAGATCACCTCGAGGACCTGCAGCGCACCGCCGCTCTCCAGCCGCTCGATCGCGCCGAGCATCTGCCCCTCGAAGACCGCGTCGGAGCCGAAGGCGAACGTGAGCAGCTGCACCGGAGCCATGGTCATGCGCTCACGTTGGCGGCCGCGGCCGCGGCGGACATCACCCCGAACGGGTGAGAGCGCGCCGAAGCCGGCGAGCCGCTCCGGCGCAGGACCCCCGGCCGTCGCACAGCGCAGACCTGGCCCCTGGGTCAGCGTGCGGGAGCCCGAGTCGGTGACACCTTGCGACGCGTGTCGTGTCCCCCACGTGCCGAGGTGTCCATGCCCTGTGCGAGCCTGCCCCGCGATGGCGTGAAGGCGAGCTGACGGTGTCCGACATCAGCCGGCGACGGCTCCTGGCCGGCGGGGCCGTGCTCGCCGCGTCAGCGTGCACCGCGCGCCTGGCGAAGGCCGCAAATGACTCGCCGCAGCCGCAGCGCGGCGACGAAGGCTCGACGATCCTCGGCCCGCGCAACGAGCCGCTCGAGCGGCAGAACCCCGACCTGCTCACGCCGCCGAGCACCGACGCGGGCGATCTGCCCAATCTCAAGTTCTCGTTCGACGACGCGCACACGAAGATGACCACCGGCGGCTGGACGCGCCAGGTCACCGTGCGCGAGCTGCCGGTCGCCACGACCATGGCCGGCGTCGACATGCGCCTGAAGCCCGGCGCGATCCGCGAGCTGCACTGGCACGACTCGGCCGAGTGGGCGCTGATGCTGGCCGGCAGCGCCCGGATCACGGCCGTCGACGCCGATGGGCGCAACTTCATCGCCGACGTCGGCGAGGGCGACCTGTGGTTCTTCCCGGAAGGGATCCCGCACTCGATCCAGGGCCTCAAGGACGGCTGTGAGTTCTTGTTGGTCTTCAACGACGGCGACTTCGACGAGTTCGACACCTTCCTGCTCACCGACTGGTTCGCGCACACCCCGCGCGACGTGGTGGGTGAGAACTTCGGCGTGCCGGCGAAATCGTTCGCGAGCATCCCGTCCGACATCGAGCAGAGCCGCTACATCTTCCCCGCCAAGGTCCCAGGCCCGCTCGCCGCGGACACGGTCAAGTCCCCCGCCGGCACCGTCCCGCAGAGCTTCGCGTACCAGTTGACCGCCCAGAAGCCGATCGAGTGCCCCGGCGGACGCGTCCGGATCGTCGACTCGACCAACTTCCATGCCTCGACCGCGATCGCGGCGGCGCTCGTGGAGGTCGATCCCGGTGGCATGCGCGAGCTGCACTGGCACCCCAACGCCGACGAGTGGCAGTACTACATCAGCGGCAAGGCGCGCATGACGGTCTTCGCCGCCAGCGGCACCGCCGGCACCTTCGACTACCAAGCCGGTGACGTCGGCTACGTCCAGCGCCCGATGGGCCACTACATCGAGAACACGGGCAGCGACACGCTGCGCTTCCTGGAGATGTTCGCCAGCGACCGCTACGCCGACGTCTCGCTCGACCAGTGGCTGGCGCTCACCCCGTCCGACCTCGTGCTGGACCACCTCCCGCTCGACAAGCAGACCATGGCCGCGCTCTCGAAGACCAAGCGCATCGTCGTCGCCCGCCAGCAGTGACGCCTGGCCGCCGGGTCAGCCCGCGTCGCTGCGCGACACGGTGCGCCACGACTGCCAGGTGATGCGGAGGATCACCATGGTGATGGTGAGGCCGATCAGAGGGTCGGCGACGTCGAGCCCGATCGCCACGACGGCCGCGCTGGCGACGACGGCGAGGCTGACGAGCGCGTCGGTGCGCGCATGGTTGCCGTCGGCGATCAACGCGGCGCTGTCGAGTCGCCGTCCCGCTCGCAACCGCACGCGAGCGGCGATCTCGTTGCCGGCGAACCCGACCACCCCGGCGAGGGCCAGGGCCACCAGGTGGTCGATGGGCCGGGGATGGATCAGGCGATCGACCGACTCGGCGGCGGCGACCGCGGCACTGATGAAGATCGCTGCGACGACGAAGTAGCCGGCGCGCTTCTCGGCCACGCGGGAGCGCAGGAGGAAGGCGATGCCCAGCGGCAGCGCGGTGAGGGCGTCGCCGGCGTTGTGGATCAGGTCGGCCAGGAGCGCCACGCTGCCGGTCGCGAGGAAGACGCCGAGCTGGATGAGCGCGGTCGTCAGCAGGACGGCGAGGCTGATCGCCACCGCCCGGAGGCCCGCGCGTGACCGCTTGACGGAGTCGTCGACCAGGCCGTGGGAGTGACCGTGGCCTCCGTCGTGGTCGTGCGCGTGCGCGCTCACGAGGCCGCGGCCGGCATCGTGCGCCCGGGGAGCCCGAGGCGCACGTGCTCGACGTGCCCGACGACCTGCTCGAGCAGCTCGGCGACGTGGTCGTCGTAGAGCTCGTAGATGACCTGGCGTCCGTCGCGCCGGCCCGTCACGAGGCCGAGGTGACGGAGGAGCCGCAGCTGGTGGGAGACCGCCGAGCCCTCCATGTCCACCGCCTCGGCCAGCTCGCCGACCGACGCGGGCCCTGCGTGGAGACGGGCGAGCAGCCGCAGCCGGCTCGGCGCCGACAGCGCCTGCATCGCATCGGCTGCCGCCGCGGCGTAGTCGGGGTCGTCCAGGAGCCGGTCGAGCTCGGGCGGGCCGTCGTGTGCCATACCACGACACATTAGCTGAACGACTGTTCATGTCTCCACTCGTCCTGAGGAGCATGCCCGCTCAGTGGTAGGCGTGGACCACGGCGTGGCCCTTGCCGCGGGCGATCAGCCAGCGGTTGACGGGGAACGCGGCCCAGAAGGCGACGAACAGCGCGCCGGCCAGAGAGCCCCAGAACAGCAGGTCCCCCAACCCGGCGTCCATCGCGCCGGGGACGGCCAGCACGATCAGCGAGTCGACGATCTCCATGGTGGCGATGCTCAGCGTGTCGGACGCGAAGGCGAGCGGCAGCGCCTGGCGCAGCGACAGGTCGGCCCGAACCAGCGGCAGCAGGGTCAGCGAGTACCCGAAGAAGAACGCCAGCGCGATCGACAGGGCGATCGTCGCGCCATTGGACCAGCCGAACGCGGTGCCCAGCGCCAGGCCCAGGATCTCGCCGATGGCGCAGCCGGTCAGGCAGTGCACCGTGGCCGAGAAGGCGGTGTGGTTGAGGTTCCGGTCGCCGTGCCCGGCGTGCTCGTCGTGCTCCGCGGTCGTCATGTCCGTCCTTTCGGTGGTCCGCCGGGCGAAGATACCATAGGGGGGTATAAGGAATCGCGATGTGCGCGTAATACCCCCGGGGTGTATCTTTCTTACCCCCACCTGGTATACGAAGGAGCAGCACATGACCCCCACCACCCACCAGTACGTCGTCGAAGGCATGACCTGCGAGCACTGCAGGGCCAGCGTGTCCGAGGAGGTCGCCGCGATCGACGGCGCGCAGGACGTCCAGGTCGATCTCCACAGCGGCGGTCTCACCATCCTCGGCGACGTCAGCGACCACGCGGTTCGCGCAGCGGTCGCCGAAGCGGGCTACCACGTGGTGTCGTGATGAACGCCTCGTCACGCGTCGCAGCGTTCGCCGCGCTGCTGGCCGCCCTCTTCGGCATCGCCATGGTGGCCGGGAAGGCCATCGACCCCAAGGGCGGTGACGCCCGCGCCGCCGAGAACGCGGGCACCGCCCCGGCCATGGACGGCATGGCGGACGCCGGCGGGCACGCCGAGACGGACGTGAAGGCCGGCGGCGCGAGCGCGCCGCCGCCCGGACTGGCCGTCGCCGATCCGAAGCTGCGACTGGTGGCCGACCGCACCACGCTGCCCGCCGGCCGGACCGAGGCCTACACCTTCCGGATCGTCGACGCCCACGGCGCGACCGTCCGCGACTTCGCGCTGGAGCACGGCAAGCGCCTGCACCTGATCGCCGTGCGCCGCGACCTGACCGGCTACCAGCACCTGCACCCGACCCAGCAGGCCGACGGTAGCTGGACCGTGCCACTGCGCTTCACCGCTCCCGGCGCCTACCGCGTCTTCGCCGACTTCACGCCCGAGGACGGCGAGAAGACAACCCTGGGCACCGACGTGCTCGTCGACGGCGACGCCGCCTACGGCGCCCTGCCCGCGCCCGCCGCCCACGCGACCGTCGACGGCTACGACGTCGCCATCAGCGGCGCCCCCGCCGCCGGCAAGATGACCAAGCTCACCTTCACCGTCACGCGCGACGGTCGAGCCGTCAACGACCTGCAGCCCTACCTGGAGGCCCGCGGCCACCTCGTCGCGCTGCGCGCGGGCGACCTCGCCTACCTGCACGTCCACCCCGAGGACGAGGCGACCCCCGGCGACCGCATCTCGTTCATGACCGAGCTGCCGACCGCCGGCCGCTACCGGCTCTTCCTGCAGTTCAAGCACGAGGACCGCATCCACACCGTCGCGTTCACCCAGGAGGTGCAGTAGCGATGGCCGCGCTCACCGATCGCGTCGAGCTGCCGATCACCGGGATGACCTGCGCGTCGTGCGCCAACCGCATCGAGCGCAAGTTGAACAAGTTGGACGGCGTCACGGCGTCCGTCAACTACGCCACCGAGAAGGCGACGGTCGACTTCGACGCCGGCGCGGTCGACGCCGAGCAGCTGATCGCGACCGTCCAGGCCGCGGGCTACGACGCCACGCTGCCGTCGAGCGCACCCGGCCCGGCCGGCGACGCGGTTGAGGACCTCGACGAGACCGCGCCGCTGCGCCGGCGGCTGATCGTCTCGGCGGTCCTGTCGCTGCCGGTGCTGCTGCTGTCGATGATCCCGGCGTTGCAGTTCGACAACTGGCAGTGGCTGGCGCTGCAGCTCGCCACGCCCGTCGTCGTCTGGGGCGCCTGGCCGTTTCACCGAGCCGCGTGGGTCAACCTGCGCCACGGCGCCGCGACCATGGACACGCTCATCAGCCTCGGCGTCGTGGCCGCCTTCACCTGGTCGATGTACGCCCTGTTCCTCGGCGATGCCGGGATGACGGGCATGACCATGCGCTTGAGCTTCACCGCGTCCGGTGGCGACGAGCTCTACCTCGAGACCGCCGCGGTCGTCACGACGTTCCTGCTGGCGGGCCGCTACTTCGAGGCCCGCTCCAAGCGCCGCGCCGGTGCCGCGCTGAAGGCGCTGCTGGAGCTCGGGGCCAAGGACGTCGCCGTCCTCGATGCCGGCGGCGGCGAGCGCCGGATCCCCGTCCAGCAGCTCGCCGCGGGCGACCGCTTCGTCGTCCGCCCCGGGGAGAAGGTGGCCACCGACGGCGTGGTGGAGGCGGGCACGAGCGCCGTGGACCAGTCGCTGCTGACGGGCGAGTCGGTGCCCGTCGAGAAGGGCCCGGGCGACGAGGTCGCCGGGGCGAGCGTCAACGCCGGCGGGCGCATCGTCGTCCGCGCGACGAAGGTCGGGGCCGACACCGCGCTGGCCCAGATCGCCCGGCTCGTCACCGACGCGCAAACGGGCAAGGCGCCCGTCCAGCGACTGGCCGACCGCATCTCGGGCGTCTTCGTCCCGGTCGTCATCGGCCTGTCGGTCGCGACGCTCGGGCTCTGGATCGGCGCGGGCGAGAGCACGAGCTTCGCGTTCACCGCCGCGGTCGCCGTCCTCATCATCGCCTGCCCGTGCGCACTCGGGCTCGCCACCCCGACGGCGCTGCTGGTCGGCACCGGCCGCGGCGCCCAGCTCGGCCTGCTGATCAAGGGCCCGGAGGTCCTGGAGTCCACCCGCAAGGTCGACACCATCGTCTTGGACAAGACCGGCACCGTCACCACCGGCCGGATGAGCCTGGTCGACGTCACGCTCGCCGACGGCACGAGCCGCGCCGACGTGCTGCGCATCGCCGGTGCGCTGGAGGACGCCTCCGAGCACCCCATCGCCCAGGCCGTCGCCCGGGCGGCGTGCGACGAGCTCGACACGCTGCCCGCGGTCGAGTCCTTCACCAACCGCGAGGGCTTGGGTGTCGAGGGCGTGGTCGACGGCCACGGCGTCCAGGTCGGCCGCCCGTCGCTCATGCGCGAGTGGAGCCTGACCGCCCCGACCGAGCTCGCCGCCGCCCAGCGCGCAGCGGAGACGCTGGGTCGCACCGCCGTGCTCGCCGCCTGGGACGGCGAGGTCCGCGCCGTGCTGGCCGTCGCCGACACCGTCAAGCCCACCAGCGCGGAGGCGATCGCGCGCCTGAAGGGCCTGGGACTGCGCCCGATCCTGCTCACCGGCGACAACGAGACCACGGCGCGCGCGGTCGCCGCCGAGGTCGGCATCGCCGACGTCATCGCCGAGGTGCTGCCGTCCGACAAGGCCGCCGTCGTGGCGCGCCTGCAGAGCGAAGGCCATGTGGTGGCGATGGTTGGCGACGGCGTCAACGACGCCCCGGCGCTCGCCCAGGCCGACCTCGGCCTGGCGATCGGCACGGGCACCGACGTCGCCATCGAGGCCTCCGATCTCACGCTCGTCTCCGGCGACCTGCGCTCGGCGGCCGACGCCATCCGCCTCAGCCGCGCGACGCTGCGCACGATCAAGCAGAACCTCGCCTGGGCCTTCGGCTACAACGTCGCCGCCCTGCCGCTGGCCGCCGCCGGCCTGCTCAACCCGCTGATCGCCGGCGCCGCGATGGCGCTCTCCAGCGTCTCGGTCGTCGCCAACGCCCTGCGGCTGCGCCGGTTCCGGTCGTAGGAAGCAACCTTGATCGCGGCTCCGCCATAATCAAGGTTGTATGTTAGACTTGAACATGTGCCGGAGCTCGTCAAGCTTGCATGGCTGCCGAATCTGTCGTCCGGGCTACCTCGTCGAGCCCGCCAAGGCTGCATCTACGAAGCCTACGTCCCCGACCGTCTCGTCGGACGATCCTTCTCGCTCAGCGGCGAGACGGCCGCCGACGTTGCCGACGCCGAGCGTGCGATCGAGCGTCTCAACCGGCAAGCGACCGGCCTGGCGGACTCGGAAGGCGTCGCACGGCTGCTGCTCCGGGCCGAAGCCGTCGCGTCGTCGAAGATCGAAGGCCTCGAGGTCGGCGGACGGCGACTGCTCAAGGCGCAGCTCGCACGAGGGCTGGGCGATGACCCGTCCGACATCACCGCGACCGAGGTTCTCAACAACATCGAGGCCATGCGATGGGCTGTCGAGTCGCTGACCACCGCGGCCGCGATCACGGTGGAAGACCTCTGCGGCATCCACCAACGGCTACTGGCCGGAACGCGCATCGAGCAATACGGCGGCCAACTGCGGGACGAGCAGAATTGGATTGGCGGCAGCTCCTACGACCCGTGCTCAGCCGCTTTTGTGCCCCCACCGCACGAGCGCGTGTCCGAGCTACTGGAGGACCTCTGCGCGTTCTGCAACGACGAAGCGCTGCCGCCCGTGGCTCAGGCCGCCCTGGCCCACGCGCAGTTCGAGACGATCCACCCGTTCATCGACGGCAACGGGCGCACCGGCCGTGCGCTGATCCACGTGATCCTGCGCCGACGCGGGCTCGCGCCCTTCGTCGTCCCACCAGTCTCGTTGACGCTCGCAACGTGGTCACAGGACTACATCAACGGCCTGACCGCGACCCGCTACCGCGGCGCGCCGACCGGGGAGGAAGCGCGCGACGGGATCGACGGTTGGATCGCGCTGTTCGCTGCGGCGACGACACGGGCCGTCGACGACGCCGAGGCCTACGAACGCCGTGTCGCCGAGGTACAGAAGGACTGGCGCGAGGCGCTCGGGCGCGTGCGCGCGAACTCGGCCACCGATCGCCTCCTCAACGAGCTGCCCGGCGCGCCGGTCATCACGGTGCGAAGTGCGGCTGCGCTCATCGGCCGCAGCGTCCAAGCCGTCAACGAAGCGATGCCCGGCCTGGTCAAGGCCGGCGTGCTCAAGCAGACCACCGTCGGCAAGCGCAACCGGGCCTTCGAGGCCATGGACCTCATCAATGCGTTCACCGAGCTCGAGCGCCAGCTCGCAAGCCCCAATGGGAGCACGCGGCATTCGCCGCCCGAGCGGCGGGTCCCGCACCGGCCCGCGTGAAACCACGGCGTCGCCCGCGGCCCCTCACTGCGAGCGCCCGGCGCTCGAGGGCTCGCCGGCTTGGAGGCGGCCGGTGCCGGAGCCCAGGGCGGAGCCGTCGTCGGCGAAGAGGTAGGTCGTGCCGACGATCTGCAGGCCGACGTCGTCGCCGGCGCGGCCGGTGAACGGCGCCGGCATCTTGGAGACCAGGGCGAGGTTCGCGCCGCGGTGCTCGAGCGCGACGTGCACGAACACCTCGGATCCGAGGTCCTCCACGGTCCGGATGCGCGCGCGCAGCGGACCGTCTCCGACGCGCAGCGCCTCGGGGCGCAGTCCGAGCGTCAGCGTTCCCTCCCCACCGTCGAGCCTGACGTCGGCCGGCCCGTCGAGCTCGACCTCGCAGTCGGCGACCTGCAGCGGGCGCCGGTTGTCGACGAGGATCTGGTTCATCGCCGGCGAGCCGATGAAGCCCGCGACGAAGAGGTTGACCGGCCGGTGGTAGAGCTCGCTCGGGGCCGCGCACTGCTGCAGGACGCCGTCCTTGAGGACCGCCACGCGATCACCCATCGTCATGGCCTCGACCTGGTCGTGGGTGACGTACACCGTCGTCACGCCGAGCCGGTCCTGCATCTCGACGACCTCGGTGCGCGTCTGCACGCGCAGCTTGGCGTCGAGGTTGGAGAGCGGCTCGTCCATCAGGTACACGGCGGGGCGGCGCACGATCGCGCGGCCCATGGCGACGCGCTGGCGCTGGCCGCCCGAGAGGTGCTTGGGCTTGCGGTCCAGGTACGGCGTCAGATCCAGGATCCGGGCCGTCTCGCGCACGCGCTCGGCGCGCTCCGCCTTCGGGACGCCCTGCTGCTTGAGCGCGAAGCCCATGTTGTCGGCGACGGAGAGCTGCGGGTAGAGCGCGTAGTTCTGGAAGACCATGGCGATGTCGCGATCGCGCGGGCGGACGTCGCTGACGTCGCGCTCGCCGATCCGGATCGCGCCGGCGTCGAGCGGCTCCAGGCCGGCGAGCATCCGCAGCGCCGTCGACTTGCCCGATCCCGACGGGCCGACGAGCACGAGCAGCTCGCCGTCGCCGATCTCGAGGTCGAGGCGGTCCACGGCGGGCGTGTCGGTGCCCGGGTAGATGCGCGTCGCTGCGTCGTACGTCACGGTCGTCATGGTGTCCTCACTTGATGGCGCCCATCGCCAGTCCACGGATCATGCGCTTCTGGGCCAGCCAGCCGGCGATCACGACCGGCAGGCACGCCAGCACCGAGGCGGCCGACAGCTTGGCCAGGAAGTCGCCTCGCGTGCTGACGTTGCTGGTGACCCAGATCGGCACGGTCGAGCCCGAGACGGGGTTGAGCTGGACGGCGTAGAAGAACTCGTTCCAGGCGAAGACGACGCACAGCAGCGCCGTCGCCGCGATGCCCGGGGCGGCCATCGGCAGGATGATCGACGTCAGCTGCCCGCGCAGGTTGGCGCCGTCGATCTCCGCGGCCTCGATGAGCTCGCGCGGGATCTCCTGGAAGAACGACCGCAGCATCCACACCGCCAGCGGCAGGTTCATCCCGGTGTAGAGGATCACGAGCACCGTGCGGGTGTTCAGCAACCCGAAGTTCCGGGCGAGGATCCACAGCGGCAGGATCGACGCGACGACCGGCAGGAACTTCGTCGAGATGAAGAAGAACAGGACGTCGCGCCACTTGTGCACCGGCCGGATCGCCAGCGCGTAGGCCGCCGGGATCGCCAGCGCCAGGACGATCAGCGTCGAGACGAGGACGATGACCGCCGAGTTCGTGAACGCCTGGCTGAAGGACAGCACGCCTCCGGCGCTCTCGGTGACGTCGCGGTAGCGGTCGAGCGTCGGGTCGAAGAAGAGCTTCGGGCTCGTGTTGGCGTCGGCCTCGGTCTTGAACGAGTTCAACACCATCCAGAACACGGGGAAGAAGAAGATCAGCCCGAGCACCCAGGCCATCAGCCCGAAGACCGCGTTGACCCAGCGGCGCTCGCCGACCACGGCGCGCTCGTCGTTCATGCCGACTCCTCCCCGCGCAGCAGCTGGGACAAGACCCGCAGCGCGACGGTTGCGATGATGATCGACGCGACGACCACGACGATGCTGTAGGACGAGGCCCGCCCGAACGCCCACCCGCCGCCGATCGAGCGCTCGAAGACGAAGTAGGGCAGGTTGGTCGATCCGGGCCCGCCACCGGTCATGACCGCCACCTGGTCGAAGACCTGGATCAGGTAGATGGTCCCCAGCAGGATGCCGAGCTCCATGTAGGGCCGCAGGTGCGACAGCGTCAGCTGGCGGAAGATGCCGACCGGCGTCGCGCCGTCGACCTTGGCCGCCTCCAGCACGTCGGACGGCTGGCTCTGCAGGCCCGCCAGCATGATCAACATCATGAACGGCGTCCACTGCCAGATCAGCACGATGATGATGGAAAGCAGCGGGTAGCGCGACACGAACTCCACGGGCGTGCCGCCGAGCTTCTCGATGACCCAGTTCACGACGCCGTACAGGCCGCTGAACATCTGGTTCTTCCAGACGAGCCCGACCACCACCGGCATCATCAGAAACGGCGTGATGAGCAGCGTCCGGATGACGCTGCGGCCGAAGAACTTACGGTCCAGCAGCAGCGCGAAGGCCGTGCCGAGGACCAGCGAGCCGAGCACCGAGGCCACCGTCATCTCGACGCTGACCCAGGCGGCGTTGCCGAAGAAGTGGTCGTGGAGGAGCTTCTGGTAGTTGTCGAGGCCGATGAACTCGCGCGGCCCCGGCGGGACGACCTTCCAGTCCGTGAGGCTGTAGTAGATGCTCATCACGAACGGGACCTGCGTGAGCAGGACCACGAACACGAGGGCGGGCATCAACGGCAGCCGCAGACGCCACGACGCGCTCACCGACCGGCCGGTCTTCACCGGTCCGGGCGTCACGCGAAGGGCGTCTGCGGTTTCTTGGGCCACGAGGAGGTCGTCGGTCGTCGGTGGATGGTCTCTTGCGGTTCGCGGCCGGCTACTGCCCGACCTGCGAGGCGATGTCCTGGCAGTTCTTCAGCGCCGAGTCGATGTTCGTCCTCCCGGCGATCACGCTCGAGAACTGCTGGGTGCACTGGTTGCCGACGTCCTGGAACTCGGGGATGCCGACGTACTGCACCCCGGGCAGGCCGGGACGCTTGGTCGTCCCCGGGTTGTCGATCGGCGCGGCCGCCATCGCGTCCAGCGTCGTCGGGGCGAACGCCGAGGCCGCCTTCTTGTACTCCGGAATCGCGTAGGTCGACTTGCGCGTGCCTGGCGGGATCGCCGCCCAGCCGCCGTCGATCTTGGACCCGGCCTCCTTGATGTACTGCGGGCCGGTCGCCCAGGAGACGTACTTCCAGGCGAGGTCGGACTTGCTGGTGGTCTTGGGGATCGCCAGCGCCCAGCTCCACAGCCAGCCCGACGAGTCCGTCTTGTCGGTCGGCGCGAAGGCGTAGCCGTTCTTGCCCTTCACGGGGCTGTCGCTGGCTTCGAGCAGTCCGGCCGCCACGGTGGCGTCGTACCACATCGCGACCTTGCCGTCCTTGTACTGCGACAGGCACTCGTTGAAGCTCGAGTTGGCGGCGTCCTTCTCACCGGCGCTCTTGACCAGATCGACGTAGAAGCTCAGCGCCTGCTTGAACGCCGGGCTGTTGACCTGCGCCTGGTCGACCGAGCCGTCGGGCTTGGCGGACCACCAGGTCGCGCCCATGGTGTTGAGGACGGTCGTCAGTGCCGCGCCGAGATCGCCCCAGCCCGGCTTGCCGCGGAGGCAGATCCCGGCCATGTTGGGCTTGTTGAGCTTGTGCGCGGCGTCGGCCACCTGCGCCCACGTCGGATGCTCGGGCATCGTGATGCCCGCGTTCTTGAGCAGGTCCTTGCGGTACATCAGGAAGGACGACTCGGCGTAGAACGGCGAGGCGTACAGCTTGCCGTCGGCCGACAACCCGTTCTTGACCGAGGGGATGAGGTCGGCCATGTCGTAGGCCTTGTCAGCCGTCGCCTGGGGGGTGAGGTCGGTGAGCTGCCCGTTCTTGCCGAACTGCGGCGCCTCGTACATGCCGATCATCGTCACGTCGAACTGCTTGCCGCCCGCCGCGACGTCGCGGGTCGTGACCTCGCGCAGCGTGCCCTCGTCGAGCACGGTGTAGTTGACCTTGATGCCGCTCTTGGCCGTGAAGAGCGACGGCGTGAGCTTGGCGATGTCCTTCATCTGCGGGTTGTCGACGATCGCGACGTTGATCGTCTTCGACTTGCTCGACGAGCCGCCGCCGCTGTCCGAGCTGCCGCAACCGGCCCCGATCGCGCCGAACGTCGCCAGCACCGCCAACGTGCACCCGGCACGTGACCAGGTGCGGGTCGAGGTACGTCTCATGGTTGCACTCCCTCCTGTGGGCAGCGGAGAGAGGGTCTCTCTCCGCTATGGCGGACTATGCCCTGCGTTCATGTTGGATGTCAAGCCCAAACGGATCATTCGTCCCCGTAGGCACAGACATTGGGGTTGGCTTGATGTGCGGTCGGGCGTTATGCTCGCCGATGCCGTGGCCACTACTCGAGCTCCCATCAGCGTCAACCAAGCGCATCTCGGCGCCATCGCCCACGATGGCACGCCCGTGCCCGACTACGATCGGACCCGCTTGCGACCGGGCATCGTGCATGTGGGAGTAGGTGGTTTCCACCGCGCCCACCTCGCGCTGTACACCCATCGCGTCGCCGCCGCCGGCGGCGACTGGGGCATCGTCGGCCTCGGCCTGACGCCGCAGGACGCCAGCATGCGGGACGTCCTCGAGCGCCAGGACAACCTGTACACCTTGGTCGAACGCGGCCCCGGCGAGCCGGCCGTGGAGGTCATCGGATCGATCATCGGGTACGTGCACGCGCCTCCGGGCCGCGACGACCCCGTGACCGAGCTCGTCGCCGCGCCCAGTACGGCGATCCTCTCGCTGACGATCACCGAGGCCGGCTACGGGGAGCCCGTCGACGGCCGGCCGACGGCCTTCGACCGCATCGCGGCGGCGCTCGCCGTCCGGCGCGCCCGCGAGGCAGGCCCCTTGACGATCCTGAGCTGCGACAATCTGCCGGGCAACGGCGCGGTCGCGCGCCGGGCCGCGCTCGCGGCCGCGGAGCGCGTCGGCGGTGGCCTGAGCCCCTGGATCCAGGAGCACTGCACGTTCCCCAACTCGATGGTCGACCGCATCACGCCCATGACCTCCGACGCCGACCGGGCGTGGCTGCGCGACATCCGCGGCATCGACGACGGCTGGCCGGTCGTCGCCGAGGCTTTCCGGCAGTGGGTCGTCGAGGATGCGTTCGCCGCCGGGCGGCCCAGCTGGGAGGACGACGGCGCGCTGTTCACCGACCGCGTCCACGACTGGGAGCTCTACAAGCTGCGGATGCTCAACGCGGGGCACTCGAGCATGGCCTACCTGTGCGCGCTCGAGGGGATCGTCTACGTGGACGAGGCGATGGCGACGCCGCCGGTGCGCACGTTCGTCGAGGACCTCCTGCTGCGCGAGGCGGTGCCCACGCTCGCCGAGATCCCCGGCCATCCCCGCGAGGAGTACGTCGCCTCCGTGCTCGAGCGCTTCCAGAACACCGGCGTGCGGGACCAGATCGCTCGGCTCTGCATCGACGGCAGCGCCAAGTTCCCCACCTTCCTGCTCCCGACGATCGCCGCCCAGCTGGAGCGCGGCGGGCCGATCGACCGCGGCGCCACGGCGCTCGCCGGGTGGGCGCGGTACCTCGGGGTCGTCGAGGCCTCCGAGCAGTCCTTCGACGCCAGCGGCGACCTCGCGCGCCGCTACGGCGCCGCGGCGCTCGCCGACCCCGTGGCGTTCCTGGACTACGCCGAGGTCTTCGGCCCCGAGCTGCGCGACGCGCCCCGCTTCCGCGCTGCGTTCTCCACCGCCTACGAGCGCGTCGCGCAGCACGGACCCCTCGCGGCGATCGCCGCCGCCGGCGGCCGGCTCGGCGCGGGAAAGGCGTGATGGCCACCGACCCGAGCTCGATCTCACCGCGCCTGCAGCACGACCGCCAGCGCGAGATCTACATGTTGGCCCTGCGCGACGGGTCGGTCGAGGTGTCCGACCTCGCCCGCCGCTTCGCGGTCACGACCGAGACCATCCGGCGCGATCTGTCCGACATGCAGGAGCGGCGGATGGTGCGCCGCGTCCACGGCGGCGCCGTCCCGATCGAGCACGCCACCCACGAGCCCATGGTCGAGGCGCGTGACATGGTCAGCGCCGAGGAGAAGCTCCGCATCGCCACGGCGGCCGTGGCCGAGGTGCCGCAGCGCGGCTCGATCATCATCGACTCGGGCTCCACCGGCCAGCGCCTCGCCGAGGTCCTGCCGGTCGACCGCGACGTCCACGTCGTCACCAACTCGCTGGTCAGCGCGCTCACGCTGGCCCGGCGCGGCCAGAAGGACCTGACCGTCCTGGGCGGCGCGGTGCGGACCAACACGTACGCCATGGTCGACGTGACCGCGAGGGCGACGCTGGAGACGATGGCCGTCGACGTGCTGTTCATCAGCTGCGACGGCCTGTCCTTCCGGCGCGGGCTGACGACGCCCTACCGCGAGGAGCAGGCGACGAAGCGCGCGATGCTCGAGCGCGCTCGGCGGGTCGTGGCGATCGTCGACCAGACCAAGTTCGGCAACGGGCAGATGTACAGCTACGCCGCGCTGGACGAGATCGACGTGCTGGTGACCGACACGCGCGCCGACGACGACTCGGTCGAGATCCTGACCGGGCACGGCATCGACGTGCGGCGTGTCTGATCCGGACGGTCTCCCGAGCGCGCCCACGCTCGAGCGCATCGCCTCCGCCGCCGCTCAGGCCGGCGCGGCCGTCGTCGCCGAGGGCTACGGCAAGGCGCGCGCGGTGGCCCGGAAGTCGTCGCCGACCGACGTCGTCACCCAGACCGACCTGGACGCCGAGCGGCTCGTCGGCGAGCAGCTGATGGACGCGACGCCCAACGCCGGGCTGCTGGCCGAGGAGGGTGGCGGGACGGCTCCGCACGCCCGCCTGCAGTGGGTCGTCGATCCGCTGGACGGAACGGTCAACTTCCTCTACGGCGTGCCGCTGTTCGCCGTCAGCGTCGCCGCCGCGGTCGACGGCGAGGTGGTCGCCGGCGCCGTGATCGACGTGCTGCGCGACGAGCTGTTCTCGGCGCACCGCGACGGTGGCGCACGCTGCAACGGCGCTGCGATCACCGTCTCCTCGTGCGACCGCCTCGCCGACGCGCTGGCC
The DNA here is from genome assembly GCF_035318805.1 of Baekduia sp. Taxonomy (GTDB): domain Bacteria; phylum Actinomycetota; class Thermoleophilia; order Solirubrobacterales; family Solirubrobacteraceae; genus Baekduia. The sequence goes on from NZ_DATHDY010000139.1 coordinate 22,479, forward strand.
GTCACTGGCTTCTCCTACCGCGCCGGCCTTCGCGCGCGGCAGGGCGAGGTCGCCCAGCGCCTGCTGCCGCTGGCCCGCGACGTCCGCTGCTTCGGCTCGTCGGCGCTCGAGCTGTGCTGGGTCGCCTGCGCGCGGGCCGACGGCTATTACGAGCGCGACATCAAGATCTGGGACTACTCGGCGGGCGCGCACATCGCCGCCGAGGCGGGCGCGGTGACCGAGCTGCCCTGTCCCGAGAACGACGACCTGATCGTGGCCGCGGCGCCCGGGGTCTTCGCCGATCTGCGCGCCGCGGTCGAGCTCAGGCCGGTCTGAGGCCTGACGCCGACGAGATCGTGGATGGCATGTGCACCGCTTCCTCACACCGCCTTGATGGCCGGCTGGGGGACGTGCTCGGCCATCTGGGCGACGATCTCGACCGCCTCCCAGCGCCGCAGCTCGTCGTCGGTGAAGTCGAGCTGCGCCTGGATGCGCCCCAGGTAGCCGTCGGCCAGCGCGGCGAGCATCGGGCGCGTCGCTCCCGGCAGGTGCGACGGCAGGTCGCCGCCGGCCGCCCCACGCAGGAGCAGCCTGGAGCGGGCGACCTCGGCGGCACGGTCGCCGCGGGAGGCGTCGAACCAGTCGATGACGACCGGGCCGGCGGGCGACAGGATCACGTTCCCGGGATGGAGGTCTCCGTGGCACAGGCGCAGCGGGCCGCTGGGCGCGGGCAGGCGGTCGAGCGCCTCACCGAGGGCCGGGTCGATCGCCAGCGCGGAGCGGCGGATCTTGTTGACGAGCCGATCGCGCTGGCTGGGCAGCACGATCGGCGGGACGAGCGCGAAGAGCTCGAGCTCGAGGTCGGCGAGCAGCCGGCCGTAGGACGCCGCGCGCGCCGGGGCGGCGAGGATCTCCTCCCACACCCTCGGGCCCCTCACCCACTCCCAGACGCTGGCCGCGCGGCCGCGGACCTGCTGGACCTCGAGCAGCCGTGGGGCGGGCGCGCCGGCGGCGCGGACGGCGTCGGCGTACCGCGCCTCGGCGACGATCCACTGCTCCGGCGTGTCGCGGTCGGGGACCTTGATGACCGCGTCGCGCCCGTAGGCGTAGACGCCGGAGCGCGTGCCGCGCGCGACGAGGTCACCAAGTGACCGGAGCACGGTGCCCTTTCGCCGTCGTCGTCACGCTCATGCGACGGTACACGACCGTGGAGATGCTCAGCATGGATCGACCGGCGATGGGCGAGGGAACATGAGCGATCAGGGCCGCACGCTGGTCGCGGGCGAGGCGCTCTTCGACCTCTGGCTCGAGGGCGGCGAGGTGCGTGGGCGCCCCGGCGGCGGGCCGTTCAACACCGCGCGCACGCTCGGGCGCCTGCGCCGGCCGGTCGCCTATCTCGGCGCGGTGTCAGACGACGGCTTCGGCCGGACGCTCCGGCAGCACCTGGCCGACGACGGGGTCGCGCCCGACGCGATCGTCGAGACGGCGCTGCCGTCGACGCTCGCCCTCGCCGACCTCGGCGCGGCGGGCGGCGCGCGCTACGGATTCTGGGGCGACGGCACCGCGTCGGCGAGCCTGCGGCCGGACGCGGCGCTGGCCGCGATCCCCGACGGCGTCGACGTCCTGCACGTCGGCACGCTCGGCCTGGTCTTCGAGCCGATGGCCGAGGCGCTGGAGGCCGTCACCGCCCGGCTCGCGCCCCGGGCGCTCGTCGTCCTCGACCCCAACGTGCGCCCGGCCGCGATCACCCATGAGCAGGGCTACCGCGATCGCCTCGACCGCGTGCTCGCCCTCACGACGATCGTCAAGGTCTCCGACGAGGACCTCGCCTGGCTGTGCCCCGGGCAGGCGGCGGAGGACGCGGCCCGCGGCCTTCTCGCGCGCGGCCCGGCGGTCGTGCTGCTGACGCGCGGCGCCGACGGCGTGGTGGTCATGACCGCCGCCGGCGAGCGCGTGGTGGACGTCCCGCCGGCGCGGGTGGTCGACACGATCGGCGCCGGGGACGCGTTCTCCGGCGGGTTCCTCGCGGCCTCGCGGCTGCGCTCCGGCGGCATGGACCTCGACGCCGCCGCCGACGCCGCGGCCTACGGCGCGCTGGTGGCGTCGATGACCTGCGAGCGCGCCGGCGCGTCGCCGCCGACCCTGGACGAGGTCGAGGCCCGGCGGCGGGCGGGCGGCGTGCCGGCCGCGTGACCCGTCAGCGCCGCCGCAGGGCGGCGGGGTCGGCGGTGGCGTCGGCGAAGTCGGCGAGCGACAGCATGCCGCCGCGCATCGCCTGGTAGAGCGGGCCGTAGATGGCGTGCAGCTCCTCGTAGCGTGCGACCGCCGAGCGATCCGGGTCGACGACGTCCTCGCGCTCCTGGACGCGGGCGAGCGCCTCGGCGGGGGTCGCGTACACCCCCGCCGCGACGCCGCCGAGCAGCGCGGCGCCGTACGCGGGACCCTCGTCGGCCGACGTCCGGTGCACGGGGACGCCGAAGACGTCGGCCTGGAGCTGGCGCCAGAGGCGCGAGCGCGCGCCGCCGCCCACGAGCCGGACCTGCTCGACCTCGACGCCGAGCCCGCGGATGATCTCCAACCCGTCGCGCATCGCGAGCACGACGCCCTCCATCACCGCGCGCGTCATCGCCGCGCGGTCGTGGCGGACGGTGAGTCCGACGAACGCCCCGCGGGCGCGCGCGTCGAGGTGCGGCGTGCGCTCACCGGTGAGGTACGGGAGGAAGACCAGGCCCTCGGAGCCGGGCGGCGCGGTCTCGGCCTCGGCGACGAGGTCGTCGAACGAGACGTCGCCGCAGACCGAGCGCCACCAGCGCAGCGAGCCGCCCGCCGACAGCGTCACGGCCATCAGGTGGAACGCCCCGGGCAGCGCGTGGCAGAAGGCGTGCACGCGGCCGGACGGGTCGGGCGCGAAGCCGTCGGTGGGCGCGAACAGCACGCCACTGGTCCCGATCGACGAGCTCAGCTGGCCCTGCGTGGCGACGCCGACGCCGAACGCCGCCGCGGCGTTGTCGCCGCCGCCTGCGGCGACCGGCAGCCCGGCCGGCAGGCCCAGCTCGGCAGCGACGTCGTCGCGGAGCACGCCGGTCGCCTCCGGGCCCTCGTAGACGGTCGGAAGCCACTGCTCCGGGATTTCCAGCGCTTCGAGCACCTCGGTCGACCAGGCGCGGCGCGCGATGTCGAGCAGCAGCGTGCCCGAGGCGTCGGAGGCGTCGGTGGCCCGGTCGCCGGTGAGCAGGAGGCGCACGTAGTCCTTGGGCAGCAGCACCGAGGCGACCTGCGCGTAGTGGTCGGGCTCCTCGTCGCGCAGCCACAGGATCTTGGGCGCCTGGAACCCGGTGAGGGCCGGGTTGCCGGTTGCGCGCACGAGCTCGGCGGCGCCGATGCGGTCCACGATCTCCTCGCACTGGCGCCCGGTCCGCTGGTCGTTCCAGAGCAGCGCCGGCCGGATCGGGCGGTCCGCCGCGTCCAGGAACACCGAGCCGTGCATCTGGCCGGCGAGGCCGAGTCCGACGACCTGCCCGTCGATCCCGTCGGCGATCTCGGCGAGGACCCGCATGCTCGCCCTCCCCCACGCGCCGGGATCCTGCTCCGTCCAGCCCGGCTTCGGCGTGAGGATGTCGTACTCGGCCACCGACTGCCGCACGAACGATCCCGAGGCCGCGTCGATGGCCAGGGCGCGGACGCCCGTCGTGCCGACGTCGAGTCCGATCAAGATCTCCACGGCACGACCGTACCTGAGGCGCGCGCGCGAGCGACACGCTCAAGGTCCTCTTAGACCCGCGCCGCTAAGGGCCGGTACCGGGAGCGGTTCGCCGACGGGCGCTGGCAACGGCTCAGCGCAGTCGGCGCTCGTCGGCAACGCCCACTCTGGGCCAGCACCGCGACCAAGGACCCGGCCTACTCCGACGTGCGCTACGTCGAGTCGGTCATCGCACCAGGCGTGATCAACACCATGCCCCGGGCCACCCTCCGCGCGTTCGCCGATCACGGGAACGTCGGCGGGACGCTCGATGCCGACCCGGCCGGTGCGGTCGCGGTCCTGCAGGTCCGGGTCGCCGGACCCCGGCGCTCTCACTCGGTCGTTGCAACAGGATGGGTTTGTTGACGATCGAGAGGAGATGGGGTGGCGAGAGCGTTGAGGCGAGGAGTGCCGCTGCTGGCGGTCGAGCGCGCGTCGACGCCTACGTCGACCGCGCGGTGCTGGTGGGCGACGCCGAGCGGGTCATGCCCGCCCTCGCCGCCCACCTGCGCGGTTGCCCCGCCTGCTCCGAGGACCACGAGAGCCTCCGTGCTCTCGTGCTCGCAGACCGGCGGGACCAGCCTCCGCGCCCTACCCCCCGAACGGCATGTTCTGCCAGCTGAAGACGGTCGGCGTGTTGGGGTCGATCCGCAGCTTCAGCCACTCATGCGGCTGGTTGGTCGAGCCCTGCACCGTCAGCCGCTGCAGGTTGGTCACCTTGGACTTGATCCCGTAGATCTTGCTGTTGGTCGCGTCCGGGTCGGCCAGCGGGAAGTCCGTCTCATAGAGGTGCGAGTCGCCGTTGATCAGGAGCACCGGCAGGTGGAAGCGTCGCGCGCGCTCGGCGAGCTTGGCCACGAACGGCTTGAAGCCCGACACCTGGTCGGCCGCGATCGCGGCGGGGTCCCACATGTCGGCCTGGATCCCCACGACGACGGCCTTGGCGTGATTCTGCTCGGCCACGTCGAAGATCTGGTCGACCCAGCGCATGTCGGCGACCAGGCGCCCGGCGTACTCCTGCAGCTGCGCCTGACGCTGGGCGTCGGTCTCGGCGGCGTCGAACCACGGGACCAGGTCGTTGTTGGATCCCGGCACGTTGACGGTGCCGAACACCGTGCTCGCGTCCTTCCACAGGACGTTCTCGACGTACGGGGCGGTCTGGTGGGCGACCGCCTTGTCGGCGCCCATGGTGTGGCCGGGCTGGTTGAAGAAGATCGACCGCACCGTGCTCAGCCGCTCGTCAGGCTGGTAGCCGCCGTTGTTGGCGCGGTGGCAGTCGGTCCACTCGTTGTCGCCCGGCGTGTAGACCAGCGGGTCGGCGAACGCGTCGAACGCGCTGCGGATCTGCTGGAAGTAGCTCGTGTCGCAGCGCGAGGAGCCGTCCTTGATGTCGCCGACGTGCATCACCCGCGCGACGTCGGGATCCGCGTTGATCGTCTTGATGTCGTTGGGGAAGTTCGCCAGCTGGGCCGCGCCGTAGGGTGTGTCGCCGATGATCGCGTAGGTCTGGTTGGACAGGACGGGCGCGTGCAGGTCGGGCACGCGGACCTGGATGAAGTCCGAGTAGTCGGGCAGGGACGGGTTGCGGCCGGTCGACCCGAAGTTGGTGTCGTTGACGACCGCGACGCGGTCGCCGCTCACCGGCAGGATCGCCTCGACCGTCTGGTAGGGGAACGAGAACGGGTCGCCCAGGCCGACGTCGCCGGGGCGCTGCGTGCCCGCGGAGATGCCGTCCTTGTCGGCGACGTTCAGCAGGTCGAGCGTCTGGCGCTTGGCCAGCGTGCCGTCGGCGTTGGCCTGGCCGAGGTCGACGACGAACGCGCGCTTCCAGGCGGCGGTGACGCCCTGGTTGTTGTCGCGCTCGAGCGCCAGCAGGTGGGTGGCGTCGAGGCTGACGAGGTCCGACACCGAGTAGCCGTTGGTGGCGGCGTCACCGGGCGTGCCCACGCGGTAGCTCCGGCGGACCGACGTGTAGGCCTTCTGCTTGAGGTCGAACTCGTACATCCGGCGCACCTGCGGGTCGTCGCCCGTCACGGCGCCTTCGAGCGTCGGGTAGAGCTTGCTGCCGTCCTGCGAGAGCGCCATGCCCTCGAAGCCCGAGGAGCTGTTGAGGTTCGCCGGACCGGCGACGGGCGCGGGGTAGTCGGCGGGGTAGTCCGGGGACTTGACGTCGGGCGTCGGGATCGGCGCGTCGAGGACCTTGCCGGTCGCGTCGGTGTGCACCAGGAAGGGGCCGAACTCCTCGCCGAACCAGAAGTCACCGTTCTTGACCTGGCGGACGGACTCGATGTCGAAGTCGCCGCCGGTCAGCAGCCGGTCCTTGGTGGCGCCGTTGACGATCGCGAACGGGATCTTGTGGTTGGGGTCGCGCAGGGTGATCGTGTCGAGGATCTTGACCCCGCCGCCCTTGCCACCCGCCTTGGTCTTGAAGTCCGCGTTGACCTTGTAGAGCCGCAGCAGGAACGACCGCGAGTTGGCCTTGCTGCCGAAGCCGTTGTCGGGCATGGCCCAGTAGGTGGACTTCTTGCCGGCGTCGATCAGCGCCGAGAAGCCGCCGACCGGCTGGGTCGCGCCGGGTGCGGGGGCCGGGTCGGTGTTGACGACGCCGGGAAACGGCGCGGGAGCGGTGGCGTCGGCGGGCAGGATCGCGCGGCCGACGAGGCTCGCCGCCGGCGAGTTGGGCGCGGCCGCGTGCGCTGCCGGGGCGGCCGCAAGCGCGGCGGCCGCCAGGGCCAGCAGGGCGGGGAGATGGCGTGTGGTCATGGCCCGCAACCCAACAAGCGTCGCGGCCTCTCGATGTATCCGAGTTGTGAGCGCGCGGTGACCGTCCTGGGAAGTCCCGCGTCGTGCTCAGCGGAACGTCAGCGCGCGCTTGGCGGTGCCGAGCTTGAGGCCGAGAGCATCGGTCGCGGTCACGGTCAGCGCGAGCTTGGTCTTCCCGCTGCGGGCGAGCCGCTTGGCTCCGGTTGACGTGGCCTTGAACTTCAACTTCAGCGTGCCCTTGGTCGTGCGCTTCCCGGATGCGCGTGCGAGCACGACGGTCCCGGAGGTCAGCGTGGCGGTGAGGCGGCACGCCTGCCGGCAGGCGACGCTCGCGGTCCAGCGGCCCTTGCGCAGCGTCGCGCGGCGGGGCGCCGCGACGGTCACCTTGCCGAGCGGCGAGACCTTGACCGGCGGCTTGGCCGGCGGGAGCGGGCCCGGCACGACCACCGGCGGCGCCTCGATCGGCGCCGGGCTCACGCCGCCACCGCCACCTCCACTCGCGTCGGCCGCGGCGGTCGTCACCAGCATGGGCGCGACCAGCCCCGACCGGCTGTTGGCGACGTCCGAGGCGGCCGGGATGAGCTCGACGGTCGTCCCGGGCGCCAGATGCGCCACGTGGAACGTCCCGGTGTGCGGCTGACCGTCGGCGGCGATCACGTCGAGGTCGGCGTAGCCCTGGAACGACGACGGCGGGATGCGCGCGATGAGCACCGCGCCGCTGGAGGTCTTCCTGGAGCCGGCGGGCGGCGCGACCGTCGCCGTGTACGGCAGGTCGATCGTGGTCTGGGTCACCACCGGCGTCCCCACGGTGATCGTCGGCGCGCCGGGCGCCGGGACCGTCAGGGACGCGACGCGATCCTGACCCGCGAACACCAGCCCGGACCCGGTGCGCGCGATCGCGCGGTAGTGGACTGCGGTGCCGGGCGTGCCGTACACCGACGCACCCTCCGGTTGGTTGCCGGTCCCGGCGGCCAGGATCGGCGCCGTCTCGAAGCCGTAGCTGGCGGTGGGGCCGTACTGGAAGCTGACCGCCATGGCACCGCCTCCGGCGTTGACGACCGCGAACACGCCGGCGCCGTAGTCGCTGATGGAGGACGGCACGTCGGTGAACACCGTCGGCGTCGTGCAGACACCCGACGGCACCGAGAAGGTCTGCGCCGCCGGCGTGGCATCGACGTTGCCCGCAGCGTCGCGAGCGCGCACCCGGAACTCGTCGGTGCCCGCGCAGAGCCCGGTGATCGCCGTCGGCGAGTAGCAGTCCGCGAAGGTCGTGGCGCTCAGCGAGCAGCTGAACGTCGAGCCCGCCTCGGTCGCGCCGAAGCCGAACGTCGGGCTCGCGGGCGTGCTCAGGTCAGCAGAGATGAGCTGCGTGTCGGGCGCGGTGCGATCGACGCTGAAGCGCCAGACGGCCGGCGTGGGGTCGGCCTGGCCCGCGACGGTCGCGCGCACGCGCGCGACATGCGGTCCGTCGGCCAGGCCGGTCATGTGCAGGCCGTTGTCGCAGGAGACGGGCGCGCCACCGTCCACTGCGCACGCGAGCGACCCCGAGGCCGCGCCCTCGACGATCCCGATCATCGTGGAGTCACCGGTCGCGCTGTCGAGTGCCGACGCCGGGTTGCCGGCCGCCGCGGTGTTCGGCCCCGGGTCGATCCGCCCCGCGAACGGACCCGTCTGGCCGGACCCGATCGCGCCGGACACCGACACCCGATACGGCGTTCCCGCGTTGGCGGGGAAGGTGACCGCGCTGGCATACGGCGTGGCGGCGCCCTCGCACTGCGCGTCGTCGTCGCTGCTGGCGACCTTCGCGAGCGCCCCGACCGAGCCGCCCACGTAGACCCCGAGCATCGTGTCGGTCGGCGTCTGCGCACTGCACAGGTCGATCGTGAACATGCCCGTCGACGGCGCGGTCCACGTGTACCAGGCCGAGGCGACGTCGCCCGCGGCGTTGAGCGGCTCGGAGACCTGGCGCGTCGCCTGATCGGTCGTCCCGGAGAACGTCGAGCCCGCGATCCCCGGTCCCGGGAACGTGTCGTTGGCCGGCGGCGCTGCCTGAGCGGGCCCGACAACGACGGCCGGCAGGATGGCGATGGTCGCCGCGCAGACTCCGAGGATTCGTCTCATCGCACCGGAACCTCGCACGCCCAGGCTCCGGCACCTAGGAGAACGGACGTATCTGAGACGAGGTTGAGACCGCGGTGCAGCACCCGTTCGAGCAGCTCAGCGGCCAGGAGCTGCCGAGCGCGCCGCGCGCTGACGGCTCATGCCCCCGGCAGCTCGACCGTCGCGACGAGGCCCTCGCCGGGGGCGGCGAGCCGCAGCTCGCCGCCGTGGGCGTGAGCGACCGAGTCGACGATCGACAGCCCGAGGCCGGAGCCGCGGACGCTGCCGGTGCGCTGCGCCCCTCGGCGACGGAACGGCGTCGTCAGGTCGCCGAGCTCGGGCGGCTCGATCGCCGGCCCGCCGTTGGCGACCACGACGGCGGCGCGACCGTCGCGCGCCTCGGTGCTGACGGCGACCCATCCGCCGTGCACGTTGTGGCGGACCGCGTTCTGCACCAGGTTGGCCACGAGGCGCTCGAGCAGCGCGCCGTCGCCGACGGTCGGCGCCGGGGCGAGGTCGGCCTCCACCCGCAGCTCGCCGGCGAGCACCTCGTCGGCGATCTCGGCGAGCGCCGTGCGCGCGAGGTCTGCCAGGTCGACCGGCGACCGGTGCAGGTCTCCGCGATCGCTCCGGGCCAGGGTCAGCAGCGCGTCGATCAGACGCTCGCTGCGCACCGACGCGCGGCGAACGACCTCGGCCATCGCCACGAGCTTCTCCCGCGTCACGTCGCGGCTCTGCAGCGCCACGTCGACCTCGGTGCGGATGATCGTGAGCGGCGTGCGCAGCTCGTGGGACGCGCTCGCGATGAAGCTGCGCTGGCTCTCGAACGCGGCGTCGAGGCGTGCGAGCATCGTGTCGAACGTGTCGGCCAGCTCCTTGAGCTCGTCGTCGGGGCCGGCGAGCGCGATCCGCTCGTGCAGGTTCTCCTGCGACACCCGTCGCGCGGTCGCCGTGATCTCGCTCAACGGGCGCAGCGCCCGCCCGGCCACGAGCCACCCCAGCGTCGCCGAGAGAAATGTGGCCACCGCGAGGGCCAGGACGTAGGCGTCCTGCAGGCGGTCCAGCGCGGCCACGCGCAGCTCGCGGCGGGTCTGGTCGATGATCTGGTCGCGCGCCCGATCGTCACGGTCGGCCCCAGACGTTCCGAGCCGGTGGACGACGGCCTGGCGTGTGGCGGCCGCGTCCGACAGCAGGCTGTCGCGGACGACGAAGTAGCTGAAGCCCAGCAGGAGGCCGCCACCGATGAGGAACGCCACGGCGTAGAGCGCCGCGAGCCGCAGCCGCAGGGTTGGCCGCAGCAGCCTCCTCACGGGATCCGGTAGCCGAAGCCGCGGACGGTCTCGATGACCGGCGGCTCGCCGACCTTGCGGCGCAGCGCCATCACGACCATCCGCATGGCGTTGGAGAAGGGGTTGGCGTGCTCGTCCCATGCGCGCACGAGCAGCTCCTCCTGACTCACGATGGCGCCCTGCGCCTCCAGCAGCACGCGCAGCACAGCGAGCTCCTTGGGCGTCAGGCGCAGGTCCCGACCGCCCCGGCGCGCCTCGCGCGCGAGCGGATCCAACGTGAGGTCCCCGCGCTGCAGGAGCGGCGAGCCGGGCCTGCCCTGCCGGCGTGCCAGGGCCGTGACGCGCGCGACCAGCTCGCCGAAGTCGAAGGGCTTGCGGAGGTAGTCGTCGGCGCCGAGGGCGAAGCCGTCGACGACGTCGTCGGCCCGCACGGCGGCGGTGAGCATCAGGATCCGCGGGCGCTGCGCGCCGGCCACGATGCGCCGGCAGACCTCGTCGCCGCTGATGCCCGGAAGGTCGCGGTCGAGCACCACGACCTCGTAGTCGTGGACGCCGAGGCTCAGCAGCGCCGCGTCGCCATCGGGCGCGACGTCGACCGCCATGCCCCATTCGCGCAGGCCGCGGGCGACGGCGTCGGCCAGATCCGCCTCGTCCTCGACCACCAGCACGCGCATGCCAGCGCACTGTAGCCCCGAGCGCCTGACCGGAACCTGACGGGCGGATGCGTACCTTCGGCGCATGTCGGAGCTGGCCTACGAGCGACGCGTCCCCCGCCGTGTCACCGGACTCGGCGCCGGGGACCTCTGGCTGCTGTTCGTGGCCAACATCGCCGTCATCGGCGGGCTGTGGTTCCGTGGCGGGGCGCTGAACGGCGTCGCGGATCCCGGGACCGCCCTGATCAGCGCCGGGCGACTCACCGGACTGGTGGGCACGTATCTCGCGCTGGTGCAGATCCTGCTCGTCGCCCGCCTGCCGTGGCTCGAGCGCCTGGCGGGGTTCGACACCCTCACGCTGTGGCACCGCCGCAACGGCAAGCTCTGCCTGAGCCTGCTGCTCGCGCACACGGTGCTGATCACCGCCGGGTACACGCTCAGCGGCCGGACCTCGCTGCTGCACGAGATCTCCAAGCTGCTGACGAGCTACGACGACATGATCACGGCCACGATCGGCATGGCCCTGCTCATCGTCGTGGTCGCGACCTCGGTGGTCGTCGTCCGGCGCCGGCTGCCCTACGAGGCCTGGCACGCCGTGCACCTCACCACCTACGCCGCCATGGCCCTGGCCTTCGCCCATCAGCTCTCGAACGGCACGGAGTTCAGCGCCGATCCGCTGGCCAAGAACTACTGGAGGGTGCTGTACCTCGTCACGCTCGGCGCGATCGTGGCCTTCCGCCTGCTCGTCCCGCTCGGGCGGACGCTGTGGCACGGGATGCGCGTCGAGGCCGTCGTCCCCGAGGGCCTCGGCGTCGTCTCCCTGCACATCTCCGGACGGCGCCTGGATCGCCTCGGCGCCCGGTCCGGGCAGTTCTTCCTCTGGCGGTTCCTCACCAGTGACGGCTGGTGGCAGTCCCATCCGTTCTCGCTGTCGGCGCCACCGACCGCTGACCGGTTGCGCGTCACGGTCAAGAACCTGGGCGACTTCAGCGCGCGCGCGGCGCTCCTGCGCCCCGGGACGCGGGTGATCGCCGAGGGGCCGTTCGGGACCCTGACCGAGGCCGTCCGCACGCGCCGGCGCGTCCTGCTCGTCGCCGGCGGCGTCGGCATCACCCCGCTGCGGGCCCTCTTCGAGGACCTCCCGGCCGGGCCCGGTGACCTGACGCTCATCTACCGGGCCGTCGACGCGCCCGACGTGGTCTTCCGCGGCGAGCTCGATGCCCTCGCCGCCCGTCGCGACGCCGCCGTGCACTACGTCCTCGGCGACCACCGCGACCCCCACAACCGCGGGCTCTTGGGGCCGACGCACCTGCGCGGCCTGGTGCCGGACGTCCGCGCCCGGGACGTCTACGTCTGCGGCCCGCCCGCCATGACGGCGGTCACCGGAGACACGCTGCGCGAGCTGCGCGTCCCGCGCCGCCACATCCACGTCGAGCGCTTCGCCTGGTGACCATGGTGCATCCGCTGCCGCTCCCCCGCGTGCTCACGGTCGTCGTGGTGACGGCCGTCGCCGTCGCGCTCGTCGTCGGCTTCCGCGTGACGCCGCACGTCCAGAAGGGGCGGCTCGCGATGGTCAAGCCGGCTCCCCGCACGTCGAGCCCCGCGGCACCGGCCGCGAAGAGCAGCAGTCCTCCGAGCCCCTCGTCCACGCCGGCGACGCGGCGGATCACGGGGACCGCCGTCATGACCGAGTACGGACCGGTGCAGGTCCGCCTGACCATGCGCGGCGGACGGATCGTGTCGATCACCAACCTCGCCCTGCCCTTCGACCGCAACCGCTCCCAGATGATCAGCCAGGCCGCCGGACCGCTGCTGCGCAGCGAGGCGCTCGCGGCGCAGAGCGCCCGCATCGACGTCGTCTCCGGCGCCACGTACACCAGCAACGGGTACGCGCAGTCGCTGCAGTCGGCGCTCGATCGTGCCCATGGTTGAGGTCCGGGAGGTCATGGGCACGGTCGTCAGCGTCGACGTGCGCGACGGCGCAGCGACGGCAGCGGCAGCCGCCGCGCGCGCCGCCTTCGCGTGGCTGGACGAGGTCGATCTGACGTTCAGCACCTACCGCGACGCCAGCGACGTCTGCCGCCTGGACCGCGGCGAGATCTCGCTCGCCGAGTGCTCGGACGAGGTCGCCGACGTGCTCGACCGCTGTGAGGAACTGCGCGCGGAGACCGGCGGAGCGTTCGACGTCCGCGCCACCGGATCGCTCGACCCGTCGGCGCTGGTCAAGGGCTGGGCGGTCGAGCGCGCCGCGCAGCTGCTCGAGGGCTTCGGCCTCCGGCGCTACTGCGTCAACGCCGGCGGCGACGTCCGCGTCGGTCTCGGGCCTGCTCCGGGCCAGTCCTGGCGCGTGGGGATCCGCCATCCCCGGGCGGCCGACCAGGTCGCCGCCGTCGTCGGCGCCCGCCGGCTGGCCGTCGCCACGTCCGGTGCCTACGAGCGCGGCCCGCACGTGATCGACCCGCGCACGGGGCTGCCGCCCTCCGGCGTGCTGTCGACGACGGTGGTCGGCGAGGACCTCGGCACGGCCGACGCGTACGCCACCGCGGCGTTCGCCATGGGCCGTCACGGCATCGCCTGGGTCGCGGGACTCACCGGGTACGCCGGCATGGCGATCCACGACGACGGCACCGTCGTCGTGACACCCGGCTTCGACGCGCTGCGTGAGCCGGCGTGGTGACGACGACCGCCCTACGCTGAGTGGACCATGACGTTCATCTTGGTGGCGTTGGGTGCGGGAGTCGCGGTCAGCGTCGAGCTGCTCGAGGCGCTGGCGATCGTGCTCGCCGTCGCCGTGAGTCGCCGCTGGCGCGACGCGTTGATCGGCGCGGCGGGCGCGGTCGTGGCCTGCGCAGCACTGGCCGCCGTGCTCGGCCCGGTCGTCCTCGGCTCGGTGCCGCTGGACGCGCTGCGCGTCGTGATCGGCGCGCTGCTGCTGCTCTTCGGGCTCGAATGGCTGCGCAAGGGCACCCTGCGACTCGCCGGGCGGCGCTCGCGCGCCTCGTCGATGCAGGAGTTCGTCGAGACCCGGGAGGAACTGGAGGACGCGCCGCTGCCCCCGCCGGGGCGGCCGGACTGGGCGGGACGGCTGGTCGCGTTCAAGGGCGTGCTGCTCGAAGGCGTCGAGGTCGTGGTCATCGTGACCGCCCTGGCCGCGCGGCCGAGCGGTCCCGCGCCGGCGCTGGTCGGCGCCGCGGTCGCGTGCGTCGCCGTGCTGGCCGCGGGGGCCTGGCTGCGCCAACCGCTCTCGCGCATTCCCGAGACCGAGCTCAAGTGGGGCGTCGGCGTGCTGCTCAGCGCGTTCGGCACCTTCTTCCTCGCCGAGGGCCTCCACGTCGCCTGGCCCGGCGGCGATGCAGCGGTGCTCTACCTCGTCGCGGTCCTGGCCGCCCTCAGCCAGGCCCAGGCCCACCGCCTCGCCCGCGCACCGAGGCTCGCATGAGCTTCCTCCGCACGCTGAGGAAGCTGATCCTCGGCGAGACGTGGACGCTCCCGCTCGGCGTCGCGGCGGTCGTGCTGGTCGTCGCGCTCGTCGTCCGGCCAGCGATGGACGACGCGTGGCACGCCGCCGGCGGGTTCGTGCTGCTCGCCGGGATCGCGCTGGTCCTGGTGGTGAGCGTCGCGCGAAGCTCCGGCGCTCGGCGGCGTCAGGCGCCGCCGTAGGCCACGACGAGGTCGGTGACGATGCCGAGCAGGAACCCGACGCCGAGCAGGTAGAGCCCGAGCTCGGTGTGCCCGAGGCGCCGGACGCCGGACCAGATCTCGCCGATCACGTAGATGATCGCGCCGCCGGCGAGGGCGAAGAACAGCAACTGCAGGGCGTCGCTGGTGACCTGGTAGCCGACGATCGAGCCGACGAACGTCGGGCCGCCGCCGACCAGCCCGGCCACGGCAAGCCAGCGCCAGGAGGGACGCACGTTGCCCAGCGGTCCGACGATGCCGAACCCCTCGGTGGCGTTGTGCAGCGCGAACCCGATGATCAGCACCGTCGCCAGTCCGACCTGGCCCGCCTTCGCTGACACGCCGATCGCGAGGCCTTCGGCGAAGTTGTGGAGTCCGATCGCCGCGGCGATCGTCATGCCGGTGCGCAGCGTCCGCCGCTCGATCGCGTGCAGCGCCTGTCCGTGCTCGAGGCGCTCCGCGGCGCTCATGACGGCCGCCGACTCGCCGCCGGCCAGCGGCACGACGCTCGCGCCGCCCGGCGCCAAGCGTCGCTGGACGGTGGCGATGCCGCCGACGCCGGCCAGGAAGCCCGCGCTCAACAGCGCGAACCGCCCCACGACGGGCCACAGCGACGCCTCGTGGCTCTTGTAGGCCTCGAGGTGCGACTCCACGATGCCCAGCCCTTCGGCGCCGACGTCCATGAACAGGAACGCGAGGATGCCGACCGCCAGCATCGACAGGGAGACCCGCGCGCGGCTGTCCAGGTTCGGCATCCGGGCGATCGGAAGGCCGAGGAAGATGGTGAATCCCGCGATCGCGCCCAGCGCGACGGTCTCTGCGAACGACATCGACGTACTCCTGGTTAGGGCGGCCTAACCGGCCGCGCCTAAGTCCTACCACACCCATCCCGCCGGGCGCGGACCATGAGCGTCAGGACGGGCGAGCCGCCGACGCGCGCGGTCAGCCGGCCGCCCTCGGCGTGCGCCAGCGAGCGGGCGAGCGCCAGTCCGATCCCGTGGCCGTCGGCGTGCGCCGATCGGCGCACGAACGCGCGCTCGGGATCGTCCCCGAGGCCCGGTCCCTCGTCGGCGACGTCGATCGCGACCCAGCCGTCGACCGCCCGCGCGCAGACGGTGACCTCGCCGGCGCCGTGGCGGTGGGCGTTGTCGAGCAGGACCTCCAGGATCTCGCCGACGACGCCCGGCGACGCGGCGGCCACCGGATGCTCGCCGGCGCTGAGCACGATCCGCAGCGGGCGCCCGTCGCGCGCCAGCGGGCCCGTCCACCGCTCGCCCACGGCGTCCAGCAGCGCGCCGACGTCGGTCGTGGTCTCCGGCCGCGAGGTGTCGCGCGCCACGGCCAGCAGGGTCTCGATGGTCGCCTGGAGCCGGTCGACCTGGGCGAGGGCGGCCGGCAGCTCGGGCGGCGCCGCGCCCCGCAGCTCCATCGCCTCCAGCTCGATCCGCAGCGCCTGCAGCGGCGTGCGCAGCTGGTGCGAGGCGTCGCTGGTGAACGCGCGCTCGCGGGTGACGAGCGCGTCGAGGCGCCCGGCGGTGGCGTCGAGGGCGCCGCCGACCGCGTCGATCTCCGCGATGCCCGAGGGCGCCGCCCGCGCCGAGAAGTCACCCTCGCCGAGGCGGCGCGCCGAGGCGCCCAGCTCCTCGAGGGGCCGGGCCAGCCGGCGGGCCACGAGCACGGCGGCGAGCGTCGCCAGCACGATGATGGCCGCGGCGATGGCGGCGATCACCAGCCACGCTCCGCGGGTGTCGGCTCGCGCGCCCGCGCCGCTGCGCTCGGCGCGCACCGCGCCGATGACGCGCTCGCCCTGCAGCAGCGGCACCGCGACGACGAGCCGGCCGCCGGCGGTCTCGTCGGTGGGCCGGCCGCGCAGCACCGCGGCGCGGACGACGGCCGGCGCCCGCGCCGGACCACTGCCCGCGACGCGCCGTCCCGAGCGGTCGTAGGCACCGAGGACGTCGCCGCTCGCGGGCAGCTCGATCGGGTCGCCGCGCCGGCCGCCGACATCGATCTGCCGCGTCGAGGCCATCGTGTCGCGCTGCAGCCGCAGCAGGTCCTCGTCGCGGTAGTTGTGCCCCAACACGATGCCCAGCGGCACCGCGAGCAGGACGACGGCGACCGCGGACACGCCGGCGATCGCCCAGATGAGCCGGCGCCTCACGCGCCGTCCTCCAGCCGGTAGCCCACGCCGCGCAGGGTCGTGATCGCGTCCGCGCCGACCTTGTGACGCAGCGCGAGCACGTGCGTGTCCAGGGTCTTGGTCGACCCCATCCAGTCGGTGTCCCACACTTCGCGCATGATGCGCTCGCGGGTCACCGCCCGCCCGGCCTCGCCGACCAGGAGCGCGAGCAGGTCGAACTCCTTGGGCCGCAGCTCGAGCTCGTCGCCGTCGCGCCACGCCCGGCGCGCGCCGAGGTCGACGGCCAGGGCACCGGCGCGCAGCGGCTCGCGGTCGTCCTCGGGCTCGGCCAGCCCCGCGCGGCGCAGGTGCGCGCGGACGCGGGCCAGCAGCTCCGAGAGCCGGAACGGCTTGACGAGGTAGTCGTCGGCGCCCGCGTCCAGCCCGGCGACCACGTCGAGCTCCTGATCGCGCGCCGAGAGGATCAGGATCGCGAGGTCGGGCCGGGCCGCGCGGAGGCGGCGGCACACGTCGATGCCGTCGATGTCGGGCAGCCCGAGGTCGAGGATGACCAACTTGATGTCCTCGGTCGCCGCCGCGACCGCCGGGCCGCCACGGGCCAGCCGCGTGACCGGATGGCCCTGGCTGCCGAAGACGCGCACGAGCCCCGAGGCGATCGCCTCGTCGTCCTCCACGAGCAGGATGCCGGCGCCGGCCATGCCCGCAGCGTACGGGCCCCGCCCACGCCACCGGCGAGTTCTGACCTCGCGTTGACCTGGCCGTGGCCGCGTGCTCAACCGCTGCGCCTACGTTGGCGCCGTGCCTGCCTCGACCCTCAGCTCCCGCCCCCTCGCCGTCGCCTTCACGCTCGCCGCCGCCGCCCTGGCCGCCGCGGGCTGCGGCTCCGGCTCGTCCTCGTCCTCCGGCAGCGCCGCCGCGACGACCACCGCCGCGGCCAAGGCGCCGGCCGCCCAGGCGCCGGAGGCCAGCCCCGCCGGCGACATCCCCGACAACCAGGCCTATGTCCGCTACGCGCCACCCGGCGCGGGCTTCACGGTCAAGGTCCCGGAGGGCTGGTCGCGCACGCAGAGCGGCGGTGCGATCACGTTCACCGACAAGCTGAACTCCATCCGGCTCGAGCAGGGCACGCCACCGGCGCACGCCGGGAAGGCCAGCGCCGTCAAGCGCGCCGCCGGCACCGCGCAGAAGCTCACCTACCTGACCAAGGCCCAGCCCAACCCGGTCACGGGCAAGGCCGGGACCGACGCCGTCGAGCGCTACGTCTTCACGAAGGGCGGCCGGTCGGCCGTGCTCACCCTCAGCGGGCCCAAGGGCGCAGACAACGTCGACCCCTGGCGCATCGTCACCGACTCGGTGCGGTGGACGGCATGACCCCCGTCCTGGAGGCCGACCACCTCTTCCGCTTCTTCCACGCCGGCGACGACGAGACGCTCGCCCTCCAAGGCGTATCACTGGCCTTGGAGGCCGGCGAGGTCGTCGCCGTCACAGGCCCCTCGGGCTCCGGCAAGTCGACCCTGCTGGCGTGCCTGGCGGGCCTGGACGAGCCCGACGGCGGCGCCGTCCGCGTCGACGGCGAGCGGATCTCCCGCCGCCCCGAGGAGGAGCGCGCCCGCGTCCGCGCCCGGCGCATCGGGATGCTCTTCCAGCAGGCCAACCTCGTCGGGCACCTCTCGGTCGCCGACAACATCACCATCGCCCAGAAGCTCGCCGGCGGCGGCGAGAACGGCGCGGCGTGGCGGGCCGAGGTGCTGGAGCGCTGCGGCATCGCCGGGCGCGCCCACGCGCGCCCGTCGCAGCTCTCCGGCGGCGAGCTGGCCCGCGCCGGCCTGGCCGTGGCGCTGGGCAACCAGCCCAAGGTGCTGCTCGCCGACGAGCCCACGGGCGAGCTCGACGAGGCGACCGCCCGGCGCGTCCTCGACCTCCTGCACGCGCAGGCGGCCGGCGGCGCGGCCGTCCTGATCGTCACCCACAGCCCCGAGGTCGCCGCGCTCGCGCACCGCGAGATCCGCCTCCGCGACGGAAAGGTCGTCGACGCATGAGCATCACCGCCACCGCCACCGAGCCGCTCGTGCGCTGCGAGGGCGCGGCGCGGACCTACGGGACCGGAGCGACCGCCACGGTCGCGCTGCAGCCGACCGACTGCGAGGTCGCGCCGCACGCGCGCCTGGCGCTCGTCGGCCCGTCGGGCTCGGGCAAGTCGACGCTGCTGCACCTCATGGCCGGGCTCGACGCGCCGACGCTCGGCTCGGTCACCTGGCCGGCGATCGGCGACCGCGACGCCCTGCGTCCCGGGCCCGTCGCCGTGATCTTCCAGGGCCCCAGCCTGCTGCCGCCCCTGACGATCGAGGAGAACGTCGCGCTGCCGCTCGTGCTCGCGGGCGCGACCGACCGCGACGCGCACCTCGCCGCCCGCGTCGCGCTCGAGCTCGTCGACCTGGTCGAGCTGGCAGACAAGCTGCCCGAGGAGATCTCCGGCGGTCAGGCCCAGCGCGCCGCGGTGGCACGCGCCCTCGCCGGCGAGCCGCGCCTCATCCTCGCCGACGAGCCCACCGGCCAGCTCGACCGCGCCAACGGCGCCGCGGTGGTCGACGTGCTGCTCGCCGCCGCCGAGCACGCGAACGCCGCCCTCGTCATCTCCACGCACGACCTCACCGTCGCCGAACGGCTGCCCGACGTCTGGGAGCTGCACAGCGGCCGCCTCACGATCCCCAACGCCAAGGAGACCTCATGGTCGCGCTGACCTGGATCCGCGGGCTGATCGCCCACCGCCGCGCCCGCCTGCTGTCCACCGCCGCCGGGGTCGCCGTCGGCGTGGCGCTGCTGGCCGCCATCGGCACGTTCCTGTCCTCCACGACGTCCCAGATGACGCAGCGCGCCATCGGCCAGGTCCCCGTCGACTGGCAGGTCGAGGCCCAGAGCGGGGCCAACCCCGCCGGCGTCCTGGCCAAGGTCCGCCACCAGACCGGGGTGCAGCGCGCGCTGCCGGTGTCGTTCGCCCCCACCACCGGCCTGCAGGCCACCAGCGGCGGCTCGACCCAGCAGACCGGGCCCGGCAGGGTGCTCGGCCTGCCCGACGGCTACGCCCAGGCGTTCCCCGGCCAGATCCGCGTCCTCTCCGGCAGCGGCACCGGCGTCCTCCTGTACCAGCAGACGGCGGCCAACCTCCACGCCAGGCCCGGCGACACGGTGACCGTCAAGACCGGCAAGGGCCAGACCACCAGCCTGAAGGTCGACGGCATCGTCGACCTCCCGGCGATCGACTCCCTCTTCCAGAAGGTCGGCGCGCCCGTGGGCGCCCAGCCGCAGGCGCCACCCGACAACGTGGTCCTGCTGCCGCAGAGCATCTTCGACACCGTCGAGCGCGGCGCGGTCGTCACCACCCAGATCCACACGCAGCTGTCGCACAAGCTCCCCGGCAGCCCCAACAGCGCCTTCACCCAGGTGTCGGGCAACGCTCGCAACCTGGAGACGCACCTCACCGGCGGCGGGCTGGTCGGCGACAACCTCGGCACCGCGCTGGACGCCGCCCGCCAGGACGCGCTGTACGCCGAGCTGCTGTTCCTCTTCCTCGGCGTGCCCGGGGCGATCCTCGCCGGCCTGGTGACCGCCTCGATCGCGTCGGCCGGGGCCGACCGCCGCCGCCGCGACGCAGCGCTGCTGCGCACCCGCGGCGCCTCGACGCGCCGGCTCGTGGGCGTCGCGCTCGCCGAGACGCTGGTCGCCGGCGGCGCCGGCGTGGTCGTCGGCCTCGGCGCGGCGCTGGTGATCGGCTCCTCGGCCTTCGGGACCGCGAGCTTCGGCGCCTCGACGCTGTCGGCCGTCCTGTGGGGCGGCGGCGCCGCACTCGCCGGGCTGGTGATCGCCGCCGGATCGATCGCGCTGCCGGCCTGGCGTGACGCACGGTCGCTCACCGTCGCCGGCCAGCGCGCGCAGGTCGGCCGCCGCGACCGCGCCCCGTGGTGGGCGCGCTACGGCCTGGACTTCGCCGCCCTCGCAGGCTCCGGGTTCGTCTACTGGCAGGCGTCCAAGAACGGCTACAACCTGGTCCTCGTCCCGGAGGGCATCCCGCAGGTGTCGGTGAACTGGTACGCCCTGCTGGCCCCCGTGCTGGGGTGGATCGGCGCCGGACTGCTGGCCTACCGCATCGCCGACCTCGTGCTCGGACGCGGCCGCCGCACGTTGACCGCCGCGCTGCGGCCGGTCGCCGGCGAGCTGGCCCCGACCGTCTCGGCGACGATGGGCCGCCAGCGGCGCCTGCTGGCCAAGGCCGTCACGCTCGTCGCCCTGACGGGCGCGTTCGCCGGCTCGACGGCGGTGTTCAACTCCACCTACCAGGCCCAGGCCGAGGCCGACGCCCGGCTGTCCAACGGCGCCGACGTCACGGTCACCGAGTCGCCCGGCGTGCGCGTCGGGCCGCAGGGCGCCGCGCAGCTGGCCAAGGTCCACGGCGTCAAGAGCATCGAGCCGCTGCAGCACCGCTTCGCCTACGTCGGCGCCGATCTCCAGGACCTCTACGGCGTGCGCCCGGACACGATCGGCGCGGCGGGCAAGCTGCAGAACGGCTGGTTCTCGGGCGGCACCGCCAAGCAGTTGATGCACAACCTGGCGCAGCGCCCCGACGGCGTGCTGGTCTCGGCCGAGACCGTCCACGACTTCCAGCTCAAGCCGGGCGACCTCATCAACCTGCGCCTTCAGGACGGCAGGACCAAGGCCTTCAAGACGGTTCCGTTCCACTACGTCGGCGTCGCCAAGGAGTTCCCCACCGCGCCCAAGGACTCGTTCTTCGTCGCCAACCAGAGCTACGTGGCGAAGGCGACCGGCAGCGACGCCGTGGGCGCGTTCCTCGTGCAGACCGACGGCACGAACCCCGGCACCGTGGCCCAGCGCCTGCGCGCACAGCTCGGCACGACCGCCCAGGTGACCGACATCGTCAACCAGCGCAAGGTCATCGGGTCGAACCTCACCGCCGTCGAGCTGTCCGGGCTGACCAAGGTCGAGCTGGGCTTCGCACTGGTCCTGGCGATCGCCGCCTCCGGCCTGGCGCTCGGCCTCGGCTTCCAGGAGCGCCGCCGCACGTTCGCCATCGCGAGCGCGCTCGGCGCCCGCGGCCGCCAGCTCGGCGGCTTCGTCTGGGGCGAGTCGCTGTTCGTCACGCTCGGCGGGCTGCTCCTCGGAACGGTCACCGCGGTCGCCATCTCCGACATGCTGGTCAAGGTGCTCACGGGCGTCTTCGACCCGCCGCCCGACGTGCTGTCGGTCCCCTGGACCTACCTCGGCGGCGTGGTCGTCCTGACCGTCGGCGCGGTCGGCGCGGCAGGCGCCCTGACCCTCCGGACGCTGCGCCGTCCGGCCATCGACGAGCTCCGCGATCTCTGACCATGCCGTCGTTCAGGCGGCGTTCAGAGCACTCGGCGGACGATGCATGAAGGATGTCGCTCTCCGAACTCGATCCCATCGGCGTGCTGGTGGCCCTGACGGCGGTCCTGACCTACCGCCGTCTGCGGCGCGGGTGAGCGGCGGCTGTCCGACGACCGCCGGCAGCGCGTCGCGCGGCGCGGCCGCGTGCATCACCGCATCATGGCGGCCCTCGGCATGAACGACGTGAAGGCCGCGGCCGCGGCCGGGGTCGCGCTGGCCCTGGCGGTCGTGATGGGCGCGTGCGGCGGCGCCGGCGGTGCCGGCACGGCGTCGACCGCTGCCACGCGGCCGGCCGCCCCCGCGACGCGGACGACCGCCCGGGCCGCCGTCCCGGCCCCGACGCATCTGCGCGTCGTCGCGCGCCGCACCCTGCCCGCCCCCGTCCAGCTCCCGGCCGTCGCCGCGACCGGCGGCGGGAACGCCCTGGCCATCGGCGGCCTGGACGCCGCCGACGCCTCGGTCGCCGACGTCGTCCGGATCGCCCCCGGGGCACCGAAGCTCGTCGGCCACCTCCCGGCGGCCGCCCACGACCTCGGCGCCGCCGCGCTGCGCGGCAAGGCCTACGTCTTCGGCGGCGGGACCGCGGCGGGCCCGATCGCGACGATCGCCGCCGTGGGCCCCGGCGGCACCGTGCGCCCCGCCGGCCATCTGCCGGTGGCGATGTCGGACACGAGCGCGGCGACGATCGGCGGGACGGCCTACGTGATCGGCGGGTACACCACGACCACGCCCCTGCGCTCCGTCCTCGCCATCGTTCCCGGCCACGCCGCACGCGACGTGGCGACGCTCCCGCACCCGCTGCGCTACGCGGCCGTCGCGGCGGTGGGGCGGCGGCTGCTGATCGCCGGCGGGACCGACGGCGTCCACGCGCGGCGCGAGGTGCTGTCGGTCGATCCGGCACGTCATCGCGTCACGGTGATCGCCCGGCTTCCGGCGCCGCTCGGCCACGCCGCCGGCGCGGTCCTGGGCGGGACGTTCTTCGTGCTCGGCGGCCGCGGCGACGGCCTGACCCATCAGCGCGCGACGATCTGGGCGGTCGATCCCGCCGGCAGACGGCCGCGGCGCGCCGGGCGGCTGCCGCTGGCGCTGTCGGACCTCGGCGCCGTGACGGTCGGCGACCACGTCCTGGTCGCGGGCGGGCGCGACGCCTCCGGCCGCGTCCATGACGAGCTGTGGACGCTGGCGGCGCGATGAGCGTGCCGCGCGCGCGGGCGCTGCTCCTCGCGGCGGTCTGCGGCCTGGTGGCCGGCTGCGGCGGCGGCGCCGATCCCCCGGCGCGCACGGTCACCGGCCGGCAGCCGGCCGGCGACCCGCCGACCAGCACCGCGGCGCGCCCGCACCGCGGCGGCGCTGCGGCCCGACCGCTGCGACCCGGCGGCATCCCGCCGCCCCTCGCTCGCACCGACGTCTACGCCGCGGGCCGCCCAGGCCTCCTCGCCCCCCAAGTCCGCGGCGACCCCGCGCGCGTCTACGTCCCCAACAGCGTCTCGGGCACCGTCGACGTGATCGACCAGCGCAGCGGCCGGATCGTCGACCACTTCGACACCGGCGCCAACCCGCAGCACGTCACGCCGTCCTGGGACCTGCGGACGCTGTGGGTCACCAACGACCTCGGCAACTCCCTGACGCCGATCGACCCACGGACCGGGCGCCACGGCCGGCGCGTGCCCGTGCGCGACCCCTACAACCTGTACTTCACCGCCGACGGCCGGCGCGCGATCGTCGTCGCCGAGGCCGACCGCGCGCTGGACTTCCGGTCGCCGCACACGATGCGGCTGAAGAAGTCCTTGTCCATCCCCGCCTGCGCCGGGATCGACCACATGGACTACACGGCCGACGGCCGGACCGCCCTGGCGTCGTGCGAGTTCGCCGGCCGCATGGTCGTCGTCGACCTCCGCACCGAGCGCGTGGTCAAGACGATCGACCTCAAGCGCGGCGCCATGCCCCAGGACGTCAAGCTCTCACCCGACGGCCGCACGTTCTACGTCGCCGACATGGCCTCCGGCGGCGTGTGGCTCCTCGACGCCCGCCGCCTGCGCGTCATCCGGTTCGAGCGCACCGGCCGCGGCGCCCACGGCCTCTATCCCAGCCGTGACTCGCGGACGCTGTACGTCTCCAACCGCGACGAGGGCACGATCAGCCTGATCTCGTTCCGCACGCGCCGGCCGTATCGCCGGTGGCGCCTGCCGGGCGGCGGCTCGCCGGACATGGGCGGCGTCTCGGCCGACGGCCGCGTGCTGTGGCTCAGCGGTCGCTACGACAGCGAGGTGTACGCCATCTCGACCCGCACCGGCCGGCTGCTGCACAAGATCAGCGTCGGGCGGGGCCCCCACGGCCTGTGCGTCTGGCCGCAGCCCGGGCGCTACTCGATCGGGCACACCGGCATCCTGCGATGAGCACGGTCTACGACCTGAGGTGGAGGCAAGTCCATCCTCACGAGCGATGGTGGCGGAGCGCCTTCTCGCCGATCATGGAGGACATGATCGAAGTCGACCACATCACCAAGCGTTACGGGGAGAAGGTCGCCGTCGACGATCTCACCTTCACCGTCAAGCCGGGCATCGTCACGGGCTTCCTGGGCCCCAACGGCGCCGGCAAGTCCACCACCATGCGCATGATCCTCGGGCTCGACGCCCCGAGCGCGGGCCGCGTCGAGGTCAACGGCAAGGCCTACCGGGACCTGCAGGCGCCGCTGCACGAGATCGGGGCGATGCTCGAGGCACACGCCATCCACACCGGTCGCTCCGCCTACCACCACCTGCTGGCCATGGCCCAGACGCACGGCATCGCCCGCACCCGCGTCAACGAGGTCATCGAGCTCGTCGGCCTGGAGGACGTCGCCCGCAAGCGCGTCGGCGGCTTCTCGCTGGGCATGGGCCAGCGCCTGGGCATCGCGTCCGCGCTGCTGGGCGACCCGGGCACCGTCATCCTCGACGAGCCGGCCAACGGCCTGGACCCCGAGGGCATCCTCTGGATCCGCAACCTCCTCAAGGGCCTCGCCGCCGACGGGCGCACCGTGTTCCTCTCCTCGCACCTGATGAGCGAGATCGCCCTGACGGCCGAGCACCTCGTGGTCGTCGGCCGCGGCCGGCTCATCGCCGACACGACGGTCGCCGAGATCGTCGCGCAGGCCTCCCTCAACGGCGCGGTGCGCGTGCGCACGCCCGACGCCGCGCAGCTGCGCAGCGCCCTGGCGGCCGACGGCGTCACGGTCGCCAGCGCCGAGCGCGGCGTGCTGGAGGTCCAGGGCATCGAGAGCGAGCGCATCGGCGCGATCGCCGCCCAGCACGGCATCGTGCTGCACGAGCTGACGCCGCATCGCGCCTCGTTGGAGGACGCCTTCATGGCCCTGACGGGCGACTCGGTGGAGTACCACGCCGCCGGCCTGGACCGCCTCCCCACCGAACTGGAGCACGCCGCATGAGCACCGCCGTACTCACCGAACGAGCCGCCGCCGCGCCGCGCGGCCGGGTCACCCAGGGCAACGTCGTCCGCTCGGAGTGGACCAAGTTGATGACCTTGCGCTCGACGCGCTGGTCGCTGCTGGCCGGCTTCGTCTCCATGGCCGGCCTGGGGATCCTCGTCGCCGCGGTGCAGATGGGCCGCTGGGCGCAGCTGGCCCCGCACGAGCGAGCCACCTACAACTCGCTCGACACCGCCGTCGGCGGCTACCACCTGGCCCAGCTGGCCGTCGGCGTCCTCGGCGTCCTGGTGATCGCGGGTGAGTACTCGACGGGCATGATCCGCTCGAGCTTCATGGCCGTGCCGAAGCGCCTGCCGGTGCTGTGGGCCAAGATCGGCGTGTTTGCCGCCGTGACGTTCGTCCTGACGCTGGTGGCCTCGTTCATCGCGTTCTTCGCGGTGCAGGCCATCGTGACCCAGCACGGCCAGCAGCACTCGCTCGGCGATCCTGGAGCGCTGCGGATCGTCGTCGGTACCGCGCTCTTCCTCACGCTGCTCGGCGTCATGACGACCGGCATCGGCGCGCTGGTGCGCAACACCGCGGGCGGCATCGCGCTGTTCGTCTTCCTGCTGTTCGTCCTGCCCGGGATCACCGGGATCCTCCCCGCCAGCGTCGCGGACTCCATCAGCCCCTACCTGCCGCTCAACGCGGGCACCGTCATCGCCACCAGCACGTTCGAGAACTCGAACCACCTCTCCCCCTGGGGCGGGCTCGCGCTCTTCGCCGGCTACGCGGCGCTGGCGGTCGGCGCGGCGGCCGTGGGCCTGCTGCGGCGCGACGCCTGATCGGCGCCTGCCCGTCGGAGGCGGGGCTACCGTGGACCACGTGAACACCAGCAGCCCGGACCCGCGGCCGAACCGCCTGATGGCGCTCGGCGCGGCGCGGCCGTGGCTGCTGGACGTCGCGATCGTGGCCGCGATCATCGTCCTGGGCTCGCTGCCGGGTCCCGACCGGCCCGGCGGCGCAGGCGGCCGCCTGTTCACCGTGGCGCTGGCCTTGCCGCTGCTGCTGCGCCGCCGCCGGCCGGTCGGCGTCTTCGCCGCGGTCTCGGTCGTCGCGCTGATCCAGTGGGCGACGGGCGCGCGTGCCTTCGGCGACACCGCGCTGCTCGTGGCGCTCTACACGGTCGCGGCCACGCAGCCGCTGCGGATCATGCTGCTGGCGGGGGGCCTCCTGGAGCTCGGCGTGGTGCTCGCGGCCGTCCGGTGGGCGCAACCGCACTGGCTCGAGGCGTTCGTCGGCCTCTCGGCAATGGTCACCGCCGCGGGCGTGCTCGGCACCAACGTCCGGCACCGCCGCGCGCTGCTGGCCACGCTGCAGGAGCGCGCCGCGCGCCTGGAGCACGAGCGTGACCAGCAGGGCCGGCTGGCCGCCGGCGCGGAGCGCTCGCGCATCGCGCGCGAGATGCACGACATCGTCGCCCACAACCTCTCGGTGATGATCGCCCTCGCCGACGGCGCGAGCTACGCGGTGCGTGACGCGCCCGATCGCGCCGAGGATGCGATGCGCACCGCCTCCCGGACCGGCCGCCAGGCGCTGACCGAGATGCGGCGGCTGCTCGGCGTGCTGCGCGAGGACCCGGGCCCGCAGGCGCTGGCGCCCCAGCCCGGCATCGACCAGATCGACGCGCTCGTCGAGCAGGTGCGCGGCGCGGGGCTCCCGGTGCGCTACGACATCTCTGGTGAGCCCGCCGACGCGATCCCGGCCGGCCTGCAGCTCGCCGCCTACCGCATCGTTCAGGAGGCGCTGACCAACACGCTCAAGCACGGCGGGCCCACCGCCGACGCCCACGTCATGCTCGGCTTCGCCGCCGGCGAGCTGCGCATCACGATCGTCGACTCCGGGCCCGAGCCGGCGGCCGCGGCGGCCGAGGGCGGCGGGCTGCGCGGGATGCGCGAGCGCGCCGCGGTCTACGACGGCCTCGTCGAGGCCGGCCCGCGCGACGGCGGCGGCTGGCAGGTCCGGACCCGGCTCACCTTCGCCGGCGTCCCGGCCGAGGCGACGCCGGCATGAGCCGGACGTCGATCGTCCTCGTCGACGACCAGGAGCTGCTGCGCATGGGCTTCCGGATGGTGCTCGACGCCCAGCCCGACCTCGAGCTCGTCGGTGAGGCCAGCGACGGCCACGAGGCGCTGGAGCTCATCGGGGAGCTCGAACCCGACGTCGTCCTGATGGACGTGCGCATGCCCGGGATGGACGGGGTCGAGGCGACGCGGCGGATCGTCGAGCGCGGCCGGCGCTCGCGCGTGATCATCCTCACCACCTTCGATCTCGACGAGTACGCCTACGCGGCCCTGCGCGCCGGCGCCAGCGGCTTCCTGCTCAAGGACGCCCAGCCGGCCGACCTCCTGTCGGCGATCCGCGCCGTCGCCAGCGGCGACTCGGTCGTGGCGCCGAGCACGACGCGCCGGCTGCTGGCGACCCTCGCCCACCGGCTGCCCGATCCGCAGCGCGTCGAGGGCGCCGCAGACGCGGAGCGTGAGGCGCTGACGCCGCGCGAGCGCGAGGTGCTGACCGCCGTGGCCCGGGGCCTGTCGAACGCGGAGATCGCCGACGAGCTCGTGCTCTCCGAGGCGACCGTCAAGACGCACGTCGGCAAGATCCTGGCCAAGCTGCAGCTGCGCGACCGCGTCCAGATCGTGGTGTACGCCTACGAGCGCGGCCTGGTCGAACGCTCGGCCTGACCGCCGTCCGGCCGATCAGCCGACGATCACGTCGATGCCGCCCTCGGCGATCGCCGGGCCGCAGGCCTCGGGCGGCGGCGCGTCGGTGACGATGCGGTCGATCACGTCGGCCTCGCACACCCGCACCAGGCCGGCCATCGCGAACTTCTCGGCGTCGGCGAGCAGCGTCACGGACTCGGCCGCCTCGATCATGGCGCGCTTGATCGGGACCTCGACCATCGTGGAGTCCCAGACGCCGATCTCGGGATCGACGGCGCTCGTGCCGAGGAACAGCAGGTCGGCCTTGAGCTGGCGCAGCGAGCTCTCGGCAAGGATGCCGACGAGCGACCGGTAGTTGCGGCGCACCAGGCCGCCGGGGAGGATCAGCTCGATGTCGGGATCGGGCACGAGCTCCTCGTAGACCGCCAGGCTCGTGGTCACCACCGTGATCTTGCGCCCGTGCAGGTGCCGCGCCGCCTGCAACGTGGTGGTGCCGATGTCGATCATCACCGTCTGGCCGTCCTGGACCATCGCCGCCGCGGCGGCGCCGATGCGGTCCTTGGCCTCGAGGCGCTCGACGACGATCTCGTCGAACGGCCGCTCGCTGGTCGCGTTGACCGCGCCGCCGCGGACGCGCTCGAGGCGCCCGGCGCGCGCCAGCGCGCGCAGGTCGCGCCGGACGGTCATCTCCGACACGCCGAAGCTGGCGGCCAGGTCCGAGACGTGGGTCGACCCAGAGCGGACGGCGCGCAGGATGTCCTGCTGCCGCTGGGCCGGGATGGTGTGGCGGGGGCTCGGGGTGCTCATCGCAGAAGTGGGCGGCGACCGACTTGTATCAGAGCCGGACGGGCCACAGGGGATCTCTCAGTGATCCCCCGTAGGAGCCGCCTGGAGGCCCGGTGAGGAGACCGGACCTCCAGGCGGGGGTGTCCCCTGCGGGACGGTCAGCGCCCGTGCGGCCGGGCCAGCGGCAGGGCGAAGGCCTGGACCTCGTCGTCGGGGGTCAGGTAGGACACGAGCGCCGTCCCGTCCTTGGCCAGCTTCGCGCGTCCGGCGGCGTCCAGCCGGATCTTCACGTGCTGGGTCCCGCGCCTCACCGCGACCGTCCGCGAGTCCACGACCCGGCCGCTCTGGTCCGTGCCCCAGGCCGGGTAGCCGCCGTCGGTCAGCGCGCAGGCGTCGAACCCGAAGCTCGCCAGGTCGGCGAGCGAGCTGTCGGGGCCGGGCGCCGGGCAGCTGCTCGTGTACACCGGGATGAACCCGGTCGGGCCCGACCACAGGTACACGCGCGCGGTACCGGATCCGGTCGACGTGATCTTCATCTCGGCCGAGCCCGCCTTGAGCTTGACGTCGTCGATCGCCAGGCGGTTGCCCGCCGGGGCCGGCTTGCGCCCCGCGATCGGCACGCCGTTGCGCGCCGACTGCGCGATCGTCTGGGGGGACATCGTCCCGTCCAGGTTCGAGCTCGACACCGTCGGGTCGGCCGGCGTGGTCGGACGGCCGGCGGGCGGGGTGTAGTCGGCCATCTTGGCGTGGCCCCAGCGGTACGGCGCGGCCTGCACGCCGTTGATGCCCGACCAGGCCAGACGGGTCTGGTTGGCGTCGATGTGGCGCAGCGCCGTCGTGCCCGCCGCGGCGTTGTTGTCGTTGTCGTACGGCGTGATGTTCAACGCCATGTTGTCGGGATCGACCGCGGCCGGCAGATCGGCGAGCGGGATCTTGACCTCGAGGTCGTAGCCGCCCCCGTAGGAGTGGCTGACCGTCGTCTGGTTCGTCCCGACCCACTTGGCGGTCGATGCGACCTGGACGCCCGGCGCGTTCGGGGCTTCGGCGACCGTGTCGGCCAGCGGCCCGGTCGAGTAGCCCTGGTGGTTGTCGGCGTCACGCGACCAGCACGGCCCGTTGGCCCCGTTGCCGTTCGTGTTCTGCGGGTCGTTGGTGTAGGGGAAGATCCCCAGCTTGAACGTGTTGGCGGTGTCGAGCGTCGTCGCGTTCGCGTCGCCGCGCGGATCGATCAGGATCTCGACCGAGTCCGCCAGCCAGTGCGCGACGCACTCCGACGGGGAGACGGCGTAGCCCTGGTAGTCGTCCTGCACGTGGATGTAGAAGTACAGGGCGTCGCTCGCGTGGGTCATCTTCGCCCAGCTGCTCGTGGCGCCGCCGACCGTCCCGGCCGAGCCGCAGTCGACGCCGGCGGGCGTGCAGGTCTTGCCGCCCTCCCAGTACTTGCCGATGTCGATCGCGGGGCCGGCGTACTCGCCCGCGCCCTCGGTGCCGTCGACGGTCGGAGCCGCGGCGGCCTTCGGGATCGTCGTGGTCGGCACGATGGCGATCGTCATGGTCTCCGACGACGAAGCCGTGCTCGGCTGGTCGTGGGAGGTCGCGATCCCGATCGTCGACAGCTGGTTGCCCGGCAGCGAGCCGTCGGTGTTGGTCAGGACGAACTCGACCGTCGCCTCGGCGCCGGCGGCCAGCGGCCCATAGGGCTTGGTGGACGACGTCGCGGTGATGTTGGACGGCAGCGTCAGCGAGACGTCACCGCTCTGCGTGTCCGACGACCAGTTGTGCACGCGCACGGTGATCGTCTTGGTCTCGCCCACGCCCATCGACTGCATCGCCTGCGAGCGGCCCAGCCGGCGCGCGAGCGGCGCGGTCTTCTCGACCCAGGCCTCGTACTCCTTCCACTCTCCCCAGCGCTCGAGGCGACCCTCGACCGGCGACACGACGCGGACGACGCCGTCCGTGTAGCCCGTCGCCGAGCCGGAGGTCACGACCGCCGAGATCTTGTGGTTGGCGTCCAGCGCGGCGCCCGCCGCCGGCGTCACCGTGAAGCTCACGCTGCTCTCCGCCGAGGACGTCATCGCCGCGATCGGCTTGCCGGCCTGGTCCACCGTCCAGCCCGCGGGCACGGTCAGCGCGGCCGTGCCGGCGGCGATGGTCGCGCCGCCGGACTTCACGCGCACCGTCGCGGTGAACGGCTTTCCGGGCACGTTGTAGAAGTCGGAGAACGTGATGCGCTCCGTGGTGCCGAGCGGGAGCCCGCCCGGGTCCTTGACGGACGCGCCGTAGAGGATCGCGTCGTCCTTGCCGGCCAGCGGGTTGGCCGCGCCGCCGGAGGTGGTGTTGGGCTGGAACGGCACCGTGGCGTAGGTCTGGCCGAACCGCGAGCAGCTCGGGCCAGCGGTGCCCTGCTGCATCGTGCGGCTCTGCGTCGGGTACGCCAGGCGACCCTCGGAGGCGACCTGCGCCCACGACTTCGCCGAGCCGGCCGGCTTGTTCTGGATGTTGCCGGGCGCCCAGGTGTACGGCGAGTCGTAGCCGAGCCAGACGCCGGTGACCGTGTCGACGTTCGTGGCCGCGGGGACGAAGCCCGTGGTGCAGTCGGCGGCCGCCGCGCTGCCGCCGGTGCCGGCGGTCGAGCCGCCGGAGAAGACCTTCTTGACCTGCCACGTGCTCAGGGCGTCGGGGCCGGTGAGCTGCTCGGGGAACATGCTCGGGTCGGCCGCGGCCTGCATGCCCTCCCAGATGTAGCGGCCCGCCTGCTGGTGGTTGCCGTGGCCGGCGCCCTGGATCGTCGGGGTGAACCCGATGTAGATGTCGGGCTGCGTCATGCGGATGATCCGGGTGATGCGCCGCAGCGTCTCGTCCTCGCCCCAGAAGTGCTGGGTCAGCGGCGCGCTCAGGTTGTAGAAGAAGTCGACGCGGTCCAGGTTGAAGACGTCGACGGTGCCCGACCGGTAGTGGGCGACGCGGTCCTCGTTCTCGCGCCGCAGGCCGAGGGCCGGGCCGATCTCGGTCCCGGCGCCGTTGCCGCCGCCCTCGCCGCGCGTGACCATGATGATCCCGCACTTGGTGCCGTAGCGCTGGTGCCACACGCCGCACGGGCCGATGATGCTCGTGTCGTCGTCGGGGTGGGCCCACTCGCCCATCACGTTGATCTTCACGGCCTTGCTGGCCGTGTAGGGACTCGCGGGTGCCGCGAGCGCGGAGCTCGCCAGGCCGAGAGCGACGATGGCCAACGCCATCAGGACCACGCCGAAGCGCTTCACGACACTTCCTCCTTGTTCCACGGACAGGCACCCCCACCGCCCGTCTCCCCCGTTCACAGCTTCGCACGAGTTCGAACAGATGAGTGGTAGTGCCAACCTAGACCGGCCCCGACACCCATGTCAAGCATCGGCCCGCATCCGTTGTTCCAAAGGGCCGATGGCAGCTCGAAGGCGACAACGCAGGCCGCAACACCTTTGAACACCTTTGGACAGCGCCGCGCTAGTGGGTCGCGCCCACTAGGACGCGATCGGCGCGCCGCGTGTGGCGAGCGCCGCGCCGGTCTCGGCGTCGAAGTACCGCAGGCCGGCCGGCACCACGCCGAACGTCAGCTCGTCGCCGGGCAGCAGCGCCGCCCGGCCGTCGTAATGCACGACGAGGCGCGCGGCGCCGGCGTCCACCCCGACGAACGTCTCGCGCCCCAGCGCCTCCACGTAGGCCACGCGCCCCGCGATCGGCCCGGCCAGGTCGGTGCGGTCCGCCGTCCACGGGCGCGCGCACTCCGGCCGGACGCCCACGGTGACCGCCGCCGGCAGCGTGTCGCGTCCCGGCAGCACCACGTCGATCGGGCCGGACGCCAAGCGCACGCCACCGGCCGGCTCGGCACGCGCCTCGGCGTCGAAGAAGCTCATCGCCGGGCTGCCGATGAAGCCGCCGACGAACTTGTTGGCCGGCCGCTCGTAGAGCTCCTCGGGCGTGCCGACCTGCTCGAGCCGGCCGTCGTGCATCACCGCGATGCGGTCGCCCATCGTCATCGCCTCGACCTGGTCGTGGGTGACGTACACCGTGGTCGTGCGGACGTCCTTCTGCAGGCGCTTGATCTCCCCGCGGGTCTGCGTGCGCAGCTTGGCGTCGAGGTTGGACAGCGGCTCGTCCATCAGGAAGACCTGCGGGTCGCGCACCAGCGCGCGGCCCAGCGCGACCCGCTGCGCCTGCCCGCCGGAGAGCTGGCCGGGCTTGCGGTCAAGGTAGCGCTCGATGTCCAGGGCGGCGGCCGCCTCGCGCACGCGCCGCTCGATCTGGTCCTTGGGCGTCTTGCGCCGCTTGAGGCCGAACGCGAGGTTCTGGAAGACCGTCATCTGCGGGTAGAGCGCGTAGTCCTGGAAGACCATCGCGATGTCGCGCTCGCGCGGCGCGATCGCGTTGACCTTCTTCGGCCCGATGTACACCTCGCCCGCGGTGATCGACTCCAGGCCCGCGAGCATGCGCAGGGCCGTGGTCTTGCCCGAGCCCGACGGGCCGACCAGGACCATGAACTCGCCGTCGGCGATGTCGAGCGTGAGGTCGCGGACGGCCGCGACGGCGCCGTAGCGCTTGTGGACTTCCGAGAACCGGACGTCGGCCATGTTCTACCCCTTGACGGCACCGGAGAGCATGCCCCGGATGAAGTGGCGCTGGAGGAATACGTAGAGGACGACCACCGGCAGGGCGACGATGCACGCGCCCGCCGCCAGCAGCGTCAGATCGGCCTGGTTGCGGCCCTGGAAGAAGCTGAGGCCCAGCGGCGCCGTGCGCAGGCCCTCGTCGGTGACCATCACGAGCGCCAGCAGGAACTCGTTCCAGGTCCACATGAACAGCAGCACCATCATGGTCAGCACGGCCGGTCGCGCGAGCGGCATCAGCACGCGCCAGAGCACGAGCCAGCTCGACGCCCCGTCGATCCGCGCCGCCTCGACCAGCGACCGCGGCACGGTCCGGAAGAACGCGCGCATCCAGAACGTGCCGAACGCGATCGAGGTCCCCGCCTGCGGCAGGATCAGCGCCCAGTAGGTGTCGGTCAGCCGCAGGTCGCGCAGGTCGTAGTACAGCGGGACGATCATCGCCTCCATGGGCACCATGAGCCCCAGGAGGAAGATGTAGAACAAGATCTCCGATCCGCGGAAGCGCATCAGGCCGAAGGCGTAGCCGGCGAGGATCGACAGCACGGTCGAGATCGCGACCACCGACACCGACACGATCCCGCTGGACTTCAGGTAGCTGCCGAAGTTGCCCTGCTCCCAGGCCCGGCGGAAGTTGTCGACGTGGAAGCCGTCGAAGCTCCCGAAGCCGGCCAGCCCGCCGGGCTGCTGCATCGCCGTCACGACGATGCCGAGGATCGGCAGGATCGCCAGCAGCGAGAACACGCCGAGGATCGCGTAGGCCACCGACTGCTCGCGGCGACTGGTCATCGGCGCGCTCCCGTCCCTCGTTCGGCGACGCGGTTGATCGCCACGGTGATCGTGAAGATGAGCGCGGCGAGCACGATGCCGATCGCCGCGGCCGAGCCGACCTTGCCGGTCTCGAAGGCCCGCTGGTAGACCTGGAAGGCCGGGACCGAGGTCGCGTCCCCCGGGCCGCCCTTGGTCGTGATGTACACCAGGTCGAAGTTGCGCAGCGCCGCGATCGTCGTCAGCGTGAGCGCGACGGCGATCTCGCCCCGCAGCGCGGGCAGCGTCACCGCGAGGAACTCGCGGACAGCGCCCGCGCCGTCGACGCGGGCGGCGTCGTAGAGGCTCGGCGGGATCTTCTGGACCCCGGCGGTCAGCAGCACCATCGCCAGGCCGTACATCACCCAGGTGCCGATCAGGCCGACCGCCGGCAGCGCCACGCCGAAGTCCCCGAGCCACGACTTGGCCAGGCCGTCGAGCCCGACGCCGCGCAGCGCGGTGTTGATCGGCCCGTTGCCCGGGTCGTAGATCATCCGCCACATCACGGCGACGACGACCATCGCCACCACCTGCGGCAGGAACAGCACCACCCGGAACAGCGGCAACCCGCGGACCTGGACGCGCGCGATGACGCCGGCCAGCATCAGGCCGATCGCCACGGGCAGCCCCGCGTAGAAGATGAGGAGGATCAGCGCGTGGCCGAACGCCGTGCGCAGCGCCTGGTCCGAGAGGACGTCCTGGTAGTTGTGCAGCCCGACCCAGTGGCCCGCCGTGATCCCGTCCCAGTCAAACAACGACAGCCAGAAGGCGTGCACCAGCGGGGCGAGGACGAACGCCCCGAAGACCAGGAGCGCCGGCAGCAGGTAGAGGTAGCCGATGCGCCGCGGCTCCCCCGGCGGCCGCTCGTCGCCACGCCCCCGGCGCGCGGCGAGCGCCGCCGCCGGGGACGTGACGAAGGAGCGGGCGCTCATGTCAGCTCGACGCCTTCGCCGAGCTGACGCTGCCCTGCACGCTCTTGCTGAAGTCCTCCGGCGAGGTCTTCCCGGCCAGCAGCTTCTGGATCGCCGCCGAGATGTCGTCGTAGAACGTCGTCGTCGTGTAGTCGAGGTACGGGATCAGCCCGTCGGCCTTGCCGAGGGTCGTCCAGGCCGTGGCCACCTCGCCCAGGAGGCCCGTCGTCGCCGACGGAGCATCGCTCTTCATCGCCGGCAGGTTGTCGGTCTCGGACAGCGCCTTCTGCGCGTTGGCGTCCGTCAGGAAGTCGATGTACGCCGCTGCCACATCGGGGTTCTTGGCCTTGCTGGTGATCGTGAACGGCAGGCTCTCGCCGCCGAGCGCGACCGGATCGGCGCCGGCGTCGGCGCCGGGCATCAGGAAGAAGCCCACGTTGTCGCCCATGCGCTTGGAGAGGTCCGCGACCAACCACGTGCCCGCGATCAGGAACCGGCCCTTGCCACCGGAGAACCGCTTCCACGCCGGGTCATAGCCCACGCCGTTGAAGTCCGGCGTGAAGTTGCCGCTCTTGGCCCACCCCTGCAGCTTGGTCGCCGCCTCGGTGAACGCCGGCGTGTCGAACGAGGCACCCGACTTCTGGAACACGAAGTCGCGGACCGCCTGCTTGTCGGCGGTCTGGCCGAGCAGGGTCTCGTACTCGTGGATCCCGGGCCACTTGTCGAGGTTGCCGAACTGCACCGGCACGTCGCCCTGCGCCTTGGCGTCGGCGACCTGCTGCTCGAACTCGGCCAGCGTCTTGGGAACCGCGGTGACCTTCTTCTTGTTGTAGAACACGCCGACGATCTCGCCCATCTGCGAGAGGCCGTACAGGCTGCCCGCGCCGAACGTGGTGCCGGTCGGCTCGAACTTGTTGAGGTCGAGCAGCAGGCTCGGGTAGCGATCGGCCCAGCCGTAGATCTTGGCGTAGTCGTCGACCGGCCGGATCAGCTTGGCCTTGACCAGCTGCCCCATGACGCCGAGGCCCTGGTTGGCCTGGACGACGTCCGGAGCCTTCGGGCCGGACACCGCGAGCTTCAACGTCGTGTTGACGTCCTCGAAGGACTTCGCCACGCGCTTGATCTTCACGTTGGGGTATTTGGCCATGAACTCGCCGTTGAGGCGCTTGATCTGCGCCGCCTGACCACCGCGGACCTCCTGGTCCCAGACCGTCAACGTCACGTTGCCGGCCTTGGCCACGTCCGGCTTGGCGCTGGCCGTCGTCTGCGTCTTGGCGTTGTCGGACGAGCCGCCCGGCGTGCCGCCGCAGCCGACGGCCAGGGCGGTCGCCCCCGCCACGACCAGCGGCGCGAACATCCTCGAAAGCTTCATTGCGGTGTCTCCTCCTCGTGCTGCACGGATGAGTAGCGGGCCGGCAGCGCCAGCCCTCGTTGTGCGCCCGCCTCGGCGAGCACGTCGATCGATGCGGCGCCGGCCATCGCGGTGCTGACCCGCACCGAGAGCGCCGCGTACAGGCAGGCCCACGCCAGGCAGTCCCGCGGCGGCGCACCGCCGAGGTCGGCCCAGGTGAACGCTGCGGTGAAGAGATCTCCCGCGCCGGTGGTGTCGACGGCCTCGACCGCGAAGCCCGGCACCTCCAGCAGCTCGCCGCCCTGGACCGACACGGCGCCATTGCGACCGCACGTGACGACCACGCGGGCAGCGTCGGCGGCGAGGATCCGGGCCGCCGCGGCGACGTCCGAGGCGCCGGTCAGGGCCAGCGCCTCACGCGCGTTGAGCACGAGCGCCCGGGCGGCGGAGACGCCCAGCGGCAGGCCGTCGCCGTACAGGCGTGCGTCCTCGTCGCCGGCGATGGCGTACAGGTCGGCCCCGGCCGGGGCGCACCCGATGCGCGTCAGCGACAGGATCGCCGCGCGCGGGTGATGCTCCTCCAGGTCGGCGGCGCGCAGCGCGAGGTCGGGCTGGAACGAGGCCATCGCCCGCTCGCCCGCGACCGGCATCACCGCGGTGACGGCCGTGCGCGCCACCGTGCGCGAGTTGAGCCGGATGCCCTCGGCCTCCAGCGCGGCGCGCAGGGCGGCGCCGTCGGCATCGCGGCCCAGCGGCGACGCGAGCGCGACCGACAGGCCGAGGCGCGCGGCGCCGACGGCGATCGTCGCGCCGCCGCCCGGCGACCGCAGCAGATCGCGGGCGAAGCGCTCCTCACCCGCGCCCGGGAGCGCGTCGAGCCCGGCGAACGTCAGGTCGAGGAAGGCCGGCTCCCCACACGCCACGTCCACGCTCACGCGCCGAAGACCTCCTTCAGCGCCGGGAGCTGCGCGCAGTAGCCGTCGAGGATGTCGCGCGCGGTGGTGACCGAGGGGACGAGCGGGTGCAGGGCAAGGGCCTTGATCGCCAGCTGCCGCGAGCCGGTCGTGGCCGCCTCGATCGTCGTGCGCTCGACGTCCTTCATGGTCTGCACCAGCGCGCGGGCATGGGCCGGGACCTCGCCGACGGCGACGGGCACCGGGCCCGAGCGGCCGACGATGCACGGGACCTCGACGACGGCCCGGTCGTCCAGGAACGAGAGCGCCGACCGGTTGGCCGTGTTGAGCGTCAGCACCACGCGGCTGTTGAGCGCGATGGCCTCCAGCACGGCCATCGCCTCGTGCTCATAGCCGCCGTTCTCGTCCAGCTCGTGCTCGCACGCCACGCCCGCGGCGTCGCGCGCCTCGGCCATGTAGGTGCGCTCACGGTCGTGGCGCGTCGCTCGCCAGCTGGCGAGCGCGACCTGCGGCGCCTGCTCGCCCTCCGCGTAGAACTCGGCCTGCTGGTCGAGCAGGAACGCGCCGCGCGACGCCGGGCTGTTGAGGATCGCCCGGACCGTGTCGGAGTTGTAATAGAAGTAGTAGAGGTACTCGTTGGGGATCATCCCCAGCGTCCGCAGCCAGTCGCCCCCGAAGAGCCGGCCCTCCTCGAAGGTGTCCAGCGCCGCGTCGTCGGAGAGCACGCGGCCCAGCAGCTCGCCCTCGCTGTCGCGCACACCGTGCAGCCAGCCGAGGTGGTTGAGCCCGAAGTAGTCGAACCACAGATCCTCGTGGTCGCGGCCCAGCGCGCGCGCGACGCGGCGGAACATGCCGGCAGGCGAGTCGCAGATGCCGATGGCGCGGTCGCCGACGACCTGCTGGACCGCCTCCGTCACCATGCCCGCGGGGTTGGTGAAGTTGATGAGCCAGGCCTGCGGCGCGTGCTCGCGGACGACCTCGGCGAGCTCCATCATCACCGGGATCGTGCGCAGGGCGAAGCAGATGCCGCCCGGGCCCGTGGTCTCCTGGCCGAGGACGCCGAGGTCGAGCGGGACGCTCTCGTCGACCACCCGTCCTTCGAGCTGGCCGACGCGGATCGCGCAGAACACGAAGCTCGCGCCGTCCACGGCGTCGACGATGTCGGTGGTCGACCGGAACGGAAGCTGCACGCCGTGCTCGATCGCGAGGCCGGACAGCACGGGGGCGATCCGGTCCAGACGCGACTGCTCGAGGTCGTGGAGCACGATCTCCTCGAGCCCCAGGCGATCCCGGGCGCGGAGGAGTGCCGTGTAGACGAGCGGCACGCGGAAGCCCCCGCCCCCGACGATGGTCAGCTTCATACGATGGTTACCTCGATCCCGGCTTCGTCGATGGCCGCACGGCGGGTCGCCGG
Organism: Baekduia sp.; assembly: GCF_035318805.1. GTDB lineage: Bacteria > Actinomycetota > Thermoleophilia > Solirubrobacterales > Solirubrobacteraceae > Baekduia. Next base: position 61,187 of record NZ_DATHDY010000139.1, read on the forward strand.
AACGGCCGTGTCGGTGGGCTGTGGTCGATGGCGTCGGGTCCGCAGACGCGGACCCTGCGCGACGACCTCCTCCGTCACAGCCGGAAGCTATAACAGAATCGCACACTGCCGTGTGCGATATTGACCGAAGACGTGTCGCCGCTAGGGCGCCCGGACGGTCCGCGGCAGCAGCGAGACCGCGGTGTCGACGGCGGTCGTGACGTCGTCGCCGGGCGGGTAGAGCAGGGAGCGGCCGACGACGAGGCCGACGACGTTGGGCAGCGCGAGCGCGCGCTCCCAGGCCGCGAACGTCGCGTCCTGGTCCTGGTTGACCTCGCCGCCGAGCAGGACCGTCGGCAGCGTCGTCGCCGCGACGACGCGCTCCATGTCGGGCACCACCGGGACCTTGAGCCACGTGTAGGCCGAGGTCGTGCCGAGGCCCGCCGCGATCGCCGACGCGCGGATGGCCGCCTCGGTCGTGAGCAGGTTGCGCAGCCGGCCGTCGGTGCGCTGCGCCATGAACGGCTCGACCATCGCGACGAGCCCGTGTCGCGCGAGGTCGCTCACGGCCCGTGCGCAGGCCTCGACGGTGCCGGCGGTCGCCGGATCGTCGAGGGCGATGCGCGTGAGCATCTTGCCGCCCTCGTAGCCCATCGCGGCGATCGTCGCGGCGTCGTAGGCCGTGAAGCGGTCGTCGAGCTCCCACGCCGCGCCGGTCAGACCGCCGCGGTTCATCGAGCCGAACACCACCTTGCCCTCCAGCGCGCCGAGCAGCAGGAGGTCCTCGACGATGTCGGGCGTGCCGAGCACGCCGTCGACGCCCGGGCGCGAGAGCGCCAGGCACAGGCGGTCCAGGAGGTCGGCGCGGTCGGCCATCGCCAGCGGCCGTTCCCCGGCGCCCAGCGAGCCGCGCGCCGGGTGGTCGGCCGCGACGATCATCGTCGTGCCCGCGCCGTCCAGGGCCGCGGCCGGCCGCCGGCGCCGGGCGGCCGCCTCGGCGATCGCGGCGGGCCGGTGCGTCCGCGTCTCGATGATCGACTCCAGCGACTCGGGGCGCATCCGCCTCAGCTCTCGACGAAGTACGAGCCGTGGCCCTGGCCGCTGGAGAAGTAGCGGCTCGTCACGGTCTTCTTGCGGGTGTAGAACTCGACGGCGTCGGGCCCGTGGGCGTGGAGGTCGCCCAGGAACGAGTCCTTCCAGCCCGAGAACGGGAAGAAGGCGACCGGCGCGGCGACGCCGATGTTCACGCCGATCATGCCCGCCTCGACCTCGTGGCGGTAGCGGCGGACGGCCGCGCCGGACTCCGTGAAGATCGAGGTGCCGTTGCCGAACCGGCTGCGGTTGACCATCGCGATGGCGTCGTCCAGCGAGTCGGCCTTGACGATCGTGAGCACCGGCCCGAAGACCTCCTCCTGCACGATCGCCGCGTCGGGCGCGACGTCGTCGAGGATCGTCGGGCCGACGAACGCGCCGCCGGGGTTCAGCGCGGCGCCCGCGTCGCGCCCGTCCACGACGACCGTTCCGCCGTCGGCGATGCCGCGGTCGATCCACTCGGTGATCCGGTCGCGCGCGGCGCACGACACCACGGGGCCGACGCTCGTCGCGGCGTCCAGCCCGTCGCCGACCGACAGCGCCTCGGTGGCCTCCCGCAGCGCCGGCAGCAGGCGCTCGTGCGCCTCGCCCACGGTCACCACGACCGAGCCGGCCATGCAGCGCTGCCCGGCCGCGCCGAACGCCGAGCCGACGATGCCGTTGACGGTCTGCTCGATCACCGCGTCGGGCATGACCACCATGTGGTTCTTGGCGCCGCCGAGCGCCTGCACGCGCTTGCCGGCCTTCGCGGCGCGCTCGTAGACGAGCTTGGCGACGGGCGCCGAGCCGACGAACGACACCGCGTCGATCCCTGGGTGGTCGAGGATCCCGTCCACGACGTCGCGGCCGCCGTTGACGAGGTTGACCACGCCGGGCGGCAGCCCCAGCGCGTCGAGCTCCTCGAAGGCGATCTGCTGCGTGAGCGGCACCTGCTCGCTCGGCTTCAGGATGAAGGTGTTGCCGCAGCCGATCGCGAACGGCAGGAACCAGAACGGGACCATGGCGGGGAAGTTGAACGGCACGATCGCCGCGCACACGCCCACGGGCTGGCGGATCGTCTCGGCGTCGATGTTGCGCGAGACGTCCTCCAGGATGCGGCCCTGCATCGTCGTCGGGATCGCGCACGCGGCCTCGACCATCTCGATCATCCGCGCCACCTCGGCGCGGGCGTCGTCGATCGTCTTGCCCATCTCGGTGGTCACCGCGCGGGCGAGGTCCTCGCGGCGGCCGACGAGCCGCTCGCGCAGCTCGAAGAGCTTGCGGGCGCGGCCGATCGTGCTGACCGCGCGCCACGCGGGCAGCGCCTCGCGCGCCGCCGTGACCGCGGCGTCGAGGTCGGCGCGGCCCGAGAGCGGGACGCGCGCGAGCACCTCCCCGGTGGCGGGGTTGGTGACGTCGAGGGCCTCGGACGCGGCGGTCGCCGGCGTCCACTGGCCGCCGACGTAGTTGTCGAGCAGGCGGGTCGCGGTGGCGGACATGGGGTGCTCCTGGGGTTCTGGGGTCAACGGGACGCGGGCTGGGGATCCAGCGTCCACGCGTGGTCGGGATCGTTGGCGACGGCCCACGCCCGTGTCGGGCCGGCCATCACGTTCAAGTAGTACACGTCATACCCGGGCGGTGCGGAGACGGTGTGGTACCCACGCGGCACCAGGACGCAGTCGCGGTCGCCGAACGCGAGCGACTCGTCGAGCGTGCGGTCGTCGGTGTAGACCCGCTGCAGGCCGAAGCCGCGGGCCGGGGCGACGCGGTGGTAGTAGGTCTCCTCGAGGCAGGTCTCGTGCGGCGGGTCGTCGCGGTCGTGCTTGTGCGGAGGGTAGGACGACCAGTGGCCCGGCGGCGTGAGCACCTCGCAGACGAGCAGCGACTCGGCCGCGCGGTCGCCCATCAGGATCGGGTGGATGGTGCGCTCCAGCGCGCCGTGGCCGCGGGTCTCGACGTCGATCTCGTCGCCGGGCAGGACGCGGGCCGCGGCGCCGCCGCCGGGCGCGGGCGCCCAGCAGAAGCCGACCTCGGCCTCGTCGCCGGCGGCCTCGACGGTGACGTGCGTGGCGGGCGGCAGGTAGGCCGCGTCCGGCCGCCCGGACCACGGGTCGGGCCGGCCGCCGAGGTCGCGCCATTCGCCGTGCGGCGACCGCACGTGGACGGCGCCGGAGACCACGACGACGCAGAGCTCGCGGTCGCCGGTGTCGCGCTCGGCGCGCGCGGCGCCGGCACCGCCGAGCGCCACGGCCTCGAAGCCCACGTGGCGCCAGCCGGCCGACTCCGGCGTCACGCGCAGCAGCGTCCCGTCGGGCTCGGGGTCGCGCGACGGATGGACGAGCAGCTCGCTCATGGGACCTCCAGGTGGGTGCGCTGCGCCAGGCGCGCGCGGTCGTAGGCCGCGCGGGCGGTGCGGACGGAGTCCTGGTCGCTGACCTCGGCGACCGGCACGTCCCACCAGCCCTCGTAGCTCGGCACGCCCGCGTAGCGGTCGGCCTCGATGTGGATGACGACCGGGCCGGCGGCGCCGCGCGCGTCGGCCAGCGCCTGGCGCAGCTCGCCGATCGTGCGCGTGCGGATGACCCGGGCGCCGAGGCTCTCGGCGTTGGCGGCGAGGTCGACCGGCAACGGCTCGGCGGCGGCCGCCAGCGCGGCGCCGTCCGGCGCGTCGAGCGGCAGCGCGCCGTTGGCCGAGACCCGGTGGTGGGTCCCGAAGCCCGACGCCCCGACCGACCGCGACAGCGCGCCGATCGACGCGTAGCCGTGGTTGTCGACGAGCACGACGACGATCGGGAGGCGCTCGGCCACCGCGGTCACCAGCTCGCCGGGGAGCATCAGGTAGGAGCCGTCGCCCACCAAGACGTACACCTCGCGCTCGGGCGCCGCCAGCTTGACGCCCATCCCGCCCGGGATCTCGTAGCCCATGCACGAGTACCCGTACTCGACGTGGTAGCCCTTGCCGGCGGGATCGCGGGCGTGCCACAGCTTGTGCAGGTCGCCGGGCGCCGAGCCCGCGGCGCACACCACCACGCCGGTCTCGCCGGCCGCGTCGTTGATCGCGCCGATGATCGCGGCCTGCGGCGGCAGCGGCGGATCGCCGTCCGGCGCGGCGACGAGCCGCTGCACCTCGGCGGCCCAGCCGGCGGCCTCCTCGATCGCGTGCCGCTCCCAGCCCGCGTCGACGCGGTGGTCGTCGAGCTCCTCGGCGAGCTGCTCGAGCGCCACGCGCGCGTCGGCCACCACCGGCAGCCCGCTGTGCTTGGCGGCGTCGAAGCCCGTGACGTTGACGTTGACGAAGCGCACGCCCGGATCCTGGAACGCCGACTTCGACGCCGTCGTGAAGTCGCTCCAGCGCGTGCCGACGCCGATGACGAGGTCCGCCTCGCGCGCCAGGCGGTTGGCCGCCGCGGTGCCGGTCGCGCCGACGGCGCCGAGGCTCAGCGGGTGGTCGGAGACCAGCGCGCCGCGGCCGGCCTGCGTCTCGGCGACGGGGATGCCCGTGCCGTCGACCAGGTCGCGCAGCGCGACCGTCGCCTCGCTGTAGATCACGCCGCCCCCGGCAACGATCAGCGGGCGCTTCGCCGCGCGGACGAGGTCGGCGGCACGCGACAGCGCCTCGGGCGCGGGCGGCTGGCGGAACACGGTCCAGACGCGCGGCGCGAGGAACGCCTCCGGGAAGTCATAGGCCTCGGCCTGCACGTCCTCGGGCAGCGCGAGCGTCACCGCGCCGGTCTCGGCCGGGTCGGTCAGGACGCGCATCGCCTCCAGCGCGGCGGTCACCAGCTGCTCGGGGCGCTCGGCGCGCTCGTAGTAGCGCGACACCGGCCGCAGGCAGTCGTTGACCGAGACGGTCGCGTCGTGCGGGACCTCGAGCTGCTGGAGGACCGGGTGCGGCGTCCGCGTGGCGAACGTGTCGCCCGGCAGCAGCAGCACCGGCAGGCGGTTGATGGTGGCCCCGGCGGCGCCGGTGACGAGGTTGGTCGCGCCCGGCCCGACCGACGTCGTGCACGCGAACGCGCCGAGCCGGTTGCGCTGGCGCGCGTAGCCGGCCGCGACGTGGACCATGGCCTGCTCGTTGCGGGCCGGGTGGTAGGGCAGCAGGTCGGCGTGCTGCTGCAGCGCCTGACCGAGGCCGGCGACGTTGCCGTGGCCGAAGATCCCGAAGCAGCCGGCGAAGAACCTCGTGCGCACGCCGTCGCGCTCGATCTCCTGCGCGGCGAGGAAGCGCACGAGCGCCTGGGCGACGGTGAGGCGCGTCATGCGCGCGCCCCGCTGCCGACCAGCGGCTCGAGGTCGCCGAGCGTCGGCATCGCGTCCGCGCAGGCGAGCCTGCCCGCGACGTAGGAGCCCGCCGCGTTGGCGAGCCGCACGGTGCGCTCGACGTCATGGCCGTGCAGGAGCCCGTGCACGAGCGCGCCGCCGAACGCATCGCCCGCGCCGAGCCCGCAGACGACGTCGACGGGCACCGGCGGGATCTCGGTCAGCGAATCGCGCGTGCGCACGAGCACGCCGTCGGGGCCGCGCTTGACGATCGCCAGGCGCACGCCGAGGTCCAGCAGCGCCGCGGAGGCCTCGTGCGGATCGCGGGTCCCGACGGCCACCGCCACCTCGTCGCGGTTGCCGACGGCGACCGTCGCGTGCGCGAGCGCCTCGCGGGCGTAGCGGCCCGCCTCGGCCTCGTCGTCCCAGAACATCGGTCGGTGGTCGAGGTCGTGGACCGTGATGGCGCCGTCGTCGGCGTCGTCGCGCGCGGCCAGCGCGGCGAGCGTCGCCGCGCGGCTCGGCTGCGCCGACAGGCCGGTGCCCGTCGTCCAGAACACGCGCGCGGCGCGGATCGCATCGAGGTCGAGCTCCTCCGGGGCGATCGTCATGTCGGGCGCCGTCGGCTCGCGGTAGAAGAGCAACGGGAAGTCGTCGGGCGGGTGGATCTCGCAGAACACGACCGGCGTGCGCAGCGTCGGATGCGTGCCGACCCAGCGGTCGTCGACCCCGAACTCGCGCAGCGCCCGGCGCACGTAGGGGCCGAACGGGTCGTCTCCGACCTTGGTGATGACGGCGGAGCGAGCACCGAGCCGGGCCGCGGCGACCGCGACGTTGGTGGGGCTGCCGCCCAGCGACTTGGCGAACGTGCGCACGTCGGCGAGCTTGACGCCGATCTGCTCGGGGTACAGGTCGACGCCGACCCTGCCCATCGTGATGAGGTCCAGCGGCTGGGTCATGCGGCGCTCCGGGAGGGGTCCAGCTCGGCGCGCAGGCGCGCGAGCATCGTGTCGAGGTCGGGAAGCTCGGCGTCCAGCGCGGCGGCGGTCGCCGTCGCGTCCAGCCGCGTGTCGAACGGCACGCCGCCGGCCGGCAGCGCGGCGGGGTCGGGCGGGCCGACGGCCAGCAGGTTCTCGTCGAGGCCGAACGCCGCGACGGCGCGGCGGGCGAGGCCGACGCGATCGGCGTGCTCGCCGCCGCAGCAGTGCAGGGTTCCGGTGACGCCGCGCTGCACGGCGCGCCAGATCAGCTCCGCCGCGTCGGACGCGAGCGTCGGCGTCGCGAGGACGTTCAGGCCGGGGCCGTCCCACACGGTGAAGCGGCGGCCCTGGCGCAGCGCGTCGACCAGCGAGGCGACGAGGTAGCCGAAGCCGGCGTCCTGCCGGCGGGGCGTGTTGCGATGGGCGAGATGGAGGCCTTGCACGCCGGCGATGCGCGCGACCGTGCCGCGCTCGGCGCGCTCGGTGACCACCAGCTCGGAGGCGGCCTTGAGGAACCCATAGGGGTTGATCGGGTTGGGCGGCTCGTCCTCGGTTGCCGGTCCCTGCGTTCCGTCGAAGACCCAGTCGGTCGAGACGAGCACGAGGTGCGCGCCGGTCGCGTTGGCCGCGTCGGCGAGGTGGCGCGTGGCGCCCACGTAGGACGACCAGGCCCGCCGCCGGTCGGTCAGCAGCGCGGCCGGGTCGTTCCAGATCGCCGCGTGGACGATCGCGTCGGGCCGCGCCGCCGCGACGCTGCGCGCCACCGCCCGGGCGTCGGTGAGGTCGACGGCGCCGTGAGTCGGCGCCACCACGTCCGCGCCGTGGCCCGCGAAGGCGCGCGCGAGGTTGGAGCCCACGAACCCGCCGGCGCCCGTGAGGTACACGCGCGTCGCGCCGTCGCTCACGTCGCCTCGACCTCCTGCACCCGAACCGGCCGGCCCTCACGCAGCGAGCGCCACGCGGCCAGCCCGATGACCAGCGGCGCGCGGGCGTCGCGCGTCGTGACCGGCGGCGCCGTCCCGCTCTGGACGGCGGTGACGAACGCCTCCCACTCCTGGAGGTAGCTCGGCACGTAGCGGTCGAGGAAGAAGTACGGCAGCGCCGCGCTGCTCGTCCCGTCGGCGGTGCGCACGACGGTGGTGTGGGCGAGCGGGTTCTCGGAGGCCGCCATCCCCGCCGACCCGAAGACCTCCACGCGCTGGTCGTAGCCGTAGACCGCGCGCCGGGAGTTGTCGATCGCGGTCAGGCACCCGTCCTCGTGCACGAGCGTGACGAGCGCGGTGTCGACGTCGCCCGCGTCGGCGAACGACGGCTCCACGCGCACCGCGCCGCGGGCGAAGACCTCCACCACCTCGCTGCCGGTCACGAACCGGGCCATGTCGAAGTCGTGGATCATCATGTCCAGGAACAGCCCGCCGGAGTGGCGGACGTACTCCAGCGGCGGCGGCGCCGGATCGCGGCTGGAGATCCGCACGAGGTGCGGGTCGCCCACCGCGCCCGAGACGACGGCCTCGCGGACCGCCGCGTGCGCGGGATCGAAGCGGCGGTTGAAGCCGATCTGGAACGGCACGCCGGCGGCCTCGACGGCCTCCAGCGCGCGGTCGACCACGGCCAGGTCGAGGGAGACCGGCTTCTCGCAGAAGATCGCCTTGCCCGCCTCGGCGGCCGCGACGAGCAGGTCGGCGTGGGTGTCGGTGCTCGAGCAGATCGCGACGGCGTCCACGTCGGAGGCCAGCAGCTCGTCCACGCTGGCGGCCGCGGCGACGCCCAGCTCGCCGGCCACGTCACGCGCCGCGACGCCGAACGGGTCGTAGACCGGGCCGAGCGTCGCGCCGGGGACCTGGCGGGCCAACAGCTCGGCGTGCATACGGCCGATCCGGCCGACGCCGATGACGCCGATGCGCAGCGGGGCCACGGCGACCGCGGTGGCCTCCATCACGCCGCCTCCGCCGGCAGCAGGTCCACGACGTCCTCCCAGCGACCGCTGTCCACCGAGCGAAACAGCGCGTCCTGCACCGCCGCCCAGGCCAGCGCCGCGTCGAAGCCGGGCGCGTACGGCCGGCCCTCGACGACGGCGCGGCAGAACTCGTAGTCCTCGATCACGACCAGGTCCTCGTATCCGATGGGGTTGCCGGCGCCCGGGACGAACGCGCCGTGGTGGCCGAAGCGCTCCCCGCCGAGCACGGTCGTGTAGCCCGAGCCACGGTCCTCGGTGGCGCGGTAGAGCCGCAGCTCGTTGAGCTGCTCCAGGCTCCAGCCCGCCGCGCCGCGCGTCCCGTAGACGTCGAACGCCATCTGGCTCTCCGGCCCGATGATCGTGCGGCTGGCCTCGAACGTCCCGCGCGCGCCGCCGGCGAACTCGCACAGCAGCCCGGCGTAGTCCTCGTTGGTCACCGGGCCCGTGGGGTCGCCGGCGACGCCGCGCCCGTAGTGCGAGGAGGAATCGGACCCACCCACCCGCGGGAGGGGCCGCTCGGAGATGAACGTCGCGGTCGTGCCGAGCACCCGGGTGATCGGTCCGAGAAGCATGTGCCCCATGTCCACCGCGTGGCTGAGCAGGTCGCTCGTCACGCCGTAGCCGCCCTCCTCCTGCTGGAAGCGCCAGGACAGCGGCCCGAGCGGATCGCTGCCGTACATGGAGAAGAAGCGGCCGCGGTAGTTGGTGATCTCGCCCAGCTCGCCGGCGGCGATCAGCTCACGCGCGTACTGCACGAGCGGCGCCCAGCGGTAGTTGTAGCCCACGCCGCTGATCACGCCCGCGGCGCGGGCGGCGCGCGCCGCGCGGACGACGTGCTGGGGCGTCCCGCCCACCGGCTTCTCGCAGAACACCGCCTTGCCGGCCTGCGCGGCGGCCTCGACCAGCTCCACGTGGAGCATGTTCGGCGCCGCGACGACGACGATGTCGACCTCGGGGTCCTCGATCACCCGCTCCCACTCCGCGCCGCTGCGGCGAAAGCCGAACGAGTCGAGCGCGTCCTGCGCGAGCGCACCGACCGGATCGCTGCACGCCACGAGGACCGGGTCGAAGTCCCGGTCGGTAAACAGCGTCGGAATGCGCAGCATGGACCGCGCGTGCGCGTGGCCGAGCCAGCCGAACCCGACGACCCCGACGCCGAGGGTCCGGCGCGCTCGCGCGCCGGACCCGGCCCGCTCCTGGGCCACGGGCGTGCTCACGCGGTCGCCTCGGGGCGCTGCAGCTCGCGCTCGAGCTCGTGGGCCAGCGCGTCCAGCTCGGCGCCGCCCGACATCATCTTGACGAGGTCGTCGCGCTCGATCTCGCCCTTCTTCCACGCGCCCACGAGCTTGCCGCGGTTGAGGATCACGAAGCGATCGCCGACCGGGAAGGCGTGGTGCGGGTTGTGCGTGATGAAGATGACGCCCAGCCCGCGGGTGCGCGCCTGCGCAACGTAGCGCAGGACCACGCCCGACTGCTTGACCCCCAGCGCCGAGGTCGGCTCGTCGAGGATCAGGACCTTGGCCCCGAAGTACACCGCGCGTGCGATGGCCACGGCCTGGCGCTCGCCGCCCGACAGCGTGCCGACCGGCTGGTCGGGATCGCGGACGTCGATCCCCATCTTGCGCAGCTCGGCGACCATGGTCTCCTGCGCGAACTTGACGTCCACGCGGCGCGTCGGACCCCGCCCCTTCGTCGGCTCCGAGCCGAGGAAGAAGTTGCGCCAGATCGACATAAGCGGGACGGTCGCCAGGTCCTGGAAGACGGTGGCGATGCCGCGCTCCTTGGCCTCGCGCGGCGAGCTGAAGTGCGTCTCCTCGCCATCGACCAATAGCTGGCCCTCGTCGTGGCGGTGCACGCCCGAGAGGATCTTGATGAACGTGGACTTGCCCGCGCCGTTGTCGCCGAGGACGCACGTCACCTCGCCCGCGCCGACCTGCACGCTGACGTCCTTCAGCGCCGTGACGTTGCCGAAGAACTTCCCGATGCCGCGCACCTCGAGCAGCGGCGTCTCGCTCTGCACCGTGGCGCTCATCCTCGTGCCCCCTCCGCGCGCTTGCGGATGTAGTTGTTGACCAGGACGGCGACCAGCAGGATCACGCCGAGGAACAGGAAGCGCCAGTCGGTGTTCCAGCCGGAGAACTGGATCCCGATGAACGCCATGCCGATGATCAGGGCGCCGAGCGACGCGCCGACCGCCGAGCCGAAGCCCCCGGTCAGCACGCAGCCGCCGACGACCGCGGCGATGATGAACTGGAACTCGTCGCCGACCCCCTGGCCGGCCTGCGTCGAGGCGAGCCGCAGGGCGATCATGATGCCCGTCAGGGCGCAGACGAACGACGTCGTCATGAACAGCCCGATCTTCACCTGGTTGACCGGCACGCCGACGTTGCGCGCCGCGTCGGCGTCGCCGCCCACGCCGAAGATCCAGTTCCCCACGCGCGTGCGCGCGAGCACCCACGTGGCGAGCGCGGTGATCGCGATCCACCACAGGACGGTGATGCGGAAGTCGTGGGGCGCCCAGAAGCTGCCGCCGAAGAGCTTGTTGGCGCTGTCGTAGCCGGCGGCGGTGTCGAGCCCGCTGACGGCGACCTGGTTGGTGATGGCCTTGGTGACGCCGAGGTTGACGCCCTGCAGGATGAAGAAGGTCGCGAGCGTGACGATGAAGCTCGGGAGCTTGGTCGCCATGACGACGTAGCCGTTGACGAACCCGACCGCGGTCGCCGCCATCAGCGTCAGCACCATGGCCAGCCAGATGTTCATGTCGACCTTGGTGGCCAGGATGCCCATCATCAGGCCGGCCGAGCCGGTCATGACCCCGGCCGAGAGGTCGAACTCGCCGCCGATCATCAGCAGCGCGACGACGACCGCGGGGATCCCGATCGTCGAGGCGACGTCGGTCCAGTTCGCGATGCCGTCCAGGCGCAGGAACAGCGCGTTCTGGGTCCAGAAGAAGATCCCGACGACGACCGCCGCCAGGAGGGCCCCGATCTCCGGCCGGCGCAGGAGGCGGGCCATCGCGCCGACGTTCGCCAGGCGCTCGTCGGACACCGGGACCGGCGGCGGGGCGGCCGCCGCGGAGGACGCCACGGGAGCCGGTCCCGGGGCCGTGTCGTGCTTGCTC
>NZ_DATHDY010000140.1:0-78589 GCF_035318805.1 Baekduia sp.
ATGCTGATCGAGTCCCATTACGATTGCCATTACGGGGCCTCCTCAAGCTCCACGGTTAACTACCTGCGCGCATCATGCGCGCTTGAGCTGAGGAGGTCCCCCCTACGCCGGGACCGCCGCCCGGCTCATGCCATCTTTGGAGCTCCCGTAGAGCACGATCGGCGCCGCCTGCGACACGTGGCCGGTGAGCTTGACGACCAGGTAGGCGTCGCGCTTGGCCAGGTACTTGGGTCCGCTCTTCGTCAGCTTGACCTTGATGGACAACTTGCCCGTCCGCGTGGCCCTGGCCGAGCCGGTGGCGATCAGGTGCCGGCCGACCGTGACCTCGACCTTTCCGGTCTGGCCCTTCTTGGCGCGGACGTGGACGGTCCAGCCGCGGCGCAGCGACGGGCGCGAGACCTGCGACGGGAACGGCGCGTAGAGCCAGGAGGATCCGTCGTCGGTGGCGGGCCCGGTGCCCGCGCCGTCCTCGTCGATGCTCGGGTCGTCGTGCAACCCGACGGTCGTCAGGATCGGTGCCGACGGCGTGCCGCCCGTGCCCGGCAGGTAGCGGACGGCGAACTGCGCGCGGTAGCCGGCGGCCTTCGGTGAGCACGGGCCCGCCGGGGCACAGCGGTGCTCGGGCTCCTGGCCGAACGTCCCGTTGGCCTCGTCGTAGGGCAGCTCGATGAAAACGGGCCCACGATCCCCACCACCCGCGCCCGGCGCGCCGACCGCCCACGGCGCCGGCGTGCCGGTGCGGTCGTCCTCGACGATCACGCCGCCGAACTCGCCCGGGCGCGTCGTCACCGCGCACGGCTGCGCGTCGGCGGTCCCGACGGCGCACATGGCAGGATGCGAGGTGGAGAGGTCGATCGACGGGATGACCTCGATCTGGGCGTGGGTTCCACCGGCCGGCGCGCAGCCGTCGGGCCCCGCGGTGGCCAGCGCCACCCGCACGTAGGAGATGTCCTTGTCGTCGGACGCGCTGCCGATGCCGCCGTACTCGGTCTCCGCCGCGCCGACCGCGGGCGTCACGGTCCCGGCGCCGCCGGCGCAGGCCAGCGCCGGGCCGGGGTCCGGCGCCTTGGCGTCGGACTGCCAGGTGGTCGGATCCGGCGAGGACGCGGCGGTGGCGGTGGTCGCGGGCGCCAGCGCCGCGAGGACCGACATGATGAGGAACCAGCGGTGAGGGCGACGCATCGGCGGGATTCTGCATCAAAGAGCGCCGCACGTCACGCGGAGCAAGCGCCGAACGCCCTCATAGGTCGAGGGTCACGTCCTCCGCCGGTCGGCTGCAGCACACCAGCACTCGCCCGCGCGGCGGATGCTCCAGCGGCTGCGTGGTGTACTCGACCGCGCCCGCGACGAGCCCGCTCTCGCAGTTGTGACACACCCCGGTCCGGCAGCCGAAGCCGACCGGCACGCTGCACGCCTCGGCCAGGTCGAGGAGACTCGGAAAGCGATCGTCCCAGGCGACCGAGAGGCCGCTGCGACCGAACGTGACGGCGGGGCCGTCGCCCGCCCGGCCGCCGGGGGGATGCGGCGCCCGCGTGTCGGCCTCGACGATCCCCGAGCGTGTGACCGCGACGCTGCCGAACGCCTCGGTCGCCACGCGCTCGGGCGCGACGCCGCGCGCGGTGAGTGCGGCCGACAGCGCGTGCATGAACCCCTCCGGGCCGCAGAGGTAGTAGTCGGCGTCCTTGGGGACGTCCGCGCGGTCGACGGCGGCGGGGTCGATCCTCCCGGCGATGTCATAGGCCATGCCTTGGTCCGCGACCCCGGTCGCGCGGCTGTAGGCGACGAGCCGATGGGTTTCGGGCAACCGGCCGAGCAGCTCCTGGGCCTCTCGCGCGAAGGCGTGCTCGCGCGCGTTGCGCGCCGCGTGGATCCACCACACCGGACGCAGGCTGCGTTCCCGGACGAGCTCGTGCAGCATCGCCAGGACCGGCGTCGCACCGACGCCGGCGCTCAGGAGGACGATCGGGCCTTCGCCCCTGCGCAGGATGAACGAGCCGCGCGGCGCGGCGACATCGAGGACGGCGCCGATCGCGGCGCGGTCGTGTAGGAAGCGGCTGACCGCGCCCTCGCGCTTGACGCTGATGCGAAAGCCGTCGTCGCCGGGGAGGGAGGACAGCGAGTAGCTGCGCACGAGCGCGGGCCCGTCCGCGTCGGGCCGCACACGCACGGTCAGGTACTGGCCCGCCCGGCCGACCGGCGTCGCGGCGCCCTCGGTCGGGACCAGGCGGAACGACGTGATCGTGTCGCTCTCGCGCTCGATGGCGCTCACGCGCATCGGCCGGAAGCCGGTCCAGGCCGGCGCGTCCGCGGCCGCTCCGTCCTCGCCGGCCAGCAGCTGCCGGAAGCTGCCCTGCCACCCCTCGCTCAGGGCGGGGACGTGCAGCGCGCGCTCCAGCAGCGCCCGCGAGCGGTTGGGCAGGTAGAGCAGCGCATCGACGTCGGCGACCGTGATCCGCTCAGGCCCGTCGGCGACCTTGACGACATCGTCGCCCGCCTCGACCTCGCCCTCCTCGAGCACCCGGAGGTAGAAGCCGGGCCGGTGATGGGCGACGAGCAGCGACGGCATGCCGGCCAGCTCCATCCGGATGCCGACGCGGTAGCACGTGACGCGCGGCTGGGTGACCTCGAACAGCGCGCCGCCGATGCGGTAGCGGTCGCCGATGCAGACCTCGTCGTCGGCGAGCCCGTCGACCGTGAAGTTCTCGCCGAACTGGCCGTGGGTGAAGTCGTGGCGGCCGAGCTCGCGCTCCCAGTACTTGTAGGACTCGATCTGGTAGACGAAGACCGCGCGGTGCTCGCCGCCGTGGGCCCGGCGGTCGGCCTGGTCGTCGCCGTCGATGTTGATCGTGCGGACCATGCGGGGCCCGGCGACCGGCTCCTTCCAGATCGCGGTGCGCACCGTCTTGCCCTCCCACTCCACCTCGCGCGGGCGGCCGACGTTCACTGACAAGAGGCGGCCGCTCATCGTTCGGTGGCGGCCCGCAGGCGTCGAAGCATGTGGGCGGTGGTCGGCATGGCGGGCACTCCTCCTGATGAACCGGGGCGCCGGCCGATCGCCGAGCGCCGTCGGTGCATGAGTGGGCGGCCGGGACCTCGTCTTACCGGGCTCGGCTATTCGGGGGCGACGTCGCCGAACCGCCGGGCGGCCTCCAGCACACCATCGTGGTCAGCGCGGCAACCAGGACAGACGCGCAAGTGGATGGTGGTTCCGGGAAAGCGCGTGCTGGGATCCTGGCCGCGCAGCTCCATCTCGACGTACTCCTCCATGATCGGCACACCGGCGTCGCAGCCGGCGTCGCCGTCGTGAGCGCGTAGCAGCTCGTCGAAGGCGTGGAGATCGGTCATCGCCCCTCCTGTTCTGCGATCGGGTAGCCGGCGGCGGCCAGGCTCGCGCGGAGGCGGCGCCGCGCGTCGAAGAGGTTCTTGTAGATCGCGTTGCGGTTGGACTGCAACTCGAGCGCGAGCACGTCGATCGGCACGTCGTTGAGCGCGACCGCCACGAACACCTCGCGCTGGCGTGGCGTGAGATCGTCCGCGACGGCTCGCGTCAGCGTCTCGAGCTGCTCGCGCCGCTCGACCTGGTCGCCGGGGCGCGCCGCCAGCGCGTCGGGAAGGCGCTCGAGCGTCAGCGCTTCGGTGCCGGGCGGCTGGTGCCGCCAGCTGTGGCGTGCGACCTTGGCCGAGACCTCGAAGATCGCGAACTTGTAGGCCCAGGTCGTGAACCGGCTGAGCCCGCGGAAGTCGTCGACCTTCTTGATGATGTTGATGACGGCGTCGTTGGCGCACTGCTCGGCGACGTCCTCTAACTCGGGGCCCGCGAGGCCCGGGAGCTGGCCGCGGCGGCGGTGCAGCTCGTGCAACGCCGCCCGCCGGAGCATGTCGTGGAGCTTGGCGACCGCCTGGTCATGGCGCGGATGGCGGGCGTGCAGCTGCGCGACCCACCGCCTGGACGTGGGATCGCGGGGTACGCCCGAGAGCGCGCGGGTCGACTGCGATGTGGGCTCGCGACTCACCTGCCTGATCGTAGGCCGGCGACGCGTGAACCAACCGGTAAGACCGCGGTGGTGCCGCACCGGTCACGCCACAGGTGGGCTGCCGAGGCCTCCGGACAGCAGCTCGCGGATCGCCCGGTCTCGGCCCCCGTCGTCGAGCACGCGGAACGACGTCTGGTCGAACCGATGGTCGAGCAGCTCCTCGACGACGACGTAGGCGAGGTCGCAGACCCGGCCGGTGAAGTCGCGCTCGACGTACTCCGGGACCGTGTCGGGCAACCGACTCGGGTCGCGCAGCAGGGCGCCGACCGCGGGCCACGCGTCGCGGAGCTGCGCGCGGACGACGTGCGGCTCCTCGACGCTGAGCAGCGCCCACAGCACCGCCACGCCCTCGGCGCGCGCGTCCGCGCTCGCGGTGGCGGCCAGCGCGCCCAGGAGATGGGGCACGGCATCGGGGCCGAACTGGCACAGGATCCGACGCGCGTTGCGGGACTCGAGCGTGTCGCCGCGCTCCAGCGCCGGCACCAGGTCGACGACGTTCGCCGGTTCGGTCAGGATCACCGCCCGCGCGATCGGCGTTTCGGTGACGTCCTGGGATTCCGGCGTGCGGAGCGCCTGCGCGAGGAGCTGGGGATCGACGGCCATCGTGACTCAGTAGACCCCGACGTTGCCCGACATGAGCTCGCCGTTGAGCGCCTTGACGATCTTGTTCATGTCGCGCTTGGCGGTCGGGTCGAGCTTCTTGATCAGGACCTGCTTGAGGAACGTCGTCGCGTGCGACGTCTGGCAGACCTGGCCGGTGAGCAGGAACCGGCAGGCGGACTTGGCGGCGGTCCGTCGCCGGATCAGGGCGGCGTGGAAGTGCACCTTGCTCGAGCACGAGGCCATGAACAGCACCCGGCACGCCAGCTTGGCCTTGTCGATGTCCGCCGAGCCGACCTTGACCGCGGTCAGGAACTCCTCGGGCTTTGCGTGGTCCTTGTGCACGTAGTAGTGACGCCCCTTGAGCGGCAGCTCGCCGCGGGCCGTCTTGGTGCCCGACCGCGCGGGCTGGCAGACGTCCAGCGGCCGCCAGGCCCCGGTCAGCCCGCACACGTCTTTCGCTTTGACCTTCTTCGCCCGGATCCGGCTGTCCTGCTTCCGCACGTTCGTGGTCGCGGTCACGAGGGCCGACGGGAGGAACGCCTTCGGGTTCGCCACCGTCAGGTCGTGCTCCACAGGCATGACGGAGTGCTCGAGCAGGTCGCCGACGCACTCGGTATCGGTCGCGTCATAGCCCATGCGGAAATGCACGCCCCAGAGGTTCACCGGGAACTTCTTCTTGTCCAGGACGTGGTCTCTGCCCTCGGGGCCGAACGCAGGCCCCTGGCCGTACCGCGAGTGCCCTTCGTAGACCACGAGGGCGTCGGCGAGGTCGAGCGCCGCCGCCAGGTCCGCCATCCCGTAGACCACGCGGATCTCGTGCGTCGCCTTGGCGGCCGAGCCCTTCGGGAAGCGCCACGTGTTGTTCGCCCCGGCGGCGGGCGCCGCGCCTTTGCGGTCGCAGTTCGCCGTCAGGAAGGCCTGCAGGATCGTGCCCTGGCCGACCGACCGGATCTCGATCCCCTGCGCGATCACGATCACCTGCGCCATCGGAAAGAACGGCCCACGGACTACGGGATCACGACGTTGAGCTCGTCGTAGACGAAGCCGTCCGTCGGCATGGTGACGTCGAACTCGTCGACGACGGGATAGACGCCTTCGGGCTTGGCCGGGTCGGCGGGAGCCCCTGGCGTGGCGCTGACCGTCACCCAGTCCGCGCCGTCGAGGCCGAGCTTCTGCTCCCGCTCCCGGTACCCCGCGATCTCGGCGAGCAGATCCGCGAGCACGCCGCTGCCCGCGTCGTACCCGACCTCGCCCTCGAGGTGCTTCGCGAGCCACCCCACGGCCTCGCGCTCGCGGCCCGGGCGCATCGGCAGGCAGACACGCGCCCACGGGCTGTTGATGAACTCGTTGCGTCGCCGGTCGCCGTCGAGCTGGATCATCCACCCCAAGGACGAGCCCAGGGGCGCCGGCTCGCTGTCGGCGGTGATCTCGTAGGCCTCTCGCCCGATCCCGACCGTCCTCGACGCGTACCGCGGCTTCCACCACGAGGGGTGGGTGTACGTGAAGATGCCTTCGATGTCGAAGTAGCGGTGGAAGTACTCGATCTCCAAGGGCGTGGGCTCGCTCGGGTCATCGCCGCGACCGAAGAGGTAGCTGACCATCCGGTTCATGACCTCGTACCGCTCCTCCATGCGGAGGTCGTTGGCGGGACGGGCCTTGATCTTGCTCTTCTCCGTGATGAGCGCCTTGTTCTGCTCGAACTGGCGGGTCAGGGCCTCCTCGTTCGCCGCGGTGACCGCCGCCTGCCGCTTGGCCTCCCAATCGGCCATCACACCGGGGGACGGGACCCACGTGTAGGAGTAAGAGACCTGGACCGTGAGGCTGTCGCCCGGGAGGATTCCGATCTTGGCGGTGTAGGTCTGCGTTCCCGGGCTCCAGGTCGAGCCGAGGTCGAACTCGTTGTGGGGTGCCGGGGCCTCGTCGTCCTTGCCGCCGCCCTCGAGGTCGGTGATCGAGTCGATGCGGACGCCCGTGACGACGCGGTCCGTGCCGGGCTTGACCACGATCGTCACGTAGTACACCTTCTTGGCACCGTCCCACATGATGGATGTCGAGGTGGACTCGGTCTCGGTGCCGCCGGAGGGCCGCGGCGGGACGCCCGGAGGGACGTCCGGCACGGTGATCGGGCCGGCTTCCCGGAAGTGCACGAACCTGCTCCGCGCCAGGCCCTCACCCGGGCCGCGCAGGTAGACCTGCCACACGAGCTTGGGACCCAGCTCCTGGACCTTGACGTTCACGCGCCGGAGCACGCGCCGGAGCCCGTAGCTCACCGGCGCAGCGCTGTCGTTCCTGATCACCCGGCGCGTCGTGCTCGTCTCGGTGACCTCAAGCGTGTCGGTGGTCTTGATGCTGAAGCTCTTGGTGATCCGCTCCGACGCCCGCTTGGTGACCTCCTTCAGGCGACGCGTGGAGTACTCGCGGCCGCGCTGCGAGCTGACGCCGAAGCTGGCCGACGCCGACGCGCCGACCTGCCAGACGCCGATGCCGCCTGACGCGTTGGCGGACATGGACGCCGAGACGTCCTGCTGCACCATCGACGACACCTTGTCGGACACCTCGTCGAGGTTCTTCTCCTCGACCGCGGACTCGCTGACGACCTCCAGCCCCTGTTCGAGGACCTCCTCGTGGGTCTGCTTGCGCACGGTCTGGTAGATCACCTCGAGCGTCTCGAGCGGCGCGATCGTGAACGCCTCCTCGATCGGGCCGACGCCCTCTTCCTTGTTGAAGTACAACTGCCGGTAGTAGTGGGCGATGCCGATCGGCGACAGCGCCTCCTGGACGCTGATGCCCATCGGCCACAGGTGGGGCACGAGGGTGCCGTCGAACCGCAGGGCGTCGCGCATCCGCTCGTCGAGCCCGGGCCCGTCCTGGTTGGCCACCCACGACTTCGCGGCCTTGACCAGGTTCTTCTCGAGGCCATCGCGGGTGCGCGCGAAGTCGAGGCCGGACTGCTGGCGACCCAGCCGGCCGTCGACGGTCAGCGGGATCGCGGTGAGGCCCTGGACGAAGGAGCGCGAGCGCGCTCCGAGCTCCCGCAGCACCCGCGGGTCGGCTCCAAGCTCCTCGTGCGAGAACAGCAGGTTCGGGTCGGTCTCGGAGAACCCGTGCAGGTAGACGTCCTTGCCGACCGCGACCGCGTTGGGGAAGCCCGGGACGTCGAGACGCTGCACCGTGCTCGGATCCACCGCCTTGCCGTCGATGCTGATCGGCACCGCGAGCTGGTCGTCGTCGGCGACGAAGTCGAGCTCGCGCGGCACCGGCGTCCGCACCGTGTGACCGAGCGCCAGCGCCGCGGGCCGCCGCCCGTCGAAGCCGACCGCCTGCGCCTTCGGCAGCCGGGACACCACAGAGCTCGACACGAACCGGATGCCCAACAGCGACACCCAGCGCAGGATCAGCGGCTCGTACGCCGCGACGGTCATCGTCGCGTAGGCGTCGGTGAACTTCGTCAGCTCGGTGGTCACGTCGGCGACCTCCTCCGTGAGAGGCAGGGGCCGCGCACGGCGGCCAAGGGACGACAGGCAGTCGGTGGCCGCCTCGCGCGGCATGCCAGAGGCCGGATGACGGCGCGACGGGTCTACGGCCGACCGTACAGGAGCGCCCGCAGCGCTCGGGGGCGGGCCTCACGATCTGCACCGCTTCGCGACCGCTCAGCGTGCAAAGCCTCCAACCGCTGCCACGGACTCCTAGATCTCGCGGCGCGGAATCATAGGAAGAGCCGCCGGCCGGATCGCCTGGCTCGGCCCACGGGTGAGGCGCTCGGCGATCTCCACCTATCCCGCCCGGCGATCCGCCTCCAAGGTCCGTCCGAGGTTGTCGAGGACCCTGCCCCACCCGCCCTCGTGCGAGCGGACGGCCTCCTCGTCCCACAGGCCGCTGTGGGTGAACCGGACGGTGGTGGCTCCGTCGGTCTCCTCGAAGTCGATCTCGATCAGCGTTCGCCGTGTGTCGCCGTCCCAGAGCCAGGTGAACGCCAGGCGGGTCGGCGGGTCGATCTCGGTGTACCTGCCGCCGCCGCCGTGGTCGACGTCGTTGGCCGGGTCGTGCATGACGACGCGCACGACGCCGCCGACGCGCAGGTCCACTTCGGCCTCGGTCGTCTCCCAGCCGTGCTCGGCCTGCCACCAGCGCCGGATCACCTCCTCGCTGGTCCACGCGTCGAAGACCCGCTCGGCGGGCGCCTGGAAGGTGCGCTCGATGTGCAGCGTCTTGGTGTCGGTCACGTCCCGTGGTCCCGTCGGCGTCGCAGGCGCAGCATGACCCAGGCTCGCGCGACCAGCAAGCCGGTGCCCGTGCCGGCCAGCGCCGGCACGAGCTCCTCCACCGGCACGCCTCCCACGTGGGCGATCACGAGCGCGGGCTCCTCGAGCCGCGCTGCGAGGCGCTGGACTCTGAGAGCGCCGCCTCGAAGACGGTGGCCTCGTCGTACTCGTCGTGGAGGTTCCACCACCCGTAGGGCGGCGTCTGCGGGTAGCCCTCGGGCGAGTCCTCCCACTCCTCCTGACGCCCGAGCGCGGTCATGTCGAGATAGCTCCAGACGCTGCCCAGCGCCTCGTCGCCACGCTGGTTGATGAAGTAGGTGCGGAAGATCCGGTCGTCGTCGTCGCGGAAGAACGCGTTGGTGCCGTGCCACTCGTCCACGCCGAAGTCCGCGTCGAAGTCGTCGGTGATCGTGTACCAGGGGATCTCCCACCCCATCCGCGCCTTCCAGCGCTCGATGTCGGCCTGCGGCGCGCGCGAGACGTTCGCGAACGTGGTGTCGCGGGCGTTCAGATGCGCGAGGTGGTCGACCTGGTCGGCCATCTTCGAGCACCCGCGGCAGCCGCTCTCCGGCCAGCCGGCCACGCCGGGCTCGAAGAAGAAGCGGTAGACGATCAGCTGACGGCGCCCGTCGAACAGGTCGAGCAGGCTCGCCGCGCCCGCCGGGCCGTCGAAGGCATAGTCCTTCTCCACGGCCATCCTCGGCATCCGGCGGCGCTCGGCGGCCAGCCCGTCGCGGGCGCGGGTGAGCTCCTTCTCCTTGACCAGCAGTTCCTCGCGGGCGGCATCCCACTCCTGCGCGGACACGATCGGCGGCATGTTCATGGCGATCCTTCCTCCTTCAGGTACTCGTCGACGACATCGAACAGGCGCCCCCACAGGGCGCGCTGGCGATCCATCCAGTCGGCGGCCACGCTGAGCACCTCCGGCTCGAGCGAGAGCCGATGCGTCCGGCCCTCGACCACGCGCTTCACCACGCCGGTCTCCTCCAGCACCTTCAAGTGCTTGGAGATCGCAGGCTTCGACACCCCGAAGCCGCCGGTGGCCTCGCCGACCGTCGCCGGACCTTCGGCGAGGCGCTCGACGATGCCGCGGCGGATCGGGTGCGACAGCGCCTTGAACGGATCGTTAACCACATGGTGAACCGTAGCACAGATGTCCGAGCACCAGGGCTCACAGCGGCAGCGTGGCGGCGATCCGGGTGCCTCGGCCCGGCGGGCTCTCGACGCGCAACCGGCCTCCGAGCGCGGCGACGCGGTCGTTGAGCCCGAGCAGGCCGGTTCCGTCGGGGCGGGCCCCGCCGACTCCGTCGTCGCGCACGTCGAGGTGCAGCGCCCGGTCTTCGACCCACGCCTTGACCTCCGCGCTTCGCGCGCGGGAGTGCTTGACCACGTTGGTGAGCGCCTCGGCGACGACGAAGTAGGCGCTGGCCTCGATCTCGGCCGGAAGCCGGTCGCCGGCCACGGCCCCGTCCACGTCCACGTCGACCGGCACGCGCACGCGCGACACCAGCGCGTCGAGGCCGGCCCGGAGTCCGCCGCGAGCCAGAACCGCGGGCAGGATGCCGTGGGCCAGCTCGCGCAGCTCGGCGTTGGCCTGCTCAGCCTGCTCGAGCGCCTCGGCCACGAGCGCATCCGCCGACTCGCCATCGTCCTGCGTGGCGTCCTGCGCGGCGCCCTGCGCGGCGCCCTGCGCGAGCTTGAGCGTGACGATCGTGTGCACGAGGCGCTGCTGTGCCCCGTCGTGCAGATCGCGCACGACGCGGCGGCGCGCGTCGTCGCCGGCCGTGAGCACGCGGGCACGCGAGGCGACCAGCTGGGCGCGGCCGTCGGCGTTGGCGATCGCCGTGGCCACGAGCTCGGTGAAGTCGGCCAGGCGCTGCTCGGTGTCGGCCGGGAGCGTGCGGCCGCGCGAAGACAAGACCACGACGCCCCACAGGCGCCCTTCGACCACGATCGGCGCGCCGACCGACGTACATATGCCCCCTTTGCGGGCAAGGTCTGCGAGCGTGCCGGTGGGGCGTTCGAAGCTGTCCACGCGGGCCGCCCGCCCTGTGCGGAACACGGTTCCCATGGCGTTCTCGCCTTCCAGCGTGAGGCGCGCTCCGACGCCTACGCCGAGTTCGACATCGGTGGCCAGGGCGACCACGGTGCCCGTCGCGTCGGGCTCGTAGCGGCAGAGCGCCGTGCTGGTCGTTCCCAGCAGCCGGCAGACCTCCGTGGCTGTCACGGCAAACACCTCCGCCGACGCGGCGCCGCGCGCGACGAGCGTTGCCACTCGCCGTAGGGCGGCCTGCTCGGCGAGGAGCGACGCCAGCTTGTCGCGGCTCGTCTCGAGCGAGCCGGCCATGACGTTGAAGGAGCGCTCGAGCGCTCCGATCTCGGCGACGTCGGTCTCGCGCATGCGTGCGCTCAGGTCCCCACCCGCGAGCCGGTTGGCCATCACCGCCGCGCGGCGCAGCGGCCGGACGATGACGCGCGTCAGGTAGCCCGAGAAGACGATGATGAGGACGACCGACCCTGCGACACCGACGGCGGCTGCGGCCGTAGCGCGGCGCGCGGCCTCGTCGACGTCGGCGTCCCGCCGTTCGAGCCGGGCGCGCTCCGCGGTGCGGAAGCTGTTGAGGCCCTGCCGCAGGGCGTCGACGCGCTGCTTGCCCGTGAGGGTGCGCTCGACGCTGCGCACGGAGGGGTCGTCTCGTCGCACGGCGCGCACCAGCGGCAGCGCGTATTGCCGGTCATATGCATCCATGGCCCGGACGATTCGCCGGACGCGGGCGCGCTGGACGGGCTCGTCAGCGGCAAGGCGTTCGAGCGCTCTTGCGCTGTCCGGCAAGGCTGCGCGCGCATCGTTGGACGGCTGGAGGAAGCTCTCGTCGCGGGTGATGACGAAGCCGCGCAGTCCTGTCTCGAGGTCGATGATGTGCTTCTCGAGCGTGTCGGCCGCTACGAGCGCCTCGCGGGTCTGGCGCCTCAGGTCGGTCGTCCCGCGCAGCTGCGTGATCGTGACGAGGACAGCCGCGAACGCCCCGCCCACGATGATCGCGAGGAGACCGCTCGCGACGACCATCCGGCCAGTCAGCCCGCGTCTCATTTCACGTGCTCTCTGCCGAGCATGACGGGATACTGAGGTGATGATGACCTCCTCGGAGGCCCGGCGCCAGGGACGAGGTCGGAGCGCAGCGCGCCTCGCCGTCGTGCTGAGCGCGGTCGCGATCCTGACGGCCATGCCTGCGGCCTGTGGCGGCGACGGCGGAGGGGCCAGGGCAGCCTCAGGGAACGCGGCCACCGGCACGTTCCACCCGCCCAGGATCCAGACCAACGTGGACGCGGGGGTCAGGAAGGCCTGCGACGTACGGTCTGCGACCATCGACCGGATCAAGCGTGAGGGGGTTCTGTTCTGGGCGATCGGGGTTTCGCCGCCGTTCGGGTTCGAGCTCGAGCGCGGCGTGTGGGCCGGCGTCGAGGCGCAGAACGCCGCCGAGCTGGCGAACATCCTCGGTGTCGACTTCGACATCGCCGAGTACTCCTACGACGTGTTGCCGCAAGCGCTGGTCACCGGTCAGGCCGACATCGTCGGCGCCGAGCTGTTCGTCACCGACGAGCGCAAGAAGCTGATCGACTTCTCGGTGCCCTACTACCAGTCGGGCCAGCTCTTCTACGTTCTCGAGGACTCGCCGTACCAGACGATCGACGATCTGAACAACCCCGCCGTCCGCTTCGTGTACGGAACCGGAACCGCGCAGCTCGACCTGGCGAAGAAGTACGTCCCCAAGGCGAAGATCAGCGATACCCCACTCGGCAACCGGCTCCTTCTCCACGACGTCCTCGCGGACGACCGAGCCGACGCGACGATGTCCCAGGCCGCCGCGATGAAGGTCATCCGCGAGAAGTTCCGCCGGCCGCCGCTCGCCGCGATCGGGCGCAACGGGCGCGTCACGGGGCAGCGGGCGTCCTCCGAGGACGTGCTCGACCCGTTCGACGTCGCGTTCGGGCTTCCGAAGGGCGACGAGGCATGGCGCGGCTGCGTCAACGCCTGGGTGCGCGACCTACGTGATTCGGGTCGCATGGCCAAGCGCATCGACTACTGGCTCGCGCAGCCCGTGACGTGAGGAGGGCGACGAGGTACCACGGGCGGCCTACGTGAAGTCGACCGCCGGGAAGGCTCCGAGCGCCACGTATCCCGGCGCCGTGGTGGCGAAGCGCCGGTCGATCACGCGCCAGCCCTGCGGCTCGCGCCGGAGACGGTCGTGGTACTGGCCGACGCACGTGTAGTCGGCCGGGCGATGGTCGCCCTGGTCGGCGGTGGTCGCGAACCAGTGCCATGCGGTGACGTAGCTGCGCGCCGTGGCCTCGTCGCCGTCGAGCTCGACGACCACGTTGCTGAGGACGTGCGCGTGGCCCTCCGACCACTCCATCAGCGTGCGCATGAAGTGACCGATCTCGTCGCGACCCGACAGCTTGACGGCGCCGTGGTCGTCGACGGCGTCGGCGCTGTAGAACTCGTCGAGGAGCCGATCGGGCTCTCGCGTGTCGACGAGCCAGCAGTAGTGGTGAAGGAGGTCTTCGATCTCCGCCCGATCACGCAGGTCCTGCTCCCGGTTTCCCATCGTGCTCCCTTGTTGGCCTTCGCCGGACATCAGCGCCGCGCGCTCCCGATGCGACCGCTTGCGCACCGCGAACCCTTCGTAGCCCTGTCGCGCGACGTCGTCGCAGAGCCTGCGAAAGGTCGCGACGCCGCCCAGGTAGGGCAGGAAGACGCGTGGCTTGCCGGGGACGTTGGCGCCCACGTACCACGAGTCCGCCAGCGGGAAGAGGGTCGAGTCGGCCACCTCGCGCACGTGGTCGACCCAGGCGTCCTCGGCGCTGCGCCGGGGCTCGATGCGCTCGATGTCGTGCTCCTGCATGTACGCGATGCAGGTGGCGATCCAGTCGACGTGCTGCTCGATGGAGACCACCACGTTGGTCACGATCGACGGGCTCCCGGGGCCGGTGATCGTGAACAGGTTGGGGAACCCGGCGATCGCGACGCCCAGGTAGGCACGGGGCCCGTCGGCCCACCGGTCGGCCAGCCGCACGCCGCCGACGCCCCGGATGTCGGCGTCCAGGAACGCGCCGGTCACCGCGTCGAACCCGATGGCGAGGATGAGGACGTCGAGGTCGTGCTGGCCCGCGGCCGTGCGCAGCCCGCTCGGCGTCGCCCCCTCGATCGGGGTCCGCCGGAGATCGACGAGCGAGACGTCGTCGCGGTTGAACGTCTCGTAGTAGCCGGTGTCGAGGCACAGCCGCTTGGTGCCGACCGGGTACGTCGTCGGCGTCAGGATCTCGGCGACCTCCGGATCGGCGACCACCTCGCGGAGCCGCGCGCGGAAGTAGTCGGCCGCCGTGTCGTTCGCGGCCTTGTCGACGAGCAGGTCGTTGAACGCGAGCAGGAACGCACCGCCTCCGACCTGCCACCGCCGGTCGTACTCCTGCCGGCGCTCCTCCTCGCTCACGGCCAGCGCGGACTCGCCGCCGATCGTCACGGGGAGCCCCAGATCGGACTCCAGGGTCTGGCGACGCCGCTCGGCGTAGTTGGCCTTGACCTCGTCGGCGACCTCCGGCGCGAGCGGCGCGTTGCGGGCCGGGAGGCTGAAGTTCGGGGTCCGCTGGAACACCGTGAGGTGGCCGGCCTGCGGCGCGATCGTCGGGATCAGCTGGACGCCCGTCGACCCGGTGCCGATCACTCCCACCCGCTTGCCGCCGAGGTCGACGCCGTCCTTCGGCCAGTCGCTCGTGCGGTGGCATACGCCGGCGAAGGTGTCGAGCCCGGGGATGTCTGGGTCCTTGGGCGCCGAGAGACACCCCATCGCCGTGATGCAGAAGGTCGCCGAGAGCTCCGTCTCGCGGTCGGTGCGGATCCTCCAACGGGTGTTGTCCTCGTCGAACGCGATGCGCGTGACCCGCGTCTCGAGCTGGATGTCGCGGCGCAGGTCGAAGCGATCCGCGACGTGGTTGATGTACCGGAGGATCTCCGGCTGGGACGGATAGCGCTCGGTCCACGCCCATTCCTGCTCGAGCTCGGGCGAGAAGGAATAGGAGTAGTCGAAGGACTCGATGTCGCAGCGCGCACCGGGGTAGCGGTTCCAGTACCACGTGCCGCCGACGCCGTCGCCCGCCTCGAGCACGCGCACGCTCAGGCCAAGCTCGCGGATGCGATGCAGCATGTAGAGCCCGGCGAATCCCGCGCCGACGACGATGACGTCGAAGTCGGGCGACGCATCGCCGGCGTCGGGACGCCTCACGACGCTGCCGATCGCAGCTCGAAGCCCTCATACCCGGCCGCGGCGACCTCGTCGCAGCGCTGCCGATACGCGCCGAACCCGCCCAGATAGATGCACAGCCGTCGCGGCTTGCCCGGGACGTTGGCGCCCATGTAATAGGAGTCGGCGCGCGGGAACAACGTCATGTCTCCGACGTCGGCCACGTGCTGCGTCCAGGCGTCGGTCGCGTCAGGCGTCGGCTCGACCGTGTCGATCCCCTCTGCTCGCATCCGCTCTATGCACTCCGCGATCCAGTCGACGTGCTGCTCGATGCCCACCGGGAGGATCACCATCAACGACGGGCTGCCGGGCCCGGTCACGATGAAGAGGTTCGGGAAGCCGGGCGTCATCAGCCCGAGGTAGGTCGAGGCGCCGTCGTCCCAGCACTCGGCGAGGCGGCGGTCGCCGCGCCCACGGATGTCGACCGCGAGCAGCGGTCCGGTTCCCGCGTCGTAGCCGAGCGCGAACACGAGCGTGTCGAAGGCATGTTCGCGCTCGGTCGTCTGCAGCCCGCCCCGCGTGATCGAGGTGATCGGCGCGCCACGGACGTCCACGAGCTCGACGTTGTCGCGGTTGTAGGTCTCGTAGTAGCCGTTCTCGACGCAGAGGCGCCGCGTCGCGAGGGGATGGTCGGTGGGGCACAGCAGCTCGGCGGTGGCCGGGTCGTCCACCGCCTCCCGGATCTTGTCGCGCACGAAGTCGGCGATGAGCGCGTTGGCGCGCTCGTCCAGGATCACATCGCTGTAGGCCTGCATGAACAGGGCCGCCCCGCCGATCTCCCAGCGGCGCTCGAGCTCCGCGCGCACCTCCTCGTAGGGCAGCGCGAGCGCCGAGGTCTCGCCGAGACGGATCTCGTCGCTGAAGCCGAACGGCGACGTGCGCTGCTCGCGCCGGCGTTCGGGGTAGGTGGCCCTGGCCCGGTCGAGGTCGTCGCTGGGCAGCGGGCCGTTGCGCCCGGGGACGGCGAAGTTCGGGCTGCGCTGGAAGACCGTCAGGGTGGCGGCCTGCGCGGCGATCTCAGGGATCGCCTGGATGCCGCTCGAGCCCGTGCCCACGAACCCGACGCGCTTGCCCGTGAAGTCGACCGGCGTGTCGGGATAGCGGCTGGTCTGGTACCAGTCGCCCGCGAACTGCTCGAGGCCGGGGAACGGTGGATCGATCGGCTCCGACAACCCGCCCGTCGCCATCACGACGAACTGAGCGTCGAACCGCCCGGCCCGGTCGGTGTCGACCAGCCAGCGGCCGGTCTCCTCGTCGAAGCGGGCGGCCACCACCCGGGCGTCGAGCTCGATGCCGTCGCGCAGCCCGAACCGGTCGGCGACGTGGTTGAGGTAGCTGAGGATCTCCGGCTGGCCGGCGTACCGCTCGCTCCATGCCCACTCCTGGTCGAGCTCCGGCGAGAAGAGATACGAGTAGTGGATGCTGTCGACGTCGCATCGCGCGCCGGGATAGGAGTTCCAGTACCACGTCCCTCCGATCTCGGGCGCGGCCTCGATCACGCGTCCCGACAGCCCGAGGGCGCGTAGACGATGCAGCGCGTACAGCCCCGCGAAGCCGGCCCCGACGATCAGCGCGTCATGGCGACGTGCGAGCCCGTCACGGGTGTTCGTCTCGTCCATGACGTGCGTCTCTATCATAGATATCATTAAAAGTGCAAGGGCATCCGGTCCCTCCGCGGCCTGGGCGGAGCCCGCCCTTCCCTCTGTATCGTCTAGAGCTATGGAGGTCGTCGTCGAGCGCCATGGCCCGGTCGCCCGGGTCACCCTCAACCGTCCCGAGCGCCTCAACGCGCTCTCGGATTCGCTCATGGAGGACCTGCGCCGGACGTGGGCCGTCCTCGCCGCCGACGCAGCGCTCCGGTGCGTGATCGTGACGGGCGCGGGGCGCGGCTTCTGCTCGGGGGCCGACGCGGCGCTCCTGTCCTCGGACCGCTCGGCGGCGCCGGAGGACGTGCACGACGAGCTGTCGTTCCTCCCCGGTGACCGGCTGGAGGTGCCGGTGATCGTCGCGGTCAACGGGATCTGCGCGGGCGGCGGGCTGCATTTCGTCGCCGATGCCGACATCGTGGTCGCGGGTGCAGCCGCCTCGTTCTGCGATCCCCACGTGACCGTCGGCCAGGTCAGCGCGCTCGAGCCGGCCACCCTCGCGCTGCGCATGCGGCCCGACATCCTGCGCCGGCTCGTGCTCCTCGGTACCTCGGAGCGGCTTGACGCCGACGCCGCCCTGGCGGCCGGCCTGGTCTCGGAGGTCGTCGCCGACGACGCGTTGCAGGCCCGCGCCGACGAGCTCGCGGCCACCGTCTGCAGCGGGTCGCCGGCCGCCCTGACCATCTCCCGCCGGCTCCTGCGCACCTTCGAGCGGCGGCTCGTCGACGCCTCGCTGCAGGAGGGCTGGGACGCCATCCGCGCTCACTGGTCGCACCCGGACGCCGCCGAGGGACCTGCGGCCTTCCAGCAGCGGCGTCCACCCCGCTGGACCCCGCCCGACAACGGCGGGCAGTAGCCCGAGGCCGATCGAACGCGCGGCTCAAGCTATGTATCATCTACATCTATGGACGCGAACAATCCTTCGCCGGTCCCGACCGCGTCGGGCGAGCTCTGGATCTGCGTGGAGTGCGGGATGATCTATGACCCGGCGGAAGGAGACCCCGACGGTGGGCTTCCCCCCGGGACCCGCTTCGAGGACATCCCTGACAGCTGGGTCTGCCCCGTCTGCGGGGCGCGCAAGGCCGCCTTCGAGCCCTACGTCTGATGGCCCCGACGCCGGCGGTCGACACGTTCGTGACGCCGCTGCTGTGGCCCGCCGATCAGGTCCCCGAGTTCATGCGCGCGCTCATGAGCGACCTCTTCCACCGGGACGCCGACGAGGTCCTCGCGTCGCGGACCGCCGCCGAGGTCCTTGCGGAGATGGACGCCGCCGGCATCAGCACCGCGGTCCTCAACGCGGTGCCCGGCCGCGCCGACGAGCTCGCCGACTGGGTCGCCGCCCACCCCGACCGCTTTCTGCTCTCGGCCGAGTTCGACCCGCGGCAGGGCATGAAGGCCGTCCGGGAGATCCGCCGCCTGCACGACGACTGCGGCCTCGCGCTCGTGCGCATCGTCCCGTTCATGTTCGGCATCGCCCCCAACCACGCGGCCTACTACCCGCTGTTCGCCGCGTGCGTCGACCTGGGGCTTCCCGCGTCGGTCACCTGCGGGATGCCGGGCCCGCCCATGCCCGCCGAGGTCCAGCGGCCACTGCACCTCGACGACGTCTGCCGCTACTTCCCCGAGCTGACGCTCATCATGGCCCACGGCGCCGACCCCTGGTGGGACGAGGCGATCCGCCTGATGATCCGCTTTCCGAACCTCCACATGATGACGTCGGACTGCGCGCCGAGGTACCTCCCGGCGCAGCTGATCCACTACCTCAACACGCGCGGGCGCAAGCGGCTGATGTTCGCCACCGGGTTCCCCGTCCTGGACTTCGCCCGCTGCCGCGCCGAGGCCGAGGCGCTCGACCTGCGCCCCGGCGTGCTCGACGACTACCTCCGCGGCAATGCCGAGCGCCTGTTCGGCCTGACGTCGCCAACCCACGAGGAGACCGCATGACCCGTCGCATCGACCTCCCGCCGTTTCCCGACAGCTGGTACTACGTCGCGAGCTCGCACGACGTCGCACCCGGTGAACTGGTCACGCTGCACTACTTCGGGCAGGACTTCATCTGCTGGCGCGGCGAGAGCGGAACGATCAACGTGCTCGACGCCTACTGCGCCCACCTCGGCGCGCACATCGGCCACGGCGGCTTCGTCGAGGGCGACAACGTCGTGTGTCCCTTCCACCACTGGCGGTGGAACGGCGAGGGCCGCAACGAGCGGATCCCCTACCGCGACAAGCCGCAGCGCGGGGCGCGGATCGGCTGCCGCCCCGTCCGCGAGCAGAACGGGCAGGTGCTGCTCTGGTACTCGGCGTCCGGCGCGCAGCCGGACTGGGAGCCTCCGGCCCTGCCCCAGGCGGCGGACCCCGACTGGCTGCGGTTCGAGTCGGAGCGCTGGGAGATCGGCAGCCATGTGCAGGAGATCTTCGAGAACACCGTCGACATCGCGCACTTCCAGTTCGTCCACGGCGTCTCCGGCTTCGGCGCCGTCGAGCTCGTCGAGGAGGGACCGATGTTCCGGGCGATCGCGAGCATCACGATGAAGACGCCGCGCGGCGACGTCGACGGCGCCGTCGAGTCCGAGCTCTGGGGCCTGGGCCTCGACTTCGTGCGCCAGCGGGGGCTGGGCGAGGCGCGCACCATCTTCAGCGTCACCCCCGTCGACGAGGGGGCCCTCAGCGCGTTCTACACGTTCTTCATCCCGAAGGATGCGGCGACCGGCGAGGCCAGCCGGTACGGCCAGGCCTTCATGAAGGAGTTCTCCCGCCAGATCACCCAGGACATCCCGATCTGGGAACACAAGCTGTACCGCGCCCGCCCGATGCTCGCGATGGGCGAGGGCCCGATCGTCGACTACCGTCGCTGGGCCGGACAGTTCTACGAGGAGCCGGCGCCCGTCGCCGCCTAGGAGCCCACCGTGACCACGACCCCCGTCCTCTACGAGCAGCGCGACGCGGTCGTGCTCATCACCCTCAACCGCCCCGATCAGGCCAACGCCCAGGACTCCGAGCTGCTCTACGCCCTCGACGACGCGTTTCACCGCTTCGCGCAGGACGACAGCGCGGCCGTTGCGATCCTGCGTGGTGCGGGCCGGCATTTCTCCGCCGGTCACGACATCAGCCCGGGAGGCCTCGCCGACTACGAGCGCGACTATCCCCGCCAGGGGATGTGGTGGAACCACGTCGGCAAGGTTGGGGCCGACAACTACCTCGCGCGCGAGCAGGAGGTCTATCTCGGCTTCTGCCGGCGGTGGCGCGAGCTGCCCAAGCCCACGATTGCGCAGGTCCACGGTGCCTGCATCGCCGCCGGGCTCATGCTGGCCTGGGCCTGTGACCTGATCGTGGCCGGCGAGTCGGCGAAGTTCGCCGACCCGGTCATCGCGATGGGCGCCCCCGGGGTCGAGTTCTTCTGCCATCCGTGGGAGATGGGTCCGCGCCGCGCCAAGGAGTTCCTCTTCCTCGGCGAGAGGATCACCGCGGCGGAGGCCTACGAGATGGGCATGCTCAACCACGTCTATCCCGACGCGGAGCTCGAGGAGCGCACGTTCGAGCTCGCCGAGAAGATCGCCAAGCGTGCCCGCCTCGCGCTGGCGCTGACCAAGATGGCGGTCAACCAGGCGCAGGACGCCATGGGCCACCGGACCGGGATCGACTCGGTGTTCGGGCTGCACCAGCTCGCGCACGTCCAGAACCTCGTCGAGATGGGAACCCCGAACCGCGGGTTCGACTCCGCCCAGACGAAGCGCAGCATGGACGGAGCCTGAGCGGTGGACCTCGCGCTCACCGCCGATCAGCGCGCGATCCAGGAGGCGTTCACCGATGTCTTCACGCGCGAGGCGAAGACCACGCACGGCAGCGCCGCGGTCGAGACGGGGTTCGACACCACGCTGTGGACGCTCGTCGCCGAGCTCGGCGCGGTTGGGATCGCCGTGCCCGACGAAGCCGGCGGCGCGGGCGCGGGCCTCCTGGAGCTCGTGCTCGTCGCCGAGCAGGCCGGCCGCCGCATCGCGTGCGTCCCGCTCGTCGAAGCCGCCGTGGGCGCTCGGCTGCTCGCCGCAACGGGCGGGGCGCCGTTGCTCCTCGACGACGCCCTCGCCGGCCGGCGCCTGGCCGTCTTCGCGCCGCGACCCGCGGTCGACGGCGTGGCGACCGTCCTGCCCGGCGGAGCCGTCGCGGACGCCGTCGTCGCCCTCCACGGCGACCAGCTCGTCGCCGTCGAGGGGCCGGCCGGGGAGTGGATCGCCGACCTCGGGATGATGGCGGTCGCCGACCGCGACCTTGCGGGCGACGGCGTCACGCGCACCGTGCTCGCCGAGGGCGACGAGGCCCGTGAGCACTGGGCACGGGCGCGCGACGATTGGCGGATCGGCACGGCGGCACTGCTGAACGGGCTCGCCGCCGAGGCGGTCGCCATCGGCGTGTGCTACGCGCTGGAGCGCGTGCAGTTCGGCGTCCCGATCGCCGCCTTCCAAGCCCTGCAGCAGCCCCTGGCCGACATCCAGACCGCGGTTGAGGGCGGCGAGCTCCTCGCCCGCGAAGCCGCATGGTGCCGCGATCGCCGGCTGGAGGACTGCGCCCGCCTGGCCCCGATGGCCTACGCCCACGCCGCGCGCACCGCCGAGCGAGCCGCCGCCACGAGCCTGCACGTGCACGGCGGCTACGGCTACACCCTCGAATACGACATCCAGTACTACCTGCGCCGTGCGAAGGCGCTCTCGCTCGCCGACGGCGATCCCGAGCTGGCGTGGGAAGCGATCGGCGCGACCGCCGTCGCACAGGAGGCCTAGCACCGTGGACTTCGCGATCGACGAGAGGACCGAGGCGCTGCGCGCCGAGGTGCGCGCGTTCCTGGACGAGCACCTGACCGACGAGGTTCGCGAGCGGTACGCGCGCACCGGCTCGGCGCACGACTGGGGCTTCCACGCGGCGCTGGCGGACAAGGGCTGGATCGGCGCGGCGTGGCCGGTCGACGAGGGCGGCCAGGGCCGCGACCCCTACGAGATGGAGGTGCTCTACGACGAGCTGCAGGGCGCCGGCGCGCCCACCGACGGGTTCTCGATGAGCATGGTCGTCGCCGAGATCGTGCGCCGGGTGGGGACGCCCGAGCAGCGGGAGCGGATCCTCGAGCCGATCCGCCGCGGCGAGCTGACCACGGCCTTCGGCTACTCCGAGCCAGACGTCGGCTCCGACCTCGCGGCGGTCTCGACCACCGCCGTGCGCGAGGGCGAGGGCTGGCGCATCAACGGCCAGAAGGCGTTCACGACGCTCGCCCATGAGGCCGGCTACGTCTTCATGCTCGCCCGGACCAACCCGGAGGTCTCCCGGCACAAGGGCCTGACCACCTTCCTCGTCCCCACCGACGACCCCGGGTTCTCGGTGGCCCCGATGCGCACCCTGGGCGGCGAGCGCACCAACATGACCTTCTACACCGACATCCTGGTCGGCGACGAGGCGCGCATCGGCGAGGTCGACGGCGGCTGGGCCATCATGATGCTCGCCCTCGCCTTCGAGCGTGGCGGCGAGTTCGCCCCGCAGGTGCGGCGCCTCGTCGAGCACGCCGCGGGCTGGGCGCGGGCGAGTGGCCGCGAGTCGGATCCGCGGCTGCTGCGCCGCCTCGGCGAGGTGGCGACCGACTACGAGGTGGCGCGTCTGCTCGGCTCGCGCGCGACCTGGCTGCGCGCGACGGCCAGCGCCGGAGGCATCGAGGGCTCCATGGCCAAGCTGTACGCGACCGAGTCGCTGCTCCGCGGCGCCGGCGCGCTGCTGGACGCCGCCGGCGCCGACGGTCTGCGCCAGACGGGCGATGCGGCCGCTGCGGCCGGCGGCGAGATCGAGCACGCCTATCGCCATGCGCAGGTCACGACCATCTACGGCGGGACCAGCGAGATCCTGCGCGAGCAGATCGCCCAGCATCGGCTGGGCATGCCCCGCAGCCGTCCCGCCCGGCCACCCCGTCAGGCGCCCGCGAACCACGCGGCGGCGACCAATGGCCGCTGACCAGGAGCCGAACGGCGACGCTCCGGCACGCCGGACGTGGACGAACGTCTACCTCGCCTTCAGCCTCCCCGAGGAGGACCGCGCCCGCCTCGACGCCACACTCGCCGCGCGCGGCACCAGCCTGGGCCAGGAGTTCCACACGGCCCTCACCCGCTGCCTGATCGAGGCCGGCGTCGACCCGCGCGGCCTGTCGCGCCCGGACGTCGACCCCGACGAGCACTAGCCGGGCGGGGCCTCCGCCGACTCCTCGCTCCATCGCTGCTGAAGCTCGAACTTGCGGACCTTGCCGCTCGCCGTCACCGGGAGGGACTCCACCACCCTGATGTGCGCCGGCAGCTTGTAGCGCGCGAGCTTGCCGTCGGCCCACTCCAGCAGCTCGCCGGCGGTCACCGACGTCCCTTCGGCCAGGACGACGAACGCCGCGCCGACCTCCCCGAGGCGTGCGTCGGGAACGCCCACGACCGCCGCGCGCTCGACGTCCGGATGGGTCCCGAGGAGCACCTCGGTCTCCGCGGGGTAGACGTTCATCCCGCCGCGCTTGTAGGTGTGCGACCGCCGCCCGGCGATGGTGAAGTAGCCGTCGTCGTCGGCCCGGGCGAGATCGCCCGTCCGCAGCCAGCCGTCGACGAACGTCTCCGCCGTGGCCTCCGGGTTGTCGATGTAGCCCCGGGACACGTGGTGGCCGCGGATGCAGATCTCGCCGAGCTCCCCGACCGCGACCTCCTCGAGGGTCACCGGGTCGCGCAGCATCACCTCGTTGTCGGGCGATGCGTGCCCGATCGAGGTTCCGAGCAGCTCGAAGGGGTCGTCGAACTCCGTCCAGGTGTTGACGCCGACCGCCTCGGTGAGCCCGTAGGCCGCGAGCATCCGCGCGTCGGGCGCGCGGTCGCGGATGCGCAGCGCGAGGTCGGCGACCGTCTTGGATCCTCCGATCTGCACGACGCGGAGCGTCGAGAGGTCGCGCCGGGCGGCGTCGGCGTGGTTGAGGGCGAGCTCGTACTGCTCGGGCACGCCCTGGAGGTGCGTGCAGCCGTGCTCCTCGAGGTCGGCGAGGAACCGTGCGGCCGCGAAGCGCTCTTCCAGGACCGTCATGGACCCTGCGAGCAAGGGGACCATCGTGTTCATCGTGCAGCCGAAGACCCAGAACAGCGGCGAGGCCATGATCGAGCGGTCGTGTGGCCCGAGCCGCATGTGCCGCGTCCACTCCCGCATGTGGTCGACGATCCCGGTATGCGTCAGCATGGCGCCCTTGGGCACGCCCGTCGTGCCCGAGGTGTAGATGACCAGCCCGGTGCTCTCCGGGCCGACCTCGCCGGCGCGCGCGCCGACGGCGCTGGCGTCGATCTCGTCGGCGCGCTGCAGGAAGTCGTCCCACGGGGTGACGCCGCGCGGCCAGGGACCGTCGCCGACGCCGACCACGATCTCGAGCCGCGGAAACGCGCCGCTGCGCCAGGCGCCGGGCCCGGCATCATCGAGCTCCGGCACGAGCGCCTGCAGGAGCGGGCGCATGTCCTGGCCGAGCACGGCGCTGTCCCAGATCAACACGCGACAGCCGGAGGAGCCGAGGACGTGCGTCAGCTCGGTGGTCCGCAGCCACGTGTTGAGCGGGACCATCCACGCCCCGCTCAGCGCGATCCCGAGCTGGACCTGCATCCACTCGAAGCGGTTGCCCATGAAGAGCGCGACGCCGTCGTCGTGATCGACGCCCGCGGCGAGCAGGGCGGCCGCGATGGCGTCGGTCCACTGGCCGAGATCGGCGAAGCTCTGCGTCTCACCGCCGTAGGTCAGCCACGGCGCCGGCCCGTAGCGGGAGACCGCCTCGGCGAGGATGCCCGGCATGGTGCTCCGGCCGACGCCTGGATCGGTCGCGGCGATGCCCACGGGGAGGTTCTGCTCCTGCGACACGGTCGGCTCCTCAGGGGTTCTTGGTGGCACGGAGAGAGGCGAGGTCCAGGCCCTCGGTGCCCTTGCCCCCCGCCATCGCGACGAACGGACCCCGGAACGGCGCGCGGAACACGACGTCGTGGATGACCATGCGCGGCGGAAGCTGCGCCAGCCACGCGACGACGTCGCCGACGTCGGACGCCGGCAAAGCGCTGAACTCGTTGACCGAGTTGTCCATCATCGGCGTGTCGATCGCTCCCGGTGACGCGAGGCTGACGTTGATGCCCTCCGGCTCGAGCTCGGCGGCGAGCGCCAGCGCGAACGCGTTCATCCCGGCCTTGGCCGCCGAGTAGGCGGTCAGCCCGCGCATGGGGCTGGTCGCCGACAGCGACGACACGAGGACGATCCGGCCGCCGACGCTGATCCGGGGCAGGCAGCCGTGGACCATCACGTAGGCCGACCGCAGGTTCGCGCGCTGGACCTCGTCGAAGACCTCGACGCTCTGCTCGCGCACCCGGCTCCCGCGGAGGACGCCCGCGGCGTGCACCAGCACGTCGATCGCCCCAGCGCGGCGCGCGCAATCGGCGGCCACGCGCTCGTCGCCGCAGTCGCCGGGAACGGCCTCGGCCCCCAGCTCGTCGGCGAGCTCGCGCAGCGGCTGCTCGCGGCGAGCGTTGAGCACGAGCGCGAAGCCGCGAGCGGCCAGCGCCCGGGCGCACGCCTCGCCGATCCCGCCGGTCGCCCCGGCGATCACCGCGACCGGCGCGGCGCCGCTGCCCAGGGCGTCCGGCACCGGCTGCTCCTCGCTGCGCTCCGCCATCCCGCCACCCTCCTCCGGCCGCTGTTCACCCAACATGTACGCGTCGCTCCCCATACATATACAGGATTACTCGACCGCCACCGCCCGCGGCAGCGGCTCGAGCGGGAACAGCGCGTCGAAGCCGTCGGAGGCCAGCGCCGCGGCCAGCGCCTGCTCGGCGGCCGCGAGCCCGGCGGGGCGGCGCAGCACCGGCTGGAGATGGCGGTCGATGATCGACATGTCGTGCTCGTCGCAGAGCCCGATCGCGGCGAAGACCTGGTGGCCGTGGGTGAGGATCGCCTCGGCCGCCTCGAGCGCGTAGACCCGCAGGGCAAGCACGTCGGCCGCCGTCATGAGGCCGCTGACGTAGCGCCAGAGGGTGAACGTCGCGAGCTCCTCGAGGCCGGCGCGCGCCACGGCCATGTCGGCCAGGCGCCAGCGCACCGCCCCGAAGTCGCCGATGGGCCGGCCGAACTGCCGCCGCTCGCGGCTGTAGGCGATCGACAGGGTCGTCACCGTGCTCAGTGCGCCGAAGATCCATTGGGCTCCGAGCAGCAACGCCAGGTGCCCGTCGGCGACCCCTGTCTCCTCGCGAGGCACGGCGAGGCAGCGCGACCCGAACGGGTCCAGCGGCGTGGGCGCGATCGGGCCGTCGGCGGTCACCGACAGGACTGCGCCGTGCGCCGTCACCGCCACGGCATCGCCGGCGAGATCCAGATGCTCGAGGCGCGCGGGCGCGCCCGCCGAGACGTAGAGCGCGTCGGCGCCGGGGACATCGCAGCCCACCACGGCCACCAGCGGCCACGGGCAGACGACGGCGCCGGCCTCGCGGATCGCCATCGCCGCGGCGATCGCCTCGACCTCGTCGGTCAACGGGGCCAGGTCGAGCAGGCCGAGCTCGCGCAGGACCGGCTCGACCTCCAGACGGCGCAGCTCCAGCGCCTGCTCGGCACGGCGCGCCATCTCGACGCCTCCGAGGCGCGACATCGCCGAGCGGGTGGCCTGGGCGAACGCGATCGCCTCGGGCGGAAGCGTGCGGTTCACCGGGGCTCCCGGGCCAGCTCGCGCGCGATGATCAGGCGCTGGATCTCGGTCGTGCCGGCGGCGACCGTCGACGCCCGCGCGTACCGCCAGTGGTCCTCGGCGCGGCCGTCGAGCAGCGCGCCGGGCGCGTCGTCGAGCCCGTCGGCGCCGGCGACCTCCATGGCGAGTTCGGCGACCTCCTGGTCGAGGAGGGTCGAGGCGATGCGCTGGAGCGCCGGCTCGTGCGCCGGCAGCTCCCCCGCCTGCTCGCCGATCGCCAGCACGCGGTACGCCAGCAGTCGCGCCACGCGGCAATGCACCGAGGTCCGCGCGTGGGCCAGCCGCAGCGGCGCGGAGGGCGGCTCGGACGCGACGGCGGGCCAGAGCTGTGCGAGCAGCCGGTCGCTGCGTGCGTAGCGTGGGATGCCGATGCGCTCGAACGACAGCACGGTGCGGATCACGTCCCACCCGGCGTCGACCTCGCCGAGCACGTCCTCGGGGCCCACCTGGACGCCGTCGAAGAAGATCTCGTTGAGGTGATGGGTCCCCATCATCGCGGCGATCGGCCGGACCTCGACGCCCCGGCGGTCGAGCGGGACGAGGAACACCGTCAGGCCCTTCTGGCGCCGCTGCCCCGTGTCGGTACGCGCCGCCAGGAAGCACCACTGGGCCAGCGAGGCGTAAGAGGTCCAGATCTTCTGCCCGTACAGCCGCCAGCCTCCGTCGTCCTGGGGCGTCGCGGCGAGCTTGAGGGACGCGAGATCGCTGCCGGCCTCCGGCTCGCTGAACCCCTGGCACCAGGTCACGTCGCCGCGGCCGATCAGCGGCAGGTGCATGGCCTTCTGCTCCGCGGTGCCGTGGCGCATGATGGCCGGCCCGACCCAGCTCAGCCCCATGTACTGGGCGCCGCGGGGCTCGTCGTGGGCCCACATCTCCTCGCGGACGGCCGTCTGCTCCCAGACTCCCGCGTCCTCGCCGCCCCACTCCGCCGGCCAGTCGATCGTCAGCAGGCGCTCGTCGGCCAGGACCCGGCAGAAGCGTTCGGTGGCCCGCACGGACGCGTCGTCCTTGAACGGTCCGCGGTACCAGCCAGGCACGTGCTGATCGATCAGCAGTCGGAGGCGCTCCCGCAGACGCATCACCCTCTCGCCCTGGTCGAAGTCCATGATCCAAATACTATATAGGTTTAGCCTGCATGCCTAGAAGCTCAACCTCTCTATGATTGCGACATGCTGAAGCCGACGGCACACCCCGCTCCGCCGGAGCTCCTGGCGCGGTGGAGCGCCGCCGGCCTGCGTCGCGAGCAGCACGTCGGATGGGCGCTGGACCAGGCCGCGGAGGCCCGCCCCGACGGCGAGGCGGTGGTCCTGGCCAGCGAGCGCGTGACGTTTGGCGAGCTGCGGGCCCGCGCCGACGCGATCGCCGAGCAGCTCGTGGGTGCAGGCGTCGGAGCCGGCGACGTCGTGACCTGGACGCTGCCCAACGGCATCGACGCCGTCGCGACCGCCGCGGCAATCTGGCGCATCGGCGCGGTCAGCGCACCGGTCGTGACGATCTACCGCCACCACGAGCTCGAATTCATCGTCGGCGAGCTGCGACCGGCCGCGCTGATCGCCTCGGGTGACGTCCGCGGTCGCGACCTGTGCGCCGAGCTGGACGAGGCCTGCGCCGCGGCCGGCGTCCTTCCTCGCGCGCGCGTGTGTACCCATGGCGAGGTCGACGGTTGGGCGCCCCGGGCCCTGGCGCCGCGCGCGCCGCTCCCCGGCGACGTCCGGCCCGGGGGCCCCGAGGACGTGTGCCTCGTGCTGTACACGTCGGGGACCACGGCCAAGCCCAAGGGCGTCATGCACTGCTCACGCGCGCTCGTGCAGGAGGTCGCCTCGATGCAGCACGCCTGGGGGCTGACGTTCCGCGACACGATGCTCATGGCGTCGCCGCTGACGCACATCACGGGCATGCTGCAGGGGCTCTTGGTGCCCTGCATGGTCGGAGCCCGCTCGGTGCTCATGGACCGCTGGGATCCCGACTCGTGCGTCGAGCTGATCGAGCGTGAGCGCGCGACCTACATGGCCGGCGCCACGCCGTTCCTCAGCGGCATCCTCCAGGCCTTCCGCGCACGCGGCGTCACGCGACCGGCGCTGCGCCAGTACTGCTGTGGCGGCGCGGCCGTGCCGCCGGCGCTGGTCGAGGAGGCCGACGCGCTGGGAATCGCGGCGTACCGCTGCTGGGGGATGACCGAGCTGCCGACGACCACGCTCGCCAGTGAGCGCGACCCGCTCGCGCGCCGGGCCCGCTACGACGGTCGCGCGGCCGCGGGCGTGCAGATCGAGGCCGTCGACGCCGACCGTCGTCCGCTCCCGGCGGGCGAGGAGGGCGAGCTGCGGGTCCGGGGGCCGGAGCAGATGCTCGGCTACGTCGACGCCGAACGCACCGCGGAGGCGGTCGACGAGGCCGGCTGGTTCTACACCGGCGACCTCGGCATCATCGACGACGAGCGCTGGGTGCGGATCACCGGGCGGCTGAAGGACATCATCAACCGCGGTGGCGAGAAGTTCAGCGCGCGGGAGGTCGAAGACCTGCTGATCGCCCATCCCAGCGTCGGCGAGGTGGCGGTGGTCGCGCTTCCCGACGAGCGGCTCGGCGAGCTGGCGTGCGCCGTCATCGTCGCCGAGGCCGATCTTCGGGTCGACACCGAGGCGCTCACGGCCTTCCTGCGGGCCCAGCGGATCGCCACGCAGAAGCTGCCGGAGCGCTACGAGATCGTCGCGGCGCTGCCGCGCACGGCCTCCGGCAAGGTCCAGAAGCATCTGATCGTCGCCGCGCTAAGCGGCGGCTGAGCGCGGCGAGGGGCGCGCGCCGGGCTCAGCCGCGCGGGAGCCCCAGCACGCGCTCGCCGATGATGTTGCGCTGGATCTCCGAGGTGCCGCCGGAGATCGTCGCTCCGAGCGCATCGAAGTCCTCGAGCAGCAGCTCGTCATCGGCGAGGCCCTCGGCGCCCGCCACCGACAGCGCGAGGTCGCAGGCCCGCTGCACCGCCTCGGTGCCGAGCAGCTTGAGGATGCTGAACTCCGGGTGCGGGCGGCCGGCGACCTCGCTGGCGAGCGCGCGCATGCCGGTGTGGTGCAGCGCGGCGGCGTCGGTGGCCAGGCGGCCGAGCTCGACCGCGACGTGGTCGGCCAGCGCGCCGGAGGCGTAGCGCCGCGTCGAGCGCAGCACCCGCTCGACGTCGACGTAGGCGTTGATCCAGATCATGTCGCGCTCGTGGTTGAGCGCCGACATCGCGACCTTCCAGCCGCCGTCGAGATCGCCGAGGAGCCATTCGTCGCCGACGAAGGTCTCGTCGAAGAACATCTCGCAGAACTCGTCGGTCCCCGGCCACCCGGTCTCGATCTCGCGCGCGGTGACCCCGCCGGCGCCGGACAGGTCCAGCAGCAGGCACGAGATGCCCTTGTGGCGCGGCGCGTCGCGGTCGGTGCGGCAGTACAGCATCGCCCAGTCGCTGGTGTGGGCCTGGGTCGTCCAGATCTTCTGGCCGGTGATGTGGAAGCCGCCGTCGACGGAGGTGGCGCGCGTGCTCAGCGCGGCGAGATCGGAGCCGGCGTCGGGCTCGGACATGCCCAGCGCCCAGGTCAGGTCGCCGCGGAGCGTGGGCACGAGCAGCTGGTCGATCTGCGCCTCGGTCCCGAACTGGCGGATCGCGGGCGCGATCACGCCGACGCTCTGGATGCTCGGCAGCCGGGGCGCCTGGCTCCGCGCCCCCTCGAGCTTGACGGCGATCGTCTCGAAGGGGTCGAGTCCACGGCCGCCGAGCCCGCGCGGCCAGCTCGGGATGAGCCAGCCCTCCTCGAAGGCGGCCCGCTGGTGGGCCGCTCGCAGCGCGTGGTCGGTGCGGTAGTCGGCCTGGCGCTCGGCGTAGTCGGCGGGCAGGAGCCCGGCCAGCCACTCCCGGTACTCCTGCGCCGCACCCTGGACGGTCATCGTGCCTCCTCTGGCGGTCGGGAGCCCAGCCACGCGTAGTGATGCCGCGCGTCGCCCAGCAGCTGCGATCCCACACGGGCACGACGCAGCAGCCACGGCAGCTCGCACTCGGAGGTGATGCCCATCGCGCCCAGGACCTGGATCGCGTCGCGCACGCCGGTCATCGCCGCCTCGCTCGCGGCCGCCTTGGCCATGCGCGACAGCGCCTCGAATCCTTCGCCGGAGGCGTTGACGTCGAGCTCCGTGGCGGCGGCGGCGGTCAGGCTGCGGGCGCGCTCCAGGCCGACGTAATCGTCGGCGAGCCGGTGCTTGACCGC
Source organism: Baekduia sp. (assembly GCF_035318805.1). Taxonomy (GTDB): domain Bacteria; phylum Actinomycetota; class Thermoleophilia; order Solirubrobacterales; family Solirubrobacteraceae; genus Baekduia. The sequence continues at coordinate 30,831 of NZ_DATHDY010000140.1, forward strand.
CTGGAACTCCCCGATCACCCGTCCGAACTGCCGGCGCCGGCCCGCGTGCTCGACGGCGATGTCGAGCGCGCGCGCCGCGACGCCCACGAGCTCGGCGGCGTGCAGCACGCGCGCGGCCTGCTCGGCCCGCTCAGGCCGCCCGCCGGGCAGTCTCTCGGCGGGCGTCGCGGCGAAGTCCAGCGTGCCGACCGGCCGGTTGGGGTCAGGCCCCGGGCCGGCGCTGCTCACCACCGACGTGGCGTCGACCACGCACAGCGCCGGCCCGCTCGCGGTGCCGCACAGCACGACGGCGATAGCGGCCCGGCCGGCGTCCGGGACGTGCGGAACGCTGCCGTCCAGCGATCCTGCCCGCACCTGCAGGCCCGGGTCGCCCAGGGCGAGCGTGGCGGCGGCGCCGGCGGCGATCGCGCCCAGGGCTCCGTCACGCGCAGCGCTCGGCGGGGCGGTGCTCAGCGCGGTCGCGGCGATCGTCGTGCTCACGAGCGGCGCGCCGAACAGCGCGTAGCCGGCCTCTTCGAGGATCGCGGCCTGCGCGTGCACCCCGAGCCCGAGCCCGCCCTGCTCCGCGGGCACCGCGACCGCCGGCCATCCCAGCTCGACGGCCATCGCCCACGCTTCCCGCCAGCGCTCGGGCTCCTCGGTCGCCGCGCGCACGGCGTCGAGCGTCGACTCGCGCGCCAGGACGGCGCGCACCGAGTCGCGCAGGTCGCGCGCGTCGAGGTCCAGCGACGTCATGGAGCGACGGGCAGCAGCCGCGACGCGATGAAGCTCGCCGCGAGCTCCACCGAGCGGCGGCCGTCGGTGAACGACGGGATGGTCGAGAAGCCGTGGGGCATGTTGTCGAAGTAGTGATACTCCACGCCGTTGCCCATGGCGCGCAACGTCCTGGCCAGCGTCTCGGAGTCCGAGCGCAGCGGATCGGCTCCGCCCACGATCAGACAAGTGTCGCCGAGCACCGGCAGCCCCCCGTCCATCCCGAGGCGCCCCGCAACGGCGTCCGGCGCGTCACCGAAGTAGGCCGCCCGGAACGCCTCCATCAGGGGCCTGGGGAGCACGGGATCCGCCGGGCCCAGCTCGGCCATCGAGGCGCCGCTCAGGGTGGCGTCGTACCAGCCGTAGAACAGCGCGAGCGCCTTCGGCGAGGGCAGCTCCTCGCGCGCGGCGCCGACGGCGGCGTGCAGCGCCAGCGCGGCGCCCGAGGAATCTCCGGCGACCGCCAGCGCGCCAACGTCGAGGCCGAGGTCAGCACCGTGCTCGCCGATCCAGCCCAGCGCGTCGCGCGCGTCGTGGTGGGCGGCCGGATACGGATGCTCGGGCGCAAGGCGGTAGTCGACGCTGAGCACGGCGCATCCACTGCGTGCGGCCAGCGCCGCGGTCGTGGCCTCGGTCGCCTCGGGGTCGGCCAGCGCGTAGCCGCCGCCGTGGAAGTAGACGACGACGGGATGGCGCTCGGCCACCGTCGGCACCTGCAGCAGCCCGCGCAGGCTGCGGCCGTCGAGCGCGAGGCTGACCCACTCGCTCCGGACCAGCGGCGCGATCTCGACGTAGGTGGCCGACGCCGCGACCACGCCCCGGTACCACTCCCGCAGCTGCGGCAGCGTCGCGCCGGCCGGCTGGGAGGCGGCGGCCTGCCCGAGCGCGACCAGGTACTCGTCGACCTCGTGCCTCATGATGCCTCCGCGATCCGGGTCAGCTCGTCGCGCCGCCGGCGGCGGCGCTCGCGCAATCGGGTCCTGGCCGGCGGGGCGATGTCGTCCTCGGACCAGTCATAGCTCGCGTCGCGCACAACGGTCACACCCGCGATCCCGGGCAGCGCGCCGATCCGGTTGCACAGCTCGCGCTCGAAGTACAGGTAGTAGAAGCACCCCGGCGCGGTGAGGCGCAGCGTGATGCCGACCTCGATCCCACGGTCGCCGGCGGTGACCTGGACGTCGCGGATCAGCCCCATCTCGGCCAGGCCGAGGTCGAGGCCCGAGGCGACGCTGCAGGGGTCGGCGATCGCGTCTGCCTGCTCGAGCACCGCCGCGCGCACCGTGTCGGCGACCTCGGCCACGGCGCTCACGCGGCCAGGACCGCGGAGCGCTCGCGGTGCAGCCGCCACGGCGTGAGCGGGAGTCCGTCGGCGTCGAGGTCACGGCGCACCACGGGATCGTCCTTCAGGCGCTGCGCCATGGCGGCCGGGTCGATGCCGTGCAGCCGCAGGTAGTTGCCGCCGAGGATCTTCGCCTTGACGTCGTCGTCCACCGGTCGGTAGCCCTCACCGTCGACCAGCTCCTGCGGCATCTCGAAGGCCGCCAGCGCGGCGACCACCGGCGCCGGATGGCAGGCCATCGCGCCGGTGCCGAACAGCAGCCGGTCGTCGCCGGCGTAGTGGCGCAGCGTGCCCAGGACGTGCGCGAAGCGGGTGGGACGGCGCACGAGGAAGTTCGCCACGCACTCGAGGTTGGCGTAGATGTTGGGGTGGGTGACCATCTGCAGCGCGCAGTCCTCCAGGAACGCCCAGCCGCTGTGCACGACCTCGAAGGTGAGGTCCGGGAACGCGGTCGCGGCGACCCCGATGTCGTCGGGGCGGTTGGGCGCCAGCGGCCCGGGGCCGATGGGGATCGCCTTGTGGACGGCGATGTGCCGCACGCCGAGCTCGCGCGCCTTCTCGAGATAGGGCCCGACCGAGTCGAGGTCGGAGAAGGAGATCGTGACCGCCTGATGCAGGTTCGGGTCCACCAGGCCGTTGGAGGGATAGAACTTGAACCCGTCGATCTTGGCCTCGGAGGCCATGCGCTCCATCTCCTCGAGCTCGCCGGCGCCGCCCAGCGCGTCCACCGGTGCGTAGAGGAAGACCCGGTCGGGATGGGCGCGCTTGAGCTCGACTCCGAGGTCGAACGGGGAGATGCCGTTCCGGCTCACGGGCGGGAGGCGGACGCCGTGATAGGCAAACGCGTCGACGTCGCTCTCGGCGAAGAACACGTCGGCCACCTCGTCGGCGGGCCAGGGCGCGACGTACTCGGCGTAGCTGAGCTGGTAGCCGGGCTTCAGCGACTCGGCTACCGCGTGCACCTCGGCATGGGTGTAGGCGGCGACGCCGTCGTAGACCGCGAGCGGACACGACTCGACCCGGTTGCCCGGCGTGAAGTCATAGGCGTGGCCGACCGCGTCGACGATGATGTTGTTGTCATTGAACATGGTGGTCTTCAGCTCCAGACGAGGACGGGCTTGCGGGCGGGGCGGCGGGAGCGTGAGGCCGCGATCGCGTCGCCGGCCTCCCGCCAGTCGACGGGATCGGCCGCCTCGACGTCGAGGACGCCGTCGCGGACGAGGGCCGCGAGCTCGGACAGGTCCGCCGCGAACCCGTCCTGCGGCGGGCTGGCATCCATGCGCAGCGCGCAGATGCGCGCTCCCGGCGCGGTGAGGAACAGCTCGCCCGAGGCGAACGTCGTCGGCTCGTGCGACGCGTCGCCGTACAGCACGACGCTGCCGCCGGGCGCGACGGCCGGCAGGCACGCGCCGAGCACCGGACCGGCCACGCCGTCGAGGATCGCGTCGAAGCTCCCGTCGAGCGCGCCGGTGCCCTCGACGACGGCGGCCGCGCCGAGCGCCGTCAGCGCCTCGGCGTGGCCGCCCGCCCGCACGAGCGCCGTGACCTCGGCACCCGCCCGGGCCGCGAGCTGCACGGCGATGCGGCCGATGGCGCCCGCGGCGCCGGTGACCAGGACGCGGGAGCCGGCGCGTAGCGCGCCGGCCTCCCGCAGCGCACGCAGCGCGGTGAGCCCGGCGACCGGGATCGCGGCCGCGGTGGCCGCCGGCAGCTCCTCGGGGAGCGCCCCCAGGCGCAGCCCCGGCACGAGCGTCCGCTCGGCCCATGCGGCTTGCGGCAGGAAGCCGGCGACGCGTGTCCCGGCCGGCGGGCCCGACCCGTCCTGCGCCGCGCGCAGGACGCGCCCGGCGACGTCCCAGCCGGGCCGCCAGCCGGGCGCGGCCTGCGTCAGCCACTCGACCTCGCCGTGGTTGACGGAGCTCGCCTCGACGGCGACGACGGCCTCGTCGGCGGCCGCGGTGGGCTCGGGGAGCTCGGCGACGGCGACGAGCGGTCCGCCGTCCGTCGCCCCGGTGGCGATCAGCCCGCGGATCATGCGGCCCTTGCGCTGAGCCCCCGGTCGGGGGACGGCGACAGGCCGCTCACCTGCGGGAGGACCTCTTCGGCCAGCAGCGTCAGCGACCGGTCCCATGCGTCCTGGTCGTCACCGTAGTCATAGCTGTTGGCGAGCAGGACCCCGAACGGCCCGATCTGCTCGACGAGCTCCGTGATCTTGGCGGCCACGGTGTCGGGCGACCCGACGAGCCAGCCGTGGTCGAGCAGGTACTCGGGCGTGACGTCGGCGTCGGCGTGCTCGGGGTCGGCCTTGGCGAACTCGAGGAAGCCGAAGGCCTGGTAGGACGGGATCAGGAACTCCCGCGCCATGCGGCCCATCATGCCGTCCAGCGCCAGCCGCCGGGCCTCGGCGTCGGTCTCGGCGACCAGGACCTCGCGACCGACCCGCCAGCGTGCCGGGTCGGCGTGGCGGCCGACGGCCTCGGCTCCCTCCTGGATCGTGGCCCAGTGCCCCGCGAGGTAGCGGGAGCTCAGGCCGAGGCTGAGCGGGATGAGCCCCCGGCGCCCGGCCTGGTGCAGCGTCGGCGAGGCCGGGCTCAGGCCGGCGATGCCGATCTGCGGATACGGATCCTGGAAGCAGCGGATGTGTGGCCGCATGCCGCCGTCGAGGATCGCCTCGGGCTGGTTGACCGTCCAGAACTCGCCCTCGATCGTGAAGGGCTCGGACTCCGTCCACAGCCGCTCCATGATCTCCAGCGACTCCCACATCATGCGCCGGCCCTGACCGCCGGGGCCGTCGATGCCGAACAGCGTCCAGTCGGTGGGCGTCCCGCCGCTGCCGACGCCGAGCATGAGACGGCCACCGGCGATGTGATCCAGATAGGCGACGCGATGGGCCAGCTCGGCCGGGTGGTGGTACGGGAGGATGTGCGCCCCCGGCGCGAGGACGATCTGCTCGGTCTGCATGAGCGCCTGGGCGATCATGAGGTCCGGGGCGCAGATCGGCTCCCACGGCTGGGTGAAGTGCTCGCCGATCCACGCCTCCCGGATGCCCATCCGGTCGGCGTGGGCCAGCGTCTGCAGGTCGACGGCGTGCGCCTCTCCGAGCGAACGCTCAGGCGGGTGCGCCGGCATCATGAACAGGCCGAGATCCATGACTAGGGCGCCTGCACCGAGCCGTGGCTCAGGTCGGAGTCCATGCGGAAGATGCCGATGCCGGCATCGGGCGTGCCCGCCGAGCGGTCCTGGCCCCAGGCGACCGGGCCCGAGGAGCTGTCGATCGGCGGCGCGGCCGACATCGCGGTCGCCAGCTTCGCGGTGTCGAGCGTCTTGGCCCGCTCGATGGCGCGATCGAGCGACACGATGGCGTCGAACGTGTAGATGCCCACCAGGTCGTCGCCGGTCATCGCCTTGCCGGTCACCTTCTGCAGCGCCGTCCCGTAGGCCTTGGCCAATGTGTTCTCCGGCGCCTGGCCCTTGGGAGCCACGTAGGTCGTGGCGATGGGGCCAAGCACGATCTTGCCCAGGAGGTCCGGCGCCTGGCGACGGACGAGCGCGACCACCGACGGCGACGCGCCGCCGAGCGTCGAGAGGACGTCCGGCCGCCAGGTCATCTTGCCGAGGCTCTGCACGGCGGAGACCTGTGGCGTGCCATAGGCCCACAGCGCGAGCGCCTGGACTCCTGATCCCTGCAGCGAGCGCAGCTGCGCGGTCACGTCGGTCTGCGTGGGCTGGAACGACTTGGTCACGAGCTGGACGCCGTACTTCTTGGCGGCCGCCTGGGCGCTGGCCACGAACACCTTGCCGACGGCGTCGGCCTCATACAGCTGACCGACCTTCTTGAGCTTGAGCGTCTCCGCCGCGTAGCGGATCTGCGCCTCGGCGAACTGCCCGAGGCTCGGACCGCTTTGGAAGGACAGGGGGTCGGCGCCGCCGGGCTTCATGTCGGCCGGGTTGAGCTCGATCGAGTTCGGGCCGCCGAAGAGGATCTTGGCCTGGTTGAGGATGGGCTGGGTCGCGGCTCCGGATCCGGGCGTGCCCACGGGGATGGCCATCACCGTTCCGCTGCCGAGGAGCTTGCGGGTCGCGAGCGCCGCCTTGGTCGGGTCGCTCTGGTCGTCCAGCGTGTCCAGCTTGTAGCTGGAGCCGCTGGTGGTGCCACCGGCGTTGAGGTACTCCACGGCCGCCTTCATGCCGTTGATCGCACCGGTGCCCGCCGCGGCGTACGGACCGCTGAGCGGCACGATGCCGGCGATCTTCACGACCTGCTTGCTCGAGCCGCTCGACGTCGCGCTGCCCGCGTCCGCGCTCGACGAATCGCTCCCGCCGCAGGCCGCAAGCGTGAACGCCAGCCCGACCGCGAGCGGCGCGGCACAGCCGGCAAACCATGCTCCTCTGACTCCCATACGACCCTCTCCTCCATTCACGGGCACCCGATGCGCCCGATCGCGACACACTAACGTCATCCGCTAAATCATGTAAATATTATGGCGCGCGCGATCAGCCGAGGCCGGGAACGAAGGTCACGGGCGAGTACTCGTGGATGTCGAGCGCCACCAGGAGCCGCCCGAACCCGAGGTACTGGCCGATCATCATCCCCAGCTCGAGGATCTCCGCAGGGCTGAAGACCTCCGCGAGCTGATCGATGAACCCCTGGTCGATGCGCTGATGGTCATAGGCCATCCGGTCGGCGAACTCGACGGCGAGCCGCTCACGGTCGTCGAGGTCGCGCTCGGCCTCCGGCAGATCCAACTGCGCGATGCGGTCCTCGTCGAGCCCGTCACGGGTCGCCGACGCGTAGCGCGCCATGAGGCAGGTGGTGCAGTTGTTGAGCCGGGCGACCTCCAGGCGCGCGATCTCCTTGATCCGCGTGTCGAGGACGCCCTGCTCGTGTGCGGGGTAGAAGAAGGAGAAGTACTGCTCGAAGAACGCGGCGTGATGCGCCATCACGCCGTTGAGCGCCGAGTCGCGGCCCTCGGCCTCGTCCCTGGCGACGAGGTCGCGGAAGTAGTCGCTGAGCTCCGCCTCAGGGACCGGGGCGATGCGGGTCATGGTGCGCCTCCTGGGAACGCGTCGAAACGGGCAGACCGGTCACCGGTCCGGTATGCATATGATGCTAATCCTTCAGAGCATTGAAATGCAACCTTCGTCGCGAATGTCGGCGACGCGCCGCACATTCACCCGGACTTGACCGGGCGTTCCCAATCCTTTAGAAGTTATAGATCGTTGGACCCGGGTCGGCGGCAGACGAGGAGAACGCAGTGCATCGGTTCCTGGAAGACGTCATCGTTCCCGGGCTGTCCAGCGGAGCGCTCTACGCGCTCATCGCCATCGGCTTCGCCCTGCTGTTCCGGGTCACCGGCGTGCTGAACTTCGCGCACGGCAACCTCGTCATGGTGGCCCCCATCGGGGTCCTGGTGTTCCACGAGAAGTGGGGGCTGCCCGTCGTCCTGGCCTACGTGCTGGCGGTCGTGGCCACCCTGACGCTCGCCCTGGTGCAGGAGCGCATCGCCATCCGCCCGTTCCTGAAGGCCGGCTCCGCGCTGCCGTGGATCGTCTCGACGCTCGGGTGCTCGGTCATCCTCGCCGAGCTGCTCGCGATCCCGTTCCACGGCGAGAGCCGCTCCTTCGCCTACGGCCTCAGCGCGCGCCCGATCCACGTCCTCGGCCTGACGACCACGCCGGCCGACGTCGCGCTCATCTCCGCGGCGCTGGTCGTGGCCGCCCTCCTCGGCCTCCTGCAATCGCGCACGGACCTCGGCCTCCGGCTCGCCGCCGTCTCCCAGGACCTCCTAGGCGCCACGGCGATCGGGATCCGCAGCGACCGCATGTCCCAGATCGCCGCCGGCGCGGCCGCCGTGGTGGCGATGATCACCGGCCTGCTCGTGGCTCCGAGCCAGCTCGTGTCCTCCGACCTCGGACTCAGCTACCTCTTCTACGGCTTCGTCGCGGCGAGTCTCGGGGGCCTGGGCAGCGTCCCGGGGGCGCTGCTGGGCGGCATGGTCATCGGGATCGGCAGCCAGGCCGCCGGGGTCTACATCGGCTCGCTGTTCGTGAACATGACGCTGTTCGGGGGCCTGCTCGTCCTGTACCTGCTCCGGCCACACGGACTGCTCGGCCGTCCGGCCCTGCGGGCGGTCTGACGTGCCCACGAGCAGTGACCCCACCAGGCCCCAGGACGGACCCGAGCTCGTGGACGTCGCCCGCGGCCCGATCGCCCTCGACGGTCACGACCACCGGCTCCCGGGAGCCGCTGCCGCTCGGGAGATCGGCCACCGGCTCGGGCAGGCACGGGCCGCGGGCCGTGCGCAGGTGGACCGCCTCCCGGACTGGCTGACCCGGGCCGCCGGCAACCCCCTGATCCACGCGAGCCTCGTGCTGGTCGTGCTCGTCCTGTGGACGCTCACCGCGTCGTCGAACTCCTACAACCTGTATCTGGCCCAGCTCGCCTGCATCTACGCGATCGCCGCGCTCGGCCTCAACATCCCGGGCGGGCTGGGCGGCGCGCTCTCGCTCGGTCACGGCGCGTCCTACGCGCTCGGTGTCTACTCGACCGCCATCCTGGCCTCCCACCACGGATGGCCGGTCTGGGCCACGCTGCCGGTCGCCCTCGCCGTGGGCTTCGCCGCCGGCCTGCTCATGGGGGCGCCGGCCGGCCGGCTCGGCGCCATCGCGCTGGCGATGGTGTCCCTCGGCGCCGTCCTCGTGGTCGGCGACATGATCCTGCAGTTCGACAAGCTGACCGGCGGCACCAGCGGGATCGTCAACATCGTCATGCGCTTCTCGTGGGGCGACGGCGTCGCTTCGGCGAGCGCGCTGGCCATCGTCATCTTCGCCGTCGGCTGGGCCACCTACCTCCTGCACTGGTGGTACCGGTCGTCCGCGCGCGGCCTGGCGGCCATCGCCTCCCGCGACGAGACCATCGGCGCCGCGGCCTCGGGCATCTCGACCTACCGCGTGCGCATGGAGACCTTCGCGATCGGCTCGGCGATCGGCGCGCTGGCCGGCGCGCTGTTCGGCTACCTGTCCTTCGTCATCACGCCCGCGTCGGTCTCCCCCGCGCTGTCGATCCTGTTTCTCGTGATGGTCGTCTTCGGCGGGGCCGGCTCCCGGCTGGGGCCCGTGGTCGGCGCGCTCGTCCTGACGCTGGTGCCCAGCTGGCTGGCGTCGCTGCCCCACGTCAACACGTTCGTCTACGGCGGACTGCTCGTGCTGATGATGCTCGTGCTGCCGCGCGGCATCATGGGCGGCGGCCGCCCGTCGCGCCCGCGCCCCTTCGGCGAGCTCGGGACGCCCCGGCCCAACAGCGCGCTGCCCGACCTGGATGCCGGCGGGGGGCCGACGGCGGGCGCCGACCCGGTGCTCGTGCTGAAGGGCGTCAGCCGCAGCTTCGGCGAGGTCAAGGCGCTGGAAGGCGTGGACTTCCAGATCCGCCCCGGCGAGGTCGTCGGGCTCGTGGGCCCCAACGGCTCGGGGAAGACGACGCTGCTCAACGTGGCCTCGGGCATGTACCCCGCAAGCGGGGGCAGCGTGCGCCTGGGCGGCCACGACATCACGCGCACGGCGCCGCACCGGATCGCCGGCCAGGGGCTGGCCCGCACGTTCCAGACGCCGAAGACCTTCCCGACGCTCAGCATCGGCGAGCACCTGGCGATCGCCAGCAGCGAGGTGGCACAGAGCAGCGACGAGCGACGGCAGGAGGCGGTCGACACGGCCGCCGCGCTGCTGCGCATGGGCGGCCTGGACATCGACCAGCCCGCGACGCTCGAGCGCCCGGTCGGCACGCTGGCCCAGGGGCAGCTCCGCTTCCTGGAGGTCGCCATGTCGGTCCTGCACGTGCCACGGGTGCTGCTCCTCGACGAGCCGGCCGCCGGGCTCTCGGCGGGCGAGATGGAGGCCCTGGAGCGCGCCGCCAAGGCGCTGGCGCAGCAGGGCACCGCCGTCGTGATCGTCGAGCACCACCTCGATCTCATTCGACGGCTCGTGGACCGCGTCGTCGTCCTGCACCTCGGGACCCTCCTCTGGGAGGGACCGCCCGAAGACCTCGACCAGGCCGAAGCGGTCCGCGTCGCCTACCTGGGGATCCAACAGTGACCATGCCGGCCACCACCACGTCCGGGCTCCGGGTCCGGGATCTGCACGTCAACTACGGCGCGGTGCACGCCGTGGCGGGCGTCTCGCTCTCGGTCGAGCCCGGGCGCTGCGTCGGCCTGGTCGGCGCCAACGGCGCGGGCAAGAGCTCGACGCTGCACGCCATCGGCGGCCTCATCCCCTGCGGGCGAGGCTCGGTCATCGCCCTCGGCGACCGCTCGCTGCAGCGCGTCACCGCGCCGCAGCGGGCCCGGCTGCGTCTCGGCCACGTGCTCGAAGGCCGCCACGTCTTCTCGGACCTCTCGGTGGCCCAGAACCTCCACGTCGGCGCGCTGGCGGCCGCCCGCCCGCGCCGCGCCGCGGCGGTCGCCAAGGCGCTGGAGGTCCTGCCCGAGCTGCACGACGTCCTCAAGCGCCCCGCCGGGACGCTGAGCGGTGGCCAGCAGCAGATGGTGGCGATCGGCCGTGCGCTCGCGGGCGACCCGGAGGTCCTGATGCTCGACGAGCCGACCAACGGCCTGGCCCCGATCCTCGTCGACCGCGTGATCCACATCGTCCGCGAGGTGTGCGCGCAGGGCATCGGCGTGCTGCTCGTCGAGCAGCGGCTGGAGGTCGCCCAGGCGGCGGCCGACGAGCTGCATGTCCTCCAGCACGGCCGCATCGTCCACACGACGACGGGCGACGATCCGGGGCTGGCCGCGATCGTCCACGCGGCCTACCTCAACTGAGCGTTCCGGATCGGTCCGTCACCGCTCGACGTCGCCGGCTACCGCCATCCAGGGCTTGGCCTCGGCCGGCAGGAAGTCCTCGACGTCGATCGGGCTGGAGAGCGAGACGCCACCGTCGGCCGCCAGGATCTGGCCGGTCACCCAGCGCATGTTGGACAGCCCGACGGCCGCCTCCGCCACGAGATCGGGATCGCCGAACCCGCCGAGCGGGGTCCGCGCGGTCACGGCCGCGCGGTAGCCGGGCAGCGTCTCGTCGGTGGTGGCCGCCATCGGCGTCTGCGTCGTCCCGGGCGCGATGACGTTGACGCGGATGCCCCGCGGGCCGAGCTCGGCCGCCGCGATCCGCGCGAAGTGGTTGGCCCCGGCCTTCGCGCTGTTGTAGTGGCTCATCCGGCGGTCGGCGAGGCTGCCCGAGATGGAGCTGGTCACGACGATCGAGCCGCCGTCGCCGGCGAGCATGGCCCGGGCCGACTCCCGCAGGCTGAGGAAGACTCCGCGCAGGTCGACGGCGTGCATGGTGTCCCACGCCTCCGCGGTCAGGTCCATGATCGCCCCGACGCCGCCGATGCCGGCGTTGAGGAACGCCCGGTCCAGGCCCCCGAGCCGCTCGGTGGCCTCGGCGACGGCGGCGACGACCATCGCTTCCTGGGTCACGTCACAGGCGACGAACCCGGCGCCGGCACCGGCCGCCGGCGGGTTGACGTCGAGGCTGATGGCGGTGCCGCCGTCGGCGACGATGCGGGCGCAGATCGACGCGCCGATGCCCGACGACCCGCCGGTGACCAGGGCGCGCATCAGCCGGTGACCTGAGCGCCGACGCTCGCGTCGATGAGCTCGATGAGGATGCCGTCCGGATCGCGGACGGACCCCATGACCAGCGTGCCGTGCGGGGTCTCGAGCTCGATGCGCTCGTGGTCGGAGTGGCCGAGCGCGGCGAGGCGCTCGAGCGTCTGGTCGACGTCGCAGTACAGCGACACGAGGAAGAACCCTTCGCGCACGACCGGCGCCGTCGCCGGCTCGATGTCGCCCTCGAACGAGACGAGCTCGATCGTGCCTGCGGCCGGGTTGCCCGGGTCGCCGAGCATGACCATGCTGAGCCGGTCCTCGGGGCCTGCGAACAACTCCCTCCAGGGCCCGTCGAAGGCGCCTTGGACGGTGACCTCCATCCCGAGCCCGTCGCGGTAGAAGGTCAGGCTGGTGTCCATGTCGGTGACGCAGACGGCGGTGTGATGGATGACGTTGGGCATGGGCTCTCCTCGATGATCTGATTCAGCGCGCGAGCACGTAGTCGCCGACCGCATCGACGGTGGCGGTCCAGCCGTCGTTGACGACGATCGTCGTGAACTGCTCCTCGACGATGGCCGGGCCGGCGACGCTTGCGCCGGGGGTCAGCGTGCTGCCGTCGTGCACGGCCACCTCGCAGAAGCCGGCGCCGAGGTCGGCGCGGCGCGTCCGGCCCGACATGGTGGTGTCGGTGCCCGGCGTGCCGGCGCCGCCCAGATCGGGGTGCCGGACGGGGGTCGAGACGATCGCCCGCACGCTGGTCAGCTCCGGCGTCTCGCCGTGCCGCGCATACGTGTGCTCCTCCTCGTGGATGCGATGGAACCCGGCGACGGCCTCGGCGAGGGCGGCCTCGTCGAACCAGCTCACGTCTGCGCTGCCTTCGCGCTGGGCGACCGGGACGGCCAGGCTCCAGTTCTGCCCCGGGTAGCGGAAGTTGAGCTGGAAGTCGTAGCGGAGCCTTCCATCGCCGAAACCGCCCTCGACGAAGTAGGCGCGTGCCCCATCGATGAGCCCGCTCCACAGGTCGCGGACCCGGGCGACGTCCGGCGAGGGCGTGAGGTAGGAGCGCTCCTCGTCGATCGTCGGGTCCGCCGTCAGCAGGCCCAGCGCGGAGAACGCCGCCGAGTGGCGCGAGACGATGACGCGGCGGATGCCGAGGTCCTCGGCCTGCACGCATGCGTGGACGGGCCCGTTGCCGCCGTAGGCGACCATGGTCAGCGTCGTCGGGTCCACCCCGCGCTCGGCCGTCAGGCGGCGGATGGCCTGCGACATGTTGGCGTTGACGACCCGGCGGACGTCGGAGGCCGCGCGCTCGACCGAGTCGTGGCCCATCGGCGCGGCGACCTGCTCGGCGAACGCCTCGCGGACCCCGGCCATCGACAGGGACATGCTCCCGCCCGCGAACGCGGCGTCGGCCGACAGCAGGCCGAGCACGAGGTTGGCGTCGGTCACCGTGGGCTGCGTGCCGCCGTTGCCGTAGCAGATGGGGCCGGGCTCGGCGCCCGCGCTCTGCGGTCCGACCTCGAGCGCCCCCGACTCGACGTGCGCGATCGAGCCTCCGCCTGCTCCGAGCGTCGTGACGCTGATCATCGGCAGGCCGCAGAGGAACCGGTGGTGCCAGTTCCAGCCCGGCTCGCCCGGAGCCTCGCCGCCCTTCACGAGGCTCACGTCGTAGCTCGTGCCGCCCATGTCGACGCAGAGCAGGTCCTCCTGCTGCTTCGCACGACCCACCGCGGCGCAGCCGATGACGCCGCCCGCGGGCCCGGAGGCGAGCACCTGGATCGGACGGCGACGTATGTAGGGACGGGTCATCACGCCGCCGGTCGACTGCATCACCAGCAGGGCGACCCGGTCACCGAGCTGCTCGACGATGCGGTCGAGGTAGCGCGTGACCAGTGGCCCGACGTAGGCGTTGACGACCGTAGTGCTCACGCGCTCGAACTCCGGCGCCTTGGGCATGATCTCGTGCGACAGGGAGACGTCGACGCCCGGCATCTCCTCGGCGACCAGCTCGGCCAGCCGCTGCTCGTGCGCCGCGTTGACGTAGGAGAACAGGGTGACGATGGCCACCGACTCGACCTCCTGCAGCCTCAGGCGCCGGATGGCCGCGCGCGCAGAGTCCTCGTCGAGCGGCGTGACCACCTCGCCGTCTGCGGCCAGGCGCTCGATCACGCCCAGGCGCCGGCGACGCGGGACGATGTCCGGCGGCGGCGGGTACTGCGGGTCCCAGATGTCCTCCTTGAAGCCACGGCGCAGGACCAACTCGTCGCGGAACCCGTCGGTGGTCAGCAGCCCGGTCTTGACGCCCTTGGTCTGGATCAGGGCGTTGTCGGCGATCGTCGTGCCGTGCACGACGCGGTCGACCTGGGGGAGCAGCTCGTGCAGCTCCAGCCCCCGGGCCTCGGCCAGCTGCCCCAGGCCGGCCATCACCGCCTGCGATGGATCGGCCGGCGTGCTGAGGACCTTGTCGAGCCCGATCCCGTGGTCGTCGAGGATCACGAAGTCGGTGAAGGTGCCGCCGATGTCGATGCCGATGGAGTACGTCATGTCGATCTCCGTTCAGGCCCGCGCGCCGGCGGCGGGCCGGGTCTCGGCGTCCGGGTGTGCGTCGGCGCGCCGCCGCAGCTCGGCGGTCGCCTGCTCGTCGATGGCGAGGCTGAGGTCCTCGACGCTGCCGGTCAGCACGACGCCGTAGTCCCGCGCGGCGCCCTCGATGCTCACGATCTCGTCGAGCGCGTCCTCGAGGACCGCTTGCGCGTCGCGCGTGAACGGGTCGCCGAACCCCCCGCCGCCGCCGAACTGGTAGGCGGTGATCGCGCCGTCGGGCAGCGGCATGTTGGACACCGCCAGATCGACCTCGAACTCGTCGGGCGTACCGACCAGGAAGCGGTTGCCGTAGGGCGACGCGTCGGCGCCGCCGGCCATGCCGCGCAGCGGATGGCGCTTGGCCACCATGAACGCGCTGCCGAACGCGTCGGCGAGCGACTGCTTGACGTTCAGGCTGCCGGGGTTCCCGCGCCACTTGCCGGCGCCGGCGGAGTCGATCGTCAGCTCCCGGCTGACCATCCGCACCGGGAACCGCGTCTCGAGCTCCTCGGCGGTCTGCAGGATCAGGTTGCCCAGCGACGCCGAGTTGGCGCCCCAGCCGTCGAGGCCCTGCACGCCGTTGCAGTCCGAGGAGCGCGTGTCGACGCCGTGGTCGAGCCACATCTGCCCGGCCGCGTCGAAGCCGTAGAGGACGTTGGGCATCCCGATCTTGTAGACCTGCGGCCCGGCGCGCTCGGGCACGACGCCCGCCAGCGCCACGCAGAGCGCCTCGCCGATCTCGACCGCGGGGTGGAACGCGCCGAGCACCACCGGCTTGCCCTCGGGCGGGTTGAGGATCGAGCCCTCCGGGATGATCATCTCGTCGACCGCGTTGAAGAGACCCTCGTTCTTCGGGATCGTCGGATCGATCATCGCCGCGAGCTGCGCCAGGCCGTAGCCGCGCGAGTTGGAGAACGTGTTCCACAGCGTCAGCTCGGGCCGGGAGTCGCTTCCGGTGTAGTCGAGCTTGAGCGAGTCCCCGGCGACCGTGGCCGTGCAGCGCACGACCAGGTCCTGGTTGCCTGCAGGATCGTGGTCGATGTAGACCTCACCGGTGTACTCGCCGTCGGGCCACCCGGCGACGACCTCGCGCACGCGCTTCTCCGTGTGGTCGATGTTCCAGTTGACCGCGGCCCGGACCGTGTCGGCCCCGTATCGGGCGAGCAGCTCCTCGAGCCGGCGGACCCCGAGCTGCGCCGCCCCGATCTGCGCCCAGATGTCGCCGGAGAACGACGGCAGCCGGTTGTTGGCGAACAGCAGCTCCAGCACGTCCTCACGGGGCTTGCCGCGCTCGACGAGCTTGACGACCGGGATGATCAGGCCCTCGGCGTTGACGTCGATGGCGTCGGGCGAGAAGCCCCCGGGATCCTTGCCGCCCGTGTCCCCATGGTGCACCTGGATGGCCTGGACGAACACGAGCTGGCCGTTCTCGTCGAAGACCGGTGCGAGCGCGTCGTAGTCGGGCAGGTGGCCGCCGCCGTGGTACGGGTCGTTGGCGATGAACACGTCCCCGGGGCCCCAGTCGTCGCGCTCCTGGAGGTCGAGGACGTAGCGCACGGGCAGCGCCGAGACGACCATGAGCTGCGGGATCCCGATCGACAGGCCCGCGATCCGCCCGTGTGCGTCGATGATCGCCGCGTTGCGCTCGTTGGACTGGTTGATCATCGACGACGTGGCCGTGCGCGAGACGTGCGTGCAGACCTCGAAGCACGTCGTCTCCAGCGCTCCACGGATGATGCCTGCCGTCACGGGATCGACCTCGGTCTGGGTCGTGGGCAGCGGATCACGCCGCTCCGCGAGCCGGCGGTTCAACTCATAAGACATGGGCACTCCTGCGTCGTACGGCCGGGGCCGCAGACGGCGCCCCTCGTTGTCGTTCTATAGATGTATAGGTTTTATAGAATTGCCACCTCTGGTGTCAAGCTCGAACAACGGTTGCGCACTCACATAGGGAGTGCGGTACGTTCGGTCTTTCCATGGCTCCGAATACCTCCCATGCCAAGGCGGCGCCGCCGCGAGTACCGCGAATGGCCGAGCTGGTGGCCGACCGGCTGCGGCGCCGCATCATCAGCGGGGATCTGGACGACGGCGACGAGCTGCCCCGCGAGGCGCAGCTGATCGCGGAGTTCGGGGTCAGCCGGCCGAGCCTGCGCGAGGCCATCCGGATCCTGGAGACCGAGGGCCTGATCCGCATCCGCCGCGGCAAGATCGGCGGAGCGGTGGTGATGCGCCCGACGGCCCACAGCGCCGCCTACCACTTCGGCCTCACGCTCCAGTCGCGTGCGACCACCCTGGACGACGTGGCGGTCGGGCGGGCAGTCCTCGAGCCGGCCTGCGCCGGGCTGGCCGCCGGGCTCCCCGACCGCCTGCGCAAGAAGGTCGTCGCCCGCCTGAACGAGCTGATCGACGCGAACGAGAAGCAACTGGGCTCCGACTACGAGTTCACCACGGGCGCGCTCGCGTTCCACGCGGGGATCATCGAGCACTGCGGCAACAAGACGATCACGCTGCTCGTCGGTACGCTCGAGAGCGTCTGGAGCTCCCAGGAGCGTCTCTGGGCCGCGAAGGCCGCCGGCGACGGCGCCTACCCCGACGCCGCGCAGCAGCGCGAGGTCATCCGCGCGCACCGCCGCGTCACCAAGCTCGTCGAGGCCGGCGACGTCGATGGCGCCACCAGGACGATGCGCGCGCATCTCGCCAAGTCCCAGCCGTACGTCAACTACGACGGGGTACCGATCGAAGTGCTGGGGACCTAGGCCGAGGTAGACGCGGTGCGCCCGGTGCTCGCGCTCGGGGTCGTCGCCGCGCGTCTGCTCGACCACAGCGAGGTTCCCGACTACTCGTCGCTGCTGCGCCTCGACGGGCGCGGCTACGTCGTGCTGGGCCGGATCGACGGCTTCGGATGGCGGCCTCCGGCGGCGGGACGATCCCGGGCTCTGGTGACGTGCCGAGATGGGTGATCGCCCGGCACCTGGCCGGCAGCTGATGTTCGACACTCCGTTCACCCGTGCCTTCGGCGTGGAGCACCCGATCGTCCTCGGCGGGATGCAGGCGGTCGGGCGGGCCGAGCTCGTCGCCGCGGCCGCCAACGCCGGCTGCCTGGCGTTCCTCTCGGCGCTCACCCAGCCGACGCCCGACGACCTGCGCCGCGAGATCGAGCGCACGCGCACGCTGACCGACCGGCCCTTCGGCGTGAACCTCACGATCCTGCCGTCGATCGACCCGCCTCCGTACGAGCGCTACCGCCAGGCGATCGTCGACGAAGGGATCACCGTCGTCGAGACCGCCGGCTTCAACCCGCAGGAGCACCTCGTCCACTTCCGCGAGCACGGCGTCAAGGTGGTGCACAAGTGCACATCGGTGCGCCACGCGGTCAAGGGCCAGCGGATCGGCGTGGACGCGATCTCCATCGACGGCTTCGAGTGCGCCGGCCACCCCGGCGAGGACGACGTTCCGGGCCTCGTCCTGATCCCCGCCGCAGCGGACCGGATCACCATCCCGATGATCGCGTCGGGCGGGATCGCCGACGGCCGCGGGCTGGTCGCCGCCCTCGCCCTCGGCGCCGACGGGGTCAACATGGGGACCCGCTTCATGTGCACCGCCGAGTCGCCGATCCATCACGACGTCAAGCAGCGGATGGTCGCCCACGACGAGCGCGACTCCGACGTGATCTTCCGTCCGTTTCGCAACACGGCGCGCGTCGCTCGCAACGCGATCAGCCAACGGGTCCTCGAGATCGAGCGCACGGGCGGGACGTTCGACGACGTGCGCCATCTGGTGTCCGGCGCCCGTGGCCGCGAGGTCTACGCGACGGGCGACACCGACCGCGGGATCTGGTGGGCGGGCGCGTCGCAAGGGCTGATCCACGACGTGCCGACGGTGGCCGAGCTCGTGCAGCGCATCGTCGGCGAGGCGGCCGCCACCGTCCAGGGGCGCCTGCGCGACGTGCTCGCCTGAGCCACGCCGATCGTCGCGGAGCGCACGGACCGAAGGGCCGGCGCGGTCCTGGGGGTTCGATACTTTGTATTGGCCCATGGATACCAATGATTCGAATGTCAAGACTCCCCCTCCCCATGTGCCACGGATGGCCGAGCTGGTGGCCGACCGCCTGCGCCGCCGCATCATCACGGGCGAGCTCGACGACGGCGCTTCGCTTCCCCGCGAAGCGCAGATGATCTCGGAGTTCGGCGTCAGCCGGCCGAGCCTGCGCGAGGCGATCCGCATCCTCGAGACCGAGGGCCTGATCCGGATCCGCCGCGGCAAGGTCGGCGGTGCGGTCGTGATGCGCCCCACCGCGCACAGCGCCGCGTATCACCTTGGCCTCACGCTCCAGTCGCACGCCACGACGCTGGACGACCTTGCCGCCGCGCGCTCCGTCCTCGAGCCGGCCTGCGCGGCCCTGGCGGCGGCGCTGCCGGACCGGGCGCGCAAGAAGGTCGTCGCGCGCCTGACCGAGCTCATCGACGAGAACGAGGCGCAGCTCGGCGCAGCGACCGACTTCACGAGCGGCGCACTCGCGTTCCACGCCGCGATCGTCGAGCTGTGCGGCAACACCACGATCACGCTGCTGGCCGGCGCCCTCGAGAGCGTGTGGGCGTCACAGGAGCGCCTGTGGGCCGAGAAGGCGGTCGATGACGGCGACTATCCCGACGCGGCCAGCCAGCGGCAGGTCGTCCGCGCGCACCGTCGCATCGCCAAGCTCATCGAGTCCGGCGACGTCGACGTCGTGACGCGCGCAATGCGCGACCACCTCAACAAGTCCCAGCCCTACGTCAACTACGACGCGGTGCCGATCGAGGTCGTCAGCTGATGGTCGGCGGGCGACGGCGCTCCTACGCTGCGCGCCAGCACGAGCGCCATCTCAAGCCCGCCCTCCGGCCGCGCCCGGGCGTCGAGGCGGGCGCCGTGAGCCGTCGCGACCGCGTGGACGATCGACAGCCCGAGCCCGACGCCCGCCGGCGCGCCGGCGCGTCCGTCATGGCGCCGGAACGGCTCGAACAGCGCCGGGAGGTCCTCCGGGGCGATCGGCGCTCCGCTGTTGCTGACCTCCAGGAAGGTCGTGGACTCGGTGGTTCCCGTGGCGACGCGAACCCAGCCGCCTGGAATGTTGTAGGCGATTGCGTTGTCGATGAGGTTGGCGGCCAGGCGCTCGAGCAGGACGCGGTCGCCGACCGTGGGCGCGTCGGCCAGCGCCGCGTCGACGGTGACGTGCACGTCCTCGTCCCGGTGAGCGGCCGCCACATCGAGCGCGTCCTCGACGATCGCCGCGAGGTCGAGCGGCTCGCGCGCGGCCGCGCCGCGGTCGCTGCGGGCCAACGTCAGCAGACCGTCGATCAGCGCCTCAGATCGGTCCACCGCGCCGCGGACCTCGACGGCCATCGCTTCGAGCTGCTCGGGCATGCGGTCGGGCTTGGCCAGCGTGACGTCGATCGCCGCGCGCATGAGCGTGAGCGGCGTGCGCAGCTCGTGCGACGCGTTGGCCACGAAGCGCCGCTGCGCATCGAACGCGCCGTCCAGGCGCGCGAGCATCGCGTCGAACGTGTCGGCCAGCTGCTTGAGCTCGTCGTCGGGACCCGTGAGCGCGATGCGCTCGCCGAGGGTGTCCTGTGACGCCCGCTGTGCCGCGGCGGTGATCGCGTGGAGCGGGCGTAACACGCGGCCGGCGACCACCCAACCAAGCCCGGCGGCGACGAACGTCATCGCCGCAAGCGCCAGCAGCGAGTAGATCAACAGGTTGCGCAGCGTGTCGTCGCGTTGCGTGGCCGCGCCCGCCTGGATGCCCGCGGCGACCAGGGCCTTGCACTTGGCCTGCAGGTTGGGGTCGAACGCCGGGGCGTCGGAGACCCGGCAGATGTCGGTCAGCTTCGGGTCGACGCCCACGGCGACCTTCCCGTCGCTGGGCAGCGACTGCGCCACCAGCACGTACGTCACGCCGAGCAGCGCCGCGCCCGCCGAGACGAACAGCACCGTGTAGAGCAGGGTGAGCCGCAGCCGGACGGTTCGCCGGCCGAGCATCGCCCGCGTGGCCGCGAGCAGGCGCGCGAGGCTCACAGCCGGTACCCGCTGCCGACGACGGTCTCGATCAGTTGCGGCTCGCCGAGCTTGCGTCGCAGCCGGCCGATCGTCACCGACACCGTGTTGCTGAACGGGTCGGCGTTCGCGTCCCAGACGCGCTCGAGCAGCTCCTCGGCGCTGACCACGGCGCCGTCGGTGTCGAGCAGCGCCTCCAGGACACCGAACTCCTTGCGGGTCAGCGTGATCGGGCGCCCGGCGCGCCCGACCCGCCTGCGTGCGCGATCGACGACGAGATCGCCGTGGGTGACGATCGGCGGCGTCGAGGGCGTCCGCCGGGCGAGCGCGCGGACGCGGGCGACGAGCTCGTCGAACGCGAACGGCTTGCCGAGGTAGTCGTCGGCCCCGAGCTCGAGGCCGTCGACGCGGGCGTCGACCGTGTTGGCCGCGGTCAGCATCAGGATGCGCGCGGTGGTAGGGCCGCCGACGATGCTCGCGCAGACCGCGTCGCCGTGCACGCGGGGGAGATCGCGGTCGAGGACGACGACGTCGTAGCGCGTGAGCGCCGTGGCCCGCAGCGCGTCGGCGCCGTCGTAGGCGACGTCGACCGCCATGCCCTGGTCGCGCAGCCCTTCACCGATGCGGTCGGCGAGCGCCCGCTGGTCTTCGACGACGAGAACGCGCATCGCGCCATGTTCCCGGGTCGCAGGTGACAGCGGGATAACACGCTGCGTGGTGGCGACCGGTGCGGGGGCCGCCGGGCGCGGTGTGGACCCTGGCGCAGCGCCGTTCGACGGCCCTCCGATGTGCCATGCCTGTTGGGCTCCCGTCATGGCCCGCGCCATAGAACGGCACAATGATCAGCTCGCTCCGGGTCGCCGGCCGCCGCGCCGTGACCGCCACGCTCCTCGTCTCTGCGGCCGCGGCCGCCTTCGGCGCCGCCGGCTGCGGCTCGTCGCCGTCCTCCCCGTCGGTCCCGACGGTGCCCGGCGGGTCCGCGGCGGCCGCGTCCCGCTCGAACCACGGAGGGTCGCGCGCGGCGGTGCAGGCCGCCGTGAAGTGCATCCGCAGCCACGGCATCCCGGCCTATCAGGACCCCGTCATCACGCCCGCCGGCGACGTGTTCACCGACGAGCGGTCCTTCCAGGACGCGCCCGACCCGGTGCGCCAGGCCGTCCAACGTGCCTGCAAGCGCGCGCTGACCGCCGCGCGGCTCGACCCCCAGCGCCAGCCGCCCGCACCGCCGGAGCTCGTCCGGGCCGGCGTCAAGACGGCGCAGTGCGCGCGCGCCCACGGCCTCCCGAGGAAGAAGGACCCCACCGCGCGATCGCCCTATACGCCGGGACACGGCTTCGGCAACTCTCCCGACGAGCTCCCGGATGGGAAGTCCTCACCGGGCTTCCAGGAGTTCCGGCAGGCCTGCCTCCAGGCGATCGACGCCGAGATGAAGGCCTCGTCGCTGGCCAGCCTCGGCGGCCACGAATGAGCGGGCAGCTGGAGGAGGCAAAGGTGGCGCCTGCCGCGCGCACGCGGCGACGCGTCCTGACGATCGGCCTCGGCGTGGCGGCCGCCGCCGCGCTCGTGGCGGCCGGGATCGTGGCGGTCGCCCGTGCCACGCGCGACGGGACGCCGCCGGCCTCGACCGCGCACGTCGTCACGGCCGCCGTCGTGCGGACCGACCTCGCGACCACGACGCAGGTGACCGGCGCGCTCGGCTTCGCCGGCGCGGTGACGGTCGTCGGCGCCGGGACCGGATCGGCGTTCACCTGGCTGCCGTCGCCGCATACGGTGATCCGGCGCGGGCGGCGGCTCTACGAGGTCGATGGCCGCGCCGTCCCGCTCTTCTTCGGCCGCCGCCCGGCCTGGCGCACGCTCGCGCTCGGGGTGGTGCCGGGGCGCGACATCGCGCAGCTGGAGGCCAACCTCGTCCGGCTCGGCTACGCGGACCGGTCGGTCGTGACGATCGACCGGCACTTCACGTGGCAGACGGCCGCCGCAGTCCGGCGCTGGCAGACCGCGGCCGGCGTGACCGCGACCGGCGCGGTCGCACCCGGCGACATCGCCTACGCCCCAGGACCGGTGCGCGTCGGGCACGTCGCCGCCCGCCTCGGCACCGCGCCCCAGCCCGGGCAACCGATCCTCACCGCCACGACCACGGTGCGCCAGGTGCGCGCGCCGCTTCCCGTCACCCTCGGGTACCTCGTGCACCGCGGCGACCCGGTGACCGTCACGCTGCCCGACGGCACGACCACCGCGCGCGGCGTGATCACGTCGGTGGGGCGCGTGGCGACGCCAGGCCAGAGCGGCGACGCCGGAGGGGGCGGCGGCGGGCAAGGTGCGCCCGGCGCGACCCCGGCCACGGTGACCCTGCTCGTGCGGCTGCGCGACGCCCGCGCAGGGCGCAGCGTCGACGCCGCGCCCGTGACCATCGACATCACCAGCGCACGCGCGCGCCACGTCCTCGCCGTGCCCGTCAGCGCACTGGTCGCGCTCGCGGGCGGCGGGTACGCCGTCGAGGTCGTCGACGCGCGCGGCCGCCGGCTCGTGCCAGTCCGCACCGGGCTCTTCGCCGACACGCGCGTGCAGGTCGACGGTGCGGGCCTGGCGCCCGGGACGCGCGTCGAGGTCCCGGCGTCGTGAGCGGCCCGCTCCTGGATCTCGCCGGCGTCCACAAGACCTATCCGGGCACGCCGGCGGTCTGTGCGCTGCACCCGGTCGACCTCCACGTCGACGCCGGCGAGCGCGTCGCGGTGCTCGGCCCGTCGGGCTCGGGCAAGACCACGCTCCTGCACCTGCTCGGCACGCTCGAGCGCCCGTCCGGCGGGACGCTGCGGGTGGGCGGCGACGACGTCTCGGGCCTCTCCGACGCCGCGCTGTCGACGCTGCGGGCGCGGCGGCTGGGCTTCGTCTTCCAGCGGTTCTTCCTGCTCGACCATCTCGACGCCGTCGGGAACGTCGCGCAGGCACTGCTCTATCGCGCGGTCGCGCCCGCCGAGCGGCGCACGGCGGCCGTCGGCGCGCTGGAGCGCGTCGGACTCGGGCATCGCCTCCGCCACCGGCCGGCGCAGCTGTCGGGCGGCGAGTGCCAGCGCGTGGCGATCGCGCGCGCCGTCGTCGGGCGGCCCGCCGTCGTCCTCGCCGACGAGCCGACGGGGAACCTCGACTCGCGCACCGGCGCGGAGATCCTCGCGCTGCTCGGGGAGCTCGCCGGCGACGGGACGACGGTCGTCGTCGTCACGCACGACGCCGCCGTGGCGCGGGCGCTGGACCGGCGGGTCGAGATGCGCGACGGTCGCGTGATCGCCGACGCGGGTGGACGGTCGTGAGCGCGTCGCGGGTGCGGATGCGCCCCGGCGACGTCCTGCGCACCGGTGGCGCGGCGCTGCTCGCGCGGCCGTGGCGGACGGCCCTGTCGGCGCTCGGGATCGCCGTCGGGATCGGCGCGGCGGTGGCCGTCCTCGGCGTCTCGGCCTCCTCGCGCGCGGCGCTGCTGGCCCAGCTCGGGGCCCAGGGCAACCTGATCACGGTCGGCGCGGGCCAGGGCCTGTCGGGCACTCCGGCGGCCCTGCCGACCACGGCGCCCGGCATGATCGCGAGGATCCCGCCGGTCCAGGGCTTCACCGCCGTCGGCTACGTCGCGGGCGCGACGGTGCGGCGCACGGCGGCGATCCCGGCGGTCGACACCGGCGGCGTCTCGGTCCTCGCCGCGCAGCTCGACCTCCCGCGCACGCTCGGCGCGCGCGTCGCCCACGGAGCGTTCCTGAACGCTGCGACGGCCCGCTACCCGGCGACCGTCCTGGGCGCGGCGGCGGCGGCGACGCTCGGGATCGACCGCGTCACGCCGGTCACGCAGGTCTTCCTCGGCGGGACGTACTTCACGGTCGTCGGGATCCTGCGGCCGGTCCCGCTCACGCCGGAGATCGACCAGGCGGCGATCGTCGGCTTCCCGGTCGCCGGCCGCATGCTCGGCCTCGGCGGCCACCCGACCTCGATCTACGTGCGGGCGCTGCCCGACCAGGTCCGCGCCGTCACCACCGTGCTGCCGTTCACCGCCAACCCGTCACAGCCCGAGGCCGTCCAGGTCAGCCGGCCATCGGCGCTGCTCGCCGCGCGCGCCACCGCACGCACGGCGCTCACCGGTCTGTTCCTCGCCCTCGGCGCGGTCGCCGTCATCGTCGGCGCGATGGGCGTCGCCAACATCATGGTGATCTCCGTGCTCGAGCGGCGGACCGAGATCGGCCTGCGCCGCGCGCTGGGCGCCCGCCGCCACCAGGTCGCCACGCAGTTCGTCGTCGAGTCGCTGGTGCTGTGCGGCCTCGGCGGCGTCGGCGGGATCGCCCTCGGGGCGCTGGCGACGGCCGTGTACGCGGTCACCAGCGGCCACCCGCTGGTCGTCCCGCTCACCGCGCTCGCGGGCGGGGTCGGCGTCGCGCTGGCCGTCGGAGCGATCGCCGGCGTCTACCCGGCCATCCGCGCCGCCCGGCTCGCACCGACCGAGGCGTTGCGGGCGAGCTGAAGCCGGGACGCTCTCGGTCGCCTACGGTCTCGTGCCCAGGCAGGTGGCCGAGACGGTCAGGCGCCGCGTGCTCCGCGCGGGGACGGCGCGGACGGTCACGGTCCATGACCGGTCCCCGCTCGCCTCGTCGGTCACCACCGACAGGGCCTCTCCGCTCGAGGAGGGATCGACGTCGTGTCCGCCCGAGATGACGCTCGTGCCGGCTGGGCACCGCGCCGTCGCCGTGGCGGACCGGTCGCGGCCGAACGCGGTCGACCCGCTCTTGACGCGGATGACCGACGGCGTCGCGCCGCTCACGCCGGGCGTCCCTGCGGGTCCTTGTGGCCCCGCCTCGCCCCTGGGGCCCTGCGCGCCGGCGTCGCCCTTGTCGCCGTTGTCGCCCTTGGGACCCTGGGCGCCCGTCGCCGCCACGCCCGGCGCGTCGGTGATCTGCAGGCACGCGCGGCAGCCGACCTCGAGGTCGTCCGGCGTCTTGACCAGGAGGTCGCGCGGCGTCTTCGGCGCGTCAGCGTCCACGGTCACCGGGACGTCGATCCGCTGATCGACCGCGGCGGTCGGCGTCGCGACGTGGACGCCGGCGCCGCTGATCAGCACCGTCGCGCCGGCCATCCCGCGGCCCCAGATCGTCAGGGCCTGCGCCCCGCCGCCGAGGACCAGGCCGGTCGGCGACACCGAGGTGATCGCGGGACCGTGGTCGGCGCAGGGGCGGGCGAAGGGCTGGACGCTGGCGCGCGTGTCCAGGATGTCTGCGTCCCCGGTGAGGACCCACGCCATCTCATGCGCAGCGTTGTCGGCCACCGCGGGGAACGTGGTGCTCCACGAGGACCAACCCGGCGCGAACATCCCCGGCTGGCCCCGGTCCAGGGCACCCGGATCGAAGTAGTTGAAGTCGCCGGCGGGAATCGACTCGTTGGTCCGGCTGCGGTTGTTGGCCGCCAGCTGGACGGTCGACTGGCTGGTCCCAGCGTCGAAGGTCGTGCAGATCAGGCCGCCGGGCTTGACGTCGAAGGTGCTCGCTCGCGCAGGCTGGACCGTCACGACAACCGTCGCGGCCAGGACGGCGGCGACACCGCAACCCCACCGGCGCATCTTCTTGTGGTTCATCTAGTTCTCTCCATTGATCAGGTAGTGGCTACGGACGCCGCAGCCATCCGACGCCGGGGCGGACGGGCCCGGGCGGAGGACCCGCCAGGCGGGCGGGGAAGACGGAGCAGGACATCAACTCGGCGAGGCCCGCCTGCGGCGAGCAGTAGCGGGCCTCGGGGGCGAAGTAGCGGGCCTCGGGGGCGAAGTAGCGGGCCTGGGGGGCGAAGTAGCGGCCCGGGGCGAAGTAGCGGTCGGCGTGGGTGGTGCTCGTGGTGGTGTTCATGGATGGGAACACTGCGGCTAAGGGCCGCGGGCGCACATCGGACAACCGCCCCCACTTCGTGGCCCGCACGCCCTATTGACCATCGGGTAGGGGTCCTAGGCCCGCTGGTGTAGGACCCCTGGACCCACCGGGATGGGAGGGTCATGCCTGCCATTCGACGCGAATGCCTGATGCGGGCACCGCCATCTCAGCGTCACCGTCAGGCTCCATGCACACCGCGCTGCGTCATCCCCGCTTCGCCCGCCTGCTGGCCGCGCTGGCCATCTCTCAGGCGGGCGACTGGCTCTACAACCTCGCGCTTCTGGCCTACGTGGACCACGAGACCCACTCGGCGACGTGGCTGGGCCTCACCACCGCCGCGCGCGTCGCGCCGATCGTCGTCGCGGGTCCGCTGGGCGGCGTCTTGGCCGATCGGGTCGACCGCCGCACCCTGATGATCGCGACCGACGTCGTGCGCGCCCTGCTGATGGGACTGCTCGCGCTCGTGGCGATCGCCGGCCTGCCCGTCGTGCTGGCGCCGGCGCTGGCCGCGCTGGCCACCCTGGCGGCCGTCCCCCACGCCCCGTGCGTCGCGGTGAGCACGCCGCAGCTCGTCGATGCCGATGATCTCCCGGCCGCCAACGCGGCGCGCGCCGCCATCGGGCCGACGTGCATCGTCGTGGGCCCCGCGCTCGGCGCGGTCCTTCTGCTCCTCGGCCCGCCGAGCTTGGCCTTCGCGCTCAACGGACTCACGTTCGTCGGCTCGGCGCTGTTGGTCGCGTCGATCCCCGCAGGCGCGGCGTTCCGGCCCGCGGCCCGGACCGACGGTTGCAGCAGCGTCGTCGGGCGCCCGACCGTCCTGGCCGACCTGCGCGCCGGTGCGCACGCACTCCTGACGCGGCCAGCCGCCTGCCGGCTCGTCGGGGCCGACGTCGCCTGCAGCCTCGTCTACGGCGCGCAGACCGTCCTGCTGCTCCTCGTCGCCGGCCGGCTGGGCCTCGGCGCCGACGGCTACGGCTACCTGCTCGGCGCCATCGGGCTGGGTGGCGTGATCGGCGCCGTGGTCGCCGGGCGGCTGAGCCGCGAGGGCCGACAGCCGGCGGCGCTCGCCGGCGCGCTGCTGTGCGTCGCGGTCCCGCTCCCGCTCCTGGGCATCGTGGACGGCCTCGGCCTGGCACTCGGGCTCAGCTTCGTCGGCGGCGTCGGCGCGATCACCGTCGAGGTCCTCGCCGAGACGGGTCTGCAGCGCTCCCTGCCCGCGGACGTGCTCGGTCGCGCCTACGGCTTCGCCCTGCCCGCGGCGTTGAGCGGGATCGTCGCCGGCTCGCTGCTCGCGCCGGTGCTCGTCGCGCTCGCCGGCCTCGGCGGCGCGCTGACGCTCCTGGGCGCGGCTGTCGCGCTCGTCGCCGTCGCCGTGGCGCGGCCGCCGCGAGTCGCCACCGTGACGACCGCGGTGCCGGCGGCCGGCTAGTCCGCGGCGGCGCCGCCGGCGACCGCGTCGTCGAGCAGGCCAAGCCGCTGCGCCATGCCCGCGGCCTCCACGCGTGAGCGCGCGTCGAGCTTGGCCAGGATGCGCGAGACGTGGACGCTCACGGTCTTCTGACTGATGAAGAGCGTCTCGCCGATCTCGCGGTTGGTCGATCCCGCCGCCGCCAGGCGCAGGACGTCGAGCTCCCGCGCGGTCAGGCCCACGCGCTCCGCGGCCGACGGCTCGCCCGTCGCCGCATCGTCAGGCGATGCCACCGCGTCGGCGTCCTCGAGCGGGATCCGCGCCCGCCGCGCCAGCGCCTCGAGCTCCGCGCGGAGCGGGCGCGCGCCCAGCGCGACGGAGACGACGTGTGCCGCGGACAGAACCTCGGCGACGTCGCCGCGGGCGCCGCCGGCCGCGAGCGTCGCCTCGGCCTGACGCCAGCGCGCGTATGCCGCCTGGAACGGCACGCCGAACTGCTCCCAGCGCGCTGCGAGCTCGGCCCACGTCTCCGGCGTCGCGACGCCGCGGGCACGCTGCTCGTCGGCCGCCGCCGTGGCGAGCTGCAAGAGCGCCTCCGGCGGCGTGTCGGAGCTCGCCGGCCACCGGGCCTCCTGGATCAGCCGGCCTGCCCGCGCGATCGCCTCGGCCTCGCCCTGGGCGTCGCCGGTGGCCCGGGCCCGCGTCGCCAGGTCGGCTTCGGCCCTCGCCCCCACGGCCACGATCGGCCCGAGGTAGTAGGCGGCCATGGCGTCGTCCTCGTCGCCGCCGGCCAGTTGCTGCGCCACCGTGGCGCGGACGTCTGCGGGACGACCGTCCCAGATCGCGGCCGCGGCGCGAGCGGCGGTGGCCGGCGCGGTCCACATCGACCCGACGGCCTGGCGCTGGGCGGCGTCGGCTTCGGCGACCAGCCGCTCTGTTGCCGTGCCGTCGCCGCGCAGGGCGTCGAGCTCCGCGCGCCCCAGCAGGGCCGTGGCCCGGGCCACGCCGATGGCCTGGGGCGCCAGGAGCGCCTCGTCCAGCGCAGCCGAGGCCTCGTCCCAGCGTCCGAGGCGCATCAGCCGGTGCGCCATCTCGGCGAGCAGCAACGGCAAGAGGGCGCGCAGGCCTTCGAGGCGGGCTCTCGCCACGCCATCGCGGGCGACCGCCGCGGCCTCGGCGATGTGACCGCGCTGGTCGAGGATCTCGCCGAGGTTGACGTAGGCGCGCGTCAGCTCCTCCAGATCACCGACCTCCTCGGCGATCTCGCGCGCGACGCGCATCGCGGCGATGCCCTCATCGTGGCGACCGATGATCGCCAGCGACGGGCCGATCGTGTTCAGGATCCGGCCCTCCTCGGCGCGGTTGCCCGCGGCGCGGGCGAGCGCGAGCGCCTCCTCGCTGCGCTCGGCGGCCTCCACGCCGCGCCCCAACAACATCAACAGATGCGCCTGCGTGCCGAGGACCCGCGCGCGCTCGGCGGGCGGTGCGTCGGACGGCATCAGCGCGACGGCGGTGCCCGACGCCTCCAGCGCGTCACGCGAGAGTCCACCGACCCAGAGGTAGCGGCTCAGGCGCTCGTGCAGCGCGGCGCCCGTCAGCGGGTCTCGCTCGACGTCGACGAGCGCCAGGGCGCGGCGCGTCAACGCCGCCGCGCGATCCTGGTCGCCCGACAGCTGCGCGGCGTCGGCGGCACGGCGCAGCAGCTCGATGCGCGACGGGCCATCGGCGCGCCGCTCGGCCGGCACGGCGTCCCACAGCTCGGCGGCCCGCTCGAAGTGGGCGTTGGCCTCGGCGAAGGCGGCGACCCGCTCGGCCTCGACGCCGGCCTGCGCCGAGGCCGTGAACGCCGCCGGCAGGTCGTGCGCGGCCGACCAGTGGAACGCCAGCTCGGCCGCCACGCCGCGGCCGGAGGCCGACAGCGCCGGGTCGTCGCTCAGCGCCCGGCCCAGCGCTGCGTGCAGCGGGCCGCGCTCGCCCGGGAGCAGGTCGTCGGCGATCGCCTCGCGCAGCAGCGCGTGGCGGAACATGTAGACGTCGCTCTCGGGCTCGTGGACGAGGATGTGGTGGACGACGGCCTCGCGCAGCCCGGCGACCAGCGCGTCCTCGGGCAACTCGCTGGCGTGCTGCAACAGCCCGTGGCGCATACGCGGTCCGGCCGCGGCCGCGACGCGCAGCACGGACTGGGTGTCGCGAGTGAGCGTCTCGATGCGCAGCATGAGCGTGTCGCGGACGTCCTCGGGCAGCCGCAGGTCGCGATGGCCGCCGCCGGCGGCGACGAGCTCCTCGGTGAAGAACGGGTTGCCCTCCGCACGCGCGAACAGCTCCTCGACCAGCAGCGGCGACGGGCGCTCGTCCAGGATGCCCGTGAGCTGCGCCACGAGCTCGTCGCGCGTGAAGCGATCCAGCACGAGGCGCGTGACCCCGGGCGCACGGTCGGCCTCAGCCAGGAACGGGCGCAGTGGGTGCCGGCGGTGCATCTCGTCGGTCCGGTAGGTCGCCACGACCACGAGGCGCTCGCTGCGGGCGTTGCGGATCAGGAACGTCAGGAAGTCGCGCGTCGAGCGGTCGGCCCAATGCACGTCCTCGACGACGAGCAGCAGCGGCCGCTCCCCGCCCAGGCCGCCGAGGAGTCCGAACAACAGCTCGAACATCCTCCCCTGCGCCAGCGGCGCCGCGGTGGACACCTCGGCCTGACCCTCGACCTGGGGCAGCAGCGCCGCGAGCCCACGGGCGTTGGCGCCCAGGACGGCCTCGAGCTCCTCGCCGCCCACGCCGCGCAGCGCGCCGACGAGCGGAGAGTAGGCGAGCTCGGCGTCACCGAGGTCGACGCAGTCGCCCGAGAGCACCCGCGCGCCATCGGCCGCGCTGCGGCGCGCGATCTCCTGGACGAGCCGGCTCTTGCCGACGCCGGACTCGCCACCCACCAGCACGAACGCCGGCCGGCCGTCACCGGCGGCGCTGACGGCCTCACTCAGGTGCGCGAGCTCGCGTTCGCGGCCCACGAAGTCCGGACTGGCGACGCGACTGGACACGCGCCCCAGCATCGCATGTCATCCGGCGCCGGCGAATCACCACGCGGGCCGCTGATCCGTACCTCGTCCGGGTCCGCCCCGGCGGCGAGCTCGTCGATCCGTCCCAGCAGCGCGGTCTTGCCGATCCCGGCGACGACGACGCAGCCCCGCTGCCTGCGCGGGGCACGATCGGCAAGCTTCCCCAACAGCGCTGCTTCGGCGTCACGCTCGAGCAGCTCTGACCGTGCCGTCACGGGCCTCTCGTACCAGCTTCCGTCAGCTCCGCGCCCCTACCGCAGCGAGATCCGTGTCCGCCGCACGGTGCCGTCGTCCAGCGTGAGCTTGATGTTCCACGTGCCGACGCTGAGCGGCTTCGTCGACAGGTTGTAGTGGTACTCGCCCGAGCCGGCCTGGTAGGCGAAGTCCTTGCCGTTGGTCGGCGTGGCCGTGACCGTGGTCTCGACGTCGGTGCCGAGCACGCTCCCGGAGTAGCGCTCCATCTCCACCGTGATATGCGCGGTGGCCACCGTCTGATCCGCCGCGTCGCGGAGCCGCAGCTTCAGCGGCACCGTGCTGTTGAGCTTGTACACGCTGGAGCCGTCCGGGTTGACCGGCGCCAGCAGGCCGCTGTAGGCGTAGTGGACGCCGACGTCGCAGCTCGCCGTGCGCTCGTGCCCGACGTTGTCGGTCGCGGTGCGCGTGATCGTCTGGTCGCCGACGCTGTCGGTGTCGACCGAGACGGTGCCCGACGGATCGTCGAGCAGGCCGGACTGGCCGTCGCTCGCGCTGACCAGGACGCTCGCCGTCCCGTGCAGGAGCACGGAAGAGGGGCAGTCGAGGTCCAGCGCCGGCTTCTCGGTGTCCACCTGGACGCTGCGCTGCGCCTCCTCCGACGTGTGACCCACCAGGTCCTGGATGGTCCGCGCGGCCGTGCCCGACGCCGTCAGCGTCTGGGGTGCGGCCACCGAGGCCGGGTCCACGCCCGCGCCCGCGCTGCCGTCGCGCAGGTCCGGATCGCCGTGGTCGGTCGTGCTGAGCGTGACGGTGTCGCGGAACCAGCCGCCGTCGCCCGCGTACTCCGCCGCGCGGTCGGGGCTGATCGACGGTGCGGCCGGCGCGGTCTGGTCGACCTTGACGGGGTCGGACTCCGCCGACCAGCCCGTCTCGGTGTGGTTGACGTCGTCGATGCCCTTGACGCGGAACCGCCACGTGCCCTCGTCGGCGAGATCGCCACTCGCGAACGCGCGGCTCGCGTCGGCGAGGCCGGCGGCGGCCTCCTCCCAGTCGCCGCCCGCGTCCTTGCGCTCGAGCACGTAGCGGATGGGACGGCTCGAGTCGGCGGACGGCGTCCAGCCGATCGTGAAATCACCGGCGTTGGGCGTCGCGCCCGCGGTGAGCCCAGGCGTACCCGGGTCGGGGTAGCGCACCTCGTAGGTGCAGCTTTCGGTCGTCGCGTTGCCCGCCACGTCGATCGCCGTGACGCTGTAGGTCTGCGTCCCGGGGACGGAGGTCACCACCGGCTGGGCGCCGCTGGGGTCGCCGCCGGCCGGGAAGCCCGAGCCCTCGTCGGTGGCGGTCACGATCGCGTCGGCGGGGTCGTCGAGCAGCACCGTCGCGGGGCAGTCGACGGCGACCGCCGGGGCCACGGTGTCGACCGTGAACGTGCGGACCGCGGGATGGGGATCGACGTTGCCGGCCGGGTCGACCGAGCGCACCGACAGGCTGTGCGGGCCGTCGGAGAGCGTCGCCGTCTGGAAGGGCGTGGTGCAGGTCGCGTAGGCCGCGCCGTCGACGCTGCACTGCAGCGCCGAGCCGAGCTCGCTGGACGCGAGCTGGAACGTCGGCCGCGCGGTGTTGATCGCGCCGCTCGGCTGGAGGCCGATGGTCGTCGCCGGCGGGGTGCTGTCCTCCTGCCAGGCCGGGTTGTTGTCGGCGCCGAGGTTGGCCGTGCGGTTGGCCTGCGAGCCGCCGGTCGGGGTCATGGTGTAGATCTCGTCGTTGCCGTCACGCGTGCTGGTGAAGGCGATCAGATCGCCCTTGGGCGACCACGCGGGGCTCGTGTCGTTGCCCGCGCCGGTCGAGCGCTGCGTGGCGGCGCCGCCGGTCGCGCCCATGGTGAAGACCTTGAACAGGCCGCCCGTGCGGTTGCTGTGGAAGGCGATCGTGGCGCCGTCGGGCGACCAGGCCGGACCGCCGTCGTTGGTCGTCGCGGCGTTGCTGGTCAGGTTGAGCTGGCCCTGCCCGTCCGCGTTCTCCTTGAGCACCTCGTTGCCCTGGCCCGTCGCGCTGCCCGAGGTGAAGCGCTGGAACGCGATCTCGGCGCCGTCCGGCGACCAGGCCGGGGCGAAGTCCGACGCGCTGTTGTTGGTGATGTTGGTCTGCGAGCCGCCCGCAGCGCCGACCTTGAAGATCTCGTTGTTGCCGGTCCGGTCGGTGCGGAACGCGATGTAGGCGCCGTTGGGCGACCACGTCGGCTCCCGGTCCTCGCTGCTGTTGGCGGTCAGCTGCGTCAGGCCGCTCCCGTCGCCGTTGATGGTGTAGATCTCATAGTCGCCGTCGCGGTTGCTGGCGAAGGCCACCTTCTTGCCGTCGGGCGACCAGGCCGGATCGACGTCGCTGCTCGGGTCGTCGACGAGGCTCACGGGGAACGTGCCGTCGGCGTTGGCGACCCACACGTCGTTGTTGCCGGTGCGGTTGGTCCCGAAGGCGATGCGCCCGTTGCCGCCCACGGGCGCGTTGGGGCTCGGGGCCGCGAGCAGCGCGGCGCGCACCATCGGCGCGAAGCCCGAGGAGTGGCCGAGCGCGTTGGGGTGGTAGGACTCGCCGGTCGGGTTGCTCAGGCCGTTGAGCCACTCGGCGTTGTCGCAGACGGCGTGCCCCACGAAGGCCTGGCGGACGTCGACGAACGACATCCCGTGGGCCCGTGCCCGAGCCCGCGTGACGTTGGCGAGCATGTCGGCCGTCGCGTTCAGCTTGGTCATCTCGTCCGAGCTGAAGAAGGTCAGCGCGTTGCAGTCGGTCCCGTTGAACAGGCGTGGGTAGCCGACCGTCGTGACGACCGCGCTGGGTGCGCGGCTGCGGATCGCGTTGTAGACGAGGTCGAGGCGGCCGGGCAGCGTGTTGTTGATGTAGTTCTGCGCCGTGGTGATGTCGCTGTCGCAGCTGACGAACGGCTGAGCGCACTTCGTGATGACGCTCGAGAAGCCGGCGTCGTTGCCGCCGATGGAGATCGAGCCGTACTTCGTGGTGGTGGTCAGCGAGCCGAGCTGGTTGTTGAGGACGTCCTGGGTCTTCGCGCCGCTGCAGGCGGCGAAGGTGAAGCTCGAACCCAGCGAGTCCTTGATGAGGTACGGGTACGCGGAGACGCTGCGCTGGCAGCCCGAGTCGAAGTACGTGCGGGTGCCGGTGCCCGAGGCGTAGGAGTCGCCCATCGCGACGTAGTCCACCGCGCCCGCGATCGCGGGCGACGCCAGGGCGATCATCGCCGCGCAGGACAGCGGCATGACGGCACGCCGAAGGGAACGGCGCAAGAGCGCCGGAATGCTGGACCGGTCCATCGATGTCTCCTCCGTGGCGCGGGCGCGCCGGTCGACCCGCGACCCGCGGGGGCCAGCAACGTAGACCGCGCACGCTCCCGGGGCCCATAGGACATCCGTCCGGTTTCGGGACGGGCGGTGAAGGTCGTCATCATTTGGGATGAGGCCGCGTCATCCCGCGACGGCCGGGCGACGCGCTACGGGCGCGCTTCGAGCAGTCCGGCGAGGCTCTCCGTGGACGAAGCAGCGGTCCAGCGCGACGTCCGTGTCAGCGCGACGGCTCCGACCGGGTCGGCCGCCGGCGAGGCATGAGCCCCGCCGACGGCCACCGGATCACGGCTTCTCTGCCCCCAGGCGCTCCCCGGCGGCTGCCGCCTCGGCGGCGTCGCGCACCACCTGGGCCGACGGATGGGCGCCCGTGAGCGTCAGCAGCCGGCCGGCGTCGGAGCCGGGCAGCACCTCGTAGGTCGGCCAGCGGATGACCTGTGGCTGCTCGCTCGCGTCGCGGCCGGGATCGCGCAGCTCCAGCGGCTTGCCGTCGGCGGCGGAGACCCACAGCGTCCACACCGGCCGGCCGGCTTCGGGCTTCAGCGAGACGGGCCAGGCGTCGGTGCCGTCGTGGACCTCACGCCCGCCCACGACCATCCGGCCCTCCTGGAGCAGGCTCCGGACCTTGCTGACGACGAGGTCGCCCGGCAGCATGGCATGGTCGCCGGGCTTGCTGATCGCCGGCTTGCCGCCGGCCGCGACCTTCGCCCCGGCGCGTTTGGCCTTGGCGGCGTCGCGTCCGGTCGGCGGCCCCGCGGGCGCGTCGTAGATCGTGTCCGTCGCCGGGTCGTAGAGCGCCTGGCCCGAGGTCTCGAACGTGTGCGCCCCTTCGGTCCTCAGACGCTCGGAGTCGGGGTCGTCCGCGTCCTGCCAGAACTCCCGCGTGGTGGTCTGCGCGCCCGTCGTCTCGACGCTGCGGACGTGCAGGATCGTGCCCGACGGTGGGTTCAACCACCGCAGGGTCTCCGTGATCGCCGAGGCCGAGGACGGCCCGCCGACGTCGCCGGGCCCACCGCCGAGCATCACCACCGCGGTCGCGGTGAGCGTGACCCCGACCGCCACCGGCACCGCGACGGCGCGGGGGACGGTGCGGCGGGCGGCGATCGGCTGGTCGCGCACGCGGGCCAGCAGGTCGGCGTCGAACGCGTTCTCGTCGGCGCGCGCCATGTGCGGACGGGCCGCACGCAGACGGACTTCGAGGTCGTCGTTCACATCGTGTTCCATTGGGGACGCTCCTTGGTGGTGGTCGGGGTGAGGGCGACGCGAAGCCGGCGGCGCGCCCGCGCCGCCCGCATCCGGAACGCCGCGGGCGTGACGCCGAGCGCCTGGGCGGCATCGGCGCTGGACAGGTCGAACCAGGCCGTCAGCACGACGGCCTCGCGGTCCAGTGGTGAGAGCGCCATCAGCGCGGTGCGCAGCTCGTCGTCCGCGATGCGATCGGCGGGATCAGGGCCGGGCGCGCGCGGCTGGAGATCCAGCAGCGCATGCAGTGCGCCGGCGCGCCGGCGGCTGCGCCGCGCGTTGGCCAGGACACGGCGCGTGACGCCGATCAGCCAGCCCAGCTCGGCGCTGTGCGGGATGTCGCGCTGGCGGCGCCAGGCGATCGCGTACGCCTCGGCGACCGCGTCGTCGGCGTCCTCGCGTGACGCCATGGACCGGGCGTAGGCGAGCACGCGAGGGTAGGTCGCGCGGTAGAGCTCTTCGAAGTCCACGCTGGGCAAGTGTCCACACCCTCGCCGATCGCAACCGGTGCCGCGGCGATCGCCCGTGCTCCGCGGTCAGCGACGCGCCGGCGCCGGCCCTGCTCAGGCGATGTTGGGGTAGTACTGCCGGCGCCTCGTGACCGGCGTCCGCGGCCAGCGTCGCCGGCCGCCTGGCGTCTGCCCTGGCCTGGGATGGACTTCGAACAGGACCGAGAACACGGTCCACCCATCCTGCCTGGCTCAGCTGCGCGGCCGGGCCTGCTGAACCGCCCAGCCGTTGCCGTCGGGGTCGCTGAAGAACACGAACGAGCCCCAGGGGAAGTCGTGGATCTCGCTCACCTCGACCCCGCGGGAGGCGAGGCCGTCGCGCACGGCCGCGACGTCGTCGACGACGACCTGCAGCCCCTGCAGCGAGCCCGGGGCCATCGGCGTCAGCCCGGTCCCGATCGAGATCGAGCAGGCCGACCCGGGGGGCGTGAGCTGGACGAAGCGGATCTCGTCGCTGACGACGTGGTCGTGGTCGGCGGCGAACCCGGCCTGCTCGGTGTAGAACGCCTTGGCGCGGTCGACGTCAGAGACCGGAACCGGGACAAGCTCCAACCGCATGGTGTTCTCGCTCATGGGATGCCTCTCGCTTTCTGTCAGCACGAGTCGACGTCACGCCGGCGTTCTCCGCGGCGGCCGGCACGATCTGGGGTCCGGTGAAGCAGGACTGGGATGCGTTGCTGGCCAGCCGGTTCACCACGCAGCAGCTGGAGGACGTGATCGACTTCCTCCGCGCGACCAACGAGGTCACCCGGCGCCACATGGAACGCTTGGCCGGGGAGAGCCCCATCTCCCGCCGCTGACCCTCGCTCACCGCTTCAGAAGCGCGCGGAACGCGCTGTCGAAATGCTCGACCGGTTGCGGGAAGTTGGCCTGGGCTCGCGCGACGTTGCGCTTCGTGACCACCTGGACCGGCGCGTCGACGTTGGCGGGCAGGGGCTTGCCCCCGACCGCCGCGAGGCAGGCCTCGATGCCGAGTTGGCCCATCGAGTACGGGTACTGGGCGACCGTCGCCGACAGCGCGCCGCGCTTCACCGCGGCGAGGGCCTCGGGGATGCCGTCGAAGCCGACCACCGCCACCCGTCCCTGCCTGCCGGCGGCACGGGCCGCGTCGGCGACGCCGAGCGCCATCAGGTCGTTCACGGCGAAGAAGCCGTCGACGTCGGGGTGGGCACGGAGCATCTCCTCGGCGGCCAGCCTGGCCTTCTCGCGCTCGAAGTCGGCCGCGACGGTCTCGATCACGTCGAAGCGGCCGTGCGCACCCTGCCGGAAGCCCTGGGTGCGGTCGCCGCTGCTGGAGTCGCCCGGAATCCCGGCGATCACCGCGACCCTGGCGCCACGGCCGACGAGCCCGGCCATCGCGTCCGCGGCGAGCGCCCCGCCCGCGACGTTGTCGGTCCCGATGTAGCTGCTGATCTTGACCCCGGCCGCCTGCGCCGCCGCCTTGTCGACCAGCGAGTCGACGTTGACGATCGGCGTCCCGTCGGGGATCTTCGCCAGCGAGCGGACCAGGTTGGTCTGGCTGATCGGGTTGACCACGTAGCAGTCCGCGCGGTCTTCGGCCAGGTTCTCGAGATCCGAGGCCTGGCCGGCGGTGCCCTGAAGCCCGGCCGGGGAGGCAGCGAGCCGCAGCGGGGCCTCATGGCGCCGGGCGGTCGCCACGAGGCCGTCGCGCATCGTCACGAAGTACGGGTTCTCCAACCCCTTGATCACCGCCGCGAGACGGACGCCCCGGGTGTCGCGTGCAGGGCGCTTGTCGCCCTCGCCGCAGCCCAGGGCAAACGCCGTGATCAAGCCCGCGAGGAGCATCCACCGCCAAGGTCGGCGGGTCATGGACCCATGCTAGCCAGGCGGTGTGGCAAGTGGGTACGGTGATCCGACTATGGACCGAGTGTTGCGGCACTCGTGGTTTCGCTCGGCTGGATCGGTCCGCAACGCGCTGCTGGCGCTCATCGTGCTGCTGGGGGTGGCGGGCTACCTCCTCACGAGCAGGACGATCCGCAGCGATCGCGATGCGGCCGCGGCGCGGCGCGCCCAGTCCGAGAGCGTGCAGATCCAGGAGGTCCTCGGGCGCGCCAGGGCGTATGTGGCGGGCCTCGGCGACGTGCTGACCGTCGAGCCGCAGCCCAAGCAGGCGCGGTTCGCCAGGTTGGCCGGCGGGACGGCGGCCAGCGTGGGGCTCGACGACGTGCTCTGGGTGCAGCACGTGACCGACGCCGAGCGCCCCCGTTACGAGCGCCGCATCGGCGCGCCGATCACGCGGTTGACGCCCTCCGGGCGCCTTGTCCGCGCTCCCCGGGCCGCGTCATACCTGCCGGCCACCTTCACGAGCACGACGCGTCCGGAGCTGCAGCCCGGCGTGGACGTGTCGAGCTTCCCCGGCCTCGCCGCCGCGACCCGCAACCGCGCGAGCGTGTTCGCCACCAGCGCAACCAGGCCGAGCTCGCTCGCGGGCGAGCCGGGGGTCTACCTCCTCG
Source organism: Baekduia sp. (assembly GCF_035318805.1). Lineage (GTDB taxonomy): Bacteria > Actinomycetota > Thermoleophilia > Solirubrobacterales > Solirubrobacteraceae > Baekduia. The sequence goes on from NZ_DATHDY010000140.1 coordinate 69,251, forward strand.
AGGCCACCCGCTTCGGCCGGGGCCCCGACAGTCGCGGCTTTCTCGTGGTGTTCGTTCCACGCGGATGGTTCACCACGACGCTCCAGGGCGACCCGAATCGCATCGCCATGAGCCAGGACGGACGCGTCGTCGCCGGCAAGGTCGCCCCGTCCGACGCCGCCGCGAGCTTCGACACCCTCGGACGCCGCTGGCACATCGGCGTCGCGCGCGAGCCGCCGTCGGGACTGCAATCCACCCTCCCCTGGCTCGCGCTCGCCTGGCCCTGCGCCGTGGCGCTGATCGTGTTCCTCGTGGGGCGGGCGATCATGCTGCGCCGCCGGGCCGAGCGCGACGTCCAGCGGATCTTCGACCTCTCGGCCGACATGCTCGCCACCATCGGGTTCGACGGCTACTGGCGACGGGTCAACCCCAGCTTCGAGCGGACGCTCGGATACCCGAGGGAGGAGCTGCTCGCCCGGCCGTTCACCGACTTCATCCATCCCGGCGACGTGCAGCCCGCGCGCGAGCAGCTCGCTCACGTCATCGACGGAAGGGAGGCCGTCGGGTTCGAGATTCGGTTCCTCTGCGCCGACGGCTCCGAGCGCCTGCTCCAGTGGAACGCTCGGGCCGTGCCCGAGGAGGGCATCGTGTACGGCATCGCGAGGGATGTGACCGACCGGCGGCGGGCCGAGCGTGAGTTCGAGGCGATCTTCAACCTCTCGCTCGACCTCCTGTGCATCGCGGGCCTCGACGGCTACTTCCGGCGGGTCAATCCCGCCTTCGAGCGGGCGTTCGGGTACTCCAGCGAGGAGCTGGTCTCCCGCCCATTCCTCGACTTCGTCCATCCGGACGACCGGCAGCGGTCGCACGACGCGCTCGCCGAGCTCAGCGGTGGTCAGGAGGTCGTCCGGTTCGACAACCGCAACGTCCGCGCCGACGGCTCCATCCTGTGGCTCGAGTGGAGCAGCCGTCCGGTGCCGGACGAGGGCATCTTCTACGGCTCGGCCCGCGACGTCACCGACCGCAAGCGTGCCGAGGCCGAGCTGCGCGAGGCTCAGGGCGCCGTCGAGGAGAGTCGCGCGGCCCTCCGCGTCCATGCCCAGGAGCAGGAGGCGCTGCGGCGCGTCGCGACGCTCGTCGCGCGCGATGTGCCGCCGGCCGAGATCTTCTCGGCCGTCGCCGAGGAGGTCCGCCGCCTCTTCGGCGCCGGCATGGCCGCCGTGGCGCGCTTCGAGCCCGACGGCACCGCGGTCGTCGTGCTCGGTCAGGCGCATGATGCAGACGCGGTGCGGGTCCCGAGGTGGCGGGAGCTCGACGAACCACTGGCCACCGCGGCGGTGTTTCGGACCGGCCACTCGGCTCGCCGCGACGTTGAGGACTTCGCCGGGGCGACGGGCGTCGCCGCGGTGAAGCTGGGCAGGTTGGGAAACCGCTCGACGGTCGCGAGCCCGATCGTCGTCGAGGGCCGGCTGTGGGGCGTGATCTCCGTCTCGACCAAGCGCGAGCCGATGCCTGCCGACACCGAGGAGCGCATGGCGAACTTCACCAAGCTCGTCGCGACCGCCATCGCCAACGCCGAGAACCGGGGCGAGCTGGAGGCCTCGCGCGCGCGTGTGGTGGCTGCCACCGCCGAGGAGCGGCGGCGCGTGGTGCGCGATCTGCACGACGGCGCGCAACAGCGCCTCGTGCACACCGTGATCACCCTGAAGCTCGCGCTCCGGGAGATCCGCGACGGCGACGGGCAGGCCGAGGCCCTCGTGGGTGAGGCGCTCGACCACGCCGAGCAGGCCAACGCCGCGCTCCGCGAGCTGGTGCACGGCATCCTTCCGGCCGTCCTCACCAGCCGCGGACTGCGTGCCGGTGTCGAGGAGCTCGCGTTGCGCAGCCCGCTGCCCGTCACGGTGGACGTGTCCGCGGAGCGACTTCCCCTGGCGATCGAGGCGACCGCGTACTTCGTCGTCAGCGAGGCGCTGACGAACGCGATGAAGCATTCCGGCGCGCAGCGGGCGGAGGTGAGCGCCGTGGTCGACGGCGGCGAGATGCGCGTCGAGATCTCCGACGACGGGGTCGGAGGAGCCGACCCTGCCCGCGGGTCGGGGCTGACCGGTCTCGCCGACCGGGTCGAGGCGCTGGGGGGAACCGTCGGGATCACCAGTCCGGCGGGGAGCGGAACGTCGCTGCTCGCCAAGATCCCGATCGCCGGACGGTGATGACGGGCGCCGGGCCTCCTCGCCGGTTTTGCGCGCACGTGTCGATTTCGTCGCCTGCCGTTCGTCTACAGGCGACCATCCCCGTCAGGAGGAAGCACATGAAGTACATGCTGTTGATTCACCAGGGCACCACCCCGCTCCCCGGCTCCGAGGCGTGGGAGGCGCTTGCGGAGGAGGAGAAGAACGCGGTCTTCGCTGCGTACAAGGCCCTCAACGAGACCCCCGGCGTCAGCCCCGGCCTCCAGCTCCAGCCGCCTGAGACGGCGACCACCGTGCGGGTGCAGGACGGCCGGACGCTGACGACCGACGGCCCCTTCGTCGAGCTCAAGGAGGCGATCGGCGGCTACCTGCTGTTGGAGGCCGACGACCTCGACGCCGCGATCGAGCTGGCCTCGCGGATTCCGGCCGCCCGGATGGGCGGCGCGATCGAGGTGCGTCCGATCGCGGAGTGGTAGAGATCCTCGAGCAGACCTTCCGCGCGCAGTGGGGCTACGTCCTCGCTGCGCTGATCGGCTTCCTCGGCGACTTCGACCTCGCCGAGGAGGCCGCGCAGGAGGCCTTCGCGGTGGCCGCGGAGCGCTGGCCGCGCGACGGCGTGCCCACGAGCCCGGGGACGTGGCTGATCACCACGGCACGCAACCGGGCCATCGACCGCATTCGCCGTGAGCGGACGCTGGCCGCCAAGACGCGGCAGCTCGAGGTGCCCGAGGCGACGGAGGACCCGGTGGACGAGACGACCTTCCCCGACGAGCGGCTCGAGCTCGTCTTCACCTGCTGCCATCCGGCGCTCGCGACCGAGGCGCAAGTGGCGCTCACGCTCCGGACGCTCGGCGGCCTGACGACCCCCGAGGTCGCCCGCGCCTTCCTGGTCCCGGAGGCCACGATGGCGCAGCGGCTGGTGCGGGCCAAGCGCAAGATCAAGGCCGCCGGCATCCCGTTCCGGGTGCCGGCGGACCACCTGCTGCCCGATCGGCTCGCCGCCGTGCTGGCGGTCGTCTACCTGATCTTCAACCAGGGGTACTCGGTCCCGCACTCGGTCCCGCCCACCCGCGACCTGACGGCCGAGGCGCTCCAGCTCGGCCGCGCGCTCGCCGAGCTGATGCCCGACGAGCCCGAGGTGCACGCGCTCCTGGCGATGATTCTGCTGCTCGACGCCCGCGGCGCCGCGCGATTCCGGGGTGGCGAGCTGGTCCTGCTCGACGACCAGGACCGCTCGCTCTGGAACGCGGCGCAGATCGCCGACGGACAGGCGGTGCTCGACCGGGCCCTGGCGCTGCGGGGCCGCGGTCCGTACGTCCTCCAGGCCGCGATCGCCTCACTGCACGCCGACGAGCCGCGCGACTGGGCGCAGATCGCGGCCCTCTACGGCGAGCTGGCCCGCCTCACCGACTCGCCGGTCGTCGAGCTGAGCCGAGCCGTCGCGGTCGCCGAGGCACAGGGTCCTGAGGCCGGCCTCGCCATCGTCGATCGCCTCGCGCTGGAGGACTACCACTACCTCCACGCGACGCGCGGCGAACTCCTGCGCCGCCTCGGCGCGACGGGCGAGGCCCGCGACGCCTACCGCCGTGCGCTGGCGCTGGTCCACGACGACGCCGAGCGACGCCTGCTGGAGCGGCGGCTCGCGGAACTGGGCGCGGCGTAGCGGTTGCGCGTCGACCCGAGGGGCCTCGGAGCAGTCTGTTACCGAGACAGGTAGATCGTGGCGCCGGCCGCGGCCTCGTCCTGGGGCACCTGGTCGGCCAGCTTCGGGATGTCGGTCACGATCGACCGGTCCAGCGTCGTGACGTCGGGCCAGTCCACCTCGACGAGGTTGCCGGCGGGGTCGCGCAGATACAGCTGGACCGCGCCGTCGGGCAGCTCGTAGATGTGCGAGGACCAGCTGTCGCGGTCCTCGATGCCGAGCGCCAGGGCCTTGACGTAGACCGCCTCGAAGTCGTCGACGTTGAGGCCGAAGTGCTGCAGGCGCGGCGGCGACGTGTCGTGCTCGAAGAGATGCAGCTCCTGGTCGCCGAGGCGCAGCCAGGCCGTCGGCGCGCGGAAGGTCGCGCTCGGGATGCGCTCCATCCCGAGGACGCCGGTGTAGAACGCCAGGGACTCCTCGATGTTCCGGGCGCTGATGCTGATGTGGTTCAACGAGGTGGCCGGCATGGCGTCGCCGACGACGTTAGGTCTGGCGGCGAGCGCTCCGAGCGCCGGCCGCGCTCGCTCGATAGGTGTCCCCGATCACCGACCGGGGCCGGGCGGCGCGGACCTCTCGGCCCGCGCCGCCCGCATCGCGCCGGACCTCAGCCGGTCTTCGGCAGCGTCAGCGTCACCGACCGCGTGAGGGCCAGCCTGCCGCCGGAGGCGTTGGTCAGCGACCACCGCGCGCTGACGGTGAACCGCGTGTGGCCGCGGAGCGCCTTGCGCGCCGTGGGGCCGAGGTAGACCTTGATGGTCCTGCTCTTGCCGGCGCCGATCGTGAAGTACTCGTCCCCGAACGTGACGGTCTTCGTCCTGCCGCCGACCTTGGCCTTGCCCTTGAGGACGAGCGTGCCGTTGATGGTGGCCTTGCTCGTGTTGATCGCCACCACGCGGGCGAAGCTGCCCGACACGGAGCCCGTCGTCCGGACCCGCGCGGTCACCGCCGGCGGCTTGGCCGGCGCGGGCGCCGGCGCCGGCGCAACCACGGGCTCGGACGCAACGGGCTTCTCGACCGTGATCGTCTGCGGCGCGGCGCCCGGCTTGTAGGTCAGCGCGGGGACCGTCGTCGGCGCGACATGGCCCTTGCCGTCGGCCTGGGCCCGCTGCTCGAAGGCGTAGGCCATGCCCACGAGCTTCGCGTCGTCCCACGCCCGGCCGAGCAGCTGGATGTTGATCGGCTGCCCGTGGTCGTTGTAGCCCGCCGGGAACACGACGGTCGGGATCCCCGCCGCCGCGCCGATCGTGTCGGACCGGCCGAAGCTCGACTTGTTGCCGCCGCCGTCGTTGAGGCTGATGTCGCTCAACAGCCCCGGGTAGACGACCGCGTCGACCCCGGCCGAGTCCATCCACGCCTTGGCGGAGCCCGCGTAGGTCACCCGGTAGGCGCGCTTGGCCGCGATCTCGTCCGCGGTCATCCGCGGTGCCGGCGGCACCGCGCAGGCGCTCACGTCGGCCCGCACGTAGGCGATCTTCTTCTGCGAGCAGCTGACGTCGACCGCGTTGCTGATCGGGAAGCCCTGCTGGGCCAGCTCGGGATGGGCGTCGATGTACTGCGCCCAGCCCTCCTGCTGGGTGTTGCCGGTCGTCGTGTTCGCCGGAACCGTCGGCACGTCGGCACCCCCCACTGCTGCGCCCATCGGGACGATCGTCGCCCCGGCCTGCTCGAGGTACTGCAGAGCGGCCTTCTCGGCGTCGATCGTCCCGGTCGTCCCGAACGGGTCGACCCACTTGGACGCGACGTAGCCGATGCGCTTGCCCTCCAGGGCGTTGGGATCCAGCATGCTGCGCCAGTCGGCGGGCCGGTGGGCGTCCGCCGGAGCGGTCGCCGGGTCCGCCGCGTCGGTGCCCGTCACGACGTTCAGCACGTCGGCCAGGTCCGGCACCGAGCGCGTCATGACGCCCCCGAAGTCGGTCAGCCACGACAGCGGCATGATGCCCGAGCCGCTCTCGAGCCCGTCGGTTCCGCGCAGCGTCACCAGGCTCGCGCCGCTCGCCGGGCCGTAGAGCGAGTCACCGGTCTGCGAGCCGAGCGCCGCCGCGGCGAGGCTGGCCGCCGTCGCCGTCGCCGAGCCGCCGCTGGAGGCGATCGCCGACTTGGAGGGGTTGAACGCGTTCCACACCTGGCCCCACGGGTCGTTGGAGTAGCTGCCGCTGGTGGCGTACTCCTCCAGCGCCGCCTTGCCGATGATGACCGCACCCGCATCGCGCAGCCTGGCGACCTGGAACGCGTCGGACTTGGGCCGGAAGCCCTCGAACGTCAGGCTGCCGTTGGTCGTCGGCATGTCCTTGGTGTCGTAGAGGTTCTTGACGGCGATCGGGATGCCGAGCACCGGGCTGCTCTTGCCCGCGGCGCGCGCGTCGTCGGCGGCCTTGGCCTGCGCCATCGCGTCCTTCGCGACGTACTCGTAGGAGTTGAAGCCGAACTGGCCCTGGTCGTAGACCGCGACGCGGTCGAGGTACGCGCGGGTGATCTGCTGCGAGGTGGTCCTGCCCGACTCGAGGTCGGCCCGCAGCTGCCCGATCGTCTTGTCGACGACGTCGTAGGGCGAGCTCGTCACCGGCTCCCGGGCCTCGGGCACCGGGATCTGGCCGACGGTGCCCACGCTCGCGCAGTCGGCCGGGTCGAAGCCAGGGATCGTCAGCGCGGAGATGTCGAAGTTGTCGATCGAGCAGATCTGCGCGGCCGACAGGTCGCTCAGCTCGGGATCGCCGGCGAGCGCGGTCGCGGTGGCCTCGACGCTGCTGCGCACCGCCGCCGACGTCGTCGTGTCGACCCGCGGACCGAGGACGACGAAGTGGGCCACCGACCGGGTCTTGCCCGGCGGCAGGGTGATGGTGTTGACGTAGGCCTGGAAGTTGCCCTCGTGGCCGGAGGTCGCCAGTGGGTTGTTGAAGGTGTCGTTGAGCCAGTTGCCGGTGAAGGTCATCGCGCCGGCGAACACGCCCGGCGTGCCGATGACCGTGGCCTGCGGCCCGCCGACGGGCGTGGTGCCGTTGAGCGGGGTCGCGACCTCGGCCCACGAGTCGGCGGCGGTGAGGGTCGCGTCGCTGCTGGAGGTGTTGACCAGCGCGCTCGAGTTGGCGCCGGCGGCGCCGTAGCCGGTCTGGCCACCGAACGCGACCTTGACGGTGATCGGCGCCCGAGTCGTGTTGGTGAAGCTGTCCAGCCACCGCGTCCAGCCGGCGGACCGGTTGACGTAGATCGAACGCGCGATCGTCACGCCGCCGAGACCCACCGCGGTCGTCGTGTCGAAGCGGTCGAGCCCGTCGAACTTCAGCCCGAAGCCGCGCATCAGCTCGCCGTTGAACCGCGGTGACGGCGTGGTCGAGACCTGGACCTTGATGCCGCCGAAGCCGTTGATGGTCGTGCTGTAGGCCGCGCTGGTGCCGGCGGCGACCTGCGTGGCCCGGATGCTTCCGGTGTCGACGCGCGGCGCCGCGGCGTCCTGGATCCCCCAGTACGTGCCGCTGCTGTCGGTGACGTAGTTGAACGCGGCCGCCGACCCGGCGAGCGCCGATCCGGCGAGGAGCACTGCGGCCAGCGCGGCGAGACTCGCCCTGGCGGAGGTACGTGGCGACATGCAGATCCTTCTGATGACTGATGGAGGACTGGACCACCGGGCCGCGACTTGCTGCGCGCCGGCACGGCCGCCGATCAAATCCGGGCGAGCCCCGGTGCGCCATCGCCCGTGTGTCGTGTGTCCAGATCGGCCGCAGGACCGGCGGTCCATGCGCGTGCGACGGCAGAGCGGTCGCCCGCCGCGCCGGCCGGGTCTCCCGATCGGGTATCCGTAGGGGATGAGCGTCCTCGGTGAGCTGGCGGTTGCGGTGGTGCAGGCGCCGATGGCGGGTGGCCCGTCGACGCCGGAGCTCGCGGCGGCGGTGTCCGAGGCCGGCGGGCTCGGGTTCGTGGCGGCCGGCTACAAGAGCGTCGAGAGCGTGCGAACCGACGTCGAGACGACGCGCGCGCTGACGGCTCGGCCGTTCGGCGTCAACGTGTTCGTCGGCGGCGGCGAGCCTGCCGAGCCCGAGCTCGTCGAGGCGTACGCCGCGCGGCTGCGAGCTGAGGTGGGACGGGTCGGGGTGCCGCTCGGCGAGCCGCGGTTCGACGACGACGCGTTCGACGAGAAGGTCGAGCTGCTGTGCGAGGAGCGCGTGGCGGTGGTGTCGTTCACGTTCGGGCTGCCGTCGCGCGACGCCGTGGACCGGCTGCACGAGGCCGGCTCGGAGGTGTGGATCACCGTGACCTCGCCGGCCGAGGCGCGAACCGCCGCGCGGGTCGGCGCCGACGCGCTGGTCGTCCAGGGCGTCGAGGCCGGCGGGCATCGTGGCGTCTTCACCGACGACGACCAGGCCGCGGACCTGACGCTGCTCGTCGCGCTGCAGCTCGTGCGGGCGGCCGTCGACCTGCCACTCGTAGCGACCGGCGGGATCGCGACCGGCGCGGCGGTCGGCGCGGTGCTCGTCGCGGGTGCCGCCGCGGCGCAGGTCGGCTCGGTGTACCTGCGCAGCCCCGAGGCGGGCACGTCTGCGGCGCAGCGCGCCGCGACCGCCACGGCGGCGCCCACGAAGCTGACGCGCGCGTTCACCGGCCGGCTGGCGCGCGGGATCGTCAACCGCCTGCTGACCGAGCACGGCGAGGCGGCGCCGCGCGCCTACCCCGAGGTCCACCACCTCACGGCGCCGCTGCGCGCCCACGGCCGCAGCACCGGCGACGCCGACCTCATCAACCTGTGGGCCGGCCAGGCGCACGAGCTGGCGCCGGACCTCCCCGCCGCGGAGATCACCCGGCAGCTGGGCGACGAGGCGCGCGCCGCGGTGGCGGCGGTCCACGCACGGCTCGCGCCCGGCGCCTAGGGCGCGGGCCCTACGGCGCCGCGAGGCGCGAGCCCACGCCCTCGCCGTGGCGGGTCATGAACGCCAGCGGCGCGATCATGGCGCGGACCGCGAACGCCCGTGTCCGGCTGTGCCGCCCGGCCACCCGCGGGCCCAGCGCGGCGGCCATCGCCGTGAGCCCCGGCAGCGGCCGGATGAAGAGCTGCATGTGGGTGATCAGGCCGTCGTCGTCGAGCGTGACGAGCATCGCCTCGTCGAGGCGCTGGCGCCCGACGCGACCCTCGAGGGCGAGCAGCCGGGTGCGGTCGTCGCCGGCGTCGGCGACGTAGCGGACGTCGTCGATCACCGCGTGGACGTCCTCCAGCAGGTCGCGCATCTGCGGGTGTCCCGAGAACGCGAAGCGGTCGGTGATCGGCGACTTCAACACCACCTCGGGCGCCATGCAGGCGAGCATGGCGGGCACGTCGTGCGCCTCGGCGGCGGCGCGGTAGGCGGCGAGTGGGCTGTCGACGGCGATCATCGTCTGTGCGACGCTACGCACGATCAGCGCCGCGCTCAACGGTCATGGAGCATGAAATGGACGTCCATCTTCATCACGACGTGCTGAACGAGCTGGCCCGACGACTGCGCG
>NZ_DATHDY010000141.1:0-7656 GCF_035318805.1 Baekduia sp.
CGCGGACGGATCGCCCGCCGCTCGGTTCGCCCTACGGGCTCGCCTCGCGACAGGCGATCCGTCCGACAAGCCACCTACCGTGCCCGGCGCTACGACCACTCGACTCTCGCAGTCAGTGGACCGAAGAACGGGGTCCCTCCAAGGTGGAGTGCGCAGGCGCCGTAGAACGCGGCGTCGCTGGGTAGGAGCCCAGCCTATGCGCCGTTTCGCTCACCGCGAACGAGCCGATCTGGCGATCGTCGCGGCCGGAGTTGCCCTGGCTATCGCCATCATCCTCGTCTTGGTCGCCAAGGACGACAAGCCGACGCCGGGCCAGCAGGCTCGACTCGTCCTACGAGACGCCGCAAACCGACAGCGGCGTGGCTCCGATCACCGGCCGGACTTCCGCATCTACACGTTGGGCGAACGCTTCCGCCGTGAGGACGCCACGCGGCTGCTCGATCGCTGCGAGACCCACGCCGATGAAGTCGAGGTCTTCTATGGGCCGTGCCGCGACGGCGGCGAGTCGGGGTGCGGCTACGACGCCTCGGTGCGCAGCCAGCCGGCGTGCCTGCGCCCGCGCGAGCTGGACGCCATGTTCAACACGCCGCCCGACGCGGACTTGGCCCCGGGAACCATCACCACGGTTCGCGGTGTGCCCGCAGTGATCGGTGAAGGCCAGATCGTGCTGATGACCCGCGACACGTTGATCACCCTCCAAGCCGACGGTGCACGTGCGCGGTCGACGCGCTACGCCCGGCCGCGGGCGCCGCAACCACGCTGCCCAAGCCGGACGCCTCGGTGGTCGACGGCAAGCTCCGCAACAGGCAGTGCCCCGCATAACGGTCGCTGGCGGTACGCAACCAGGACGCCTCAGCCGCGAGCGAGCATGGTCCTGGCTCCCGAATCCCAACGCCCCCTCGCTTCCGCTCTGGACGAACAGGCGGCAGCGGCGGCGGCGTGAGCGAGAGGTCCTCTCGGCACCTCTTCGCCGCACGCGGACCGCGGAGGTTCGAGGCCTCTCATCCGCACGTCGACCTGCGCGGCCCCAACGGCGCGAGCGGGCCCACCATCTGCTCGCCGGAGCAGTTGTAGGACTCGTTGTGCCGCTACGGCTACGTTGTGCCACGCCTGGGGGCCGACTTGAGGTCTGAAGAAGCGCTCCGCGCAGACGGTGCCCGGTTCGGGCAGCCCGGTGATCCGAGCAGGCGCTCGTCCTTCGACAAGCGTGTCGCTTCGCGTCGCCTGCGGCGAGACCTGACGGCCCCACGCTTGCTCTCCCTCCTCCCCAGCCCGCTATCGGCCGGGCCATGCCCAAGACCTCCAGCACCGCCACCCGCAAGTCGCCTTACACGTCTGGCCCCAAGCCCACCAACAAGCAGCTCACCACGCTGCGCCGCCTCGCCAACCAGACCGGCACCAGTTTCGCCAGCCCGAAGACCAGGGGGGACGCCTCCCGCGAGATCAGCCGCCTCATCAAACTCGCCAACGGCACCGACCACCGCCTCGAGCGAGACGCGATGCGCCGCGAGCGGCACGCCATCAGCATCGACCTGGACGAGCGGCCACGCGACGCCACCGCCATCCGCGACGACGAAGTTACCGGCTGGGGCTCTTCCGCCCGCTGGGCCTGAGCCAATACCCAGGAGCGAAGGGCGCGACGCCCGTCGCGCCCTTTGCTAGTTCGTGCTTCGCTCCATCAGGCGTGGACTACGCGGGTATAGGAAGCGACCGTGATCTGATGTGCCGGCTACTGACGGGCATCGTTGGCGGCCGGTGTCACGGCGGCCGAGCCGAACGCGCGGTTGAGGCGGTCGACGTCTTCCTTGCGTGACTTGGCATGCATGTAGCGCTCGGTCGTCGACATCTTCGAATGGCCGAGGAAGTGCTGGACGAACACCGCGTCGCTCTGGCGGGCCACCAGGCTCCCCGCGCCGTGCCGCAATCCATGAAGCTTGACGTGACGCAGGCCCGCGGCCTTGCGCGCGGCGTGGTACCGCTTGCGCAGCGACGAGGCGTCCAGTCTTCCGCCGACGCGCCCACAGAACACGTAGTCGTCGCGGCTGGTGAAGTCGCCCCGCATACGCAGACGCTGCAGGGCGTCGTGTGGCGGGTCGGCCAGCGGCACGTAACGCACCTGCCATGCCTTGGTCGGCCCCTCCACCGAAGCGCTCACCGCACGCTGCACGATCACCCGGCGCCCACTCAGGTCAACGTCGCCCCACCGCAACGCCAGCGCCTCCCCGACTCGCAGGCCCGTGTAGGCCAGCACACGAAGCAACTCGGCGTCCTGGGCGTCCTCGGCGCAACGGGCCTCGACCTCGTCGTCGGTCACTCCGGCCGGCCGACGGCGATGGCGACCCTCTGCCGCGGTGCCCGCCAGCAGCTCGACCTCCTCAGGCTCGAAAAAATCGAGCACCGACGGCGGCGCCTCGCGACGCTTGTCGGTCGCGATCGCCGGGTTGGTACGCAGCGAGAACGTGTCCTCGCGCTGGGCGTAGCCGAAGATCGCCGACAGCACCTGGCGATGCTTGTTATGTTCCTGGGCGACAGCGCCGCCCGGTCGAGCCCGCGTAGGAACGCCGACACATCGGCCACCTTGATCTCGCGCGCGGCACGGTCCCCGAACGCGCCCATAATCCGCCCCTCGCAACGTCCCTCGCCACGCGCGTGCCGAGCCCCGGGCTCGGCGAGCATCGACCGATAGTCACGCAGCGTCGACGGCTTCGCGCCCTTGACCTCGGCCAACCACTCCATCCAGGCGGCGGCGACCTCGCGAAACGACACCGGACGATCGCGCCCGGCCCGCGCCAGCCGCGCCTCCTCGGCGACCCCGGCGGCGTCACGCTCGATCATCGCCGCCATCGCCACGGTCGCTCGCTTGGCATCGAAAGCGTCCTCGGGTACCCGACCCTTGCGCGGCTCCCACCCGCCGTGTCCATCGGAAACCAGCCACGCCGGCCCGATCCTCCTCAGCCGCTGACGCCCTTCATGACGCCACTTCGCCTCGTAGAACGGGTCGCCTTTCGAGCTCTTGCGCACAACCAGTGAGCCGGTCGGCAGACGAGAGGAGCTAGCCATCGCCAGCACGTTACAAGGCCGCCACGTCGGAGGCTACCGCGGTAGCCTCGTTCTGTCTGGGCTACCACTTTGGCTACCGCATCAACCGGAATCGCCTAAAAACAAGCCGATTCCGTCGGCCCAGAAGCACGGAACCATGCGGCCTCAACCTTCTGCTTCCTGCTTGCCATGCAGAAGGTCGAGAGTTCGAGTCTCTTCAGCCGCTTCGGAGAAGGCCCCGCAAATTGCGGGGTCTTCGTCGTTGCGGGGGTAAGCGTGCAGGCTGTATGTCCCGGAATCGTGTCCCGAGAAGCGGGTGAGATTCGGCGAGACTAGGAGCGTCTTGCCGCGATTTGAGCCTCATCCGTCCAATGGCGTCGGCGAGCCAGCCGAGTCCGCGGCGCACGTTGCAGCCAATGCCGATCTTGAGGGCACTGACCTCGATGGGCCACCGGCGCCGTTTACGTCCCTCCTCACCGCTTAGCCCACCGGGCGTAATCAGGGCGTGTCGTCGTGCGGGTTTCTGTGGGTTGCCGGCGTGACGCCGTGCAACTACGCCGCGCGGGCCCGAGATCATCCGGCCGGTATATGGTGTGATCCCCGCCATGGACGTGCGTTTCCCTCGACTGCTCGAAGGATCCTGGCTCGAGGATCAGCACGACGTGATCGTGGCGCGTCGGCCCGACACGCTGGTGATCGACATCGGCGGCCTCCGCCGGTCGCTGCTGCTCGGCGACGCCCGGCTGCTCGCCCTACTCGCCGACGCGCGTCAGCACGGGGTGGCAATCACGCTCTCCACCGGGCGCGCTCCGGTGTCGCCGGCCGGCGACGGCCGCATGTGGAGCCTCTTCACCGGCTCCCCCGCCGGGCTGATCCTCGCTCAGATGGCCGACGCGGTGCTCGACCCCGACGGCGCCGACCGCCGCGATGAGATCCTCGCCGAGCACACCCGACTCGCGATGGACGATGGTCACGTCGGGTGGGGCACCGGGCGAGAGCGCGCGCTCGTGTCCGTCGCGCGCCTCGGCGGCCCCGCGCCCGACCCGCCGCTCGACCGGCGCACGACCTTCGCCGCGTTCGCCGGACGCTTCCGGACGCTCACAGGACTCGTCTTTGAGCGGCCCATGGGCGGCGCGCACATGGTCGCCCTCGCGCGCTTCGCGGCGGAGGCGCTATCGAACACTGCCCTGCACGGCGTCACCGACCACCAGGGCCACCGCGTGGAGGGCATGCGCCTGCTGCTGGTGCGGCGCCTGCCGCTCGTGCAGGAGGGCACAGAGGCCGATTTGCGGTCGGGGTCCGGCCTGCTCGACGCGTACCTCTCCTCGGCGCGCGAGTGGCTCAGCCCACGCGCAGGCGACACGTACCTCGCCGAGGTCACGATCGCCGACACCGGCGTTGGGATCGCCGGCCGGCTGGGCGGCCCGGCCGTTCATGACGGGCCCATCGCCGCGGAGTGGGCGTGCTTCGAGCGCGCGCTCAAGCCCGGCACCACCTCGAAGACGAGCGCCGAGTCCGACGCTGGCATGGGCCTCGACAAGATGCTCACGAGCGCCCGGCAACTCGGTGGCCTAGCCATCTTCCGCTCCGGCCGGCTTGAGGCGCGCTACGACGGCCTGACCGCCGCTCGCGGCGGTCAGGCCACCTGGGCGTGGAACGAGCGCACAATGCTCGCCGGAACTGCGGTGTCGTTCCTATTCCCCTGGCACCAGCGGACTCAGCTGCAGCTGCCGGTCGATCCGCCGCGTTGATGCAGATCGACGTCGCCGAGCTGCGTAATGGCGCCCTGCCGCACAGCAGCGAGTACGATGACTTGCTCGTCCCGTGGCGCCGCGTCCTTTACGCACCGGTTCCCCGCTGGACGCATTGGGGCGAGATCGACAGCCTGCTCTACGAGCTCGACTCAGAAATCCGCAGCGCCGCAGAGCTCGTCGTGCTGCGCGCCCACCAGCCCGACGCAGCGCGTCTGCTCGCGTCGGAGGACCTGCGCCGCGAGCTCGAACTGCGCCACAACCACCGGCCCGTGTACCTCCTCTGCTGGGAGGACGGCGGCTACGCGATGCGGCATCTCGCCGGAGCAGAGACAGACGTTCCCGACCAGGAGACCTTGCTGGCGCTGCTGCGCGACGCCGAGCTCGGCGCGCTCATCGCGCAGCCCAATGTCGAGCTGCCCCACGCCGCAGAGGCCCACTACATCGGGCCGAACGGCCAGCACTACAACAGCTTTATCCGGATCGGGACCGCCATCCAGTCGATAGACCGCCTCGACGGCGTCACATTCTGGCTGCTGCGCTTCGTCGACGGCGCGACGCTAGTCATCCTCGACTCATGGACCATCATGAGTGTCGGACTCAACCTGTCGCGGTACACGAGCGAGGCCGGTGTTAAAGACCTCAGCGTGGTCGGCGTCGAGTGCCAAGGTCGCTACGACGAGGACGCCGGCCAGCTGGAGGCACGCGTCGACGCTCTGATCGAGCACCTCCTCGAGGATGGCACCCCACCAACCCGGGCGCTGATCGTCGGGTCGACGAGCTCAACGGGGGACTCGATCGGCAAGCTCAGCGGGGTCTGCGAGACCCTCGACCTGCCTGTGACGACGGTCGCCCTGTTCGCGCCTGGCAACGACCACGCCGACGCCGTGTTCCGCCATCGATCGGAGCTCGGGCAACGCTGGGAGAACAGGGAGACGTGCGAGCGCTGCGCCGAGGGCGCGGCGTGGGTCGAGATCTCGCCTACTACCTACCACCTCCACGTCACCGCCAGCGTTGAGTACGCGTCGGTGACGCAGGACCTCGCCCAGCGGCTACAGCCCTTCTTCGACCGCTACCGCGGCAAGGATCTCTTCCGCGTTCACGCCTGGCAGCACGACGACCGCTCACGGCATCACATGCTCGACATCGACGTGCTGAAGATGCTCGTTGTGCCGGCCTTCCGCACACAGCTCGACGAACGGGTCAGCTCGCTACCCGAGTTCGACGTGATCCTCACTCCTGAGCACCCGGCCGCTGTGTCGCTAGCCGCAGCGGTCGCTGACCTCACCGGCCGTGATGTCGTCCGCCGGCTTCCCGGCGATCTGGAGGTCATGGCGGAAGGCGACCGGGCCAAGCTGCGTGGGCGCAAGATCCTGCTTGTGGACGACGTCGTCGTCACCGGCACGCGCCTGCACGTCTACCGCCAGGCTCTGCAGCGCGCCGGGCTGACCGACGGCGGGTCCGAGCTGCGCTACCTGGTCGGGCTCGCGCGACCCGCGAGCAACGAGCGCCTGCGCACCATCCGCAACACGGTCCACGGGCCGCACAACTTTCACCCTGTCGAGACGCTCCTTCTACCGCACTGGGACGACGAGCAGTGCCCGTGGTGCTGGGAGCACCGCCGCCTGCGCGACCTCGGTCCCGGGATCGAGCGCTCCGAGCGCCTCAGCGCGCGCCTGGAAGCGCTCGAGCAGCCCGGCGGGCTCGCCGACGACCTATTCCTGCGGTGGGGCGACGAGAAGGAGCGCTTCTGGGACCTCGGGCCCCAATCGCTGTTCCACACCGACACCCAGGCCGAGCTCTTCGTGAACGTGTGCGCGGCGCTGCAGGAGCTCCGCGGCCGCCGGGTCGGCGGCCTGAACGAGTCCTACTCGACGCCCGTCGCCCGCGTGATGGACCCCGAGTTCTTCATCTCGGGCACGTACTACGTGCCGGTGATCAAGGCGGCAGTTCTACGCGCTGCGCACACGCACGACGTGCGCGCGCATAAGCACGACCCAGAGATCCGTAAGGAGATCGTCGAGAAGCTCCGGGAGCCCGAGTGGCAGGGGCTCGTGCCGGAGCTGGCGTTCGCTATGGGGCGCCGCGAGCTGCCTCCGATCGACGACGTCCTGCACGAGGACGACGGTGACCCGGTGATGGCCGAACTCCTGCAGCGGCTAGTGGCGCTCGGGCGCTAGCCGTGGTGCGCGATTGCTCCCTGCTTGACCGTCACCGTCGGGTTCCAAACGGTGATCACGTGGCCGTATTGCTCGGTGCGCTCACCGCCGCCGAGCCAGTCCTCGATGTCGTTGTCGACGTGCGGGGCCAGCGACGTGATCGCCTGGCGCCAGGCGATCCAGTCGACGGCGCCCACGCGGGCGAATGTGGCGCCCGTGGGATGCCCGTCGCGGGGTGCATCAAGCATGCCGGCGTCGAGGACGACGATCTCGTCGCGCCACTCGCTCGGGATTAGGCGTTCTATCGTGCTCATGGGGTTGTTACCACCGTCATCGGCAGCCGCGGTCCCAGCTTGGGCGTGGTCGAGACTGCGACAGTGTTACAAACGCGGGTGCGGACCGCGAACGGCGGGGTGCAGCCGCCGATGTGCCAGGCAGGCGACGATGCCGGCCCGGTGGCGCGGTCGTCGAAGCGCCGGCAGAGAAGTGTGCCGTCCAGGGGGCCGCGGGGGAGCCCGACGCCACATGCCCATCTGAGCTCGCTTCCGTAGGTCAACGCAGCACCCGTTCCGCTTATCTGTGCCGGGTTCGGGCGTCAAGTGCGCTGATCGAGTTGTAGGGGTAGGTGCGTCGTAGTCGCGGGTGGGCTGTGGCCGGGGTGGAGCAGTTGGGTGTGGTGCGCGCGAGTGCCCGGGCTTATCTCGGTC
>NZ_DATHDY010000142.1:0-20108 GCF_035318805.1 Baekduia sp.
CCGTGAACCCGGCCGGCATGTGCTGGACGATCATCCCGCCCGCGCCCAGCGGCGACGGCAGCGCGGGGACCAGCTCGGCCAGGGCGCGCGGGCCGCCGGTCGAGGTGGCGATCAGGAGGACCTTGCGGGAGGCGGCCGGCGCGCGGCGGGCGCGCAGGCGGGCGACGCCCGAGGCGCCGGCGCGGGAGCCGAGCAGGCGGAGCGGCGCGGCAATCGTGGCGCCCGGGCCCGCGGTGGCGGCTTGCGTGACCTTCTCGCGCAGGGCGCTGACGAACTGCTCCAGCGGCTCGCCGAAGGCGGGCTTGGCGACGAGGTCGAAGGCGCCCTCGGCGAGGGCGTCGACGGCGCGGGCGCCGTGCGCCGGCGAGAACGCCGAGACCACGACGACGGGGAGCGAGGAGCGTTCGCCGCGCAGCGCGCGCAGGACGCCGATCCCGTCCATACCGGGCATGGCGAGGTCCAGCGTCATGGCGTCGGGGCGCAGCTCCCGGTACAGGGAGAGGGCCTCGTCGCCGTCGGCGGCCTGCCCCACGACCTCGAACCCCGCGTCGCGCAGCGCCTGCGTGAGCAGGCGGCGCATGAACGTGGAGTCGTCGGCGACGAGGATCCGCGACGGCTTGGCGGTGCGGGGGGCGAGCGCCGGCACGTGGCTCAGGCGGCGGTGCGCACGCCGTCGGCGGCCTCGTCGGGCGCGGCGTCGGCGGCCGGCGCGGTGGGGACGGCGCCGACGATGCCCTCGGGGTCCAGGAGCACGACGAGGCGGTCGCCGATCTTGACGATGCCGTCGATGGCGCGACCCCCGGCGGTCGGCGCCTCGTCGAGCTGGCTCGCGTCGACGGTGATGACCTCTTCGACGTCGTCGACGACGACGCCGGCCATGTCGTCACCGGTCTCGACGATGACGATCTTGGCCTCCGCGACGTCGGAGTGCTCCACGCCGAGGCGGGTCGCGAGGTCGTAGACCGGGAGGATCTTGCCGCGCAGGGAGATCACGCCGCGGACGCTGGGGTCCGACGAGGCCACCGACCGCGGCTCGGTGAACCGGATGATCTCGTGGACCTGGGTGATGGGCAGCGCATACTCCTCGTCGCCGAGCGAGAACACGACGAGCTGGCGGGAGAGGGTCTCTTCGGACATGCGAACTCCGGGTTAGAAGGTCTTGCCCGGTGATCGGCCGCCTCCGGGCCGCTCTTGAGACCGATCGGCGGCCGGGTCAGCCGGCGAGGCGCATGGCCTGCGCCAGGACGTCGACGCGCCACGTGCGGACCTTGGCGACGACCTGGTCCTCGGTCTCGCAGACGGCGATGCGCGTGCCGGTCGTGAGCGTCACGTGGCAGTCGGGCGACGCGTCGACGCGCTCGATCAGGTCGGGGTTGAGATGGAACGGCTCGCGCTCGTGCGAGAGCTTGTGCAGCTGGATCATGGGATGGCTCCTGCGTCGCTGGACGTGTCGGGGCCGTGTCACGCCCGCCCGAGCAAAGGCCCTCCGCCTTTGCGCGGGCGGCCGTGCCACGGCCCCGCTGCCCTCGGAGGGCTAGTGCTTGAGGTTGACCAGGTCCTGGAGCATCTCGTCGGCGGTCGAGATGACGCGCGAGTTCGCCTGGAACCCGCGCTGCGCGACGATCATGTTGGTGAACTCCGACGCCAGGTCGACGTTGGACATCTCCAGCATGCCGCCCATCGTCGAGCCGAAGGTCGAGCCGTCCGGCGTGCCGACGTTCTCGATGCCGGCGGCCGGGTGCGCCGCCCAGCGGTTGCCCGACAGCCGCAGCAGGCCCTCGTCGTTGGGGAACTTCGCCAGCCCGATCGTGCCGGCCGTGGTGCGGCTGCCGCCGCCGGCCGGGACGTAGCTGACCGCGCCGTCGGGGCCCACGGCCACGCCGGTGGCGCCGCCGGGGATCTGGATGTAGGCGTCGGTGTTGGGCGTCGTGGTCTTGTCGCGGCCCATGACATAGAGGCCCTCGGGGGTCACGAGGTAGCCCTGGTCGTTGCGGATGAAGTTGCCCGCGCGGGTGTAGTTCATCTCGGTGGGCATCGTGGCCGGCGTGGTCGACGGGTCGCCGGCGCCGACGCGGAACCACCCCTCGCCCTGGATGGCGACGTCGAGCGGGTTGCCGGTGGACTGCATCGAGCCGGGCGCCATGACGGCGTCGACCGAGCCGAGCTGCACGCCGAGGCCGACCTGCGCCGCGTTGGTGCCGCCCGTGTTGGGACCCTCGGCGGACCCGCCGTACAGCGTCTGCTGCAGCTGGTCCTTGAAGGTGGTCCGCGAGGACTTGTAGCCGACGGTGTTGACGTTGGCCAGGTTGTTGGCCGTGACGTCCAGCATCGTCTGGTGGGTGCGCAGGCCGGAGATGGCCGAGTACATGCCGCGAATCATTTGGAGGCTCCTGTGAGGTCCTCCGGCTTCCCCATGGGGGTCCAGCCGGGTGGGTGAAAATCCGTTTTCGGTACCGCTGGTGCTGCTGCGCCTCAGGCGATGACGGCGCTGTCGATGTTGGTGAACACGTGGTCCTTCATCTGGTCGGTGCCGACGGCTGTGATGACCGTGCGGTTGCGGACCGAGACCACGAATGCCGTGTCGTCCACGAGGACCACCGCGTCACGGGCACCCTTGCCCGCGGCTCGGTCGACCCCGTCCTGGAGACGCTGCATCGACGCCGAGTCCACGGCGAGGTTGCGACGCTCCAGACGCTGGACGGCGTGCTTGGAGAACTGGACGGGCTGCGTGCCCGTCTGCTCCTGTAGGACGTCCGCGAACGCGGGTCCTTGAGGCGCCTGGACGGATGGCCGTACGGGCTGCGTCCGGGCGCCGACCCGCGTCGGCGCAGAGACGCCGGGCGGGACCAACGCGGGGTTGAACGCGTTGCTCACTACTTCACCGTGGTGAGCACGGTCGGGTCGATGCCGGCGACGCCCGCGACCGACAGCCGGGGTCCGGTCTTGCCTGTCAGGTCGACGGCGTCGACCACGCCGCTGACGGGCAGGCCGTCCTTGCCGATGTAGCTGACGGTGCGGCCGATGAGCGACGTCGCGTTGCTGTTGGCGGCCTGGGCCAGCTGGGTGACCGACTGCTGGGCCAGGTTGGTCAGCTGCTCGACCGTGGTCATCTGCGAGATGGTCTGGAAGTACTGGTTGGGATCCTGCCCCGACGTCGGGTCCTGGTTCTTGATCTGCTCGGTGAGCATCTTCAGGAACCCGTTCTTGTCCAGCGACGAGCTGGGCGTCTTGTCGCCCACCTGGTAGGCGGGGTTGGTGTAGGTGTTGTCGATACCGCTGGTGCTCGACATGAGGGTCCGTCCTCGTCCGTGTGTGGGTTAGGCCTGGACGTCCACGAGCGCGCCCGCGGGCGTGCTCGTCGACACGGTGGCCAGGATCAAGTCGTCGTCGGCCTCGTCGCCGAGGCCCAGGGCGTCCGGGCGCCCGGCGCTCCGGCTCCCCGAGCTGGCCTGGCGCGCGTCGGCGCGGTTGCCGAAGCCGCCCTGGCCGGCGCCGAGCTGGAGGTCGAGGCGGTGCAGCTGCACGCCGCGGTCCTCGAGCGTGCGGCGCAGTTCGCCACCGGCCTGCTGGAGGGCGTCGAGGCCGGCCTGGTCGTGCGCGGCGATCGTGGCGACGAGGCCCTCGCGCGTGGTGCGCAGGTGCACGTCGACGGCGCCGAGCTCGGCCGGCTTGAGCTGCAGCAGCGCGCGGGCGCCGCCGTTGCGCGTCGTCGCGATGCGCACGAGGTCCTGGACGCGATCGGCGGCCGCGACGACCGAGCTCCGGGTGAGCTGCGGGGTCCCAGCCGCGGTCGGGACGGCCGTGAGCGGCGTGGCCGCCGGCTGGGCGAGCACGGGCGGCGCAACGGTCGGTGCGGGCACCGGGGAGGCGGAGGCGTCGGGCGGCGCGGCCGCGTGCGCGGGTGCGGGCGCGGCCGCCGGCGTCGCCGCCGCGGCGGCGGGATCGGGCGTGGCGCCCTTCAGCAGCTGGGCGAGGTCGGGGGCGCCGTCCTGCCGGTCCTGATCCTTGCCCTGGGCGTCGGCGCCGGTCTTGGCGGCGAGCAGGTCGGTGGGGATCGCGATGGCGCCGGCCGGGGCGCCGGACGTCGCGCCGGCGGGCACGTCGCCCTCGGGGTCGGTGACCTGCAGGTCGGCGGGCGACACGGGGACGCCGGAGACGACGGGTGCGCTCGGGGTGCCGGGCGCGACCGGCGTGCCGGGGGTGCCGGGCGCAGCGGGGGTGGCGGCAGCGGGGACGCCGGGCGCAGCCGGTGCCGCAGCCGCGACCGTCGGGTCGGGCAGGCCGGGGAGCACGGCGGCGCCCATGGCCGTCGCGTCGGTGGCGGTGTAGAGCGTGGGCGGCGCGTCGAGGTCCAGCGCAGCGCCCGCGGGCGCTGCCTGGCCGTCGGCGCTGGCCGGACGCTCCTCGGGAGCCGGCGGTGCCGCGGTCGGCGCGCTCGGCGCGCTCGGCGCGGTCGGCGCGACCTCGGTGGCGGGGTCGGCGACCGCCGCCCCGGCGGTGGTCGCCGCGTCCTGAGGCGCGGGATCCTGCGGGCGGCGGCGCGACGCCTCGGCGCGGGCCGGGCGGGTCTGGGGGCCTTCCGCAGCTGCGGTCCGGGCCGTGGTCTGGTCGAGGAGGGCGGCGAAGCCCTCGGGGCTCGATCCGGGCGGTGGACTGCTCCTCGGAGCATCCACCCGCCCGGTCGGCGGGGTGATCGTGGTCGGTTGCATCAGAGGGTGGAGTAGTCGAGGGAGGGCGATGCGACGCCGGCCAGCGAGGCGGCCGACACCGGCACGGTCGCGGCGGGCACCGCGGAGGTCGCGGCGAGGGTCGTCGGGGCGGCGCTGCCGTACCCGGCGGCGTAGCCGAGCACCTTCTGCACGTAGGCCTGGGTCTCGGCGTAGGGCGGCACGCCGCCGAACCTCGCGACCGCGCCGGGGCCGGCGTTGTAGGCCGCCAGCGCCTTGGACGGGTCGTTGCCGAAGCGGTCGAGCTGCGCCTTGAGGTAGCGGGCGCCGCCGTCGATGGCCTGCGCCGGATCGGCGGCGTCCACGCCCAGCGAGGCCGCGGTGCCGGGCATCAGCTGGGTCAGGCCCTGGGCGCCGGCCGGCGACTGCGCCGACGCGTCGAAGTTGGACTCCTGGCGGATGAGGCCCTTCAGGAGCGCGGGGTCCAGGCCGTACTTGGTGGCCGCCGCGGTGATCTGCGCGTCGTACTGCGTCGGCGCTCCGGCGGCCAGGCTCGCCGGCGTCGCCGTCGCGCCCTGCGCGGTCTGCAGCGCCTGGGAGAAGGTCGTAGACGCGGCCGCGTCGGCGGCGGCCGGCGCACCGGTCATGGCGGCGACGTGCTGCTGGAGCTGGGCGACGCGGTCGCCGATCGACGCGACGCTCATGCGGCCCTCTGGCGGGAGAAGGCGCGCAGGCCCATCTCGTCGAGCTCGGCGCTCTCGACGCGCGCGGCGGCCGTGCGGTGCTCCGCGCGCTGGCGCTCCTCGAGCTTGTCGAGCACCTCGCGCGCACGGCTCGCGTCGGTGAGCGACTCGCGGCTGCGGGCCAGGTCGGCGTCGTAGCCCGACATGCGCACGGCGGCGTCGTCGCGGGAGCGCTCGAGGCGCTCGACCCAGGCCTGGCGGGACATCAGCGTCGCGCCGGTCAGCGGTCCGAGGGCGGAGACGACGCCCTCCTGCTTGGCCTCGGTCAGGCGGGACTCGGCGGCGCGCAGGGTGGCCTCGCCGCGCACGCGCTCGTTGAGGCTGGCCGCGAAGGCCTCCTTCGCCTGATCCTCGTCGTGGGCGCGGATCTCGCGCACACGCTGAAGGCCGAATCGAAAGGGAGCAGACATCTCGTTCTGGGTGGTCGGTCGCAAGGGCGTGGCGTTGAGCGTGCTGGACGGCTGTCGGACGCGGTATTAGACCGCGAGGTTCAGCGGCGGGATGGCGGACGGTCCGGTCGGCGCGATCGGGTCCAACCCCGCGTCGAAGGCGGGCACCACGCCCGGCCCGGCGGACTCGGCCATGTCGGCCGCCAGCTCGCCCACGGTGGCGCCGATGACCCCGACGGTGCGCAGCAGCTGGTCGTCGGAGTCGGGCCCGGGGACGGCCTCGTCGGGGCGCTGCTTGAGGAAGCCGTCGATGGCGTCCTTGAGGTCGATCGCCTTGTCGGTCACCGGATCGCTGCCGCGCTCGTAGGCGCCGATGGCGATCAGGTCGCGCTTGTCGCGGTAGGCGGCCAGCAGAGAGCGCAGGCGCGTGGCGCCCTCGAGCACGTCGGGCGAGCCGATCTCGCGCTCGAGGCGCGAGACGGACTGCAGCACGTCGATCGCGGGGTAGTGGCCGGCGTGCGCGAGCTCGCGCGTGAGGACGATGTGGCCGTCGAGGATCGACCGCACGGCGTCGGCGACGGGCTCGTTCATGTCGTCGCCGTCGACCAACACGGTGTACAACGCGGTGATCGATCCGTCGGGGCTCGTGCCCGACCGCTCCAGGAGCTTGGGCAGCAGCGCGAAGACCGAGGGCGTGTAGCCGCGCGTGGCGGGCGGCTCGCCGATGGCCAACCCCACTTCTCGTTGGGCCATCGCGAATCTCGTCACCGAGTCCATCATCAACATGACGTCGGCGCCCTGGTCGCGGAAGTGCTCGGCGATGGCCGTGGCGGTCAGCGCCGCCTTGATGCGCACGAGCGCCGGCTGGTCGGAGGTCGCGACGACGACGACCGAGCGGTCGATGGCCGCGCCGAGGTCGCGGTCGATGAACTCACGGACCTCGCGGCCACGCTCGCCGACGAGGCAGATGACGTTGATGTCGGCCGACGTCGACCGGGCGATCATGCCCAGCAGCGAGGACTTGCCGACGCCGGAGCCGGCGAAGATGCCGAGCCGCTGGCCGCGGCCGCACGGCACGAGCGAGTCGAGCGCGCGGACGCCCAGGGTCACGCGGTCGGTGATGCGCGGGCGCTCCAGCGGGGACGGCGGCGAGCCGACGATCGGCCGCTGCGACAGCGCGTCCAGCGACGGACCGCCGTCGATCGGGTTGCCCAGGCCGTCGAGCACGCGGCCCAGCAACTCGGTGCCGATGGCGACCGAGACGCGCTTGCCGGTGGCGGTGACGACGTCCCCCGGGCCGATCCCGTGCATGTCGCCCAGGGGCATCAGCAGGGTGCGGCCCGAGCGGAAGCCCACGACCTCGGCCGGGATGGAGGTCCAGCCGCCGGTGACCGAGTCGCGGCCGGTGCGCACCTCGCAGACTTCGCCGCGATGTCGATCCTGCCCAGAGCGCTGGCTGCGGATGCGGCAGACCTCGCCGACTTCGGCCTCAAGACCGGTGGCCTCGACGATCAGGCCGATCAGGTCCATCACGCGCCCGCGGCGGCGGTGCAGGTCGGCGCGGCCGACGGCGCGGCCCAGCTCGGACACGCGCTCCAGGAGGGCGGCCTCAGGCATTGGTGCGCAGCTCGTCTTCCAGCACTTCGCGGGCCCGCGCGAGCTTGGTCGCCAGCGTGGCGTCGACCTCGCCCTCGACGGTGCGCACGATGGCCCCGCCGCGGGCGACCCGCCGCTCGGCCTGGACCTCGCAGTGCTCGATGCCGCCCAGCTCGGCGACCAGGCCCTCGGACGCGGTGCGCACGAGGTCGAGGTCGTCGGGGTGCACGAGGACGGAGACGCGGTCGCGCTCGACCAGGCGCCGCAGCGCGCCGCGGACGACGTCGACCACGGCATCGGGCTTGGCCTCGACGGTGGCGTGCAGCGCCTGCTCGGCGATGCGCA
Source organism: Baekduia sp. (assembly GCF_035318805.1). Classification (GTDB taxonomy): domain Bacteria; phylum Actinomycetota; class Thermoleophilia; order Solirubrobacterales; family Solirubrobacteraceae; genus Baekduia. Next base: position 7,741 of record NZ_DATHDY010000142.1, read on the forward strand.
GCCCCAGCTCGACGGCGGCGGCCTCGACGGCGGAAGACAGGTGGTTGCGCTCGGCCTCGACGCCCGCGACGGCGGCTCGCAGCGCCGCGACGCCCGCAGCCATGTGCTGCTGGGCCTCGACGAGCCCGGCCTGGAAGCCGGCCTCGTGCCCCTCGGCGCGCGCGGCGGCGACCTCGGCGGCGAGGTCGACGGCGGGCCGCGGAGGCTCCGGCGCGCCGAACGGCGCCAGGCCCTCGGGAGCCTCGAGGGCGGGAAGCTCGAAGCTCCGCATCAGATGATGTCGTCCTCGGAGGCTTCGCCGTCTTCGCCGCGGCCGATGGTGATCGCCCCGGCGTCCTCGAGCCGGCGGATGGCGCCGACGATGCGGCTTTGGGCCTCCTCGACGACCGCACGGCGCTGCGGCTTGCCCGTGTCCAGGTCCTCCTGGAGCATCTCGGACCCGCGGGTCGACATGTTGCGGAAGATGGTGTCCTTGACCTCGTCGGCGACGCCGCGCAGCGCCAGCCCGAGGTCCTTCTGGTCGACCTCGCGCAGCAGGAGCTGGATGTCGCGGTCGGCCAGGACGACGATGTCGTCGAAGGTGAAGAGCTTCTGGCGGATCTCGTCGGCCAGCTCGCCGTCGGTCTCGGCGATCGCCTCGAGCACGGTGCGCTCGGTGGAGCGTCCGGCGCGGTTGAGCAGCTCGGCAAGCGAGTCGACGCCGCCGGCCTGCGAGAACTCCTGGGTCAGGACGTTGGAGAGCTTGAGCCGCAGCCCGCGCTCGACGTCCTCGACGACGCCCGGGTTGGTGTCCTCCATCGTCGCGATGCGCATCGCGACGTTGGCCTGCACCTCGGGCGCCAGGCCGGCGAGCACCTTGGCGCCGAGCGTCGTGTGTAGGGAGGCGACCACGAGCGCGATCGTCTGCGGCGACTCGTCGGCGAGGAACGTGGCGATCTGCTCGGGCGGCGTGCGGCGCAGGAAGTCGAAGGGCCGCAGCTCGGCCTGCGCGGTGATCTGGCCCAGGATCTCCTCGGCGCGCGTGGCGCCGAGCAGGTGCTCGAGGACCTCGCGGGCGAACTCGGGGCCGCCCATCGCGAACTCGCTCTGGCTGTCGAAGCTCTCCGCGAGCTCCTGGACGACGGCGTCGGCGGTCTCGGCCTTGACGCGCCACAGCGACGCCATCTCGGCCGAAAGAGCCTCGATCTCGCGCTCGCTGAGGAACTTCAGGACGTCGGCGGCGCGGGTCGAGCCGACGGTGATGAGGAAGACGGCGGCCTTCTGGCGACCCGTGAGGTTCGCGGACGCGGAGCGCGTCACGAGGCTCACTTGCTGTCCTCCGTGATCCACGTCCGCAGGTGAGCGGCGACGCGCTCGGGCTCCTCGTGGATGACGCTGTCGAGGTGCTGGCGCCGCGGGTCGGCCGTCGCGATCGCAACCTCCGTGGCCGGATCGGGGCCGAAGTCCGGCATCGGCATGATCTGCCTGGCCTGCTGGGCCTCCAGCGACTTCAGCCACGACGGCTCGTCGGTGAGGGCCTCCCGCTCGCGGCGGCGCAGGTGGCGCGTCACGAAGAAGAGGAACAGCAGGGCGCCGAGGCCGATGCCCACGCCCTTGAGGATGCCGGCGAAGGCCGCGGGGATCGGGCCGCCCTTGGCCGCAGCGGTCGGCACCGTCGCGAAGGCGAGGCCGGTGGTGACCGCGAGCGTGTCCTTACGGGCCTGGATCTGCAGGCCCGCGGCCGAGGCGATGCTCGCCTTCAGCGCCGCGAGCTGCCCGCCCTTGAGCTGCACCGACTTGTCGAGGATCACCGCGACGTCCATGCGGTTGACGGCGCCGGCGGCCTTGGTGGTCTTGGTCACCGTCTTGTCGACGCCGAGGTTGCGGTCGGTCGTCGTGTTCTTGTAGTCGTTGTTGCCGCTGCCGGACCCGCCGTTGGCGGCGTAGCCGGGCAGGTTGCTCGCGCTGCCCGAGGTGCCGGCGGCCGTGGCGCCGGTCCCCTTCAGCGACTCGACCGTCTTCTTCTCGGTCAGCGGCACGCCCGTCTTGCCGTAGGTCAGCTGCTGCTCGTCGACCTTGTCGACGTTGAGGTCGGAGTGGACCTGGACCTGGGCCTTGCCGGCGCCCAGCGTCTGGACGAGCATCGCGTTCAGCGAGGACTCGAGCTGCGAGTTGTAGCGGTTCTCCGCGGCGGCCTTGGCCGGCATGCCGCCCGTGGCGCCGTCGCCGCCGTCGCCGGTCGGCCACAGCATCGTGCCGGTGCCGTCGGTGATCGTGACCTGCTGGGCCTTGAGGCCCGGGACCGAGGACGCGACGAGGTTGGCGATGCCGCGGACCGAGCTCGGGTCCATGCCCGAGCTGTCCTGCGGCAGGAGCACCGCGGCGGTGGCCCCGCGCGACTCGTCGGCGAAGAGGTTGTCCTGGGCGAGCGTCAGGTGGACCTGCGCGCCGCCGCCGCCCTGGATCTGGCCGATCGTGTTGGCGATCGTGCCCTCCAGGCCGCGCTGGTAGGCGATCTGCTGCTGCTGGCTGGAAGCGCCCAGCTTCTGCTTGTCGAGGATCTCGAAGCCCGGCTGCGTAGTGCCCGAGTTGAGGCCCTTCGTGGCCAGCGCGACGTTGGCGGCCGTCTCCTTGCCCTTCTGCACGGCGACGGCGGTGCCGCCGTTCTGCAGCTCGAAGGGCACACCCGCGGCGGTCAGCGCCGACGTGATCTGCGCCGTCTTGGAGGGGTCGACGCCGGTCATGACCGTCGTGTAGGACGGCGCGCCGGCCATCTTGACGATGATCAGCGCGGCGGCGAGGAAGCCGAGGGCGCAGGCGGCGAGCGTGATCTTGCCGCGCGTGCTCATGGAGTTCAGGAGAGCCATTGGAGGGAGGGGCTCCAGTCGGGGACTGAGCTAGACCTGCGTGTGGAGGAGGTCCTGGAGGGCTTCTACGCCCTTGGTGCGGAGCTGCGACGCGAGCTGCATGGACAGCTGCGCGCGTTCGACGGCGATGACGGCCGAGGAGGGATCGGACGCGGTGCCGTCGGCCAGCGAACGCGAGGCGTCCGCGGCTTGGTTCTGGGTCTTCTCGAGCGAGCTGAGCTGATCGCCGAGCATCGACCCGAAGCTGGGGCCGGCGGGGGCGGTCTCGGGGGCGGTCGGCGTGCCGTCGAGCGCGCCTACATTGAACTCGTCCCCGCCCACCCCGCCGGTGATGCCCTTGATCGCCATGGAGGGATCGATCGGCATCAGCGCAGGATGTCGAGCGTCTTGGTGAACATCGTCTTGGCGGTCTGCATCGCCGTGACGTTCGCCTCGTAGGCGCGGGAGCTCGAGATGAGGTCGGTCATCTCGGTGACGGTGTTGACGTTGGGCATGGTCACGTAGCCCTCCTTGTCGGCGTCCGGGTGGCCCGGGTCGTAGATGCGCTTCAAGTCGGTCTGGTCCTCGACGATGCCGGTGACCTGCACGCCGCTGACCTGGCTGCCCGAGCCGCGGCCCATGGCGACCGAGAGCGCGGACCCGAAGGACGAGCCCCCGCCGGCCTGCTGGAGCACGACCTCCTTGCGGCGGTAGGGCTGGCCGTCGGCGCCCTTGGTGGTCTGCGCGTTGGCGAGGTTCTCGGCGGTGACGTCCATCCGCAGGCGCTCGGCCGTGAGGCCGGACCCGGTGACGTCGATCGCGTCGAAGAGGCCCATCAGCCGATGCCGATCGCGGAGCGCAGGATCGCGGTGCGCGCCTTGATGACCTGGGCGACGGCCTCGTACTGCAGGCCGTTCTTGGCCTGGGCGGCGGACTCGACGTCGATGTCGACGGAGCTGCCGTCGGCGCGGACCACCGCGCTCTGGTCGGTCTGCATCGCCGGCTGCACCTGCTCGACGGCGTCGGTGCCGCCGTCCCAGGCGGCCGACAGCGCCGAGGCGAAGTCGACGTCCTGCCGGCGGTAGCCGGGCGTGTTGACGTTCGCGACGTTCGCGGCGATCGCCTCCTGCCTCAAGGACGCTCCGGAGAGGGAGCGTTCGAGGCCGATCTGCGTGGTGTCGAAGAGTTCCATGGACGTGTGGGGTTGGGCGCTGCCAGCCCGTCCATGGGCGTTCCTCCGTCGCCGACCATGGCGACCCACTCACCGTTCTCGGCCGAACGGTCGGGCGCTTGAGGTTCCCGTCCAGAATCCGTCCAGGCCTGGACGCGGCTCAGCCAGCCGCGTCGAATGCGGAGCGCGGAGCGGCGGGCGCGCCGGTTCCGGCGGCGTAGGCCTGCACGCCGGTGCGGACCTTGCGCAGGCGCAGCAGCTCGGCGCCGGTGGCCTCCCGCGCGTCGCGCAGGGCCGCGGTGACCAGGCCCTGGAGGCGCGCGGCCTCGCGGAGGTCGGCGAGCGCCTCCGGCGGCGCGGTCGGCGGCAGCGACGCCATCAGGACGTCGCGCCGGGCGTCGAGCGCGGCGAGCTCGTCGAAGCGCTCGTCGGTGACCAGCGCGTGCTCCTCGCGCGCGAGGGCGGCGAGGCCGGCGAACAGCCGGGCGCTCACGCCGACGCCGGGGCCTGGGCGGCGGCCTGCTCGGCCAGCTTGGCCCACGCCTCGCGCAGGCTGACGAGCAGCGCGACGACCTGCCCGATCTTCTCGGAGCTGCGCTGGACGCGCGCTTCGATGAGCGTCCGCTTCTGGAAGATGTAGATGGCCTGCAGGCGCTCGGCGATCTCGCCGATGTCCATGTTCAACGTGGCGATCAGCTCGTCGATGATGGCCTCGCCGCGGCCGAGCTTCTCGTAGCTGTGCAGGAAGGCGCCCTCGCTCATCGCGACCTCCGCCTGGCGCAGGAAGCGCACGGCACCGTCGTAGAGCATCACGACGAGCTGTTCGGGGGTGGCGGTCAGGACCGCGCTCTCACGGTAGGCCTGAGGGCTGGCGTAGGGGTTCATGCGCTTCGCTTCCGAGGGAGGGGGACGTACTCTTCAATCGCCGAACGGGACACGGTCTTGAGTGCTCAGGCCGACATGGACGAGATGTAGCTGGCCAGGCTGGTGCCGACCGTCTGGCTCTTCTGCAGCGCGGTCTCCAAGGCGGTGAACTGCTTCTGGTACATCGCCTGCTTGGTGTCCATGCGAGCATCGAAGGTGTCCAGCCTGTCCTTGATGTCGCTGAGGTCCTTGGTGGCGGCGGTGATGCGCGAGTCGAGGATCCCGCCGGTGCCCTGCAGCGGCGCGATGACGGCGGAGAAGGCCTGGGAGAAGCCGTCTGTGCCGCTCAGGCCGCCAAGCAGCTTGCGCACGCCGAGCGGGTTGCTGTCCAGCGCGGCCGAGAGCTTGGCGGTGTCGAGCGTGAGCTTGCCGTCCACGGCGTCCTGGTTGACCGTCGTCCCGGTGTTGGCGGCGCCGGTGCTGATCCCGAGGTCGGCGAGCGACGTCAGGCCCGTCAGGCCCGCGATCGGCGCCGAGATCGCCGAGCGGAAGCTCGTGAGCATGCTCGACAGGCCCGAGTCGCCGAAGAGCGTGCCCCTCTGGATGTCGGTCGAGGTGGTCGCGCCGGGCACGCGCTTCTCGTCGAGGTCGGCGCGCGTGGCCGTGACCAGCGCGTTGTAGGCCGTGATGAAGGACTGGGCCTTCTGGGTGATCGCGTCCTTGTCGGGCCCGGGCGTGCCGACCGTGACGCCGATGGTGTTCGTGCCCGACGTCTTGCCCTTGAGGGTGAGCGTCACGCCCGGCAGGGCGTCGGTGATCGTGTTGGTCTGGCGCTCGACGGTGGCGCCGTTGATGGTCAGCTTGGCGTTGAGGCCCGCGACCCGCTCGGTCTCGGCGCCGGCGCCGGTCACGGAGAAGCCGCTCCCGTCGCCGGTCGACTTGGCGGCCAGGACGAGGTCGCCGTTGACGTTGACCGCGTAGACGTTGGTGTCGGTGCTGGCGTTGATCGCGGCGACGGCGTCGTCGACGGTCGCGCCCGCCTTGAGGTCGATCGACGCCCGCGGCGTGCCGTCCTTGTTGAGGATCTGCAGCGGTCCGTCGGCCGCGAGGTCCTGCCAGTCGTAGGTCGCGCGCTCGGCGGTGGCGAGCTGGGTGATCGAGACGTCGTAGCCGCCGGGAGGCGCGCCGCCGGTGCGGGTGATGGTGAGCTTCGTGCTGTCGCCGCTCTCGACCGACTGCGTGTCGAGCCACGTCAGGCTCGACTTCAGGTCGTCGTTGGCGGTCTTGAGCGCCGTCAGCTTGGTGCTGATGTCCTGCAGGAGGCTCTGGCGCTTGGTGGTCGCGCTCTGGTCGAGCGTGATCTTCGTGCGCGGCGTGCGCTCGATCGACATGAGCTGGTCGATGATCGAGGCGGTGTCGAGCCCCGAGACCAGGCCGCTGAGCTGGATGCCGGCCATGAGCTAGGCCGCCGGAGCGGGGTCGGGATCGGGCTCGGCGCCGAGGATCTCCCCGAGGGAGACCGGCCGCAGCGTGCGGCCGTCGCTGTCGCACAGCGACGCGACGACGCGGTTGGTCAGCCGGTGCGTGTCGAACCGCACCTGCTGGCCGCGCTCCGCCAGGTCGTCGGCGAGCTGCCCGGCGCGGGAGATGTCGTCCCACACCTCCTCCGGGATCCGGTCCGGACCGGTCATCCGGCGGCGGCGCGCATCGGCCAGATCGAACACCCTCGCGAACTCGCCGGAATCGTCCACTCGCTCGCTCCCTACGGCCCGCAGCGGGCCGGGAAGCGCACTGGCGCCGATCCCGTTGGTCGCGTCGATGTCCATTCCGGTCCTTTCGAAGTCCTGCAGGCTCGTCCCTGAGCCACCTGCCCCTGTCTCTCCGGTCATCGGTGCCGTGGGGAGGCGCTTGAGCGCGGGCCTGGACGATCGGCCGATCGTCCGCTCGCGACGGGCAACGGCGGAGGACACGCCGATCAGGCGGCCGCGCGCAGGGTCGCGGCCTCGTCGCGCATGAGCCGCGCATCGTCGTCGAGGCCCTGGAGCTCGGCGAGCTGGGCGAGGCCGAGCATCGCCCGCTCGTCCGGGCCCTGCCGCTCGACGACGCCGATCCACTCGCGTGCGGCCGACTCGTGGAACCCGCGGCGCAGGTAGACGGTGGCCATCACCTCGCGCTGCTCGCGCCAGGGCAGGGCGAGCGACTCCACGACCACCGCGAGGCGCTCGAAGCCGTCGAAGTCCTCCAGGCGCGCAAGCGCCTCGAGCATCGTGGCGACCAGCGGCGCCGCCGTGGCCGGGACCGCGTCGGGCGCGACCGTCGCGCCGCGCCAGCAGTGAAACGCCGCCAGCTCGTCGGCGGGCGCGCCGGCGGCGCGGGCGAAGGCGAACGCCTCGTCGACCAGCGGCGCGTCCGCGCCCGCCGCGAGGCGGGCGAAGAGCGCGGTGCGGGCGGCCGCGGGCGCGTGGGGCGCGTCGGCCGGCACGGCGAGCGCGGCGACCGCGGCGTCGGCCAGCCGGCCCTGCGACAGCAGCGCCTCGGCGAGCGCCACGCGGGCGGCGTGGGCGCCGGGCTGGGCGTCGAGGACGCCGCGCAGCTCGGCCTCGGCCTCGGCGACCGCGCCGACCTCGTAGAACGGGACGGCGATCAGGAAGCGCTGGCTCGGCGTGGGCGCCGGGACCTTGGCGCGGATCAGCTCCGCGACCTCGGCGGCCGGCCGGCCACGGCGCAGCAGCACACGGGCGTAGGGCTCCACGGCGCCGACGAACGCCGGGTGGTGCTCGAGGACGTGGCGCAGGTGCTCCTCGGCCTCGTCGAGGCGGCCGAGGACGATCAGCACCTCGGAGAGGAGGTTGCGCGCGTGGAACGTGCCGGCGCCGACGGTCGCGCTGTACTTCGACGGGGCGTCGCCCATCGCGATGCAGCGCTCGAAGAACGCGACCGCGGCGTCGGTGTCGCCCAGGCCGCGGTGGGCCATCGCCTGCTCGAGCACCACGTCGGTGAAGCCGGGCAGCAGGTCGAGGACCGTCTCGCCGGCGGCGAGGGCGTCGGCGTAGCGGTGGTTGGCGTTCAGCGCCTTGACCCAGCGCGCCGACAGCGACGGGAAGTAGCCGTACTCCAGGCGCTCGGGGTCGCTCTCCAGCTTGGCCCACGCGCGCTCCAGGTGGGCCAGCGAGCCGGCCACGTCGCCCGCGGCGGCGCGCTCCGAGCCGAGGTTGAAGTGCAGGAACGGCGTGTCGACGCCCTCGGCGACCTGCCGCTCCAGGAGCTCCAGGTTGCGGCGCGACTTCTCCTTCGAGTCGCGCACGGCGCCGAGGTAGCCGTAGTGGTCCACGCGGACCGGCGAGGGCTCGATGCGCTCGGGCAGGGCTGGCAGGCGGTGGGCGAACTGCTCGTGGACGCGGCCCTCGAAGCGGTACTCCGGGCGGTTCCTGAACAGCCGCAGCGCGTTGTGGGCGACCGACGCGCCGTCCTCCATCTCGCCGACGTGGTTGGTCTCGGTGAGCCAGAAGCCCTCACGCCACGTGCGCCCGAGCAGCTCGCGCAGGCGCGGGCCGTCACCCTCGACGAGCACCTCGTCGGCGTCGAGGTACATGAGCCAGTCGCTCGTGGCGACGTCCAGGCCGACGTTGCGGGCGGCGGCGAAGTCGCCGTCCCACTCGTGATGCAGGATCCTCGCGCCGAAGGACTCGGCGATCGCGACCGTGCCGTCGGTGGAGCCCGTGTCGACCACGATCAGCTCGTCGACGTGCTCGGCGACGGCGGCCAGGCAGCGCGGCAGCATGGCCTCCTCGTCCTTGACGATCATGCAGAGGCTGACGGTCTGGCCCTCGGCGGGGACGGCGCGCTGGGCGGCGCGCTGGGCGCGCGGCCCGAGGTCGCGCAGCGCGCGCAGGACCGGGGCGGGCAGGCCCTCGGGCGTGCTCGTGCCCTGCTTGCGCCGGCGGGCGCATTCGCGCAGGTTGGCGGCGACGTCGCCCAGCTGGGGGTCGAGGCGCTGGGCGCCGCGGAAGAGCGCCTCGGCGGCGACGACGGCGCCGAGCTCGTACAGCAGGACGCCCGCGAGGTTCAGGAGGACGGGCTCGCGCGGCTCGTCCTCGAGCGCCTCGACGGCGGCGACCGAGCCGGCGAGGAACGCCTCGGCGGTGGCGGCGGGCGACGCGGCGCGCTGCGCCAGCGTCGACTCGATCAGCAGGCGGCGCGCGTGGTAGCGGTCGTGGACGTCCGGGAGCTCGGCGGCGGCGGAGACGAGCCCGCGCCAGCCGGCGAGGTCGCGCGCGGCGAGCAGGCCGGCGGCGCGGTTGGTGACCTGGGCGACGGCGGCCGCACCCGTGAGGGGCGCGCGAGCGGCGGAGTTCTGGGGTGCAGCCGGTCCGTCGACCGGCGCGACAAGGCGAAGCGCCATGGGTGCTGAAGGCTCCTTGGAGGGGATGGAGGGCGGGATGGGCCGCCACTCCGGTCGTCGGCCGGTGCCCAGTGGAGTTGAGACCCGACGTCGCCGCCGGCGGCCGGGCGCGCGGGCCGGCGGCGGTCCGCTCACGGGCGCGCGTCAAGACCGATCGGCAGCCATGCACAGCTTTGAGCGCAGTCGATGGAGGTTCGAGCCGCGGCCTCACCAGAACTGGGGAGGACACCGATGGACGCACGTCGAGGGTCCGATACCGACTTACGGGGATGCGGAAGGTTCGGGGGCTGCCCGATACACCCAGCGTCCCCCCGCACCAAGGAGCAGCCCCGTGAGCCTCGCCACCGCCCAGACCTCGAAGCGCCGCCTCTCTTCCGAGGACACCCTCGCCCTCTGGAAGGAATACCGCCGTACGAACGACCGCGCCGTCCGTGATCGTCTCGTGCTCACCTTCGCCCCGCTGGTCAAGTACATCGTCTACAAGAAGGTCCGCGAGATGCCGGCCCGCTGCGAGGTCGAGGACTTCATCTCCTGCGGCCTCGAGGCGCTCATCCAGTCGATCGAGCGCTACGACCCGGCCAAGGGCGCCACGCTCGAGCAGTACGCCTGGACCCGCATCCACGGCGCGGTCCTCGACGAGCTGCGCCGCCAGGACTGGGCGCCGCGCTCCGTCCGCCGCTGGGAGCGCGACATCGAGCGCGCCGCCGACGAGTTCACCACGCTGCACGGCCGCCGGCCCGACAACACCGAGCTGGCCGCCTCGATGGGCACCACCGTCGCCGAGCTGCGCAAGCGCCGCGACGAGATCACGCAGTCCGACCTCACCTCGCTGAACACGCTGGTCCTCAGCGACGACGAGACGACGATCGAGCGCATCGACACCATCGCCTCCACCGACCCCTCGGCCGACCCGCTGCACGCAGCCGCCAAGGAGCAGGCCAAGGACAAGTTCCGCGAGGCCTTCTCCCGCCTGCCGCAGCGCGAGCGCGAGGTCGCGGTCCTGCTGTACGTCAAGAACATGACGCTGGCCGAGATCGGCGAGATCCTCGGCGTCAGCGAGTCGCGCGTCTGCCAGATCCACGGCCAGCTCAAGAAGACGCTGCGCACCCAGCTCGACGACGACGCGCCGCTGTTCCAGGCCGTCGCCTAGAACGGAACGGCTGGGCGGGACGGGTCGTCTAGCGGGGGGCCGTAGGACGACGCTTCGCTTCAAGGCCGTAGGCCCACACCAGGACCTCGGCCACCGCGACGAAGAGCTCGGGCGGGATCTCCTGCTCGAGCTCGAGTCGCGCCAGGGCCTCGGCCAGCGCGGGCTCCTCGCGCACCGGGACGCCCTGCTCGCGGGCCAGCTCGACGATCCGCTCCGCGATCGTCCCGGCGCCCACCGCGACCACCTTCGGCGCACCGCCGGCCTGCGGGTCGTAGCGCAGCGCCGCGGCCCGCTTCGGGCCCTTACGCCCGGACATCGAGCGTCTCTGACCGCGGATGGACGGTGACCTGGACCGGCCCGCCGGTCACGCGCGCCAGCGCGTCGCGCAGCACCTCGGCCGCGCCGCGAACCGTGTCGGCCGGCTCGCCGGCGCTCACGTGGACCGCCGCCGCGCTGCGGTCCAGCCGCACGTCGAGCCGCCCGAGCGTCGGCGAGTCGTAGCGGACGACCACCGAGCGGACCTCGCCGGCGCCGCGCCGCGCGGCCTCGGCCTCCTCGCGCTCCTCCACGTGCACCCGCGCGACCGCGCCGCCCGGCAGCGCCACCTCGTAGGCCGACGGCGGGACCGCCGGCGCCTGCTCGGCCGGCGGCTGGGCCTGCTCGACGACGCGCAGGTGCACGCGGTCGGCGCTGGCCTCCTCGACGCGGAGCCGCAGGCGCTGCCCGGGCTCGACGCCGTCGGGCAGCTGTGCGGCCAGCCGCACGCCGGAGAGCACGAGCGTCCGCGCGTCGAGCACCCGCGCGTGCACCACCGTGCCCGGCGAGAGCGGGAGGTCGGGGAGGATCCCCCGCAGCAGCACGAGATTCACCGGAGCGGCCAAGGCGACCCACAGGTTCGCACGTCGGGAGGTCCCTCAAGTCCGGCCCTCGACGGCCGACGTACCGGTGAGCATGGAACGCGGGCTCTACATCGCCGCCGCCGGCATGGTCGCCGAGATGGTCCGACAGGACCAGATCGCCAACGACATGGCCAACGCGGCCACCCCCGGCTACAAGTCGGACCGGTCGCAGCAGCGGTCGTTCTCCGACCTGCTGCTGTCCAACACCAAGACCGGCCAGACCGTGGGCCGGCTCGGCCAGGGCCCGCTGATCACCAAGACGGTCACCGACCTGTCGCCCGAAGGGCTGCGCGACACCGGCGAGCCCCTGGACCTCGGCATCGCCGGGCCCGGGTACTTCGCCGTGCAGACCGCCAAGGGCGTCCGCTACACGCGCGACGGCTCGTTCAAGTCCGACGGCACCGGCACGCTCACCGACCAGCTCGGCAACCCGGTGCTCGGCACCGACCGCAAGCCGGTCAAGGTCGCCGCCGACGGCACCGTCGACACCACCAAGGTCGGCGCGTTCGCGCTGACCGGGGTCAGCAAGCAGGGCGACGCCCTCTTCACCGGCACCGCCGCGGGCACCGCCAAGGGCGAGGTCCAGTCGGGCGCGCTCGAAGGATCCGGCGTCGACGCCGGGCGCACCATGGTCGACATGATGGCCTCGCTCCGCGCCTTCGAGGCCGGCCAGAAGGCCATCCAGACGATCGACCAGTCGCTGCAACAGGCAGCGACCCAGGTCGGCAACCTCCCCGGCTAGGAGACCGTGTCGCTATCGCGACTGGGGACCCACCTCCGGCGGCGACGGCTGGCCGTCGTGGGCCTCGGCCTCGCTGGCCGCCTACGGCACCCCTGAAGGCGGACGTCCCGGCCCGTCCGCGGTGAAACGCCCGTTGCGGTGCCTGCTCAAGTCCGTTCGCCCCTTGCCGATCACCCGGGGAGACAGAGGACCTCCGATCGGCTGGACCACCCGTTGGTGGAAGCCGGAGCTCCTGATCCCCTCCTTCCCAGGAGACCCGGACATAAATGCTTGAAGGCATGTACACGGCTGCCGCCGGCATGGCGGCACAGCAGA